>JAKKUO010000026.1 GCA_021890795.1 Bacillota bacterium | reverse complement strand
CCCGCAGCCGCCCCAGGGCGACCCCCAGCCCGGCCACCGCCCCGGCCAGCATCAGGAGCAGGACCAGGTAGAGCCGGGCCCGGTCCGCCGCCGCTTCCTCGATCCGGAAGGGCGGGGTGGACCGCCAGGCCCTGCTCCAGGGCCACCGCGGCGGTGAGCTGCCAGCGGCCGAGCCCCATGGCCCGGAGCGCGCCGAACTGGACCACCCGGGCCCCTGCCCCCAGGGCAGCGTGCAGCCAGAACCCCAGCACCGAGACCCCGGCGGCGATGAGGAACCCCGCGCGGCTTAGCTGGACCAGGGCGAGGTAGAGGGCCGTCCCCCGCCCCCGCTCGGCCAGTCGGGCCCCAAGCCCCGCCAACAGGGGTACCAGGCGCAGGAGGAAGAGCCCTCCCCCCAGGACCAGGAGAAAGGGCGCCACCAGATGGAGGGGTTCTATCAGCCGGGTTCCCACCGCCGGCCCCCCGGCCGCCCCCGGCCCCGCTGCGGCGGCCGATCCGGCCGCCCCCGGGGCCGCTGCCGGCGCCCAGACCTCCCCCACCCCTCCGGGTACCAGAGGGATCAGGGCTCCGGCCCCCGGGCGGGCGAGGGTGTAGTAGCTCTACCCCGCCAGCCCAAGAAGCAGGAAGTCCAGCCCCAGGCGGCTCCAGAGGGGCCTGGTGAGCCGCCGGGCCGCCTCCTGCTTCTGCGCGACGATGCTCTGCCGGGCTGCGGGGAGGGCGGGGAGCCGGTAGGCCAGGGCGGCCAGGCCGGCGGCGGCCAGGCCGTAGCCCCAGAAGGCACCGGAGAGGAGCAGGGGCGGCTGGGTCCGCCGGACGAACTGGAGGAACCCCGCCACCGCCCCCATGGCCCGGGCGAGGAGCGCCCCCAGGGGCAGGCCCAGGGCCAGGGCCACCCCGGCCAGGACCAGCCCCTCCACCAGGTAAAGGCCGGCGATCTGCCCCGGACTCGCCCCCCGGCTCCGGAGGGTGGCGATCTCCTGCCGCTGCCCCTCCACCATCATCCCTTCGGCCACCAGAGCCGGGGTCGGGCCGTCGATGACGTCCACCTTGCCCCCCCGGATCTGCAGGCGGGCGAACTCCCCCCAGGCCACCCCCGGGGGCGCCGCAGCTTCCGCAACCGGTAGTGCGGGTAAGCGCCGTAGAAGGCGGCGATGTGGACATCCAGGGCCGGGTTATCCCGGCCCAGCACCCGGATGGTGATGACGTCCCCGCTCCCCCCCGCCACCGGCACCGGTGTGGCGGGCACTTTTCGCTCCGGCAGCCGGGTGCAGCCGGCCAATAGTAGCAGCCCCAGGGCTGCAGGAAGAGCCCTGGGAACGATCGCGCGGAGGACCGGGTGGGCCGGACGCCGCCGGGGCACCGTATCCCCCCTCGACCACGCCGTAGTAGCGCACGTGGGAGCACACCCGCAGTTCAAGCGCACCCGCTCTATAAGCGCACCCGCCGTGGAAGTACACCCATCGGGAGACCCACTTGTCTGTCGTAGGAGCGGACCCAGGGAAGAGACGTCGCCACAGGACCGCTGGTTTCCCCAGTCGTAACTTTTTCTTTTTCCCCAACCCATTCGAAATTCCTGCAAACACGACAACCCCCCGCGGGTGCGGGGGGTGACCGATGTGGCGTACGGGAGGGTAACTACCCCGCTGCTACTCGCCGCACTCCAGAGCCTTCCTGAGGTTGGCCAGATTCTCCCGCATCAGGGCAAGGTAGTCCTTGCCCTGGGCCTCCTCCTCCGGGGTGAGCCCTTCGATGGGGTTGAGGACCAGCACCTGAGCCCCGGTCTCCTGGGCCAGCACCCTGCCCACCCGGTCGCTGACCAGGGTCTCAACAAAGATGGAGCGGACGTTACGCTCCCGGACGAGCCGCACCAACTCGGCCATCTGCTTCGGGGTCGGCTCTGCCTCCGGCGAGAGGCTGGCCACGATCGGCACCTGCACCAGCCCGTAGCGGCGCGCCGGGTAGCCGAAGAAGGCGTGGGTGACGACGATCTCCCGGCGCGGGCAGGCGGACAGGGCCTGATACTCCCGGTCCAATGCAGCCAGTTCCGCGATCAGGGCCTGCGCGTTCGCCTCGTAAGTATCCTTCCCGGCCGGGTCAGCCTGGGCAAGCGCCGCTGCGATCCGTTTCACCTGCTCCTGCGCCAGGACCGGGTCCAGCCAGATGTGGGGGTCGTAGTCGCCAGACTCATGCCCGTCTTCGCCGCTGCCAGTCAGGAGCGGCAGGCCCGCACTGGTGTCAACGGTGATCAGTTCCTTGTTGTCAAGGCTCTTGAGCACCCGGTCGACCCAGGGCTCGAGGCCCGCGCCGTTGTAGACGAAGACCCGGGCGCTGTTCAGGATCTTGAGGTCGGAAGCCCGCGGCTCCCAGCCGTGGGGTTCGGCGCCGGGGGGCACCAGGCTGACCACCTCGACCCGATCGCCACCCACCGTGCGGGTAAAGAAGTAGAGAGGGTAGACGCTGGTCACCACCTTCAGCCGCTCCCGGCCGGTCCCAGCTCCCTCCCCCGGGGTGTGGGTCCCGTCGGTCCCGGGGCCAGCTCCGCCGCAGGCGGCCAGCACCACCGCCGCCGCCAGGCTCATGACCAAGGAAACCCATCGCCTTCGGTGCACAGAACTCCCCCCCGTAGCCTCCATGACGTAGCCTGCCCTCCCGCGGGGCAGGCGTCGGCGAAAGCAGATCGTAATATTCCTATCTCGCATTCTCCCGATTTCTGTGCCCGGCGTCAAGGCAGCCATACCGCGCGGTCCGTTTCAGACCGGCCGATCACCAGCAGGTCGATGTGTTCGACCTGGGGTTGAAACATCCCATCGCAAGGGAGTGCAGGGAACCCCCCGGTGCGGCGGCGAAGGAAAGAAGTGGGAAGCTGCGGTCCGGCGGCAGCCGGGGCACGGGATACTGGACGGGCACGAAGCGGAAAACACATGGAGAAGAGTCGGACGAGGGCCGGACAACGGCCGCAGACGAGGTAGGGGGGTGAGGACAACGGCAGCCACGATCCACCTCGGCCGCGTCTACGACTCCGACCTGCCCCCGGGGTACCGGGTGCTGGTGGACCGGCTCTGGCCCCGGGGGATTCCCAAGGAAAAAGCACCCTGGGATGCCTGGTGGCGGGATCTGACCCCGAGCAGCGAGCTGCGGCGCTGGCTCCACGGCGACCGGGAAGCCCGGTGGCCGGAGTTTCCCCTCCGCTACCGGATGGAACTGGACGCCGCACCCCAGGCGGCGGTGGCGGAAGCCCTGGCGGCCTGCCAGCGGGGGCCGGTGGTCCTGCTGACCGCGGCCAGGGACCCCGAGCACAGCCACGCGGCGGTGCTGCGCCTCTGGCTCCTGGAGCGGCTTGAGGAGAGCGGGGCGGATGGCAAGGCGCAGGGCGGGCAGGCAGGTGCGGAGTAGGGCAGCGCAGGGCGGGTAGGTAAGCGCGGAGCGAGCAGGCGCGGAACAGACAGGTACGCGCGCGGATTGGGACAGGGTCTCCCCGGAAGAGGCCCTGTCCCGACCCGCGCCTATTGTTTGTCCTCCCGCGCCAGTCCCGGGCGCACCCCCGTCCAGCCCCGGCAATGGCACCGGCTACTCCGCCCGGCTGAAGCTGACTGCCGCGGCCGCCGCCAGCACCAGGGTGACCGCGGCCATCACCGCCACGTCCACCCCGAGGTCCCACCGGATCAGGCCCCCGCTCCGGGCGATCTCCACCAGGGGTGCGGAAAGGCCCGGCGCCAGCTCCACCGTGGTGTGGGAGAAGGCGACCTGGCGGAGGGCGTCCACCCCGTAGGTGAGGGGATCGACCAGCATCAGTTTCTGCATCCAGGCAGGCGCCGACTGGACCGGGAACATGCCGCCGCTCAGGAAGTAGAGAGGCATCACCAGGAAGTTCATGATCATCTGGAAGCCCTGCATCGACTCCATCCGAGCGGCGATGGCCACCCCGAGGCTCGTCACCGCCAGGCTGGTGAGAAACGACAGCAACAGGAGCTTCACCATTACCCCGACGGAGAGGGAGATGCCCGCAACAGGGGCCAGGGCCGCGAGGATGGCGGACTGGATAGAGGCCACCGTCGCTCCGCCCAGGATCTTGCCCACGGCCACCGCCCACCGGGGCACCGGGGCGACCAGAACCTCCTTCAGGAAGCCAAACTCCCGGTCCCAGATGATCGAGGCCCCGGAGAAGATGGAGGTAAAGAGCACCGACATGCCGATGATCCCCGGGTACATGAACTTCAGGTAGTCCATCCCGCCCGGGGCGTTGTTGAGGCTCATCCCGCTGGAGATGCCGGTGCCGACGATCAAAAGGTAGAGAAGCGGCTGGCCGATCATTCCCACGATCCGGGAACGCTCCCGGACGAAGACCTTGAACTCCCGGAGCCAGATGGTGTAGATGGCCCTTGCCACGTGCATCGTCAGCGCCGACCTCCCCAGACCCGCCGCGCATGCTGGCGCATCAAGTCGAGTTCCGATGCCTCTTCGTCCCGGATGGCCCGGCCCGTTAGCTGCAGGAAGACGTCATCGAGGCTCGGCTGCTTGACCTGGATCGACCGGATCCGCCCTGGGAAGTCGGCGACCACCCTGGGCACAAACTCCGCACCGGCGGCCACCTGGAAGTGGAGTTCGTTGCCAACCCGCCGCACCTCCACGCCGTACCGGGCGGCCAGGTCCTCCTGGAGCCCCGGGTCGCCGGTGACGATGATCAGGTCGCCGCCGATCCGGCGCTTCAGCGCGGCCGGAGTGTCGATGGCCTGGATCTTCCCGTGGTCGATGATCGCGATGCGGTCGCAGTTCTCCGCCTCGTCCATGTAGTGGGTGGTCATGAAGACGGTGACGCCGATCTCATCCCGGAGCCGCCGGACATGCTCCCAGATGGCGGCCCGGGTCTGGGGGTCCAGTCCCACGGTGGGCTCGTCCAGGAAGAGCACCTTCGGGTGGTGCAGGAGCCCCCGGGCGATCTCCAGCCGTCGGCGCATCCCGCCGGAGAAGGTGCGGACGAGGGACTTCCGCCGGTCTGCAAGGCCCACCATCTTCAGCACCTGATCGATCCGCTCGGCCAGCACCGACCGGGGGACGTTGTAGAGCATGGCGTGGAGGATCAGGTGCTCCTCCGCGGTGAGCCGGTTGTCCAGCGCGGGGTCCTGAAAGACCATGCCGATGGACTGGCGGACCTCGTTGGGCTGGCGGACCACGTCGTAACCGGCCAGGATCGCCGTGCCGCTGGTGGGCTTCAGGAGCGTCGAGAGGATCTTGATGGTCGTCGACTTCCCCGCGCCGTTGGGGCCGAGGAAGCCGAAGATCTCCCCCTGCTGGACGGTGAAGCTGACGCCATCGACGGCAGTGAAATCGCCGAAGCGCTTGACCAGACCCTCAACCCGAATGACCTCTGTCACCCGACTCGCCCCTTCTGCTTCTGGCCCTCTCCAGAGCCGACTGGAGAATCTGCAGCCCCGTCACCAGGGCGCCCAGCTGCTCTTCCGGCACCGTGGCGACCACCTCCGCCAGGCGGCGGCGAACCGCCTCCCGGAGCGCCCGGAAATGGCCATGGGCTCCCTCGGTCAGGGTCAGCCGGACCCGCCGCTGGTCCCGGGGATCGGGTCGCTTCTCCACGTACCCCCGGCGGACCAGCTCGTCGATGGTCCTGGAGACATGGGACTTGGCCAGCCCGGTCCTCCGGGCCAGGTCGCTCAGGGTAATCTCCGGGTGCTCCTTCATCGCCCGGGCGATCACCAGGCTGGAGTACGGAAGCCCGCTCCCCTGAACGACCTCCCGGACCTCCTCATGAAGGCCCCTGGCCACCTCCTGCAGCAAGTCGACCAGCCGCTCCGGATTGCCCGCCATCGCCAGGCCCTCCCTGCCCCACGGTGCCTCCACCGAGCACGCGGTTCCACCCGGCGTTCGATATCGTTCCGGGAGGAACGTTCCCAACGGAACAGATTATCGCACTGGCCGGCGGACCGGTCAAGGGGGCAGACGGGCACCGTTTGAGCAGCCCGGCCGGTTCCGGGCCTCTATCCTTAGCAGGGGCCAGTCTGGCCCCCCTTTGCCCCTACCAGGATCGGGAGGGCGTCACAGCGAAGCAAAGACCTGAAACACAACTGGCACAGACACAACGTCCCGGCCGGGGCCACCGTGGCTGCGACGCCACAGGCCCCGCCCGGGCCGTTACTCGTGGAGGTGCCCCCATGGAGGAGCAGCGGTATCACATCCTGCTGGTGGAGGATGACCCGAAGATCGCCGGCATCCTCGCCGCGGAGCTAGAGCGGTACGGCTACGCGGTCTCCCAGGTCCGGGACTTCAGCCGGGTAAAGGAGGAGTTTCTCGCCCTCCGACCGGACCTGGTGCTCCTGGACATCCACCTCCCCCGGTTCGACGGCTACTACTGGTGCCGGCAGATCCGGACCGTCTCCAAGGTGCCGATCCTCTTCATCTCCGCCCGGGACGGGGACCTGGACCAGATCCGGGCCCTGGAGCACGGCGGAGACGACTATATCACCAAACCTTTCAACCTGGAGCTGGTGGTGGCCAAGGTCCGGAGCGCCCTGCGCCGGGCCTACGGGGAGTACGCCCTGGCCCGGGACCCGGAGGTCCTCCGGGTCGGCGATCTCTGGCTGAGCCGCGCCACCAACCGGGTCAGCCGGGGCGACCGGGAGGTGGAGCTAAGTCCCCGGGAGTTCCGGCTGCTGTGGCTGCTCGCCGAGCGGGCCGGGACCATCGTCAGCCGGGAGGAGCTACTGGAGGCCCTCTGGGACGACGTCGACTTTGTCGACGACAACACCCTGACGGTGAACGTCGCCCGGGTCCGCCGGCGCCTGGAGGAACTCGGGCTCCCCCATGCCATCGAGACCAAGCGGGGGCAGGGCTACCGGCTGATCGCCGTGAGCGACTCCTGGGGCCCCGGCGCCCCCGGCCCGGCCGCACAGCCCTCGCAGGAGGGCCGGGAGCCATGAAGCTGGGGGCCTTTCTCCGGGACCGGGCCCTTTACATCGGGATCTACGGGGCCTTCGGCCTTCTCATCGTCACCGTGGTTCAGCTCGACCTCCGCCTCTCCGGAGCCTCCCTGCAGCGGGCCAACCTCCTCTACCTCTGGCTCTTGGGGATGGTGGGGCTGCTCTTTTTCCTCATCGCCGACTACCTCAGGCAGGCCGCCTTTCTGCGCCACCTGGTCCCGCCGGGGCCGGACCAGCCTTTGGACGACCTGGCGCTCCTGCCCGAGCCCCGCACCCTGGAGCAGCAGGCCTTCGCCGAGGCCTGGGCGGGGCTCTACGGCCGGCTCCGGGCCGAACTCGCCGCCGAGCGGGAACGGGCTCAGCAGAACCTCCGGTTCCTCAGCCAGTGGGCCCACCACATGAAAACCCCGGTGGCGGTAATCGACCTCGAACTCCAGAAGGCCCGGCAGCAGCCGGTGCCGCCGGACCTTGAGCCCTTCCTCCGCAGTATTGAGGAGGAGAACCGGCGGCTCCAGCACGCCTTGCAGGCGCTCTTGAACCGGATCCGGCTGGAGGACTTTGCCGCGGACTTCCGGGCGGAGGAGGTCGACCTGGTCGCCCTCATCCGGCGGCTCCTGAGCGACCAGAAGCGGGCCTTCATTGCCCACCGGGTCTACCCCCGGCTGGACCTGGAGGAGCCGGCTCCCCCCGGGGGCTGGGTCGTCCGGAGCGACCCCAAGTGGCTCCGGTTCGTGCTGGAACAGGTGGTTTCCAACGCCATCAAGTATTCGGCCCGGCCCGACGGCGAAGGGCAGGTGACCTTCCGGCTCCGGCGGGCCGGCGACGAGACGGTGCTCGAGGTGGCAGATAGCGGCATCGGCATCCCGCCGGAGGACCTGGGCCGGGTCTTCGACCCCTTCTACACCGGGGAGAACGGCCGGCGCTTCCCCCAGTCCACCGGCCTGGGCCTCTACCTGGCCCGGGAGGCCTGCCGGCGCCTTGGTCACAGCATCGCCCTCCAGTCCCGGCCCGGGGAGGGGACCCGGGTCTTCCTGCGCTTTGCCCCCCGGCCCACCACCTTCACCGGTCTCGAGCCGGTCCTGCTGGGGGCGAACCGCCCGCCGGGAGCCGGCCTGCCGGGGCAGGCCGCGGGCCCGGGCACGGGCCAGAACCGGTAGCAATGAACGCCGGCGCACGCAGCAGGAAACGCCGGCAGACGATGCGGCACGCACCCGCAGAATGTGACATCCAAGGTGACAAACCTGTAAGCCATCCGGGCGGCGGTGTAAGCCAGATCGATGGCAGCACCGCCGCCCGCTGCGGTACTCTGGCGGTGACAGTCGCCAGACGGCGACAATCTCCTGGACGGCGACCATCCGCCGGACTGTGACAATCTCCCAGGGGAGGCACAGACTCATGTTCGTGCTGCAGGCCCAGGGCCTGACCAAGATCTACGGCAGCCGGGGCCAGGTGGCCACCCGGGCCGTCGACAACCTCTCCCTTGAGGTGGAGAGGGGTGAATTCCTCGGGATCATGGGTCCCTCGGGAAGCGGCAAGACCACCCTTCTCAACCTCCTGGCCACCATCGACCAGCCCACCGCCGGCACGGTTATCATCGAGGGGCGGAACACCGCCACCCTCCGGAACGACGAGCTGGCCCTCTTCCGCCGCCGGCGGCTCGGCTTCATCTTCCAGGACTACAACCTCCTGGACAGCCTCACCATCCGGGAGAACATCGCCCTCCCCCTGGTCCTGGACCGCCGGCCCCCGGCCGCCATCCGGGCCCGGGTCGAGGAGGTCGCCCGGCAACTGGGGCTCACCGGCATCCTGGACAAATACCCCTACGAGGTCTCCGGGGGGCAGCAGCAGCGGACGGCGGCCGCCCGGGCCATCGTCCACGAGCCGGCCATCGTCCTGGCGGACGAGCCGACGGGGAACCTCGACTCCCGCTCCGCCCGGGACCTGATGGAGGTCCTGACTCTGCTCAACCAGAACGGGGCGACCATCGTCATGGTCACCCATGACCCCTTCGCCGCTAGCTTCTGCCGCCGGATTCTCTTCATCCGGGACGGGCGGATCTACAGCGAGCTGCGGCGGGGCGAAAGCCGGCCGGCGTTCTTCCAGCGAATCCTGGACGCGCTGGCCCTGATCGGAGGGGAAACCGATGAGTCTGTGGCAGTTGGCGGCGCGTAACCTCTGGCGGAGCCGGCGGCGGTATCTGGCGTACGTGGCCAGCGCTGCCACTGCGGTGATGATCTACTTCCTCCACAGCGCCCTCATCTACCACCCCGACGTGCAGGGCGGCGTTCCCGACTCCGCCGCCGCCTTTGTGGCAAGGGGGCTCAAGGCGGCAAACGTGGTCATCGCCGTCTTCTCCTTCGGCTCCCTCCTTGTCGCCAACGCAGCCTTCGTCCACTCCCGGGTGAAGGAGTTCGGCCTCCTGAGCCTGATGGGGCTCTCCCGGACCCAGCTCCTCACGCTCATTCTGGTCGAAGGGCTGCTGATCGGTGGGGTGGCGCTCGCCGGGGGCCTCGCCGCAGGCCTCCTCTTCCTGAGGCTGTTCTTCCTGGCCATCTCCGCCCTGTTCCCGCTCCAGGAGCCGATCCCCGTCTACGCCGGACCCAGGGTCTGGGGCCACACCATCCTCGTCTTCGGCGCCATCTTTCTGGTGGTCTCCGTGGCTTCGCTCCGAGCGGTGGTGATGAAGAACCCCGTGCAACTCCTCCGGGCCCGGCGCCAGCCAAAGGCGTACCCGACCTTCTCCCGATGGCAGGCCGCCCTGGGGCTCACCCTGTGCCTGGGTGGATACGCCTGGGCCGCCGTCCCCCGTCCGATGGTGGTCATCGTTGGCGTCGTGCCGGTCACCGTCATGGTCACGGTTGGCACGTACCTCTTGATGCGCGCGGGGTTGGTCGCCGCCCTCGCCTGGCTCCGCCGTCGGGAGCGGATCTTCTACCGGCCCGGCCCCTTCCTGACCGTCAGCCACCTCGCCTACAAGATCCAGGAGAACTACCGGGCCCTCGGGACCGTGGCGGTGACGCTGGCGGTCATTCTGACCGCCATGGGCACCGGCCTGTCCACCTACGTCGTCTTTGTCCAGGCAGCGGTGGACAACACCCCCATGGCCATCCAGCTGGTGCTTCCCAGCGAAAGCGACGCCGCGGCCGCAGCCGCCCGGGTGGAGGCGGTGCTGGAGAAGCACGGCGTCGCCGGCCTCACGTACCGGAAGCTGACCACCCGAACCGGAAAGCTTGGAGAGAACGCGGTCACCCTGGCCCCCTACAGCCTCTACGCCACGATCGAGCGCCCCAGAGGGGAAACCCTTCCCCCGGTGAAGCCGGGCGAAGCGATCCTGATTCACCCGTATATCCCCCCGGGCGGCACCCGCCCAGAGGGGCCAAAAGCGGCAGAGCTGACGGTGGGCGAGGAGCGCATCCCCCTCCAGGTCTGGGATGACATGGGGGGCCGGCTGCTCAATCCCCTGCCGGCCGATTACACCCTGGTCCTCGACGACAGCACCTTCGCTGCCCTGGTGGAGCGGACCCCGGCGGCAGAGCGGCTCCATCTGGCTCTCTGGACAGGCCCAGGCTGGAAGGGCAGGGCGATGGAGCAGGCACTGAAAGAACTCGGGCCCTACTTCTTCCGGACCTACTTCACGGGAAGCGGGCCGCTCCCCTTCTCCGCCAAGCTGGATGCGTACCTGGGCGCCGCGTCGGCCCTGGGGACGGTCCTCTTCATCGGCCTCTTCATCTCGCTGGTCTTTTTCGCCGCCGCCTTCAGCCAGATCTACTTCCGGCTCTTCACCGAGATCGAGGACGACCGGCGGTACTTCCAGCGGCTGGGGCAACTGGGGATGAGCCAGAAGGAACTGAAGCGGCTCGCCCTTGGCCAGGCGGCGGTGATCTTCTCCGTGCCCTTTGTGGTGGGCGTCGTTCACTCCACCTTTGCCATGCAGGCCCTCTCCACCCTCATGATGCGGTCCGTCCTGCACTACGGCTGGATGGTGGCCGCCGCCTACCTGGTGCTCTACGGAGTCGCTTTCGCGGGCACCGCACAACTCTACTGGCGGTCGCTGCGGCCCGGGCTGGTCCTGCGGGGTGCATGAGACCCAGGCTGCACCGCCCGGCTCACAGCCACCGGCTCCCGAAGGCGATCCCTCCGGCCCCGGGGCGCCGCCACCGCATCCCCGCCCAAAGGGCGACCCCCGCCAGGGCCACGAGGAGCAGGGCGAGCCGGGCGGCCAGGGCCTCCTCCCCCGCCTGGACGGCGGTGTAGATGGCCATCGCCAGGGTCTGGGTGCGGCCGGGGATGTTGCCGGCGACCATCAGGGTGGCGCCGAACTCCCCGAGGGAGCGGAGGAAGGCGAGGAGCACCCCGGTGCAGATCCCCGGCCAGGCCAGGGGGAGGGTGATGTGCCGGAACCGGTCCCAGGGCCCGGCGCCGTCCAGGGCCGCCGCCTCCAGCACCTCCCCCGGTACTTCCTCCAGGGCGCTGCGGGCCGCCTGGACAAAGAGGGGCAGGCTGACCACCGCGGCGGCCAGGACCGCCGCCACGGGGGTGAAGATCAGGGTGCCGCCGAAAAAGCGCTGGGTGAGCCACCCCACGGGCCCGGAGCGGCCGATGAGCCGGAGCAGGTAATACCCCAGCACCGTGGGGGGCAGGGCCAGAGGCAGGGTGACCAGGATCTCCACCGCCCGGCGGCCCCGCCACCGGGGCCGGGCGAGGGCCAGGGCGAGCGGCAGGCCGGCGGCCACCGCGACCGCGGTGGCGCCCAGGGCGATGAGCAGCGAGATCCGAAGGGTGCTCCAGACGGGCATCGGATCACTTCCCCGGCAAGAAACCGTGCTGCTGGAACAGCGCCTGCCCCCGGTCCGAAAAGAGAAAGCTGGCAAAAGCCTCGGCCGCCGCCCGGTGCCGGGACCCCGGCAGCACCGCCAGGGGGTAGACCACCGGCCGGTGGCTGCCAGGTGGCGCGTGGGCGACGATCTGCACCTGGTCGGAGCCAGCGGCGTCGGTGCGGTAGACGATCCCCGCCCGAGCCGCGCCCGCCGCCACGTGGTAGAGCACCGCCCGCACGTCCGGGTCGAGGACCAGCCGGGGAGCCACCGCCTCCCACAGGCCCAGGTGCTCCAGCACCTGCTTGCCGTACTCCCCGGCCGGAACGTGCGCCGGGTCACCCATGGCCACGGGCCGCACCCGCTCGTCCCGGAGATCCTCCCAGCCCCGGACCAGGGGCGGGGCGCCGGGACCCGGGCCGCCCCCCGGCGAGCCGGCCCCGGGACGACCCCCCGGCAATCCGGCCCCGGTGGCACCCTCCGCCGGGCCAGCCCCGGCGGCGCCCTCCCGGGGGACGATGAGCACCACCTGGTTGCCGGCGAGGGACCGGACCGCAGCGGGGTCCACCAGCCCCTCCCGGATCAGCCACTCCATGGGCGGCTCGCCGGCGGCGATGAACAGGTCCGCGGGTGCCCCGGCGAGGATCTGCCGGGCCAGGGCACCGGAGGAGCCGAAGCTGAACTGCACCCGGATCTCCGGCCGCTCCCGGGAAAACTCCGCGGCTGCGGCCTCCAGGGCCTCCTGGAGGGAGGCCGCCGCGCAGACCAGGATCGTCACCGGTCTCGTGACCGGGCGAGCCGGGCCGGGGGCCGTCTCCGGTGCGGGCCCTGGCGCCCCACTTGGCGCCCCGGCCGGCCCGCCCTGGCCGTCCCCGGGGCGGAGGAGGCAACCCCCCAGAACCGCGGCGGTAACCAGCAGAAGGGCAGGCGCCAGGAAAGAGAGAAGGGTGCGGAATCGTCGCCGCGGCATCGCACAGCCCCCATGGTGTGTCAAGATTCGGTGCGTTGGCAAAGCAGAGATGGCATTCGGCAGAGCGCCCCGGGGCTCCTGCCGGAGGCCGGGCGCACGGCAGGGGGTCATCGACCGGCGGGGAGTGGTCGGTAGCACAGTAGCCGCGACGAGCCGGCGCCAGCGGCGAGCCGGGGGCACCACGGCAGGCGCCGGTACCAAGAAGCGGGCCGGGAGGTGCCCAGGGCACCTCCCGGCCTTTGATCCGGTGACGGCTATCCTGGCCGTCTCCCATCCAAGGGCAGCCATCAACGCCCGGCAGCGGCCGCGCAAGGGCGGTCAGGGCACCGGAGCCGGCCGGGGCTCCCGGCCGCCGTACAGGTCCAGGGCCAGCAGCACGTACATGGCGTGGGACCAGGTGAGGGGCACCACCCAGGCCGGGCCCCCGGTCCGGGGATCCACCTGCTCGGGGAGGAGCCCCGTCGCTGTCCGCCGGGTCACCGCCCAGTCCAGGATCTGCCGGGCGAGATCCCCATCCCCCGCCCGGACGGCGTAAAGGCCGAGCCAGAGGGTGGTGAGCACCCAGGGATTGCCGCCCCGGTAGGGGTCGTCCTCGTAGCGCCGGAGCCCGCCGACCCCGGGAACCCAGAGGGCCTCCACCACCCGCCGGACGGTCCGGGCCATCACCGGGTCGCCGGGGTCGGCCACGGCGAAGGGATAGGCCAGCCCCAGGAGGCTGGCATCCATCACCGGGTCCCAGACCCGCTCCCAGAGGGTGCGTCCCAGCACCCCCGGCCGCTCCCGCACCGGCTCCCCGGCGGCCCTGAGGGCCAGGTAGGCGTCCTTCGCAATCTGGAGGTACCGGCCCCGGAGAAAGACCCCGTCCCGGACGCACTCCCGCCAGATGGCAGACCGAAGGGCCTCCGCAGCCCGGCGGTACTGGTCTCCGGCGGCCTCCTCCCCGGCCAGACCGGCCAGTTCCGCCGCCGCCCGGAGGCCGGCGGCCGCAGCAGCGGCGGAGTACGTGTGGACCCCCACCCGCTCCTCCCAGAGGTCCACCGCCGGCCGGGGCAGGCCCGTCTCCGGGTCGAGGTTCCGGAGGAGCCACGCCGCGGCCCGCCGGACCGCTGGCCAGACCTCCCGGGCGAAGGCCGCCCCACCGTGGAGCCGGGCATGGACCGCCATGCCGTAGAGGATCGACCCCGTCTCGTCGGTCTGGATGAGCCCCCAGGAGGAGCCCCACTGGCCGGTGGTGTGGTGCCGGTGCATCCACCACCCCTCCGGCTCCTGGGTGCCGAGGGCCCACCGGTAGAAGGCCCCGGCGAGGTCATGGAGCCCGGCCCGGTCCATGGCCACCGTCACGTAGGCGGCATCCCGCCCCCAGCAAAAGCCGTAACCGCCGCAGTAGCGGTAGGCCGGGTCGCACTCCGGCGCGGCGATCACCGCGCCGGTGCCGGCGTCGGTCATCAGTTTAAAGACCAGCAGGGAGCGCCGGTACAGCTCTGCCACCTGCCCGGGGGCCGCCGGCTGGGCCGGCAGACCGGGAAGAGCCGGGCGCGCCGGGGCGGCCGCCGGCTCTGCCGCCAGGCCCGGCAGGGCCGTACGCCCAGGGGCGGGCGCCGCTGCTTCTCCCCCGTCGCCCGGCACCGCCAGGGGCCGGGCCCGGCGGAGCCAGCCGGCCCAGTACCGCCGGGTCTCTGCCAGAAGCTTCTCCGCCCCCTCCCGCCGGGCCGCGGCCAGAAGCTTCCGGACCTGGCCGATGTTGGACCCCAGGGCCCAGAAGAGGGCCAACCCCGCCGACTCCCCCGGCGCCAGGGTCCCCAGGTCCCAAAGGCCCGCCGCTGCCACATCGCCGTGCAGGATGAGGGCCGTGCCGGCCAGGTCCTGGGCCGTGGCCGCGGCAAGGACCGCCTCGGATGGCCCCACCCCCGCGGCGGCCAGGGGCCGGTCGGCGCCCAGGGCCACAAAGACATCCCGGCGGTAGTGGACGAGGCTGTCGCTCCCCTCGTCGTAGAGCGCCGTGTTGTGGAGCGGGTTCTCGTCAACCCGGAGCCACTGGTAGAGGGCGTACCGCACCGGAAGCCGCTCCCGGCCGGCGTTGGTGACGGTCACCTGCCGCACGAGGATATCCAGGTCCGGCACCGCGGCCTCCACGGTCCGGACCGCCAGCCCCCGGGGATGCCGGGCCACGGTAACCAGCACGTTCTGGTCCGGCTCGTAGGCCTGCTCGCACTGCCAACTCGGGTCGTCCTGCCAGATGACCGGCTCCCCCGGCACCCCGATCCCGACCAGCAGCCGCTCCACGTGCTGCGGGCCGTCCACGTGAGGCCAGAACAGCCGCTGGATCTCGCCGCTTCCCGCCAGGGTCACCAGGAGCCGGGAATTGCCCAGCACCGCGCTGGGAAGGAACTTCGCTGCCATGCCTCCCCTCCTAACCGGCATCACCCCTTGACCGACCCCTCCACCATGCCCCGGATGATGTGCTTCTGGGCCAGGAGGAACAGGACCACCACCGGCACGATGGCCAGGAGCAGGGCCAGCATGATCAGCTCCCACTGCTTGACAAAGGAACCGATGAACCCGGCGATGGCCAGCGGGATGGTCTGGATCTCGTTGCCGATCCCCAGCATGAGCAGGGGCAGCAGGAAATCGTTCCAGATCCAGATGCCGTTCAGGATCAGCACCGTCACCGTCACCGGCCGCAGGATCGGGAGGATGATCCGGAAGAAGACCTGGGGCCGGGAGCAGCCGTCGATGATCGCCGCCTCCTCCAGTTCCTTGGGGATCCCCTTGATGAAGCCGTGGTAGAGGAAGATGGAGAGGGACGAGCCGAAGCCCAGGTAGGCAAAGATCAGCCCGTGGTAGGTCCGCAGCATGGGGATGCCCGTCCACTGGTGGATCATCCGCATCCAGGAGACCAGGGGAAGCATCACCACCTGGAACGGTATCACCATGGCGGCCACGTACATCATGAACACAAAGGTCGAGACCCGGTTCTTGGTCCGGACCAGCACCCAGGCGGCCATCGCGGAGAAGAGGGCGATCACCACCAGGGAGCACGAGGTGATGATGACCGAGCTGACCGCCGAGGCGCCGAACCGGAGGTTGGGATTCGCCAGGATGGCCCGGAGGTTGGCCATCGCCTGGCTCCAGCTGTCCGGCAGGCCCAGGACGTCGGTCAGCACCTCGTACCGGGACTTGAAGGCGTTCACCACCAGGATGTAAAAGGGCGAAAAGTACAGCGCGAAGAGGAGGGCCGTCACCAGTTCCAGGAGGAGCAGGTAGGCCTTGCGCCGGCGCATCACAGCTCGACCTCCCGCTTCTTGTTGAAGTAGACCTGGAGCAGGGAGAGGACGGTCAGCACCACAAAGAAGACCACGGCCTTGGCCTGCCCCCTGGCGTAATCGTTCATGGCGAAAGCCGTGTTGTAGATGTTCATGGCCAAAAGCTCGGTAGCAAAGACAGGCTCGCCGGCGAAGGTCGTGGTAGGCATCCCGCCGGTGAGAGAGACGTTGACGTCAAACTGCTTGAAGGAGTTGACCAGGGTGAGGAAAGAGTTGACGGTGAACGCCGGGGCGATCATCGGCAGGGTGATGTGCCGGAGCCGCTGCCAGGGCCCCGCCCCGTCGATGGCCGCCGCCTCGAGGAGTTCCTGGGGCACGTTCTGCAGGGCGGCCACGTAAATCATCATGATGTAGCCGGCGTACTGCCACGAGACGACAAAGACCAGGGCGAAAAAGGCGGTCCGGGGGTCCGCCAGCATCGACTTCCGGAGGAAGCCGATGGACAGCAGGTCCCCCAACTTGGGCAGGGCCGAGTTGAAGACAAACTGCCAGATGTACCCCAGGATCAGACCGCCGATGACGTTGGGGAGGAAGAACCCGGCCCGGTAGATGTTCCGCCCCTTCAGTTCCTGGGTGACCAGCAGGGCGAGGACGAAGGCCACCAGGTTGATGACCACCATAGAGACCAGCGAGTAGGCCGCGGTGACGGCAAAGGAGTAGAAGAACCGCTTCTCCCGCAGCAGGTGAGCGTAGTTCTGCAGGCCCACCCAGGCATTGCTCGCCCCGGCCACTCCGGTCCATTCAGTAAACGAGTAGTAAACCCCGAGAATAAACGGGATGACAATGATCATGACAAACGCAAACAACGTGGGACTGAGAAAGCCCCAGAAGACCACCTTCGCTTCCGTCGACTGCCGATTCATGCCCACTCCCCCCACCGCGCCCGGTCCGGCGCCAACCGGCAGGCCTGTCGGAGCACACGGGGAACCCATCCCGGGAGGCCGGGGAACAAACAGAGAGAGGGGGAGACCCCTCTCTCTGTTCTCCCCCCGCGCCCGGGCTAGTTCCGGCCCTTGCTGGCGGCATACTCCTTGGCCGCCCGGTCGATGGCCGCCAGGAACTTCTCCACGTCCCCGTCCTTGGCAAACTGCGCCGTAATCGGGGCGATGACCTGCATGCCGAAGTTATCCGCCGAGTACTTGCCGAACTGCCAGGTGAGGGTCCGGCCCTCGGCGTTGTACTTCATGATGGCCTTGGCCAGCGGGTCCTTGGGCTCCAGCTTCACGTTCTTGAAAGCCGGAACCATGAAGGCCTCCTCGATCATGTATCGGTGGCCCCGCTCGGTCATGGCGATGTAATTGAGGAACTCCTTGGCCTCGTTCACATACTTGGAGTCCTTGTTGACCACGTAGTACGACGGCACGCCCACCGGGATGTAGGAGGCGTACTGGGAGTCATTCAGGGCCAGGGGGACGATGCCCATGTCAAAGGTGACGTTGAGGTCCTTGAGGTTGGGATAGACCCAGTTACCTTGGTGCAGGAAGGCGGTCTTGCCGGTGCCAAAGGCCGCCACCTGGGCGTTGTAGTCCAGGGACTCCAGCATGTCCTTGTCCGAGTAGTCGATGAGGAGCTTCACCAGCCGGGCGTAGTCCCGGGCGATGGGATCCTTGGTGACGTCCACCTTGCCCGCCAGGAAGTCGTCGGTGAACTGGTCGGGGTTGTCCCGGGCCGCCAGGTAGATGTTGAAGGTGTGGTTGCCGCTGACCCAGGTCTCCTTCAGGGTGTAGGAGACCACCGCGTCCAGCCCCAGTTCATCCTTCCGGGCATCGATGGCCTTGAAGGCCGCCTCCAGGTCGGCGTAGGTCCGGATGGAGTCCGGGTCGATGCCGACCTTGTCCAGAATCGACTTGTTGTAGATGAGGCCGTAGCCCTCGATGGCCACCGGGAAACCGACGATCTTGCCGTCCTGCTTCAGGCCGAGGAGGTTGGGGTTCACGTGGGCGACCCAGGGCTCATTGGAGAGGTCCGCAACCTTGTGACCCCAGATCTCCAGGGCGCTTGGCCCTTCCATGACGAAGATGTCCGGCTCCCGGCCCGTCTGCATCTCTGCCCGGAGCTGGGCCCCGTAGTCGCAGCCGCCGCCGCAGGACTTGACCTGGACCCGGATGCCCTTCTCCTTCTCGAAGTCCGCGGCCAGGTTCTTCAGGGCCTGGTCGATCTCCACCTTCAGGTTGAAGAGGACGATCTCTTTGGTCTCCTGCCCGGCGTCGCCGCCACCCTGCCCGCCGTCCTGCGCGGCCTTGCCGCCGCACCCGGCCAGCACGGACAGAGCCATCAGCCCGGCGACCATCGAAACCAGGGCTTTCCTCATGGGTTCCATCTCCCCTTTCTGGAACTCAGGGCTGGTTCCGGCCCAGGAAAACGTTTGCACAAAGCGTGAAAACGTATGCACGAACTTCCTTATTGATCTTTCGCACTCCCGGGCGCAAATTCCTGCCAGACGGATACCCGTCCGGGTGGAGGATTCATCCCAGACATCCCAGAAAGGGGACCCACCCCACAAGGAAAAGCCCCCACCGCTCGGGTGGGGGCTTCTATCGCCACGGGCCCGGCTGCACCGGATCCGGGGGGGCGACTACGGGGTAATCAGGTTGACGAAGAGCCGGTACGCCCCCGGGACCCGCTGCTCCAGCTGGTAGTACAGGATGAGGCTGGTGTAGGTGTACCGGCCCTTGCCGTAGGTGGCGGTGAGGAGGCTGCCGGTGAGGGGGGGCTCGCCGGGGTCGTGCATGGCGAGAAGCGGCGTGAACTCCGGCGCCCACTCGGAGGGGAAGTAGAGGCCCCGGTCCTTCACCCAGCCCTGCCAGTCCTCCGGACCGATGGCGTTGGGCCGGTTGAGGAGCGGATGGTCCGGCACCAGGACCGTCACCGGCGACGCCTCGTCGGTCACCCGCCACCGGATGGACGGGCTGCCGATCTGGAGGTAGTACGGGGCGCTCCGCTCCGGATCCCAGTTATCCCCGGGCTGGTGGTACTGAACCACCAGGTTGCCGCCGCCGTAGACGTACTCGTGGAGCCGGGGCATGGCTGCCACCAGGTCGGGCCGGACCCGGAGGGCCCGGATGCCCACGACGATGGTGTCGTAAACCGACAGGTCGCCGCTCGTCAGGTCCTCCTCGTCCAGGAGGTCCACCTGGATCCCGAGCTGGCGGAGGGCCTCGGGCACCCGGTCAAAACCGCTGGCCACGTAGCCCACCCGCAGGTCCTTCGGCACCTTGACCGGGAAGGCCTGCACCTCCACCGCCGCGGGGAGGACCATGTAGGTGCGGCCGATGTGGTCGTACTCAATCACCCGGACGTACTCGCCGGACCGGGCCTGCCCCTCGGCCTGAACCCGGAGGGTGTACCGCCCCGGAGCAAGGCCCGCCGGCGGGGTGACGGTGAACCGGACGCTCCGGACCTCGCCACGGCCCTGGAAGGCGATGGGCGCCGCGGCCGGCTCCACCTGCCACCCGGTGGGGGCGGCCAGGGAAAGCTCCGTCTCCACCGGGCCGTCCCGGTAGCTGGTGGCCACCACGGTCACCGTCAGCTTCCCGGGCTCCTCCAGGTTGTAGATCAGCCCATCCGGCTGGGGCTGGAGGGAAAGGTCCGGCAGCACCGCGACGTCGGCCGCCGGCTCCACCTTGACGGTCACGGGCACGCCAGCCGCGGTGTAGTGGACCAGGCCGTAGAGGTCCAGGGGCCGGTAGGGGTGGAAGAAGGGGGCGTCGGCCGGCGCGGTGACCTTGAACCGGGCGGTGAGGGTCTGGTTGTAGCCCAGCCGGGCCGCCGCCGGGACCTCCACGGGCTCCACCTGCCACCCGGCCGGGGCTGCCAGTTCCAGGCGCACGTCCTCCAGGGGCACCGGCCCGCCGACAAAGGCGGTCAGGGTGAGGGTGGCACTGGCGCCCCGGGTGATTTCATAGGTGTCCGCGGTGAGGCGAGTGACCAGCAGGACCGCGGCCCGGCTGGCCCGGGCAAGCTGCTGCTCCTTGACCGCCAGCCGGTGGTCCAGGTCGTCCCGGAGTTCCGGGTCTGCCCACGCCAGGGCGGCGATCCGGGCCCGGGCCTGCCGGACCACGTTCAGCCCCTTGTGGACAAGATCGCTCACCCGCTGGTAGTCGGGATAGGCCGCCACCGCCGCGTCGATGATCTCCTGGAGGCTCTGGAGCATGGTCTTCAGCTCCCGGTCCTCCACCCGCTCCGCCAGGTCCCCCACGGTCCGGGGCAGGCCGTCGAAGAGGGACTGCTCGGGCTGGGGCACCGGCACCTTGCTCTCCAGGAGGTGCACCGGGAAGGTCCGGGGCCCCTCCGGGACCTGCTGCCCCATCCCCTGGCTCTTGTGGTAGGCCCGGGACTCCTCGCCGATCTGGACGTAGGAAGCCCCCAGGATCGGGTTGTACTCCCCCACGGGCACCTCCAGGGTGGGCGGGATCCCCTCGGAGTCGTAGGTGCCCCGGCTCTCCGCCGCCGGCAGGTAGAGCTTCTTGATCTGCCAGGGGCGAAGCCCCTCCTCCAGATGCTCCGGGAAGGCCTCGGGGTCCGCCGCAGCCCGGAAGGCCTCGAGGGTGAGCACGGTCACCGCCCGGTGGTGGCCGTGCTGGCCGTCCACGTCGAGGAACGAGGGCATCACCACGTCCGGTCGGGTCTCCCGGATTATCCGGACCAGCCGCTCCAGGGCCCGATCATGCCCCCAGTGGGCCAGGGTCTCCTCCGGGGTCTTGGAGAAGCCGAAGTCGTAGATGGGGTCGGCGAAGTCCTGGCTCAGGTGCCGGACCTCGACCCCGAAGGCCTTGCCGGCTTCCTCCAGCTCCCGGGACCGGACCACGCCGAGGGCGGCGTTGTACTCGGCGCCGATGGCGTTCTGGCCGCCCTCGCCCCGGGTGGCGATGACGCTGATTACCCGGGCGCCCACCCCCTGGGAAAGGTAGGCCAGGAGGCTGCTCTGCTCGTCATCGGGGTGGGCCCCGGTGTTCATGAAGGTGTTGACGGACCGCAGGGGAACCAGGGCCTGCCAGAGCTCCACCACGGCCCGTTCGCTAGCGGCAGCGGCAGGGGTGGGACGGAAGGGGAGGACGATCGCCACTGCCAAGAGCCAAACGGTCAGCCAGGCAAACAGACGCCGATGGTGCCCGCGCACGGTCGGCGACCCCCTTCCGGCGACTTACCGATCGTCCGCCCCTTCTACTCGCTGCCCTTCCCCTTGATGTTCTGATCCCAGTACTGGATCCAGTCCTTCTCGTTGGCCGCCATCACATCCCAGTCAAGCTTCATGGGCCTGAGTTCGAGGCCCTTCAGCCACTCCGGCTCCTCGGCCAGCGGGATGGTAGGAATCTGGTAGTACTGGGTCGCCAGCTCGGTCCGGAGCTCCTGGCTGAAGAGGAACTCCAGGAACTTCTCCGCCGCCTTGGGGTGCTTGGCGCCCTGGACCACCGCCACGCCGTCCACCAGGATGGGGGCGCCGCTCTTGGGCATGACAAAGCCGAAGGGCATGTTCTTCTGTTCCTTCTGGATCAGGATGTCCTGCAGGTTCCAGAGGCTAATGAGCCCCTCCTGCCGGGCGAGCTTCAGGTAGAGGTCCGTCGGATTGGCGGCGTACTCCTTGGTGTTGGCGTCCAGCTTCTTCAGCCACTCAAAGCCCCGGTCGGGCTTGCCGTCCTGCTCGTAGAACCGGTAGATCATCGCGGCGTAGATGGTCCGCATCGTCCCCGACGCGGGCACCGCCCGGATGATGATCTTCCCCTTCCACTTGGGATCCACCAGGTCGTCCCAGTCCTGGGGCGCCTCCTCCGGCGAGAGGGCCTCGGTGTTGTACATGATCACCTCGGGCAGCAGGATCTCGCCGTACCAGTAGCCGTTGGGGTCCTTGTACTCGGCCGGGACCTGGTCGGCAAAGCTAGGCTTCACCGCCGCCAGCAGCCCTTCCTTCGCCGCCTGGCTCAGGGCTTGCTGGGTGCCGCCCCACCAGACGTCCGCCTGGGGGTTGGCCTTCTCCGCCCGGACCCGCTCCAGGATCTCCTGGGCGCCCATGGTGAGGACCTCAACCTTCCCCTTGTACTCGGGGTGGGCCTCCTCAAACTTGGGCACCACGAAATCGACGACGCTCTTGTCCCGGGCGGTGTAGATCACCAGTCGCTCCTCTTCCTGCCCACCGGACTGCCCGCCGCCGGCCTGGGTCTGAGAGTCCGACCCGCCCTGGGGCGCCGCATCCTGGCCGCCACACCCGGCCATGGCCACAGCGACGGCCGTGAGCAGCCCAAGCCAGAACCTCCGACGGAACACCAACGCGTCCCCCCTTGTTCTGCCGGATCTCCTTTCGCACCTGTAACTTAATTAAAGATGCGAAAGAAAGGCATTGTCGTATTCGGCGTGCAACCGGCACTCTCCTGCCAGACCATGGAGTCCAGCCATGCCAGGCCATGGAGCCCCGCCCTGTCCGGCCACCGCCCCCAGCACCCCCGCGCCTCACCGGCCTTTGCACCGGGCCGCCCCGGCTCCGACTCAGGCGAGCTGCTCCCGAAGCCGTTGGACCAGTTCCGGCGGGACCTTCTCGATGCCCCCCAGGGCGAGGAGCGCTGCCCCGAGGACCGGCTCCTCCGCCAGCACCTCCGGCCGGGCCGCCGGGCAGAGTTCCTTCAATTTCTTAAAGAAAGCCTCCTGGACCGGCCGGCTGT
Organism: Bacillota bacterium; assembly: GCA_021890795.1. Lineage (GTDB taxonomy): Bacteria > Bacillota > Sulfobacillia > Symbiobacteriales > ZC4RG38 > ZC4RG38. The sequence continues at coordinate 7,719 of JAKKUO010000026.1, read as the reverse complement.
GGCGGAGCACCCCGCCCGTCGCGAGGGCGGGGAACCCGGGGACCCCAGCCAGGCCTGACCGCCGGGCGGCCGTCGCGGCCAGGGTCGCCAGCCGGGCACCGGCCTCCGCCAGGATCGCCCCGGCCACGGCATCCCCTGCCGCTGCGACCTCCGCCACCACCGGCGCCAGCCCGGCGATATCCTCGAGGCCGGTCTCCGGCCGGTAAAGCCACTCCTGCAGGGCGACGGGGTCTGCCGCCCCCACCGCGCGGCAGAGGGCGGCGACCAGGGCGGTCTCCTCCCCGTACCCGTCCCAGGCCCGGTAGACCGCGGCCAGGGCCGCCTGGGCGATAGCCAGGCCGCTGCCCTCATCCCCGACCCGGTGGCCCCAGCCACCCACCCGCACGGTACGACCCTGGTGCCGGGCGTAGACCACCGAACCGGTGCCGGCCACCGCGATCAGCCCCTCCCCGCCGGGGGCCAGCCCCCGGAGGACCACCAGGGCATCGTTCTCCACCAGCACCTCTCCGGCGCTCAGCCCCAGGTCCCCCAGGGCCTGCCGGACCAGGGCCTCGCCCCGGGCCGCGCCCGCAGGGGTGTCGACCCCCGCCAGGCCGCAGACCACCCGCTCCAGCCGGCCCCCGGGCACCCCGCCGGCGCAGGCCCCGGCGATGGCCTCCCGGAGGGCGGCCAGGGCCCGTTCGTCTCCCACGGAGTGGGGGTTGCAGGCACCGGCCCGGCCCCGGCCCACCACCCCCGCCCGGGGGTCGACCAGCACCGCCCGGCACTTGGTGCCGCCCCCGTCCAGCGCCAGGACCACCCCGCCGGTCATGGGGCCTCCCCCCCACCGGCGGCCACCCCGCCCTGCGGACCATCCGCCCCGCCCCCGGCCAGGGCGGCGAAGGCTGCGTCCAGCTTCTTCCGGGCCGCCTCCAGCCGGCCCCGGGCCTCCCGGAGCCACCGGACCAGGTCCAGGTGCCGCCCCTGGCGGTTCGCCAGCATCCGCCGGACCTCCGCCGGCGCCACCCCGCCCCGGACCCGGCGGACCGCGACGAAGTGTTCGGGATCCAGCACCTGCCGGACCCGCTCCGGGTCCAGGCGGAGGGGCCGGCCCAGGACCCGGGCCGCCGCTCCCTCCCAGAGGGAGCAGGGGACCTGCCGGACGTCTTCGATCCCCTGGGCCAGGGCCTCCCGCACCGCGGCGGAGACCACCCGGTGGGCCTGCCGGAAGGGGATGCCGTGCTCCCGCACCAGGTAGTCCGCCATCTCCGTCACGCTCGCAAAGCTCGCCCGGGCCCGCTCCAGGAGCCGGTCGGCCCGCACCTCCAGGGTGACGACCACCGCGGTCAGAAGCCGCATGGCATCCCGGAGGGCACCCAGGGCCCGCCAGAGGTGGGGCTGCATGTCGTCCTCGGTGTCGACGATGTCGCCGAAGGGGGTGTTGTGGAGCATCTGGAGCACCGCGGCCGCCGAGCCCGCCGCGCTGCTCAGGAGCGCCCGGCAGTGCTCCAGGGAGACCGGGTTCCGCTTCTGGGGCATGATGCTGCTGCACTGAACGTAGGCGTCTGCCACCCGGATGGCGCCGAACTCCTGGGTGGCCCAGAGCAAGAGGTCCTGGACCACCCGGCCGGTGTCGATGGCCGCCAGCTGCACCGTCGCGGCGGCGCTGCCCAGGTAGTCCGCGGCGGCCACCGCGTCGTAGGCGTTCTCCACCAGCCCGTCGAAGCCCAGAAGCTCCGCCACCCGCTCCCGGTCGATGGCAAAGCCGGTGGTGCCCAGGGCCGCGGCCCCCATGGGGCTCCGGTTGGCCTCCTCGTAGGCCCGGATGAGCCGCTGGATGTCCCGGGCCAGCACATCGGCCGCGGCCAGGAGCCAGTGGCCCAGGGTGGTGGGCTGGGCCGGCTGGGTGTGGGTGTAGGCGAGCATGACGGTGCCGGCGTGCTGCTCCGCCACCTCCAGGAGGGCGGCGTGGAGCCCCACCGCCGCCTCCAGCACCGCCAACAGCCGCTGCCGGAGCACCAGCCGGTAGAGGGTCACCCCCATGTCGTTCCGGCTCCGGCCGATGTGGAGGTTCCCTGCCACCTCCCCGGCGGTCCGGAGCAGGTGGTCCTCGACGCAGAAGAAGAGGTCCTCATACCGGCCGTCGTACTGGGACCGGGCAAGAGCCTCCAGGTCCAGGGCCCGGAGGGCGGCGGCGATGGCCTGCCCCTGCTCCCGGGGGATGAGGCCGGTCTCCGCCAGCATCACCAGGTGGGCCCGGTGGATCTCCACCAGGGGCTGCAGGAGGTACTGCTTGGCCGTCTCATAGATGGGCGCCAGCACCGTCTCGGCGTAGGTGCGCCCGGGAAAAGCGGTGCCGTCCCGGGCCTCGATCTCTGTCCGTATCGACAAGGAAGCTCATCTCCCAGCGGATAGATGGGGACCGGCACCGGGAGGCGGGTCGGGCAGCGGCGCGGCCAGCCAGGCCCGGATCAGCCGGCCCAGGTGGCCGGTGGCCTGACGGACGATCCACTCCCCCTTCTCCCGGTCCATCTGCCCGATGAGGCCTGCGTACCCCTCCCAGGGGCTGGGGCAGGACTCCACCAGGACGTAGGGCCGGTCGGTGGCCAGGGCCGGCCGGGGGACGATCTCCCGGGCCGCCCCGGGCCGGACCGCCTCCGGGGCGAAGGCCCAGGTGACCGCCCCCTCGTACGGGCCGCCGTGACCCCGGCCGCTGTGGCCGGCGAAGAACCCCTGGGCGGCAGTCTCCTCCGGGGTGACCAGCTGCCACCAGTTGACCAGCAGGAGGCTGCACCGGTGCCGGCCGGAGACCCACTCCATCGCCGCCCGGGCCATGGACATGTGGCCGTCGTGGGCGTTGAGGAGGAGTACCCGGACAAAACCGGTGGCCAGGATCCCCTCCAGGACGTCGATGAGGTACGCCAGAGCCGTCTCCGGCCGGACCGCCACGGTGCCCGGGTAGCCCCGGGTCTTCCCGGGGCAGGCGGCGTAGGGCACCGGGGGGTAGAGGACCGCGGTAAACTCCCCCGCCTCCGCCGCGGCCCGGGCAAAGCCCTCGCACAGGATGAGATCGGTCCCCAGGGGCAGGTGGGGGCCGTGCCACTCCACCGCGCCCAGGGGCAGGATGGCAAAGTCCGCCTTCTGGACCCAGTCGCCGAGTTCCACCCCCGGGATCCGGGTCACAGGCTGGATGCAGGCCATGGCCGCCCTCCTCTCGGGTTGGGCACCCTCCTCTCGCCTCACACCACGGCGGTGCCCCGGGCGTCGAGCCGGTTGGTGATGTAGAGCACCAGCAGGATCAGCAGGATCTGGAGCACCCCGTAGGCCGCGGCGGTGCCGAACTCAAAGGAGTACATCCGGTTGTAGATGGCCACCGAGAGGGGTTGGTTCGAGGGGGTGTAGAGGAGGATCGAGGCGACGAACTCCCCCACCCCCTGGACAAAGGCCAGGAGCGCGCCCCCCAGGACCCCTCGGGCCATCAGGGGCAGGGTCACCCGCCGGAAGCTGACCCACCAGGAGGCCCCCAGGTTCCGGGCGGCCTCCTCCAGGCTGGGGTCCATCTGGTGCAGGGCCGCGGCGCCGGAGCGGAAGACCAGGGGCACAAAGCGGACGAAGTAGGCCAGGGGGATGATCCAGTAGGTGCCCACCAGCACCTTCCCGAAGCTGAAGATCGAGGGCCGGTTGAAGGCGGCGATGAGGTTGATGGCCACCACCGTCCCCGGCAGCGCCCAGGGGAGCATGAAGGCCACGTCCAGGAGCCCCCGGCCCCGGACGGGCATCCGGACCGTCGCGTAGGCCCCGAGGGTGCCGACCACGATGGCTCCCAGGGTCGCCACGGCGCTCATCTGCAGGCTGTTCCGGATCGGCACCCAGGCTTTGGGGTCCCGGAAAAGCCGGAGGTAGTTCTCCAGGGTGTACTCCGGCGGCAGCACCTGAACGGTCCAGGTGCCGTCCCGGGAGAAGGAGATGAGGACCAGGGTGAGCACCGGCAGCAGCAGGACGATGGTGAGGAGCACCGCGGCCGCCATGGCGAGGAGCCGCAGGAGCGGATGGCGCACCTCGGTGCGCCGGGCGCTGACCCCCTTGGAGAGGCTCCGGTAGCTCCGCTGCCCCTGGTACCACCGCATCAACAGGAGGAAGGCGATGGAGACCATCGAAAGGACCGTCGCCTGGGCCGCGGCCAGGTCCAGGTCCCCGTTAGTCCGGGAGATGTAGATCTGCATGGTGAGGGTCCGATCCACGCCGAAGATCAGGGGTGCGGTGTACGAGGCCATGGAGACCATGAAGACCAGCAGGGAGCCCGCGACCAGGGCCGGGGTCAGCAGGGGCAGGATCACCCGGGTCCAGACCTGCCACCGCCGGGCCCCCAGGTTGTAGGCCGCCTCCTCCAGGGAAGGGTCGAGGCCGGCCAGCGCCGCCGCAACGGGCATGTAGAAGTACGGGTACATGGTAAAGGTGTGGACCACCAGCACGCCCCAGAAGCCCTTGAGGGCGAAGGGCACCTGCTCCAGGCCCAGGAGCACCTTCAGCCCCCGGGGGATGATGCCGCTCTCCGCGTAGAGGAAGACAAAGGTCAGCACCCCCACCAGGGGCGGCAGGGCCATGGGCACTACGGCCAGGCTCTCCAGGAGCCGGCGGCCGGGGAACTCAAACCGGCCCAGGAGGTACGCCAGCAGCACCCCCACCAGGCCGCAGGTCAGCACACTCAGCAGGGAGATCCAGACGCTGGTGAGAAGGGCCTCCAGGTTGGCGCTGCCGCCCAGGCGGAAGAAGTCCCGGTAGTGCCGGAGGGTCAGCCCCCCGTCCTCGGCGGTGACGCTGGCCCAGAAGGTGGCCAGAAGGGGCTGGACCACGTACCCCCAGAGCACCAGGACCAGGGGCAGGAGAAGCAGGTAGGGCAGCACCGGTGAGGACCGGAAGGCCTGCCATCGCTGAACCCAGGACTGCCTGGACATGGGGGCTCACTCCACCAGGAAGATTCGCTCCGGCGGCACGTAGAGCCGCAGGGGGTCGCCCACCCGGCGCAGGTCGCCGTCGGCCGCAGCGATGGCGGCCATCACCTTGAGGGACCCCGCGGCGACGGTGTACTCGGTGTACGCCCCGCCGAACTCCACCCGCTCCACAGTGCCCACCAGCACGTTGGCGTGCTCCTGGTCGCTCGCGGGCTGCAGCCCCTCGGGGCGGATGGAGAGGAGGACCCGCCGTCCGGGCCGGGGCTCGACCCCGGGGTTCCGCCGGTGCAGATGCACCCCCACCTCCCACTCCCCGACCCGGACCCAGCCGGTGTTGCCCTCTACCCGGGTCAGAACCCCTTCGAGAAGGTTGCTCTTGCCGATGAAGGTGGCCACGAACCGGGTAGCCGGGCGGTGGTAGATCTCCTGGGGGGTGCCCACCTGGTGCACCCGGCCGCCCTCCATCACCGCGATCCGGTCGGAGATGGCCATCGCCTCCGCCTGGTCGTGGGTGACGTAGATCGCGGTGATCCCCAGCTCCCGCTGCAGCCGCCGGATCTCTGACCGGGTCTCCTCCCGGAGCTTGGCGTCGAGGTTGGAAAGGGGCTCATCCAGGAGCAGCACCTTCGGCCGGATCACCAGGGCCCGGGCCAGGGCTACCCGCTGCTGCTGACCGCCGGAGAGCTGATCGACCCGCCGGGACCCGAGCCCGGCCAGGTGCACCTGGGCCAGGGCCTCCTCCACCCGGCGCCGGATCTCGTCCTTCGGGAGCCTGCGGACCCGGAGGCCAAAGGCGACGTTCTCAAAGACCGTCATGTGCGGGAAGAGGGCGTAGTTCTGGAAGACCATCCCCGTATCCCGCTCGTTGGGCGGCACCCGGGTGACATCCCGGTCCCCGAACCAGATCCGGCCGGAGGACGGCAGGGTAAAGCCGGCGATCATCCGGAGGGTCGTGGTCTTGCCGCACCCCGAGGGGCCGAGGAGGGTGAAGAACTCCCCCGCCCCGATGGTCAGGTTCACATCCCGGACCGCCGCGGCGCCGCCGGGGTAGACCTTGGAGACGTCTTCAAGCTTCACCGGAATCACGACTTGCGCCCACCCTCACCCGTGAAGTTCCGCATCCGCTGCCGACGGGCGGTCCAGCCGCCCCTCCCCCGGCAGAGGCGGGAGGTCGGCCAGGGGCGGATCCTGGACAGCCGCAAGAGCGATGGCTACCGCCCCCACCAGCCCCGCCCGGGCCCCCAGGGAGGCAAACCGCACCTCCGGCGGCACCGGGACCAGCCCCGCCAGGTGGGCCCGGATCCGCTGGAGCCCCTCCTCCCCGGCCTGCTCGATCTGGCCGGCCAGGAGCACCCGCTCGGGGTTGAGGATGCAGGCCAGCGCGGCCACCGCGTACGCCCAGTGGCGGACCGCGTCGTCCAGGAGGGCCCGGGCCCAGGGGATCGCCATCCGGGCGTAGTGGCAGAGGAGGGCGATGGCCCGGTCGGGATCGACCCCGGGCAGGTCGCCGCCGGCCGCCGCCTGCATCCGGAGGGCCAGACCCCGGGCCGAGTAGTGCTGCTCAAAGAGGCCGTAATCCCCGGGGCGCCGGGCGGCGGACCAGGGGCCGAAGGGCAGGTAGCCCACCTCCCCTGCCGCGTCCCGGGCCCCCCGGTAGAGCCGGCCGCCGATGAGGATGCCGGCGCCGATGCCGAGGCCCACGTGGACCAGCACCAGGTTCTCCACCCCGGCCCCGGCACCCTGAGCGTATTCCCCCAGGGTCATCAGGTTGACATCGTTCTCCAGCACCACCGGCACCTTGAAATACCGCTCCAGCCGCTCCCGGAGGGGCACCTCCTTCCACCAGCCCAGGGAGGGGGCGTGGCTGACGGTGCCCGCCCCGGCGTGGGCGATCCCGGGAACCCCGATGCCGATGGCCGCCAGCCGGCTGCGGCCGCCGCCGATGCGGGCGATCAGGTCGTCCAAAAGCCGGATCAGGGACTGGACCGCCCGGGACGGCCGGGTGGTGTCCACCCGCAGGCTCTCCTCCGCCACCACCTGGCCGCTCAGGTCCGCCACCCCGGCCCGGAGGGAATCCCCCTCCAGGGTGGCAGCCAGGACGTACTGGGCCGTGGGGTTGAAGACCAGCAGGATCGGCGGGCGGCCCCCGGAAGACTGGCCCACGCCGATCTCCCGGACCAGCCCCTCCCGGATCAGTTCCCGGACGATGCCGGTGATGGCCGGCTGGCTGAGGCCCGTGAGATGCCCGAGTTCTGCCCGGGAGATGGGGCCGTGCCGCCGGATCGCGGCCAGGACCAGCTGCCGGTTGACCTGCCGCATGGTGCCCGCGTTGACCGGCCTCACCTGGCCTACCGCACCGCCCCGCCGTCCCGGTGCCACCTGCGCGACCTCCCTCCTGCCCGTCCGCCTTGCGCCCGGCGCCCACACCGCCCGGTCCCGGGTGCGCGCCCGGCGAAGTTGAGGTACTTTTTTTACGGGGAAAACCCAACGGGGTCCCGGCACTTTCTTCACGTTGAAAAATAAGCCGAGTTGTATTTTCCATCCGGCCGGCGGTTTTTCCTGCTGACGTCCAGGCGGGCAGTGGGGCCAGAGGGGGCAGGGGGACCGCCGGAAGCCGGAACCGGATCGGACGGCGCCTGGGGGCTGCCCGGGCGCGGTTTGTACCTTGAGGAGGGATCTCTCGTGGAGCAGCAGCCGACATCCCGCCGGCGGCCGCTTTCAGAGCCGGCAGCAGAGCGCCCCTGGTCCGAGGGGCCCATCTATCTGGACTACAACGCGACCACGCCGG
>JAKKUO010000073.1 GCA_021890795.1 Bacillota bacterium | reverse complement strand
GGGGCCCGACGACCCCCCGGGCACGAGGCTCGACGGCCCCTCGGGCAGGGAGCCCGGCGACCCCCCGGGCCGCCGTCCGGGGGAGGGCCGGGGCAGCAGCCCGGGAGAGGCAGGCGGCGGCCTGCCCCTTTACGCCGCCCGGCGGTTTGTGGAGAAGCCCGGGGCCGCCGCGGCCCAGGAACTGGCGGCCAGCGGCCGGTACTGGTGGAACAGCGGGATCTTCGTCCTCACCCGGGAGGTGCTGGAGCAGGAGATCGCCGAGCACCTGCCCGGCCTTCACAGCCTCCTGGGGGAGATCCGGGCGGCAGCGGCCACCGAGGGGCTGGCGGCCGCGGTGGAGCGGCTCTTCCCCCGGGCCGAGGCGGTCTCCTTTGACCACGGGGTCTGCGAGCGCAGCCGCCGTCTCGCGGTGGTGCCCGCCCTCTTCGAGTGGAGCGATATCGGCGACTGGGCGGCCCTGGGGCGGGTGCTCCCCCGGGACCACCGGCAGAACGCTGCCCAGGGCGAGGCGCTCCTGGTCGAATCCGACGGCCTGGTGGTTCACGCCGGCACCGACCGGCTGGTGGTGGCCCTCGGGGTCCGGGACCTGGTCATCGCCGAGACCGAGGCGGCGGTGCTGGTCTGCCACCGGGACCAGGCCCAGGGGGTGCGGGAGGTGGCCCGGTGGGCCGGGCCCCTGGCGGGGGCCCTGGCCCGGGGCCGGCTGCCGGCGGGACCGGCGGAGGAGCGGCCCTGGGGGCAGGAGATCCGATGGGCCTCGGGCCCGGGGTATGCCGCCCGGCTGCTCCAGCTCTGGCCGGGGCGCTCCCTGGGGCCCACGGCCGAACCGGCCCGACATGAGACCTTCTGGGTGCAGTCGGGTCGGGGGCGGCTGCGGCTGGGGGAGGCGTGGCAGCCCCTGGGGACCGGGGATGTCTTCACGGTACCCCCGGGGGCGGTGCTGGAAGTTCAGGCGGTGACGAGCCTCGCCCTGGTAGGGGTTTCGGCGCCGGCGGGGCAGGGGGGCTGAACCATGGCGGACGCGCCACACTTCGCCGCCCCGGACGGCCCGCGCCTCCCCGCCCCGGCGGCCGGGGCCGGGCCGGGGGCGTGGCAGCCCCCGCCCCTGGTCTACCGGGGATTCTTCCTGAACGGTAGCGGCTACGGCGAGGAGAGCCGGGGCCTTGCCCGGGAACTGATCCGCCGGGGATACGCCCTGCGGGTCGACCCCGTGGGCCCGGCGGACCCCGCCGCCCTGGATCCGCCGGAGCTTGGCTTCTGGCAAGGGCTGGCCGCGGCTCCGGTGGACCCGGCCCGGGCGGTCCACATCGTCGCCCAGCCGCCGGCGATGGCCCAGCGGCCGGCGGCAGCCCCCTGGGCGGTCCTGCGCACCATGTTTGAGACCGAGGGGCTGCCCCGGGAGTGGGTGCAGCCCCTGAGCCGGTTCGATGCGGTCTGGGTGCCCTCGGAGCAGAGCCGGCAGGCCTTCGTGGCCGCGGGCCTCCCTGAGGACCGGGTGCGGGTGGTGCCGGGCGGGGTCGACCCGGGCCGGTTCCGCCCGGGCCTCGTTCCCCTGCCCCTCCCCATGCGCCGGGGCTTTGCCTTCCTCTCGGTCTTCGACTGGCAGTACCGGAAAGGGTGGGACTGCCTGGTCCGGGCTTACGCCCGGGCTTTCGGGCCCGAGGACGACGTGGTGCTCTACCTGAAGGTGACCGCCACCAACAAGCCGGTAGCCCCGGAGGCGGAGCTGGCCTGGTATCTCCGGGCCGAGGGCATCGCCCCGGAGAGGATGCCGCCGCTGGTGCTCCTCACCCGGCCGCTCCCGGCGGCGGAGATGCCCCGGCTCTATGCCAGCGCCGACGCCTTCGTCCTCCCCTCCCGGGGCGAGGGCTACGGCCGGCCCTACCTGGAGGCGATGGCCTGTGGCCTGCCCGTCATCGGCACGGCCTGGGGCGGGCAGGCCGACTTTCTCACCCCGGAGACGGGTTACCCCCTCCGGGTCCGGGGCATCCGGCCGGTCCCCCGGTACGAGCCCCTGGAGGTTTACCGGGGCCTGCGGTGGGCCGAGCCGGACGTGGACCACCTCGCCGAACAGCTCCGGGAGGTCTGGGCCAACCGGGAGGCGGCCCGGCAGCGGGGGCGCCGGGCCCGGCAGCAGGTGGAGGAGAGGTGGAGCGTGGCCGCGGCTGCGGACCGGCTGGAGGCGGCGCTCTGGGAGCTGGTGGCAGGGTCAGCGGCGGCGGAAGCCCGGGCTGGAAGGGGTGAGGGCCGGTGACGGTGTGGGTGGAGGATGGAGGGGGGCTCCGGCCCCTGGGGGCCCGGAGCATCGGCCTTCTCCTGGGCCCCGGGGCGGAGCCGGGGGAGTGGCCGCACCTCCTTCGCCCGCCGATCCCGCTGGTGGACGGCGTCTTCCCCGGGGTGGTGCCCCTGGCCGAGGCGGCCGGGGGCCGGCTGCCGCCTCCCAGGCCGCTCCGCGGCCCGGAAGCCGGGCCGGCCTTCGACCTCCTGCTCTGGCTTGGCCGGGGCGACCTGCCCCTCCTGGGCAATCAAGCCACCTTCCTCCGCCTTCTGGCCCAGAAAGTCCGCCGGACCTGCCTGCTCCCGGTCCACTACCCGCTGCCGCAGCCGCCGGCCGCCGGGGCCGCGGCGCCGCTGGCCCCGTCCCTTCTCACCCTGCTGGTCCTGGAGCCCCGGCTGGTCCGGCCTCCGGGACCGGAGGCCGCCTCCACGGGGCCGCAGAGCGCCCAGCCAGGACCGCAGGGCGCCCGCCGGGTCCCTCGCCCCGGGCCCAGGGCTTCCGCCCACCGACCGCCCGGGGCGCCCAGCCGGCCGCCTGAGCCCGGACCCCCCGAGGCGCCCCCCGGCTTCGTCGCCCTGCCCATCCTGGCCACCCGGGCGGACGACGCCGGCGCCCGGCGCTGCCCCGGCTCCGCGGCCTGGGCGGTGCTCCAGGGGGCAGCCCTCCGGGCCGCCGAGGGGGACCTGGCCGGGGCGATTCCGGCTCTGGCCCGCCTCTACCGGTGGCTGACCGGAGCAGACCCTGCCATGGCGGCCCTGGTCCTCCGGAACCTGGTGGCTGCGACGCTCGCCGCGGGCGACCTGCAGAGCGCCCGGCAGTGGCTGGCCGAAGGGCAAGAGCGGTATGCCGGGTACGGGGAGCTGGAGCTACTGGCCGGGGCCCTGCACCTCATCCAGGGCGATACCAGGGCCGCCGCGGCTGCAGCGGACCGGGCCCTGTCCCACCGGGAGTCGGCCGGCGGCGTCCGGTGGATCCCGGGCGGCGGTCACGGGGGCTACCGGGCTCTCACCCTCCGGGGCGAGGCCTTCGCCCGGCTGGGAAACCTCCACCGGGCGGTGGAGGACTGGGTAGCGGCCCTGGGGCAGAACCCCGACTACCTGCCGGCCCTGGCGTGCCTGGCGGCCCACCGGGTCCATCGGGACCGGCTGGTGCAGTATGGGCTCCGCCGCCTCGGCCTCGGCCGGCCCCCGGCGATCCGGCGGTATCTGCGGCAGGTCTGGCGGGGGAGCGTCCCCACCCGGGACTCCGGCGGCCAGTTCCCCTCCTCCCGCCGCACCCTCGGCTGGGAGGGGCGCACCCTCGGCTGGGAGGGGCCCTGCTTTGTCCACTCCAGCCTCGCCCGGGTGAACCGGGAACTGGCCCGCCGCCTGGCGGAGCGGGGCTGGGACCTCGGCCTGTGGCCCACGGAGCCGGACGACCACCCTTCCCCGGATGCTCCCGAGTGGCAGCCCCTGGCCCGGGCCCAGTGGCGCTGGCCTTCTCCCTGCCAGGTGGCGGTCCACCACCGGTGGCCGCCGGCCTTCCGGCGCCGGGGTGCGGCCCGGCATGTGGTCTACCTCCCCTGGGAGTTCGGGGCGCTACCCCGATCCTGGGTCGAGGCCTTGGCCCGGGTCGATGAGGTCTGGGCCTACTCCCGGTTCGTGGCGGAGGGGGTAGTGGCCTCCGGTATTCCCGCGGAGAAGGTGCACGTGGTCCCCTGCGGGTTTGACCCCCGGGTCTTCCGACCTCAAGAGAGCGGGGTCCCCTCCCGGGGGGCCGAGCCGCCGGAAGCCGGATTCCGTCCGGAGGACGGATTCGGTCCGGGAGCCGAATTCCGGTTCCTGTACATCGGCGGCACCATCCCCCGGAAGGGCTACGACCGGGCCATCCGGGCCTTTCTGGCGGAGTTCCGGCCCGACGAGCCGGTCATCCTGACGGTAAAGGACTTCGGTTCCGAAACCTTCTACCGCCGAATCAGCGGGCTCCCGGAGGTCCTGGCCGCGGCCGAGGCCACCCGGGGGGATGCCAGGCGGGTAGTGGTGGACCGGCGCACCCTTTCGGACGGGGAGCTGGCGGCGCTCTACCGGCAGGCGGACTGCCTGGTAGCCCCGTACCGGGCGGAGGGGTTCTGCCTGCCGGCCCTGGAGGCCATGGCCTGCGGCACCCCGCCTTTGGTACCGGCGGCGGGGCCGGCCCTGGACTACTGCACTCCGGAGACCGCCGTACTGGTGCCGGCCCGGATCGTGCCGCTGGGGAACCGGCTGGGCGGAGAGCCTCTCGCCGGGTCCGCGGCCGGTGTCGAGGTGGAGGAGGCGGACCTGCGCCGGGCCATGCGCTGGGCCTTCGAGCATCGGCAGGAGCTCCGGGCTATGGGCCGCAGGGCCGCGGCCGCGGTCCGCACCGGTTGGACCTGGGAGGCAGCAGCGGCTCTTGCGCACCACCGGCTCGAGGGACTGGCGGAGGGGTGAGGAGCCGGGTGGCCGGCGGGCGGTGCCAAGGGAGGTGCTTCGAGAACCGCCGTCTGTAGCGGTATGCTATATATGTATGGGTGTTCCGGGCGAGCCGGAGCGCTCTGCCAGACCATCGGGACAGGAGGGATCGTCGATGAGCGCAGTGTTGCAGTTGGAGGCCAAACCCCGGGACACTGGTTCCCGGGAGAGCCGGCGGCTGCGGCGGGCCGGGTTCGTGCCTGGCATCATCTACGGTCCCGGTGTGGACCCGCTGGCAGTCAGCGTACGCTATAACCAGCTCGAGCGGCTTCTCAACCGGCACGGCCGCGGCCACCTCATCAACATCCAGGTGGAAGGGGAAGCCAATCCCCGGCAAGTGCTGATCAAGGAGCTGCAGCGGGACATCCTGACCCAAAAGGTTACTCACGTTGACTTCCTACAGGTCGATATCCACCGGACCATTACCCTCACGGTGCCCATCGTTGTCGTGGGCGAGGACCAGGTGAAGCGCCGGGGCCTGGTGGTCACCCACGAGCTGGACGAGGTGGAGATCGAGTGCCGGCCCACGGAGATTCCGGATGCGATCACCCTGGACATTTCCGGGGTGGCGGAGCCCGGCCCCGTTACCGTCGCCAGCCTCTCGGTTCCGCCCGGCGTGAGGGTGCTGGAGGATCCCGACACTGTCGTCGTCTCCTGCACCGTGGCCGGCGCGGGCGAAGAAGAAGAGGAGGGGACCTCTACCGGTCCGGCGGCATGACCGCGACGGGCTTGAGCCGGGGCACCCCCGGGGGAGGGGTGCCCCGGTTCTTCAGTTGCCTTCCTTTTTTCAGTGGCCTCTCTCCCCCTGCCCGCCCGGGGAACATCGACCCGCCCGGAGACCATCGGCAGAATTTATCGCGATGCCCTTGACGAAAATAGCTTCTTTATAGTAAGACCATTGTGCGCCCGTATTTTCTGCCTGTCCTTGTCAGGCGTGGCTGCGCGGCTCCAGACCATCGGAACCCTTCGCCGTGGGAGGGATGAGTAGACATGGGAGGCGCGTTCGTTGACCCCGTGGTCATCCAGGTAGCAAGCCGGATCCCGCTGATCCTCTTGGCCCTGCTCGTCCTCTTTGTCGGCTGGCTCATCGCCCGGGCTGTGGGCCGGCTGGTGGAGACCGCGGTCCACCGCCTGAGCCAGGCCGGCTGGCTCCGGGAGCTCGCGGGGATCCAGGAGGAGTACCCCATCGACCGGGTCGCAGGCCAGGCGGCGTACTACCTCCTGATGATCCTGGTACTGGTGCTGGTCTTCGACATCCTCGGGTTCGACCTGGTCATGGAGCCCTTCCTCGCCATGACCCGGGAGATGGCCCTGGCGCTGCCGAGCCTGGTCAAGGCGGCGCTCATCTTGCTGGCGGCGTGGGTGTTGGCGACCTTCCTGCGCAGCCTCACCCTCCGGCTTCTCTCTACCCGGCTGGTGGGCGGCCTGCTGGAGCGGACCGGCCTCGTGACCGGGGAAGAGGGCCAGCAGCACCTGGTCCGTACCGGCGCCAGCCTCGTCTACTATCTGGTGCTGTTCCTCTTCCTCCCGGCGGTGCTGGGAGCCCTGCACCTCCAGGGGCTACTGGAGCCCTTTGAGGCGCTGCTGACCCAGACGCTCGCTTTTGTGCCCCGGCTCGTGGCCGCGGCAGTGACGGCATTCATCGGTTACCTGATTGCCCGGGTGGTGCGGGGGGCGGTGACCCACCTGCTGGCCGCGGCGGGGGCGGACCGGCTCCCGGAGAAGCTGGGTCTGGGTCAGGTCTTCCGGACCTCGACCCTCTCGCAAGCGATTGGCACTGTCGCCTTTGTCCTGGTGCTGATCCCCGTGGCCATTGCGGCGCTGGACTCCCTTGGGGTTGCAGCCATCTCCCAGCCGGCGGTCGCCATGCTGACGGTGGTCCTCCAGGCCCTGCCGGCGGCCGTCGGGGCCGCGGTGCTGCTGCTTGTGGGGCTCAGCCTCGCCCGCTGGATGGGCCAGTGGGCGGCCAGGCTCCTGGAACAGGTTGGCCTGGCCCGGGTGCTCGTCCGGTGGGGGGTCCTCCGGGAGGAGCAGACGGAGCCCTCGGTGGCCACGGTGGTCGGCTACGTGGTCACCTGGGTGGTGGGGCTCCTGGCGGTGATCCAGGCCCTCGAACTCCTGGGCCTGCGGGCTCTGAGCAACGTCCTGCGGGCGATCCTGGCCTACCTACCCAACGCGGTGGCGGCGGTGCTTATCCTCACCGCCGGCGTGGCCATCGGTGAGTTTGCGGCCCGGAGCCTCCGGCCGGTGCTGGCCCGGGCCCATTACCCGGAGGCCCTGGCCGGGGTGGCCCGGTGGGCGATCCTGGTCTTCGCCGGCATGATGGCCCTGGAGCAGCTGGGGGTGGCGGAGGAGATCGTGGTGAGCGCCTTCACCATCCTCCTGGGTGCGCTGGGCTTGGCTGCGGCCATTGCCCTCGGCCTCGGGGCCAAGGACGTGGTCCGGCAGTATCTGGAACGGTGGACCCGACAGGGGCAGGGCGAGTAAAGACGGTGTGTGGACCTGCCGGCGGAGGGGCGCGCAGCGCCGGCGGTGCAAGGAATTCTTGTAGTCAATCGAGTAATGAATGAGGAAAAAGCGGCACCGGCCCGGCGGCAGCGCCGGGCCGGTCGAGCATCCGGTCCACACACCTGGGAGGGAAAGAGCCATGGACCTGGTGGCAGCCCTCCGCCGGCTGGTGGCCGACCCCGACCGGGTCGCTGCCGGCCAGGCGGTTCGGGAGCAGCACGGTCAGGACCTCAGCTACCACCCGCAGCACCTGCCCGATGTGGTGGTCTACCCCGTGGACACCCGGGAGGTCAGCCGCATCCTGGCCTTTGCCAACGAGCACCGGGTGCCGGTGGTGCCCTTTGGCGCCGGCAGCAGCTTGGAGGGGCACGTCATCCCCGTCCAGGGCGGCATCTGCCTGGACATGACCCAGATGAACCGGATCCTGGAGATCCGGGCGGAGGACCTCCTGGTGCGGGTGGAGCCCGGGGTCACCCGCACCCAGCTCAACCGGCAGCTGGGCCGGGAGGGGCTCTACTTCCCCATCGACCCCGGCGCGGACGCCACCCTGGGCGGCATGGTGGCCACCAACGCCAGCGGCACCACCGCGGTCCGGTACGGGGCGATGCGCCAGCAGGTCCTGGGCCTGGAGGTGGTCCTGGCCGACGGCCGGGTGATCACCACCGGCAGCCTGGCGGTGAAGTCCTCCGCCGGGTACAACCTCACCGGCCTTTTCGTGGGCTCCGAGGGCACCCTGGGGGTGATCACCGGCATCACCCTGCGGGTCCACCCGCTGCCGGAGGAGGTGGTGGCCGCCCGGGCGGTCTTCCCCAGCCTGGACGCTGCGGCCCGGGTGGCGGTGGGGCTCATCCGGGTGGGAGCCCCGGTGGAGCGGGTGGAGCTGGTGGACGCTCTCACCATCGAGGCGGTCAACGCGTACAAGGGGACCGACTACCCTGCGGCTCCCACCCTGTTCCTGGAGTTCAGCGGCAGCGCCGGAGCGGTCCGGGACGGGGTGGAGACCGCCCGGGAGCTGGCGGCCTTGGAGGGGTGCACGGACTTCCGGACCGAGACGGACCCCCAGGCCCGGCAGCGGCTCTGGGAGGCCCGGCACCACGCCGCCCTGGCCATCACCGCCCGGTTCCCCGGCAAGAAGCTGATGGTGACGGACGTCTGTGTCCCCATCTCCCACCTGCCCGAGGCCATCGCCCACGCCCGGGCCACCGTGGAGGCCGAGGGGCTGACCGCCGCCATCCTGGGCCACGTGGGCGACGGGAACTACCACGCCATCTTTACCGTCGACCCCCAGGATCCCACGGAGATGGAGCGGGCGGAGCGGGTCAACGCCGCCATCGTCGACTTCGCCCTGGCCCGGGGCGGCACCTGCACCGGCGAGCACGGGGTGGGGCTGGGGAAGCGCCGGTACCTCCTCCGGGAACACGGCGAGGCGGTGGCGCTGATGCGCCTTCTCAAGCAGACCCTGGACCCCCACAACATCCTCAACCCGGGAAAGATCCTGCCGGAGGGGTGAGGGGCAGCGCACCGAAGGGGGGCTCTGCGAGCCGGGAGGGTGGTAACAGACCAGTGCGGACCCCCGCCGAGGGAAACGAGACCTCGGCGGGGGCCCTTCTTCGGTTCTGTACCGACAGCGAGACGCGAGCCTGTCAATTCCATCGGTTCACCGGAGCACCCCCTGGGGGTCATAGATATGGACAGGGTCAACTCCCCACCCGGTGACTCCTCTCCCGCCCAGTCCACCTTTGCCCCAAAGGGGGCACGGGTGGTGGGCGGAGATGTCCGGGTGCGTGGGGTACCCGAGGGCGAACCTACGAGCAGTCCGTTACCTCCGAAGACTGACTGGGGCTCGTCACTCCTCCGCATGAGGCCTGGGGGGCCGGCACGGAAAACCGAGAGAAGAGCGGGCAGGATCGGCGATGCCGGTCCTGCCCGGTTTTCATGGGAGCTGGGCGGGGGAACTCGCTGGCCGCTTCCGGCGCAGCTTGAAGGAGCGGGCGTGGCCGTTTGGGGGCACAGGCTTTGAAACCAGAAGATGGATGACCAGGGGTGCGATTGACTGAACGCCACTTTTTGTCTAAGATGCAATCGATCGATTGGTACGGCGATTGTATACAAGTCGCGGCGGGATCCCATGGGAGTAACCGAAAATGTCCGGGCGCCGGTGGAGGTTTGTGCCGATGGTTCAGAGGAGGTCTGCAGCGGTGTGGTGCAAAGGCGTGTGGCAGCGGTGCTGGGCGGGCGTGGCGGCGCTGGTGCTGGTCCTGTTGGCGATGGCCTGGCCTGTGTCAGGGGTAGCGGAGGAACTCCGGGAGTATGACAGCGAGGAAGAGTGTCAGCGGATCGAGCAGTACGCCTGCGTGAACGTTGATGGCAAGTGGCGAAGGGCCATAACGCTTGGTCCGTGGAATACGCGGGGCAAGGATGGCCCACCCATCATCATCCACTGGGACCCTGTGGAAGACAAAGAGCGCGGGGAAGCGATGCCCACCAACTGGAGCGGCACTCCCCAACACCCTGTCGTTGCCGTGGACATGGACCTGGTCAACTTCTGCGGTGACAAGG
>JAKKUO010000072.1 GCA_021890795.1 Bacillota bacterium | reverse complement strand
CAAGGAAGGTCCCGCCGGATCCCCGGCGGGACCTCTTCTGTCTCCGGACGCCTATCCAACCGCTGGCTAACCGCTGGCCGTCGCCGCCTGCTCCGATGCCGCCCGCTCTGGTGCCGCCTGCTCCGGCGCCGCAGCCGTCGGGGCGGCCGGACCCCCGAGCGCAGCCCGCTCCGCCGTCTCCCCCTGGGCGGAGGCCTCGGCCTGGGAGGCCGCCTCCCCCTGGTCCGGCGGCCCCTGGGTCAGAAGCCGCTGCAGCCGCTCCCGGGCTGCTGCGGAGCCCACTACCATCAGCAGGTCTCCCTCTTCGAGGGTGAAGTCCGGGCCGGGGGAGTACAGCTCCTCGCCGTTCCGGAAGACGGCGATCACCGTGCAGCCGGTGTGGTTCCGGAGCCGGGCCGAGGCCAGGGTGCGGCCGACCAGCCACGACCCGGGCGGCACCTCCACCTCCTCCACCTTCCGGGCAGCGGCCATGGCCCGGCTGGTGAGGGCAGCCATCCGGGCGCCCACTTCCTCGATGCGGGCGTCCAGTTCCCGGCGCCGGGCCAGAAGCTCCGTCATCTCCGCCTGCAGCTCCGCCAGGGCCGTGGTGGTCTGCAGGCTCTCCAGGAACTCCGCCGCCAGCTCCCGGGAGACGACCCGGATGCCGCTCCCGGGGATGGCCCGCACCACCCCGTGGTCGTGGAGGATGGCGATGGCCCGGCGGATCGTCTCCGGCGAAACCTTATAGGTTCCCGCCAGGTGCGAGCGGCCCAGGATCCGATCTCCTTCCCGGTATTCCCGGTTGACGATGCGACGCGCGATGTCGACGGCGATCTCCTCGTACCGAGCCCCTGCGCCGCGTTCCCGCTTCGACATGCCCATCCCTCAATTGATTCCATTCTCCGGGCCTGATCGTAGCAAACCCCCCGGCCAACGGCAAGGCCGCGCCAGACCCCAGGTTCTGTCCGAACGTCCGGGTTTCCCCCCGATTTACCGGACCAACACCCAGACCAGGGAGGATATCAGGGCATAGACCGCCACAAAGGTGACCACCTGGGTAGAAAGCGCCAGCGCCGTCACCCGCAGGGTCCACTGCAGGACCTCCCGGCGGGAGGGCTGCCTTTCCTTGAAACTACCCTTGCGGGGCCGCTTCCAAGGCGGCGTGGCCTGGTAGCGGCTGACCCACTGTTGGGTGACCAGCACGTACACAAAAGCCACCAGCAGGCCCACCCAGGGCGGCAGCCGGTTCAGCCAGGGACTCAGGATCCCTACAAGGGCCGCCAACCCCGCGGCAGCCAGGGCGTTGGCCCGGAGCATCGGCATCCATTCCTGCACGGGAAAGACCCTCCATTCTCGAAGGGAATTCTTCGGCATCCGGAGGGAACTTCCCTGCGTCCGGGCTGTATCCGGAGCTGCGCCCGGGCCACCCCGGCCCGCCCTGGGGGTCAGCCGCCGCCACCCCGGGGCTGCCGGGCGACCTTCAGGCCCGCCCGGACCTGTGGGGGCCCGCCCGGGTCCCGGCGGGCCGGCCCCTGCCGGGCCCGAGCCCGGGGCCGATCCTCTCCCAGGAGGTCATAAAGTAGCCTGGCCATCCGATAGTATTGCACGGCCCCCTCGGGATCCCCCCGCCGGTGCCGGGCGGCAGCCAGGACCTGGAGCAGGTCCGCCAGCCGGAAGGTCAGCCCTGTCTCCCGTGCCCACTGCAAGACGCGCTCCCCCAGTTCCAGGCACTCCTCGTCCCGGCCCAGGCGGCCATACAGGAGGGCCAGGTTGGTGCCCACCTTCATCCGCAGCACCGGGTCCGGATCGGCGCCGGCGGGAAGGAGGGCCAGGGCCTGGGCGAGGTGGTCCGCGGCCTCTTCCCACCGCCGCAGCCGGACCAGGGCGCTCGCAATGGCGTGGTGGATCCGGGCCTTCTCTGCCGGATCCCCCTCCCCTGTCGCCGCCAGGGCCGCCTCGAGGTGCTCCAGGGCCGCTGCGGGAGACCCGGTGCGGAGCCGCCACATCCCCAGAAGCCGCCGGGCCCGGGGCGGAAGGGCCCCAGCGGCACCGGCGGCCAGAGGCGCCAGCACCCGGGCGGCCTCTTCGACCCGCCCCGCCTCCAGGAGCCGCTCCGCCCGGTCGAGGTCTGCATCGTCCGGGCCCGGGGCGGGCTCATCCAGAAAATAGCTCAGGGGCAGGCCGAGCCGCCGGGCGAGGACCTCCAGGGAGCGGAGGGAGGGCCGGACCAGGCCGTTCTCCAACTGAGAGATGAAGCCGACGGTGAAATCGCTGCCCGCCAGGGCCTGCTGGGTGAGACCAGCGGCCTTGCGGGCGGCCCGGATCCGCTGTCCCAACCCCTGCACGGCGATCCCTCACCTCGCGGGTTGTGACGCCAGCAGGGGTCCGCGCGGTTCCGCCGATGCTCTGTCACGATTAACGACTCGCACCCCATCTGTCGAACTATGTCGATTACGCATTTTTCTGCAAAGGTGACAGTTAAGCTCTACTAAAGTATAATTGTAGTGGCAGCAGTCTTGACGATTATTTCCCTTGAAGAAGTAGGTGGCAAGAGGTGGAAGGGCGATGGTAGCATCCCCGCAGCCGACCCAGACCGCGGACGCGGCGCCGCTGGTGGAGCGCTGCCAGGAAGGCGATCCGGAAGCCTTCGCGGAGCTCTTCACCCGGTACTGGCCCGACGCGGTGGCCATCGCCCGGCACGTGGTCCGGGACCCGCTCCTGGCTGAGGACGTCGCGCAGGAGGCCTTCATCAAGGTCTACCGCCGGATCGACGGGTTTGCCTTCCGGGCTCAGTTCCGATCCTGGCTCTACCGGGTGGTGGTGAATCAGGCCATCAGCACCCTCCGGCGGCGGTCCCACCGGGAGCGGCCGGATGAGAACCCCAACCTCACCGCCAGCCTCCACGGCCGGCCGCCCTCCCCCCTGGAGGACCAGGTGGCCGAAGACGACGAACGCCGGCAGGTCCGGGAGGTGGTGGCCTCCCTGGGCAAGCGCCACCGGCAGCTCGTGGTCTGGAAGTACTTCCAGGGCCTGACCGACGAGCAGATCGCCCACCAGCTCGGCTGCCCGGTCGGCACCGTCAAGTCCCGGCTGCACCGGGCCCGGCGCCAGCTGGAGCAGAACCTGGTGCACCTGGTGGAGGGGCCCTGAGGCCGGCATTCGGCCGGGCCGGAGGCCCGGATGCCCGCAACCGGGCTCAAGCGGCAGAAGGTCCCGGGAGACCGTCCGGAGCGCGGTCTCCCGGTCTTCTTTGTTGCCTGCCTGCCGCTCCACCCCCCGCTCCATCCCGCCGCTCCACCTTGCCGCCCCAGCCCGCCGCCCGGGATACGTGAAGACGACTGAAACCGCCGCCGGGGGTCAAGAATGAAGGTGACAACCCCGGTACCTCCGCGGCAGGTCTGCGCTAGCGGCAGGAATCTTTGAGCGGCAGGTGAGAGCGATGTCGGCTCGCACACCGCCGGCGCCACCCTCCCGGGGCCGCCTGGCTGGAAGGCGGGGCCCGGCCCTGGCGGCCCTCCTCCTCGCCGGGCTCCTTGCCGGCGTCACCGGCTGCAACTGGCCACGCCGGCCGCCGGGGTATACCCAGGTCCGGGCCCTGGGCCTCGACCCCCGGGATCCCGACCGGGTCTACCTCGCCACCGAGGAGGGCCTCCTGATGGCAGGACCCGGCGGCCGCCTGGAGCGGGCGGGAACGGCCCGGCCGGACCTGACGGCCCTGGCCGTCGCTCCGATGGAGCCCTGGCACCTTTACGCCAGCGGCCACCCCGGCCCGGGCCTCGACCTCCCCGACCCCCTGGGGGTGGTGGTCAGCCCTGACGGCGGCCAGACCTGGACCCCTCTGGGCCTCACCGGCGAGGTGCGCCTGAGCCACCTGGCCGTCAGCCCCATCGACCCCCGGCTGGTGTACGGATGGGCCGACCCACCGGGCCAGCTCTACGTGAGTGAAGACGGCGGCGCCACCTGGACGGCCCGTGCAGCGGACGGCGCCACCTGGCCTGCCCGTGCAGCGGCTGGCGCAGCGGCCAGGGTCGCGGAGACCGCCAGGGCGGCTGCCACCGCCCAGGAGACCCTCGGGGCGCCCCCTGTCGCCCTGGCCCCCCACCCCCGGGTGCGGGACCAGTTGTTGGCGGCCACCCCCGGCGGGCTGGCCTGGAGCCCTGACCGGGGGCAGCGGTGGCAGACCCTTCTGCCCGGTCCGGTCACCGCGGTGGCCTACAGCCTTCAGGACCCCCAGGTGATCCTGGCCTATCACCGGGAGGAAGGCCTGGTGGAGAGCCGGAACGGCGGCCGGACCTGGACCGCCCTTGGCCTCCGGCTCCCGGCGCCGGACGGGGTGGCACAAATCGCCATCCACCCGGTGGCGCCGGAGGTGGTGTACCTGGCCACCCTCCGGGGGGAGGTGCTGGGGTCCCGGGACGGCGGGCGGACCTGGGAGGCCGTGGTGCGGCCGGGGCGGCGGTGAGGTTGCCCTGCCGGCAAGGGCCGCCCCCTGCTGGGGTCAGGGCCGTTGCCCCTTGGGGCGGGTCAGGGCCGTCGCCTCTTGGGGCCGGGGCCGCTTCCGGCTCAGAGAGGGGCCCCGGGCGGAGGGGGCATCGCCCCCGGCTGCGGCAGCGTCGCCCCGGGGTGCTGCGGCACCGCCCCCGGCTGGTCCGGCCACGTCCCAGGCTGTAGCGGCACGGGCTCAAGGTGCCCCGGCTCTGCCTCGGGCCGGTGGCGGGAGATCCCCAACCGGACCCGGTCCTCCCACTCCGCCAGGCTGACCAGGCGCCCCTGGAAAGCGAGGTCATGCTGGGCCCAGTACCGGGCATCCCGAAGGGCCTGGACCGCGGCATAGGCTTCCAGCACCGCGGCCTCGCTGTAGGACTCGAGATAGTAGAGAAAATCCTGCTGGTCGTCGAGACCCGCGCAGTAGTAGCAACACCGGTAGATGGGCTCGCCCGCGGCGAGCCCCCGGTCCACGTGCTCCCGGACCATCGCCCGGCGCTCCGGCTCGGGGAGGTGCCACCAGTCCGGGGTCCGGCGGATGCGGAAAAGGAAGACATGGCGCCTGAGGTCCGGCGCCGGCTGCCGCCTGAGGAGCGCCTCGACCTGTTCGGGGGTGACGTACCGGGGCGCCAGGGTCCGGCCCCGGGCAGTGAGCACCGGCTCCACGTGCTGGAAGAAGGCCCCGGCGGCCATCCAGGCCCCCAGCTCCTCCAGGGCCCGGGGATCGCCGGACTCCAGCCGAAGCATGAAGTCGCAACCGGGGTCGCCGTGACCGGGAAGGTAGCGATCGACCCGGACCTCAGGGTACCGGCTCACCAGGGCCTCTAGCCCGGCAAGAACCTCGCTCCGCTCCTGTCCGGTGAGCCGGCGCCAGGTGGGCCGCAGCCGGGCCAGCCGGAACTGACAGTACGTGGACGCCGCCATGCCGTCGACCTCCCTGTTCGCCCATTCGTCGACCTGGGCGTGGCCGGGGCGCGGGCGTGGCCGGTTCCCGCACCAGCCGGGTCTAGTCCGCTTCTCCGCCAGCCTCGCCTAGTCGGCTTCCGCACCGGCCCCGCCCCGGCCGCGCCAAGCGCCGACCCGGTACACCAGCCCGTAGAGGGCTACCAGCAGCAGGCCCGCGGCCAGCCCCGCCCCCTGCCCCGGAACCAGGGGCATCCCCAGGAGGATGGCCACCACCGCCACCAGAGCCGCCCAGGTGGTGTACGGGTACCCGGGGAGCTGGCAGCGCCCCCGGGGCGGGCAGCCCACGGTGCGCCGGTGGCGCAGGTGGGTGGCGAGGATCACCGCGTAGACAAAGAGCAGGGAAAAGCCGCCGGAACTGACCAGGAAGAGATAGACCTGCCGGGGCAGGAGGTAGCTCAGGCTCACCCCGGCCAGCATCGCCCCGGCAGAGAGGAGAATCCCCCTCCGGGGGTAGTCGCTTTCCTCCCGCAGCCACGCCGGCCCGTGCCCCTCCTCCGCCAGGGACCGGACCATCTGCCCGAGGCCAAAGAGGGCCGCGAGCATGGTGGAGAGGATCGCCACCACCAGCACCGCACCGACGGCCCCTGCCGCCCACCCGAGCCCCCCGGCCCGGAGACCGGCCACCAGCGGGCTCACCTCCGGAGTGAGGCTTTCGGTGGGGACCAGGTGCAGGAGCACCGCGACCGCGGCCGTGTAGAGCCCGGCGAGGCCCAGGGTCGTCCAGAGGATCGCCCGGGGCACGGTCCGGTGGGGATCCCGGGCCTGGGGCGCGGCGAGGCCGATGATCTCAAACCCGGCGTAGCTGAACATGACGATGAGCATGCTGCCCAACAGGCCCCCGATGCCGTGGGGCAAGAGGGGCGCCCCGGCCAGGGCCCCCAGGCCCAGGGCCGGCCGACCCGCCACCCACCCGGCGATGACCGCAAGGCCCAGACCAATGAAGGCGAGGATCGCCAGCACCTTCACCCCGGCGAGGCCCGCTTCCAGCCGGGCTAGAAGCCCGGTGCCCAGGAGGTTCACCCCGGTCACCGCCAGGACGATGAGGGTGGCCAGGGCCGGTTGCCCCAGCCAGGGAACCCACCCCCGGAGGAGGACCGCCACCGCCGTCGCCTCGCTGGACATGGCCAGGGCGAGGCCCGTCCAGTAGACCCAGCCGACGACAAACCCGGCCCAGGGGCCGTAGGCCCGCTCCGCATAGGTGCGGAACGCCCCGGGGGTCGGGTCGGCTACGGTCATCTCCGACAAGGCGGAGAGGATGATGTAGACCAGCGCCCCGCCGAGAAGAAAAGCCACCAGGCTCGCCGGCCCCGCGGCCCGGATGGCGATGGCCGAGCCGAGGAAGAAGGACCCTCCCACCACCGTCCCGAGGGCCAGGGTGGTGAGGGTCCAGGTGGTGAACCCCCCGGCCGCCTCCGTAGCGCCAGCCTCTGGGGTGCCCTCGCGGCGCGACCGCACCTCGGCCATCGTCCCGGCCGCGTCCACGAGGCTCCCCACCTCCTCCGCCCCTCTGGCCACAGCACCGTCCGGGAACCCCCTGGCCCGGGGCGTCGCCCGGGCACTGGCCCCGTCCCGGAGCCCCCTGGCCCCGGGCACCGCCCTGGCACTCCTCCGCCCTTCCGACTCCTGCACCCTGCCGCCCCCTGCCAGTGGTCCGTCTCAGGCATAGGAATGCCCCCCGGCGCCGCTGGACCATGCGCCGGGGGGTAACGCTCACAGCCCGGCCCACAAGGCCACGAGGGCCGCCAGGAGCACCGGCGGGGTGAGGGCGAGGTCGGCCCGGAGGTACGGCCCCTACCGCTTCACCACCTGCAGCATCCGGCTGAGGAGGGTCACCAACTGGGGCGCGGAGAACCCGAGGTGCCACATCCCCGTGCCCGCCAGCCCCAGGTCCCGGACCAGGGCGAGCTTGGCGATGTAGCTCCGGGCGTCGGGCGTCCAGACCTCCCGCTCCTGGCCGTCGGCCCGGTACCGGAACCAGGCCTCCCGGTCCGGCTCGGAGAAGCGAATGGGCACTCCCTGTCGGACCGCGAGGTTCACAGCTTCGGCCTGGGAGAGGGTCCGGGCCCGGCTCTCGGGGGTGTCGGGCAAGGGCCACTCGTAGCCGTAGGCGGGCATCCCGGCCAGGATCTTCCCCCGGGGGATGAGGGAGGCGGCGTAGAGGAGCACCCGGCGCACCAGGTTGAAGGGGCCGATGGCCCCGGGCGGCCCCCCGACCCAGTGGAACTCATAGTTCATCAAGTAGACCCGGTCCGCCACCTCGCCGATGCCCGCGTAGTCGTGGCCCCGGGCGTAGGCGAAGGTCTCCTCGTCCCACTTGGGGGCCACCGCGACGTTGAGGAGCCGCCCCCCGAGGCGCCCCTTCAGCTCCCGGAGGAAGTCCACGTACCCCGCCCGCTCCGAGCGGTCGATGTTCTCGATGTCCATGTCCACCCCGGCATAGCCCTTCTGGTCCAGGGTGCGGAGGATGCCCTGGATCAGCCGCTCCCGGGCCTGGGGCTGGGTGATGAACCCCCGGGCGATGGCGGGGCTGAACCGGCCGGTGGGCTCGACGTTGGCGACGCTCATCAGCGGCTGGGCCCCGGCGGCGTATGTAGCCCGGATGGCTTCAGTGTCGTCCGGAGCCGTCAGGTTGCCGCTAGCGTCCACCCGATAGGCAAAGATGGCCACGTAGGTCAGGTTCGGCCCCCACCGGGCGATGTCCGCCCCGGTCACCCCGGGCTCGAGCACCGGCAGGTAGCCGATCACCTCCCCCCGGTATCGGGGCGGCGGCGGGATCCGGAGCACCTGGCCGACGGAAAGCTGCTCGCCTGCCCGGGGATTCGCCCGGCGCAGGGCCGCCAGCGTCACCCCGCTCCGCTCGGCGATGCGGAAGAGGCTGTCCCCGGGCTGGACCACGTAGCGGTTACTCGGGATCAGCAGCGCCTGTCCGGCGGTCACCCCGGGGCCGGGCAGGCCGTTCAGCTCGATGATCGCCTCCGGCGTCACCCCGTGCCGCCGGGCCACCGCGGCCAGGTCCTCGCCGGGACGCACCACGTCCACGAACACGGGTAGCACCTCCCTTCCCCCAGTGAATGTAGGGAGGGGAGGTGAGGTGCCGGGGGAAGGCCGTGAGCCGGCCTCCTGGGGCCCCTCCGACGGGGCGGCGGTCACTTAGCTCTAGCTCTTAGCTTCGTCTTCCTAGTTTCGTCGAGCTGCCTCAGCATCCAGCTCGGCCAGTCTGGCCACGACCAAGTCTCTCACCAGTTCCTTGTCGATTTCCCAATCGACGGGGACCTGGAAGCAGTTCTTGAAGACGACATAGCCTCCCAGCCTCCCCTGAAACTCTTCGATGACTCGGGGGCTGAAGGCGGAAAAGGTCAGGTGGTGCTTGTAAGCAGAAAGGCCTACCACGTATTTCCCTTTCCGGTGGATGGTGGGCACGTTCCACGAGATCTTGGCCTCCAGTTCCGGAAATTCGGTAAGAATGAAATCGATAATGGACCTGAGGGTTCTGGCTTTCGTCGGGTCCACGGAGGCCAGGTATTCCTCAACAGAATTGAATCTTGGCTTGCCGGTTCCACCGGTGGGGCGTTTTTTCACCTTCATAGATCCCCTTTGGTTGTTCACGGACCGCCGTCGCAGCCGCCACCTGCAGCCCCTGGGTGGGCGAGGTTCGTGCCGGTTGGCCGGGGTGATTCCGCGTCTCCTAGCATTCCCCTGGGTTCAGCACCACCAGCAGGTGGAGCCTGCACCCGTACACCCACTCCCGTTCCGAGTTCAACCCCACCGGGAGCCCGGGGACGTGAGGTGTGCGGACTCCACGGACCGCCCCGAGGGCCCTATGGGCCTGGAGCCGCATGAGGCCCACGAGGGACTTTCTTCAGCACAAATGAGGAATTTTATCATAAACCCGGAATACTCCTCACAACACGTGTCGCCGAAAAGGTGTTAAAATTGATCACAGAGCAGCTTGAACGGAGCGTCGAAGGGGTTTCCGCTGCGAGGCGGCATCAACCACAGAGGGGGATACCGATGCGTTTGTCCGGGCACCGTTGGTTGGCTCTGGTCATAGGAGTCTCCATTGTGGGGCTGGGTCTGATTGGAGGCATCCAATCAACATGGGCGAAGGGCGCACCGACAAAGTCCAGGTTTGAAGAACTTGAGACCGCGATGCAGAAGGCCGGGATCCGTCCCAAGCAGCCACGGGAGATTCCCTTTGCCGTAAAGGCGACCCGGGCGGCGGCCAGCGAACTACCTGGCGGACGCAGAGTACTCCAGATCGACTACATCGGAGAGACAGACTGGATCACGGTTACAACCTACCGTGGCGATGTAAATTGGGTTTCTGGACAGTACGAAATCGTGGACGTCGACCTCGGCAATGGGATCAAGGCTCAGTATATGGATAACGGTGAAGTCCAGCAGTTGCTTTGGAAGGACGGCGACCTCACCTATCACATGGCAGTGGGCGGAACAAAGCGTGAGATCGCGGACCTGATCCGAATCGCCCGCTCCTTCGCCCACTGATCCCCGTCACCCGGTCCACCCATCCATGAGTGGGCGACCGTGGCCCGGAGGATGCCGGACCCGGGACGATTCCCGGACGATCCATGGCGGCGCAGGCGGCGGCTGACGGGCGGGTCAGCCGGGAGGCTGCCCGCCCTTCTCGTGTGCCCGCGCGAAAATCCTACCGCGCGTTTCCATCGGACCTCCCATCTTTCGGAGG
>JAKKUO010000071.1 GCA_021890795.1 Bacillota bacterium | reverse complement strand
GATCAACATGGGCGTCCTGGCCGGTATCATCGCCGGCGCCCTGGCCTCCTGGATGTACCACCGGTTCAAGGACACCAAGCTGCCGCCCTACCTGGGCTTTTTCGGCGGCCGCCGCTCGGTCCCCATCGTGACCGCGGTGAGCGCCATGATCCTGGGCGTCGTCTTTGGCTTCATCTGGCCGCCCATCCAGGCGGGCATCGACGGCATCGGCCAGTGGATCATCGGCGCCGGTGTGCTAGGCGTGGGCGTCTTTGGTCTGCTCAACCGGCTGCTGCTCCCCTTCGGCCTGCACCACATCATCAACAGCCTGGTCTGGTTTGTCTTTGGCAGCTACACCAAGGCCGACGGCACCGTGGTCACCGGCGACCTGAACCGGTTCTTTGCCGGCGATCCCACTGCCGGCGACTTCATGGCCGGCTGGTTCCCGATCATGATGTTCGGCCTGGTAGGGGCCGCCCTGGCGATGATCCACGAGGCCAAGCCCGAGAAGCGGACGGCCATCGCCGGTATCCTGGGCAGCGCGGCCTTTACCTCCTTCCTCACGGGCATCACCGAGCCGCTGGAGTTTGCGTTCATGTTTGTCAGCCCGCTGCTCTACGGCGTCCACGCGGTGCTCTCCGGCCTCTCCATGTCCATCACCACCGCGCTGGGGATCAAGCACGGCTTCGGCTTCTCCGCCGGCTTTATCGACTACGTGCTCAACTATGGTCTGGCAACGAAGCCGCTCCTGCTCATCCCCATCGGACTGGTCTTCCTGGTGGTCTACTACGTCGTCTTCCGCGTGCTGATCCGGACCCTGGACCTCAAGACGCCGGGGCGTGAGGAGGAGGAAGCGGAGTCCACCGCGGCGTAAGGGGGATCGCAAGGGATTGACCCTGCCGCCGCTGCAGCGGCGGATAGAGCCTGCAAACCTGGCGAGGAGGAATCCCGTATGGCACTGGGCACTCCCGAGGCCTTCGTGAGCGCCTTGGGTGGAGCGGACAATATCAAGAGCATCGAGGCCTGCATCACCCGGCTGCGGCTGGAGGTGGTGGATCCCGCTGCGGTCAAGGACCAGGAGCTGCGCAAGCTCGGGGCGGTCGGGGTGGTGAAGATGGGCAACGCCGTGCAGGTGGTGCTGGGCACCCAGGCGGAAGCCGTCGAACAGGAGATTCGCCGCATCCTCGGGCGCTAGGAGGCCGAAGCGTTGGCAGGCGATCCAATCCCACTCCCGATCCTGGCTCCCATCTCCGGCACCCTGGTCCCCCTGGATCAGGTTCCAGACCCCGTCTTCAGCCAGCGGATGCTGGGAGACGGCCTCGCAATCGATCCCGCCGCCGGCGCCGTCGTGGCGCCGGCGGCAGGGCAGATCGCAGCCCTCTACCCCACCGGCCATGCCCTGGGCCTGCGCACCCCCGGCGGATGCGAGATCCTGATTCACCTGGGCATCGACACCGCCCGGCTGGAGGGGGTCTTCCGGCCCCGGGTCCAGCAGGGAGAGACGGTGCGCGCCGGCCAACCGCTGATCGACGTTGACCTGGAGCGGCTGCGGGCCCTGGCCCGCTCCCCCCTGGTGCCGGTGATCGTAACCCGCCTGCCGGCAGGCCGGCCCGTGACCCTCCCCCTGGCACCGGGCACCCCCGTCCGGGGCGGCGTCGATGCGATCCTGGTGGTGGGACCCGGGAGGGAAGATGCATGACCCAACGGCTCCTCTCGACCGTCGGCCGCGCCTTGACCGCGCTCACCGGACCGGAACTCAAAGAGGCGATTCGCCTGAGCGAAGGCCGGAGCCTGGTGGCCGAGCTTGTGGTCACCGCGCCTCCCCTGGTCGACGGCATCTCGAACGCCGAGCTGGCCGCGGCCTTCGGCGCGGACATTCTGCTCCTCAACTTCTATGACGTCAACCATCCGACCATCAGCGGACTGCCCGGGGCCGACGCCCGGACGGTGAAGACCCTGTGCGGCCGGCCGGTGGGCATCAACCTGGAGCCCAGCCTGCGGGTTCCCCCGGGCCGGCGGGCCACCCCGGAAAACGCCCAGAAGGCGGCGGAACAGGGGGTTGACCTGATTCTCATTACCGGCAACCCCGAAACCGGGGTGGACACTGCCGGGGTGATAGAAGCCGCCCGGAGCATCCGGGCGGCTCTGGGGAGCCGCATCCTGCTGGCCGCCGGCCGGATGCACGCCGCCGGCGTGAGCGCCGAAGCGGGGGCCGACCTGACGCCGGTGGGCGCCGTCCGGGAACTGTCCCAGGTGGCGGACATCGTCCTGGTGCCCGCCCCGGGTACTGTACCCGGCATGACCGTCGAGGCCGTCCGCAACCTGGTGCAGGCGGTTCACCAGGGGGGCGCCCTCGCCATGACCGCTGTCGGCACCTCCCAGGAGGGGGCTGACACCGAGACCATCCGGCAGATCGCCCTGTGGGCCAAGATGACCGGCGCTGACCTCCACCACATCGGCGACAGCGGCTACCAGGGGGTGGCCCTGCCCGAGAACATCCTGGCCTACAGCCTGGCCATCCGCGGCCGCCGGCACACCTACCGGCGCATGGCGGCATCGATTCTGCGCTGAGCCCCTGGGAGCCCCGTCGTCCCCCCGCTCTGGCCCCCCGTTCGGGTCCCTCCGTCCTGGCCCTCCCGTTCTGACCCCCGTTCTGGCCCTCCACTTCTGGCCCCGCAGTTCTGGCCCCGGCTCGGCATCCGCGCGCCCGGAGGAGGATTGGCATGGCCCATTCCACCTCGGGAACGACACCCCTCCAGCGGGTCAAGGTGCTCAACAACAACGTTGTACTGGCCCAGGACCACCGGGGGCGAGAGGTGATCCTGGTGGGCCGGGGGCTGGGTTTTCACCGCGAGAAGACCTGGATCCGCCCCGACGACCCCCGGGTGGAGAAGGTCTTCGTGCTCGCGGGCGAGCGGCAGGGCCTCCTACAAAGCCCTCAGGTCGACACCGCCCTGGTGGCCGCCTGCGCCGAGGTGCTGGGTCTGGCCGCCCGGCGCCTGGGCCGGGACCTCTCCGATGCGATCTACGAGGGGCTGCTCGACCACCTGGCCATGGCGCTGCAGCGGGCCCGGCTGGGGCTCGACCTTCCCAACCCCTTCCTGGCCGAGATCCAGCTCCTGTACCCGGAGGAGTACCAGGTCGCCGGCGAAGCCCTGGAGATCCTGTCGGAGCGGCTGGGCACCCCCCTGCCGGAGGCCGAACGGGGCTTCCTGGCCTTGCACCTGGCGGCCGGCCGCTCCGGCAACCGCCCGGGGGAGATGGCCCGGCGCGTCGCGGTGGTGCAGGAAGCGGTGGCCGAGATCAAAGCCGCCCTCCATCCCCAGCGGGAGCCCCGCCACCCGCCGGAGGTGGCGGCAAGAGCCCGGGCCGCGGACGCCGGCGAGGCCGGAGAGTGCCCCAGGACCGACGCCTGGGAGCGGGCTCTCAGCCGGCTCGCGATCCACCTCCACCATACCCTGATGGATGCCGCCGCCGGCCAGCCTGTGGAGAACCCCCTCCTGGACGAGATCCAGAGCCGCTTTCCCGATGCCTTTGCCCTGGCCCGGGCCGTCTGCGACCAGATGAGCCTGCGGACCGGCCACCCGATCTCCGACGCCGCCGCGGGCTACCTGGCCATGCACATCCTGCGGCTCCGGGCCCTCCAGGGGCATCCCGCCGGATAACCGCTCGGCGGGAGCCGCGCCATTACCGCCCCTCGGCGGCCCCGCCATGGTTGCCCGGCGGGAGCCCCGCCACGGCCGCTCTGCGGAGGCCCGCCGAGCCTCGCCCGGCAGCGGCCATCCAGGGCTCCCACTGCCTGGGAAACCCCCGGGGCCGGTGAACCGTCCGATGGAGCAGGGAGTCAATTTCTGAGGGTGGGTACCGGAGCGAGGGTCACCACCTCGCCGACCTGCCCCGGAAGGAGGAACTGGTCATGCGCACCGTTACCCGCCTTCGCACCGCAGGGGCCCTGCTCCTCGGCCTCACGCTGGCGGCCTGCGCGGCCGCCGGCAGCGGCCTCGACCAGCCACCCGCCGCGTCCGCCGAAGAGGCGCCGGGGGGCGCGGCCGACTCCCCGTCCCCCGCCACCTCCTCTGAGGGGCCCGCCGGGGGCAAGGAGCCGGCCTCTCTCCCCGCTGACCCCGAAGCCTTCCGGGGGCTGGGCAAGCTTGCCTTTGTCCGGGAGGGCCGGCTCTATATCCTGGACGGGGAGACCGGCGCCCTGCGGGAGGTGGACGGGGCCGCCCCTGCCTCCGCCCCGTCCTGGTCCGCAGACGGCCGATGGTTGGCTTTCCGCCAGGGTGAGGGGGATGAGAGCCGCATCGTGGTGGCGGAGGCCGCCACCGGAGCGATCCGGGAACTGACCGGCCTGCCGGGCCCGGTGGAGGAGTACGAGTGGGCGGCCACCGGCAGCGCCCTGGCCGTCGCCGCGGGCAATGCCATCTGGCTGGTGGACGACCCGGCCCGACCCCAGCCCCGGCGGCTCGCCGCTCCGGACGGTCCCTTCGGGGCCCTGACCTGGTCTCCGGACGGCCGCCATATCGCCTACGTGGTCGGCCTGCCCGACGAGAACGTGGAGGCCCGGAGCGACGCCCTCGAGGTGGTTGACACCGCGGAAGGGAAGGCCGTCCGGTGGTACGTGGCCGAGGAGGCCGGGATCGTTCCCGCCGGCTGGTGGCCTGACAGCCGCGGGATTCTCTTCTGGGTGCTTCCGCAGCACTCCAACTCCATCGCGGCGGACGGCCTGCCGCTCCAGTCCCTGGCCCTCGGGTCCCATGAGCCCGTCGCCCTGCCTGACACTCTTCTCTACCAGAGCTGGGTCGCCTGGCGGCCGGGGAGCGGGGAACTGCTCCTGGTCCAGGGCAGCGGCCGCCCGGTCTGGGACGGCAAGGCCCTCGCCCTCTGCAACCCCGGCACCGGAGCCTGCCGGAACCTGCCCCAGCCGGAGGACACGGTCAGCCTGGACCCCGCCTGGTCCCCCGACGGCCAGCGGATCGCCCTGGTCCGGGCCCAGCGCCGGCCCGAGGAGTGGGGGTTCACCGGCGACGACCAGGTGATGGAGTGGGTGGAGAGTCGCCGGCTCTGGGTGATGGCCGCCGACGGCTCCGGCGCCCGGGAGATGGCCACGGCCGGGGGCGGCATCTACAACCCTACCTGGTCCCGGGACGGCCGGCACCTGCTCTATGTGCAGAAAGGCGCCCTCCGGGTCCTGGACCTGGAGACTGGCCAGACCCGGTGGGTGGCGGACCTCGGCGAACCGGAGAACGATTTCGGGTTCTACGGCCACATTGGCCAGTGGGCCCAGCAGATGGACTGGCACCAGGGGCCGTAGAGGTAACGACCAGGGGCCCCAGGGGTAAAATCCGGGGTCCGCAAGGGAAACCGAGCGGGCCGGGGCAGACGCCCCGGCCCGCCTCCTTCGGCCCACCCCGGACGCCCCGCCGGCGGCTCAACGCTGGAGCGCCACAGAGGAGGCTGAAACTACCTTGCAGGACCTGGACCTGGAGTTCCCCTCCCCCAGCGCTGACGAACTGGGCCCCCGGGCTGCAGCCATCAGGAGGTCAAGCGCTGGGTCGCCGGGCAGCCTATGCCATCTACTGGACGCTGGTCCGCCTGGAGCCGCACCAGGCCCCGGCGGGCCGCGCCTGGAACCGCATCCCCGCCCTTCTGGCTGCATACAACGGAGCCGCCCCCCGTCCCCTGACCCCTGAGGAGGTGCGGGCGCTCCCGACGGAGATCGCCCGGATTCCCCTCTACTGGGTGGCGGAGGCCGGGTTCACGGAAAACCCGGCCCGGGGAGTCCTCGAGGTGACGGCAGGCATCGCGTTGGCCGAATGGCTGATGGACCACCGGGCCGGGGTGGCGGCAGTCCTGTCCGAGGGGCTGTGACACCGGCCCCGCATCCCCGGCCAGACCCGGTGGATGACGGACCTGCTACCCTTACGCATCGAAGAACAGGGCGAACTCCACCGGATGGGGCCGGCTGCGGACCATCTCCGCCTCGGCCCGTTTGAGGTCAATCCAGGTCTGGATCAGGTCCTCGGTGAAGACCCCGCCCTCCAGGAGGAACTCATGGTCCCGCTCCAGGTGTTCCAAGGCCTCCTCCAGGCTCCGGGGCACCTTGCGGATCCGCTTGCTCTCCTCGCCGTTCAGGGTGTAGATGTTCTTGTCCACCGGGCCGTAGCCCAGCTCCACCGGGTCGAGCTGCTTCCGGATGCCGTCCAGACCGGCCATCAGCATGGCGGCAAAGGCCAGGTAGGGGTTGGCGGTGCAGTCCGGGGTCCGGAACTCGATCCGGGCGGTCTTCGGGCAGGTGACGGAGATGGGGATCCGAATGGCCGCGGACCGGTTGCCCTTGGAGAAGGCCAGGTTGATGGGGGCCTCGTAGCCCGGCACCAGCCGCTTGAAGCTGTTGGTGGAGGGGTTGGTCAGGGCCACCAGGGCCGGGCCGTGGTAGAGGATCCCGGCCACGTAGTGCATCGCCAGTTTGGAAAGGCAGCCGTAGCCGTTCTCATCCCAGAAGAGGTTGACCCCATCCTTGGCCAGGGACTGGTGCACGTGCATCCCGTTGCCGTTGTCCCCGTAGATGGGCTTGGGCATGAAGGTGACGGTCTTGCCGTGCCGACGGGCGACGTTCCGGACGATGTACTTGTAAGCCATGACGTTGTCCGCGGACCGGACCAGGGGCGCAGCGGCGAAGTTGATCTCCACCTGGCCGCCGGTGGCCACCTCGTGGTGGTGCCGCTCCACCCGGATGCCGATGCGCATCAGCTCGTTGCACATCTCCGAGCGGATGTCCTGGAGGCTGTCGGTGGGCGCCACCGGGACGTAGCCCTGCTTGGTTCGGACCGCGTAGCCCGAGCTGCCGGGCTTGTCGGTGTTCCAGGCCGCCTCGGCCGAATCCACGAAATAGTAGGCCTCGTTCGGGCCCAGCCGGAACCGGACCTCGTCAAAAATGAAGAACTCCAGCTCGGGGCCCCAATAGGAGGTGTCCGCGATCCCCGTGGCCCGCAGGTACGCCTCAGCCTTCTGGGCTACGTAGCGGGGGTCCCGCTCGTAACGCTGGCCGTCGGGCAGGTAGATGTCGCAGGTGATGGCCAGGGTGGGATGGGCCGTGAAGGGGTCAATAAAGGCGGTGGAGGGATCCGGCACCATCACCATGTCGGACTCCTCGATGCCGCGGAAGCCCCGGATGCTGGAGCCGTCGAAAGCGATGCCCCGGCGGAAGGTCTCCTCGGTGACCTCGGCGGCCGGGATGGAGATGTGCTGCCACTGACCGGGTACATCGGTCAGCCGGAAATCCACATATTCAATACTGTGTTTCCGAATCAGTTCCAGTACTTGCTCGGCTGTCATATAGCCCGTACCCCTTTCGGTACCGACTAGTCGTCATCCCTGTCAATCCACTCCAGCAGCTCAGCCCGGTTTGACAGCGGGTACAGGCTCGTGAGGCGCTGCCCGCGCTCGAGATGGATCACCCGTTCACCCGGATCCGGCAGGCGCCTTCTCTCCCGGGCGGCCAGGTACTCCTTCACCTGGGCCAGGGTCATCCCCTCGGCCAGCAGCCGCTTGATCTCCTTCAGCCGGGCGATGTCGGCCTCGGAGTACAGCCGCTGCCGCCCCTTGGTCCGGGCGGGCTTGACCAGGCCCTGGCTCTCCCAGTAGCGGAGCTGTCGGCTGGTGAGACCCGTGAGGCGCTCCGCCACACCGATGGGGTAGACCGGGGTGGTGTTGAGCGGCTCCTTCGCCACTGTCCTCACGCTCCCGCCGGCGCCTGTCAGGTTTCTTTACAAGGGCTGTACTCCCCCTGACTATACCGCCTCCGCCGCAGCCGGTCAAGGATCTGTCAGCTTTTCTGACAAGCCCCGCCCGCATCGGTGCCGGACCCCTCCGTCCCGGGACCGAAACCTGACACCAGCAGCCGGGCACCGCCCCCCCTGCCGGCCCATAGAGTGGAAAGAAGGCAGGGGCCGCCGCCCCGCCTACAGCCGCGGGAGGGCGGGGCCAGAGAGTTACGGGAGGGCGGGACCAGCGTGAAGACAGAGGGCAGGGCGCGCCGGCTCTTTGCCGGCGGCAACACCCCCGGGGGGTTTCACTCCTTCTACGACCAGATCGCGTTTCCCCAGGCCCGGCGCCTCTTCATCCTTAAGGGCGGCCCCGGCACCGGCAAGTCCAGCCTGATCCGGTGGATCGCCCAGGAACTGCTGCAGCGGGGATACGACCTGGAGCTGCACCACTGCTCCGCGGACCCTCAGTCGCTGGACGGGCTCTGGGTGCCGGCCCTGGGGGTGGCGGTGGTGGACGGCACCGCTCCCCATGTGATCGACCCCCAGCACCCCGGCGCCGTGGACGAAATCGTCCACCTGGGCGAGTACTGGGACGAGCCGGGGCTTACCCGGCAGCAGGAGGCGATCCGCTGGCTGTCAGCGGAGTACCGGTTCCGCTACGCCCGGGCCTACGACGCCCTCGCCGCCGCCCGGCGGTTCCACGACGAGTGGGAGGCCTACCACACCCGGGCCCTCCGCACCCAGCCCCTCACCGACCTGGCGGCGGACTGGGTGGGCGCCCTGGTGCCCCGGCGCACCGGCCAGCCGGGAAGGGTCCGGCACCTCTTTGCCTCCGCCATCACCGGCGACGGGCCCCAGCACCACCTGGAGAACCTTTTCGATCCTCTGTCCCGGCGGTACATTCTGGCCGGCCCGCCCGGCACCGGCAAGGCGACGGTGGTGGAGAAGGTGGTCCGGGCTGCGGCTGAAAGGGGGTACACGGTGGAGGCCTTCCACTGCCCCCTCGACCCCACCCGGATCGAGCACGCCATCCTCCGGGAGCTGGGCATCGGCCTTATCAGCAGCGCCTGGCCCCACACGTACGCCCCTCGCCCCGGCGATGTCCTGGTTGAGACCGGGGCGTACCTGGACCCGGCGGTGCTCAACCGGTACGAGCCCGAGATCCGAGAGGCCCGGGCGGCCTTCCGGTCCGCCTTCGACCGGGCGGTCCGGATCCTCCGGGGGGCCCGTGCCCTCCACGATGAGCTGGAGCGGTGTTACGTGCCGCACATGGACTTCGCCCGGGTGGAGGAGCGGGGCCAGCAGCTACTCGAGCGGATTCTGGCGCTGACCGGCGGCGGTGGGGAGAAAGCCGATGCCGCAAACGGCCCGTAAACCAGACGGCCCATGGACTAGACAGCCCACGGACCGGAGGGACCCTGGAACCCGAGGGCTCCTGGACGGAAAAGGCCACCCCCTGGCCTCTGCCAGCGGGTGGCCTCTCGCTTTGCCGGCCTCCTGTCACTTCCACAGCGCCTGGCAGCCCAGCCGCCAGCCCTGCGCCACCTTCTCCGGGCCCAGCACCTTGTACTCGAACTCCGTTGGGGCGGTGAGCAGGAAGGCCTCGGCCTTGGGGTACTTCACCGCGCACCGGGCGGTGCTGGTCCCGGCTTTGGGATTGCAGTCGCATTCCACCGCAACCCCCTGCTCCGCCAGGGAGTCCAGGAGCCGCCAGCCGGACCGGGTGTGGATCAGAATCTCCTGGTCCTTGTACTCGACGCGACGCATGCCTGCGATCCCTCCTCTGGCCTCGATCATATCAGACCCATGCCTGTGGCCCCGGCTCCTGCCCCGCCCCACACCCCCTGCCCGGGCGGTGACCTCGGAGACGACCGGCGCCATCCCTGTGCCGTGGCCCTTAGCCGCCGGGGCCCACCAGGTGCCGGATCAGGAAGTCAGCCATGGCGGCCATGGCCCGGATCCGGTTGCTCCGCTTGGCAAAGCCGTGACCCTCGTCCTCGAAGACCAGGTACTCCACCTCCCGCCCCAGGCTCCGGAGCCGCTCCACCATCTGGTCCGACTCGGCCTTGACCACCCGGGGGTCGTTGGCCCCCTGAACGATCATCAGCGGGCAGCGGACGTTCTCCACGTAGGTGATGGGGGAGCGCTCCCGTAGCATCTCCCGGTCCTCGTCGGGGTCCCCGATCAGCTCCTTGACCAGGGGCCGCCAGTGGGGCGGCACGGTGCGGGTGAAGGTGACCAGGTTGGCGGGCCCCACCAGTTCACAGCCGCAGGCCCAGTACCGGGGCAGCCGGGTGACGGCGCTCAGGGTGGCAAAGCCGCCGTAGCTCCCGCCCCAGACCCCCAACCGCTGCGGGTCGACCCAGGGCAGGGACTGGAGGTAGCGGGCGCAGGCCTCGATATCCTTCAGGTCGCCGCCGCCCCAGTCCCGGTAGATCTTCCGCTGGTAGCTCTTCCCAAACCCGGTGCTGCCCCGGATGTTGGGGGCCAGGATGGCGATGCCCCGGCTCAGGAGGTACTGGTAGAAGCCGGTGT
>JAKKUO010000070.1 GCA_021890795.1 Bacillota bacterium | reverse complement strand
CCGAGCATCGCCGTCATGACGGCACCACCGCGACGTCGACACTGTTGATGGGCGGGAAGAAGGCCGGCACCATGGCCCAGGACTCCCCCTCGTCCCGGCTGTAGAAGAGCTGGCCGGTGGTGGTGCCGAAGTAGACCCCCGGGGTGGGGAGCGGGTCGGTGGCCATCGCCTCCCGGAGCACCCCCAGGTACGCGTGGGCCTGGGGGAGCCCCTCGGAGAGCCGCTCCCAGGTGGCGCCGGCATCCCGGCTCCGCCAGACCGCCGCACGGCCGTCGGGCATGTACCGGCCCCGGTCGTCGCCGTTGAGGGGGATCACGTAGAGGGTGTCGGGGTCCCGGGGGTGGACGGCCAGGGGAAAGCCGAAGGCCGAGGGCAGCCCGTCGGTGATCCACTGCCAGGTCCGGCCGCCGTCGTCGCTCCGGTAGACCCCCTGGTGGTTCTGCTGGTAGAGCCGCTCGGGCCGGCCCGGGGCCATCCGCAGCTTGTGGACGCAGTAGCCTACCTCCGCCCCCCGCTGCTCCGGGGGCAGGTAGTCCGCCCGCAGCCCCCGGTTCAGGGCCTCCCAGGTCTCCCCGCCGTCGGCGGTGTAGAAGGTTCCCACCGACGAAGCCGCCACCCAGATCTGCCGGGGGTCGGTGGGATGGACGACGATGGAGTGCAGGCAGAGCCCCCCATTCCCCGGCTCCCACTGGGGGCAGGTGGGGTGCCGGCGCAGCCCGGCCACGTGGACAAAGCCCTCGCCGCCGTCGTCACTGCGGAAGAGCCCCGCCGGCTCCGCCCCCACGTAGATCGACCCGTGGGCCGCGGTGACGTGCCAGAGCCGGCTAAGGCGCGGCCCGTCGTCCCCGTAGGTAAGCCCCCGGCTGGAGAGGGTCCAGGTCCGGCCCAGGTCCCGGCTCCGCCAGACCGCCGGGCCGTACCAGGCGCTGCCGCCCACCGCGAAGAGGGTCCGGCTCGCCGGGTCGTAGCTGACGTGGAGGATGGGCCAGGCCTCGCAGTACGGCCCCCGGACCTCCCACCGGTCCCGGGCCTCGTCCCCCTCCACTATAAAGGCGCCCTTCCGGGTTCCGACCAGGATCAGCACCTGCGCCAAACTGCACCGCCTCCTTGTCCCTGCGGGCGGCAGCGGCTGCCCTTGCGCCTTCTGCCTCGCCCAGACTTCGCCTGGAAGATTCTACGGACGTTTCGCCCGAACCTTCTGGCTCGTCCATCGAGTGGCACCAAAATCGGGCGGCACCGGAAACAGAGCGCGAGAACCCCCGCCGCCGGGCCAGGCCCGGCAGCGGGGGTGCGCAGGGACAGGGGCGGGCATGGCCGCCGGCCAAACTCACAGCCGCTCGGAGACGCTCTTCCCCTGCATGAACAGCAGCAGGTAGTCGGGGCCGCCGGCCTTGGAGTCGGTGCCGCTCATGTTGAAGCCGCCGAAGGGCTGGACCCCCACCAGGGCGCCGGTGATCTTCCGGTTGAAGTAGAGGTTGCCCACATGGAACTCCCGCCGGGCGTACTCCAGGTTCTCCCGGCTGCGGCTGTAGACCCCGCCGGTGAGGCCGTACTGGGTGCTGTTGGCAAACTCGATGGCCTGGCGGAAGTCCTTCGCCTTGATGAAGGCCACCACCGGCCCGAAGATCTCCTCCTGGGCAATCCGGGCCCCGGGGTCCACGTCCGCGAAGATGGTGGGCTCCACCAGGTACCCCGGCGCCCCGGCCACCGCCTGGCCGCCGAGCACCAGCCGGCCCTCGCCCTTGCCGACCTCGATGTACCGGAGGATCCGGTCCCGGGCCTCGGCGGTGATCACGGGCCCCATCTGGGTCTCCGGGTCCGTGGCCGGGCCAAGGCGCAGGGCCCGGGCCCGCTCCACCACCCGGGCGAGGATCTCGTCGTAGACCGGCTCCTCGGCGATGACCCGGGAGCAGGCCGAGCATTTCTGGCCGCTGAAGCCGAAGGCAGAGGTGACGATGCCCTCGGCGGCCGCATCCAGGTCGGCGTCGGCCGCGACCACGATCGCGTCCTTGCCGCCCATCTCGGCGATCACCCGGCGGAGGAACTTCTGCCCGGGCTGGACCTTGGCGGCCTTCTCGTAGAGCATCGCCCCCACCGCGGCGGAGCCGGTGAAGTTGATGAACCGGACCAGGGGGTGGGTGGTGAGCACATCGCCAATCTCCGCCGGGTCGCCGGGGAGGTAGTTGGCCACCCCGTCCGGGAGCCCCGCCTCCTTCAGCACCTCAAAGAACTTGTAGGCGATGACCGGCGCGTGGACCGAGGGCTTGACCACCACGGTGTTGCCCGTCACCAGGGCGGCGGAGGTCATGCCCACCAGAATCGCCAGGGGGAAGTTGAAGGGGGAGTGGACCACCCCAACCCCCAGGGGGATGTAGAAGAACTCGTTCTCCTCCCCGGGGTAGGGGGTGATGGGCTGGGGGCCGGCGAGGCGCAGCATCTGCCGGGCGTAGTACTCCAGGAAGTCGATGGCCTCGGCGGTGTCCGCGTCGGCCTCGACCCAGGGCTTGCCCACCTCGTGCATCAGCCAGGCGTTCATCTCAAACCGCCGGCGCCGGAGGATGGCCGCGGCCTTGAGCAGGATCCGGACCCGGAACTCCACCGGGGTCAGCCGCCAGGAGGCAAAGGCCTTCTCCGCGGCCTCCAGGGCCCGGACCGCCTCCGCTACCCCCGCGCTGGCGGTGGTCCCCACCACCCGGTCCGGCTGGGAGGGGCTGCGGGAGACGATGGTCTTCTCGGTCCAGACCTCCTCCCCGCCGATGATGAGGGGGTAGCGGCCGCCAAGCTCGCCCTCGACCCGCCGGAGGGCCTCCTCCTGGGCCCGGCGAAGGGCCGGGTCGCCGAAGTTGGTGAGGGGCTCGTTCCGGAACTCCACGATGGCCATGGGTCAGCCTCCCCTTTCTCACGCCCGGAACAGGTTGGACAGGACAAACCAGAGGTTGGCGGGCCGCTCCGCGATCCGCCGGGTGAAGTAGCCGTACCAGTCCCGGCCGTAGGGCACGTAGACCCGGACCCGGTAGCCCTCCTGGGCGAGCTGCCGCTGCCGCTCCCGGCGGATGCCATAGAGCATCTGGAACTCGAACCGGTCCCGGGGGATGCCCCGCTCGGCGGCAAAGGCCTGAGCCGCCCGGATGGCCCGCTCGTCGTGGGTGGCGATGGCGGTGTAGCACCCCGACGCCAGGTACTGCCGGATGTGCTCGATGTACTTCCGGTCCACGTCGGCCTTGCGCGGGTAGGCCACCGAGGGGGGCTCCATGTAGGCGCCCTTCACCAGCCGGACGTTGGCCCCGAGCCGGGCCATCTCCTGGAGGTCCTGGTCGGTGCGGTAGAGGTACGACTGCAGGACGATGCCCACGTGCCGGGGCCCGAACTCCTGGAAAAGTTCCCGGAACAGGGCGAGGGTCCTTTCTGTCCGGGGGCTGTCCTCCATGTCGATGCGGACGAAGTTGCCGTACTCCCGGGCCCGGCTCAGGATCCGGCGCATGTTCTCCCGGCAGAGGTCCAGGTCGATGTCCAGCCCGAGCTGGGTGAGCTTGACCGAGAGGTGGGACTTCACCCCGGTCCGGTGGATGCCGTCCAGGGTGGCCAGGCAGACCTCCGCTGCGGCCCGGGCCTCGGCCGCGTCGGAGACGAACTCCCCCAGGTGGTCCAGGGTCGCCTCGATGCCCTGCCGGTTCAGATCCGCCACCACCTGCAGGGCCTGGTCGAGGGTCTCCCCGGCCACGAACCGGGAGGCGCCGAGCTTCATGCCGTGCTTGAGGGCCACCCGCCGGACCGCGGGGTTGGCCGCCAGGGAGAGGATGGCCCGGCGGGCCAGGGCGTGGAAGGCAGCCATGGGTGACCAGCTCCTGCCTGGGAGTGGGATAGGTGCCGCAGAGAAAAGTCCCGGGGGGCAGCCGCCGGCGTAGCCTGGGGAAAACGGCTAGCCTTGGAGAACCGGCGGCACACGCCCTCCGGGAATTTCGACACAGACCAGGGGCTTCCCTGCGCCGGGACCGCAGGCTCACATCCGGGCCTGGGCGGGAGCCGGATCCAGGTCGACCCCGGCCTTCTGGCCGCGGCCCCGCCGCCCTTCCCGGGAGCCGCTGCCCAGGAGGAGCCGCAGGCCGCTGAGGGCCACCAGGATGGTGCTGCCCTCGTGGCCCACCACCGCCAGGGGCAGGGTCATGGACCCCGCCAGGGTGAAGGCCACCAGAACCACAATCACCCCGACCGCGAAGGCCAGGTTCTGGGCCACCACCTGCCGGGCCCGGCGGCCCAGGCGGAAGGCCTCGGGCAGCCGGTGCAGCTCGTCGCTCATCAGCACCACGTCGGCGCTCTCCAGGGCCGCGTCATTGCCGGCGCCCCCCATGGCCACCCCGAGGGTGGCGGCGGCCAGGGCCGGAGCGTCGTTCACCCCGTCCCCCACCATGGCCACCGGGCCGTAGCGCCGCTCCAGCTCCCGGATGGCCTCGAGCTTCTCCCCGGGCAGGAGGCCGGCCCGGTACTCATCGACCCCCACCTGGGCCGCCACCGCCGCGGCCACCCGCTCGTTGTCGCCGGTGAGCATCACCACCCGGCGCACCCCCGCCCGGCGGAGGGCCGCCACCGCCTCCGCCGCGCCGGGGCGGAGGCCGTCGGCCAGGCCGATCGCCCCCACGGGCCGGCCGTCCACCGCGACCAGGACCGCGGTCTGGCCCCGGCTCTCCAGGGCCGCGGCCGTCCGGGCGAGCCACCCGTCAGCTTCCTCCGGCGCCACAAACCGCAGGCTGCCCACCCGGACCTCCCGGCCCTCCACCCGGGCCGTCACCCCGCACCCCGGCTCCTCCCGGACCTCCTCCGGCTCCGGGATCACCAGCCCCTGAGCCTCGGCCG
The DNA here is from genome assembly GCA_021890795.1 of Bacillota bacterium. Lineage (GTDB taxonomy): Bacteria > Bacillota > Sulfobacillia > Symbiobacteriales > ZC4RG38 > ZC4RG38. The sequence goes on along the minus strand of JAKKUO010000070.1, from coordinate 5,460 downwards.
CCGCCACCACCGCCCGGGCCAGGGGGTGGGTGGAGTGCAGCTCCGCCGCGGCGGCCAGCCGCAGCACCTCCCGGGCCTCCATCCCCGGACAGGCCTCGACCGCCTGAACCCGGGGCCGGCCTTCGGTGAGGGTCCCGGTCTTGTCCAGGGCCACCACCGCAATCCGGCCCGCCTGCTCCAGGTGGACGCCGCCTTTAAAGAGGATCCCCTGCCGGGCCCCCGCCGCGATGGCGGAGAGGAGCGCCGCCGGAGTGGCGATTACCAGGGCGCACGGGGACATGACCACCAGGAGCTGCATCGCCAGGTAGAAGCTCCGGCCCCAGTCCCACCCCAGGGCCAGGGGCGGCACCAGCAGGACCGCCAGGGCCACCGCCACCACCGCCAGGGTGTAGTACCGGTCGATCCACTCGGTCATCCGCTGGACCCGGGCCTTGTGCTCCTGGGCCTCCTCCACCAGCCGGATCACCCGGGCCAGGGTGGACTCGGAGGCCGGCCGGGTCACCCGAACGACCAGAAGGCCGCCGCCGTTTACCGTGCCGGCGAAGACCGGATCCCCCGGGGCCTTCTCCACCGGCACCGACTCGCCGGTGATGGGCGACTGGTCCACCGCGGACCGGCCCTCCACCACCTCGCCGTCCGCGGGCAGCCGCTCCCCGGGCCGGACCAGCACCAGGTCACCGGGGGCGAGGCGCTCCACCGGGACCTCCTCCTCCCGGCCGTCGGGCCGGCGCACCCGGGCCGAGTCCGGCCGCAGGGTCATCAGGGCCTGGATAGCCCGGCGGGTCCGGCCGGCGGCAAACTCCTCCAGGGTGTTGGAGAGGGCAAAGAGGAAGATGAGCACCGCGCCCTCGCTCCACCGGCCCAGGGCTGCGGCCCCCGCCGCCCCCAGCACCATCAGCAGGTCGATGCTGAGGCTGCCCTCCCGCAGGGCCTCAAGGCCCTCCCGAACCCGCAGGTACCCGCCAGTCACGTAGGAGAGGGCGTAGGCGAGGATGGCCGCCCACGGCGGCAGCCCCAGGGCCGGGCGCTCCAGCACCCAGCCCAAGACCAGGAAGGCGGCGCTGAGCACGGTGGCCGCCAGGAGGGGGCGCAGCTCCCCGTCGAGTTCCCAGGCAACTCCCTTGCGATCCACCCGTTCCACCGTCATGGGCAGCCTCCTCTAGACTTAGACTAATTCTAAACGCAGAACCTAGAATTAGTCTAAATCGCACCCGGCGGTTTGGCAAGGGGTTCTTGCGCAGGAGGGGCTTGTTCTTTCTGGCACAAACCCAACCGGGGCTACAAACCGACCGGTAGGTTGACAGGGGGCAAAGGATGGTATCATTGACGGTATAGCACCACAGCCTGGGCGGCAGGCCCTGCGCCGCTGCACCAGGGCTGGAGGAGGCAGAGGCGGATGTACGAGCGACCCGTTGCGGAGAACTGCTGGGAACTGGCGCCAGGGCTTTACCGGATCCTCCTGCCCCTGCCCCTGGAGGTCCCCTTCGTCAACGCCTACCTTATCCGGAGCGGCGATGCCTGGGCCCTCATCGATGCCGGCTACCACTGGGGCCCCTCCCTCCGGGCCCTGGGCCGGGCGCTGAAGGCCGCAGGCGTCCCTTCCGGGGGCCTTACCCACCTGGTCCTCACCCACCGGCACCGGGACCACGCGGGCGGGGCAGAACCGGTGACCAGCCGCTGGGGCGGTACCGTCTACCTCCACCCGGCGGACATTGCCCTGGAGGCCCCGCCCCCGGGGGCCCTCAGGCCCTGGCTGGAGGAGGCCGGGGTGCCGGAGGCGACCCGGGCCGAGATCCAGGCGGCCTGGGGCCCGCCCCTGGATCCCCTGCCGGACCGGGTCGAGCCCCTCCGCCCGGAGGCTGGCCTAGGGATAGGGGAACTGCAATTCAGGGTCATCCACGTCCCCGGCCACTCCCCGGGCCACGTCATGCTCTACGAGCCCGAGCGGGGGTGGCTCTTCGCCGGGGATCACATCCTGGACCACACCGGACCCAACACCTGGCTCCTCCCCGGCATGGCCGGGGACCCTCTGGGCGAGTACCTCCGGAGCCTGGAGGCGGTGGCGGACCTCCCCGAGGCCCTGGTGCTCCCGGGCCACGGCCTCCCCTGGCGGGGGAGCCCCGGGGCCGGGGCCCGGGCGATGGCAGCCCGGCAGCGGCAGATGCTGGACTTTGTCGCCGGGCTTCTCGCCCACCGGCCCATGACCCTGTGGGAGCTGACCACCCAGGCCGCCCCGGAGGTGGTCCAGGACCCACGGCTCGCGGTCTGGGCCCTGGCGGCAGCCCGGTCCCAGCTCCGGCACCTGGAAGCCCAGGGCCGGGTGCAGCTCGTCTGGGAGGGCAGCCGCCCGGTCTGGCGGCCCCTCTCCCCGGCCCGGGCAGGGACGGAAAGGGGCTAAGGGCAAAAACGCGGCGGCCGGAAGGGCGAGGGAGTGACCCTCTTACCCTTCCGGCCGCACCGGTACCATCATGCCGCTGCCGGCTGACCCGGCTCCGGCGGCGCCGGCGGGCCGTCCGCCCGGCGGGGCGCCGACGGGTACTCTGCCTGCTGGGGTGCCGGGGGGAGACCCGGTCCTGGCCGCCGGGACCCCCGGCGGCACCACCAGGCCCCGCTCCACCACCGCTACCAGTTCCCCACGCCGGCGAAGCCGGCGGTATGACGTCGCTGCCACCTTCCCATGCCCCCGTCCGATAGCATACGCACCGGCGCAGGGACTAAACACGATGATTGCCAAAGGCGCACAGGATCCGGGCCGCCAGGCGCACCACCCGCTGGAGGGAGCGCTCCTCCGCCGGCAGGGGAGGCGCCGGGGTCTCCACCAGCGTCCGCTCCGTGATGACCACCGTGCTGCCCTCCTGGCGCAGGCGCACCGCCAGGGTCTGCAGGCGGCCGCGCCGCAACGGGCTACTTCTGGGCACCGCCGAGCCTTCCCCCTTCCATCGGCTGCAATGGTTCCGCCTCCGGCACCAGCAGGTAGAGCACCCGCAGCACCGACCCTAGCCGCTCCAGGGCCCGGCGATCCCGGGCCGAGCCCAACCGGCCCTCTTCCCTAGTATAGACCCCCAGGACCCCCCGGCGCCCGCCGGTGAAGTGGATGGACAGCACCAGAGCGCTGCCGCAGTCCGGCAGGGTGTAGTCGCCGGAGACCCGCAGATGGGCCTGGCTGACCAGGTCCGGGTAGTAGTGGATCCCCGGACGGACCAGGGCCCGCTGCACCATGGGTAGGAAGCCGACCGCGTGGGCCAGGGCGTCCACCGCACCGGTGTTGAGCAGGGTCGTTTGGAAGGTGTCGTCCTGAGGCGGGCCGGCGCCCCGGCAGTACCAGAAGGCGTGCTTCTCCAGCCCCTCACCCCGGGTGGTCCGGAGGGCCAGGTGCAGGAGGAGCCCCACCAGCTCCCGGAACTGCTCCTCCTGGTAGCGCTCCCCCAACCGGGCCACCCGCTCCACCAGGGCGGCCAGAGCCTCCCCCTCGGGGTCCGCCTCCTCCCCGAGCCCCGCCTGGGCGGCTCCCGCCTGCAGGCGCGCAAAGAGGTGGGCGCAGCCGAGGCCAAAGCCCACGCAGCCGAAGACCAGGGCATAGAAGACCGCCAGCGAGAGCGTGGGGTGCCGCCGGAGGGCAGCCTCCAGCCACGGCCGGGCCTCGTCCGGCCCGACCAGGGCCCCCAGGCTGCCCCAGAAGAGGCTAATCGCACCCCCGGTCAAAAAGACCAGGACCGGCGACCCAATTCGACCCCTCCACGCCACCCCGTTGCCACCCCTCCCTGCTCTCCACGCTCGATCATACCGGTTAATTCCATTCTTGCCAAGCTACGTCGGAAAAATCGCTGGCAGCGAAAAGCCCTTCCGACTCCTGGTCGGAAGGGCTTATTCAGCGCCAGCGCTCTTCTTGCCTGTACCGGCAGCAAACCCCGCCCGGGTCAGACGTACCGGCAGTAGTGGTTCGGGTCCACCAACTCCCGGTACTTGCGGACCACTTCTTTTATGTCTTCCCAGACCGGCTTCTTCTTGGACGGATCCCGCAAGAGGGCCGCTGGGTGGTAGGTGGGCATGAACCAGATGCCCTCCTTCTCGATCCACTGCCCCCGCATCCGGGTGATTCGGGCGTTGGGATCGATGAGGGTCTGGAGGGCCGTGGCGCCCAGGAGTACCACGATCCGGGGCCGGAGGATCCGGATCTGGGCCCGCAGGTTGGGCCAGCAGGCCAGCCGCTCCTGGGGCTCGGGGATCCGGTTGCCCGGCGGCCGGCACTTGACCACGTTGGCGATGTAAACGTGCTTGAACCGGTCGAACCCCGCCGCGGCCAGGATCCGGTCCAGAAGCTGGCCGGCCTTGCCCACGAAGGGCCGGCCCAGCCGGTCTTCGTCGGCCCCCGGCCCCTCGCCGATGAACATCAGCTTCGCGGTGGGCGAGCCCTCGCCAAAGACCACGCCGCTGGCCCCGTTCCGGAGGGGGCAGTTCCGGCACTGCCGCACCACCTGGGCCAGGCTCTCCAGGTCGGTATACCGGTCCAGCTCCGTCTCCGGTCCGGTGAAGATCTCACCAAGGGCAGGACGCAGCCCCTGTGCCTGCGGCAGCAGCATCCAGGTCCCTCCACATTTGACGCTCTCCAGGTTCCATTCGTCCGGCGGTGGCTGGTTCCCTGCACGGCCGCGGCGGAGTACACATAATGTGAGGACGACCCGGAGGAGGTCCCCGATGGAGCGGTACGATTGCCCGCCGTCCCTCTGGCGGCAAGCCCTGGCCCCGATCCAGGGCAGCGAGATCCCCTACACGTACCCACCCTTCCCCCGGACCACCCGGACCGTGGCGGAAGGGTTCGCTCCTCAGTGCCTTGGGGGCGGCGGCACCGGCTTCCGGTACCCCCGGAACCTCACGGTAGAGGTGCTGCGGAGCGAAAGGACCCGGGACGGCCTGTTCTACCTGGTCGTCACCACCGACGGTTGCGCCGGCTGGGTACCGGCCCGGCACCTCCCAGGTTCTCCTATCCCCTTTTCGCGCTAGTTTTCATAAGATGACCGCGGGGGTGAGACCATGGGCCTCGGCGGCTTTGGCACCCTGGGTGGCTTCGGCTTCCCGGGCTTCGGGGGCTTCGGCTTCCCGGGGTTCGGGTTCCCGGGCTTCGGGTTCCCGGGATGCTTCCCGGGCTTCGGGTTCCCGGCCTTCTGCTTCCGGAACCCCTGTAGGTTCTTCTAAGCCCGCCGGGTGAGCGACGGCCGGCTGAAGCACCGGTCGCCGCCCCTGACCGTCGCCGCCCCTGACAAAGGAGGGCTTTGCGGTGAACTTCGGCGGCTTTGGGTTCCCGGGCAGCTTCAGCAATATCAGCACCTTCGCCATACCAAGCTTCGGCCTCTTCACGAGCCCTGGCTTCGGCGGCTTCGGGTTCCCGGGCTTCGGGTTCCCCGGCTTCGGGGGGTTCGGCGGGTTCGGGTTCCCGGGCTTTGGCGGCTTCGGGTTCCCGGG
>JAKKUO010000101.1 GCA_021890795.1 Bacillota bacterium | reverse complement strand
GGCCCAGCTTGACCAGGCCAGCCAGCCCGCCCGCCGGCCCGGCGCCCGACCCGCCCGCCGACCCGTCGCGCTGCCGGGCCCCGGAAACCGGCACTAGCCCCTGCCCGTCGAAGGGTTACAGCACCCTCGAAGGAGGGATTGCCGATGCCTCACATCGGCCCTTGCCGCCGCCCTCAGCTCTTGCCGGCACTAGCCCTGGTGGCCGGGCTTGCGGCCGCCGGGCTCAGCGGCTGTGGCCGGGCTCCGGACGCTCCCGGGTCGGCTGCCCCGCCGGCCGCCCCGGCCCCCAGGCCCCCGGAGACCGGCACCCCGGGCGGCAAGGCCGGCGGGGAGAGCCTCCGCTGGGAAGAGGTACCCGAATCCCAGTTGCCGGAGGCCGTCCGCCGGTTTGTGGAAGAGAAGCAGAGGCAGGGTGGCACCTTGGCTCACACCGAGGGGGAGCACACCTACCTCGCGGTGCTAGCCGGAGAACAGCCCTCCGGCGGCTATGCCGTGGAGATCCTCTGGGTCACCGCCTACCCCGACCGGCTGGACGTGGTCTACACCCTCCGGGGCCCCGGGCCGGACCAGGTGACCACCGCCGTCCTCACCTACCCGGCAAAGGTGATCCGGATTCCCCGCACCGCCCTGCCGGCTCAGTTCGTGGAAGCCACCGCCGATCCCGAGTCCCCCGGCTCCGGCTAACCTGCCGGCCGCCTGGGCCGCCGCCAACCAGCCCACAGGCAGCCCCGCACTCCCCACCGGCAGCCCCAAACCACCCGCCCGGCACCGGCCCACCGGCGGCCGCCTGAGATACGGCACCGGTACCGGCCCCCCACGGCCGCCGCGAGCTACCCCACCGGCACCCGCCCGTCCCAGACGATCCGGCTGGGCCGGCGGTAGGGCTGGAGTTCCGGTTCCGCCAGCATCCTGAGGAAGTTGCTGGTGGGCAGGGGCCCCAGCCGGTGCTTGGCCACCAGCCGGGCGAGGTTCGGGGCCATCCGCTCCGGGACGGCGGAAGCGTTCTCCCCGCCGGCGTCCACCGCGATGAGCACCGAGGCGACGGGCACCCGCACCACCCGGTGGCCCGGGGCCACCCGCAGCCACCAGTCCCAGTCCCAGTAGTCGGCCATCGCCTCGTCCAGGGGGCCCAGGCGCCGGTGCAGGTCCCGGCGGTAGAGCACCGTCGAGGGCGGGATGAAGTTCCACCGCCGGAGGAGGTCCGGGTCGAAGTCAAAGGCAAACAGCTCCCGGCGCCGGGGGACCCGCCCGGCGGGGGTCGCGGCGAAGACTACCACCTCCGCATCGCTGTAGGCGAGGTCGGCTCCCGCTTCCACAGCAGCCACCAGGTCCGCCAGGTGGCCCGGCAGCCAGAGGTCGTCGTCGTCGCAGAAGGCGATGTAGGCGCCCCGGGCTGCGGCCAGCCCCCGGTTCCGGGCCGCCACGTGCCCCTGGTTGGCCGGCTGGTTGATCAGGGTGATCCGGAGCCGGGGGAATCCGGCCACCACCTCCTCCACCGGGGCGCCGGCATCGTTGACCACGATCACTTCGAAGTCGGGGTAGGTCTGGGCGGCCAGGGCCCGGAGACACTCCCGGAGGTGCTCGGGCCGGTTGTAGGTCGGGACGATGACGCTGACCGCGGGGGTCGGGCTCTCAGGCATCGGGCTGCCTCCTCCTGCCGGCCGGGAGAGCCGGCGGACCGGGGCCGTTTTGGGCCCCGGTCCGCCGGGCACCTGGCTCAAACTTTCTTTACTCCTTCGCGATGCCGGGTTCGGTCATCTTCCAGGGGTCGAGGATGCGATTCACCTGCTCCTCCGGCAGGAGCTTCTCCTGGAGCAGGAGCTGGCGCACCGTCACCCCGGTTTCGAAGGACTTCTTGGCGATCTCGGCGGCCTTGTCGTAGCCGATCACCGGGGCCAGGGCGGTGATCATCGCCAGGCTCTTCTCCACCAGCTCCTCGCACCGGTCCTTCCGGGCCTGGATCCCGACCACGCACTTGTCGGCGAAGTTGACCGCGGCGTTGGCCAGGAGGGTGATGGACTGCAGGAGGGCATAGGCCATCGCCGGCATCATGGTGTTCAGCTCAAAGTTGCCGTGCTGGCCGCAGATGTTGATGGTGACGTCGTTGCCCATCACCTGGGCGCAGACCATCATCAGGGACTCAGCGATCACCGGGTTGACCTTGCCGGGCATGATGGAGGAGCCGGGCTGCACCGGCGGCAGCAGGATCTCGCCGATGCCGCAGCTGGGGCCGGAGCCGAGCCAGCGGATGTCGTTGGCGATCTTCATCAGGCTGACGGCCACAGTCTTCAGCTGGCCGCTGGCCTCCACCAGCGGGTCCTGAGCGCCCTGGGCCTCGAAGTGGTTCTCCGCCTCCCGGAAAGGCAGGCCGGTCCAGGCCGCCAGCCGGGCGATGGCCCGGCGGGCAAACTCCGGGTGGGTGTTGATGCCGGTGCCCACCGCGGTGCCGCCCAGGGGCAGCTCCGCCAGGTGCTCCCGCACCGACTGGACCCGCCGGATGCCGTGGGCGACCATGCTGGCGTAGCCGCCGAACTCCTGGCCCAGCCGGATCGGGGTCGCGTCCATCAGGTGGGTACGGCCGATCTTGATGATGCGGTCAAACTCCTTAGCCTTGGCCGCCAGGGCCGCCTCCAGCTTCTGCAGGGCCGGGATCAGCCGCCGCTCGATGGACTCCAGCGCCGCCATCCGGATCGCGGTGGGGATGACGTCGTTGGAGGATTGGCCCATGTTCACGTGGTCGTTGGGGTGGACCAGCTTGGAGCCCCGCTCGCCCCCGAGGATCTCCGTCGCCCGGTTGGCGATGACCTCGTTGGCGTTCATGTTGGTGGAGGTCCCGGAGCCGGTCTGGAAGATGTCGACGACGAACTGGTCATCCCAGCGGCCGTCGATCACCTCCTGCGCGGCGGTGGCGATGGCCTCTGCCACCCGGGGGTCCAGAAGCCCCAGTTCCGCGTTGGTCTCCGCGGCGGCCTTCTTGATCATCCCCAGGCTGCGGATGAACTCCCGGGGAAACCGGAGGCCGCTGATGGGGAAGTTCTCCAC
>JAKKUO010000004.1 GCA_021890795.1 Bacillota bacterium | reverse complement strand
GCATGTCCGGTGGTGTGAGAGGACGGGGGTTAGCCACCCCCTCCTACTCGATTGTTGAGACCTGCCCGGCCGGGCTCAGGCCGTGGAGGCTTCGCCCACTGCGGGGGACGGCTCCGGCTCTCCGCCCCCGGGCCAGCAGAGGTTGAGCAGGATGCCAGCCAGGGCGGCGAGGCTGAGCCCCTCCAGGGTGAACTCCCCCCACAGCCGCAGGGCGATGGGGTTGGCTGTCCCCAGGGCGTCGCTCACCGCGGGGGCCAGCCCCAGCGCCAGCACCGTCCCGCCGATGACGAAGCTCCGCAGGCTGCGCCGGGCCTGGCCGAAGGTGCGGGCGCCGATGCCGGCGATCATCCCAAAAAGGACCAGGCTGGTGCCGCCGAGGACCGGCTCCGGGATGGACTGGAGCACCGCCGCCAGCTTCCCCAGGAAGCTGAGGGCGATGGCTCCCACTGCCGCGCCCCGGAGGATCTTCGGGTTGTAGACCCGGGTCAGGGCCAGGACGCCGGTGTTCTCCGCGTAAGTGGTGTTGGCGGGGCCGCCCAGGAGGCCGGCCAGGCTGGTCGCCAGCCCGTCCCCCAGGAGGGTCCGGTGCAGCCCCGGGAACCGGAGGAAGTTCTGGCCCACCACGGCGCCGTTGGCGGTGATGTCGCCGATGTGCTCGATGCAGGTGATGAACGCCATGGGGGCGACCATCAGGATGGCCTCCCACCGGAAGGCCGGGGCCATCAGATCCGGGAAGTGGAGCCAGGGGGCCGCTGCCACCGGGGTGGTGTCCAGGCGGCCGAAGCCCCAGGCGGCCAGGTACCCCACCCCCAGGCCGACCATCACCGGCAGGGCCCGGAGGATCCCCCGGCCCCAGGCCAGCACCGCCGCGATCGCGGCGATGGTGATGCCGGCGATGGCCCAGTGGCCCCGGGCCATCTCCCAGGCCACCGGGGTCAGGGTGAGGCCGATGACCACGATGATGGGTCCGGCTACCTCCCCGGGGACCAGCCGCCGGATCCGGTCCGGGCCGAAGTAGGCTGCCAGCCCCGCCACCAGGACATAAACAAACCCGGCCACCACGATGCCGCCCGTCGCGTAAGGAAGGCCAAACCGCTCCCGGACGGCGATGATGGCCGGGATGAAGGCAAAGCTGGAGCCGAGGAAAACGGGGACCCTGCCGCCGGTCAGGGCGTGGAAGAGCAGGGTACCCAGGCCGGCGGTGAGGAGCGCCACCGCCGGGTTCAGGCCCGTCAGGACCGGGACCAGGATCGTCGCGCCGAACATGGCCAGCAGGTGCTGCGCGCTCAGGAGCAGAAACGCGCCTGGCTGCCGGGCGAGTTGGACCTCACGGGGTTCCATTAACTCCGCCACCTTTCCGGATGCAATTGTTTCTTGAGTGAGCCAGGCTCACTCCCTACCAATTTGCCAGAAGGGCTCCCGTCCGTCAACCGCAGGGCCAAAAACAGCAGGGCCGCAGGCCGATCCCTTGTGGGATTCGGCCTGCGGCCCGTGGCGTCGGAGCTGGCACTGGGGCCGGGCCAGCCGGAAAGGGCGGTCCTCAGGACATCCGGAGGAAGGACTCCAGGAGTTCCTCCGCGGCCTTCTCACCGGTTCCGCCTTCCCGAATCTCCCTGGCGATCCGGACCCCGAGTTCGCACCCTAGCAGCTTCAGGGCGGCCCGGCTGACCGCGGACTTGAGGGCGGCCATCTGGACCAGCACGCTCTCGCAGTCCGAGCCCTCCTCGATCATCCGTCGGATGCCCCGGACCTGGCCTTCGATGCGGCTAAGGCGCTTGAGAATCTCCTCGACGGCTTCCGGTTTGGCCGCGCGCACATCCAAGGCTGCTCCCCTCCCGGCGGCAGGCCTGCGGGGTCAGGACGGACGCTGCAAGCCCCGCAGGACTTGCTCGACGAAGATGGATTCAGGTACGGCCCCTTCGATCTGGACGACCCCGCCGTTGACCACGGTCTTCGGCACCCCGTAGACCTGGTAGGCCCGGGCGAGGTCAAGGAAGGACTGGGCGTCAACCATTTCGCCCACGATGTTGGGGTTGAGCATGGCCATCTGGTGAGCCAGGCGAACCGCCCGGGGGCAATGGGGTCACGTCGGGGTGGAGAAGACCATGATGTGAACCGGCTCGCGGATGGCTGCGACCTTCTCCGCGGTGGCGGGGGACAGCAATGGACGCTTCGCCCCGAGGTCGAGGATATCCTCTAGCAGGACGGAAAACTCGTACCCGCCGACCATGCCGGAGAAGACCACGCCCCGGTGCCGGCCCTCTCCGTCCAGGAGTACCAGGGCCGGATACCGGGCGAGGCCCAGGGCCGCGGCCTCCGGATCGGAGGCGTCCAGGGCCCGGTACTCCAGGTAGTCGGAGATGCTGGCCACCTCCTGGGCCAGGCTCCGCAGGACCTCGCTGTTCTCCTTCTCCTGGGGGTCCGGGGCGTTCTCCCGGTGCACCACCAGGAGGGTGACCTTCTCCTGCATGGGCCGGAGCCGACTGGCGACCTGCAGCCGCACGCTGGGTGAGAGAACGGCCATCGGTCTCCCTCCTCTCCCGCCAACTTCCAACCGGACTCCTTCCGACATACCATTAGGGGTATCTGCATCCATACCTTACCCCGGCGGCCCGGCCTTGTCAACACCCTGCCGGGCTCTTATCCCATGGCGACGGGCGTGGCGCTGGGCCGACACCAGGTCACCGGCGGCAGGAGCTCCGGACATCCGAGGTAACCCTCCCCCATTCCGGGTGGGGTATATCCAGTCTGCCGCGGGCTTGCCGGGTCCATACGCCTTTCCTCCGTCCTGGCCGGTTCTCCCATCCGCCGCGCTCCCGCAGCAGGAGTTGCGCAATTAGACGGCAAAATCCATTTAAAGAGTATCTTTGGTCGACTGTTGCTGTTGCTGGCCATGGCCTGGCGGCCCAAACCGGTGCGCCGGACTGCTGTGGTCCAGGCAGCCATATCCCTGATCCCAGGATGGGGAATCAGTGGAGGGAGGAGACACCCCATGGCGGAACGGGAGCACCTGGAGGCCCTGCTACAGGAGAGCCGGCTCTTTCCGCCGCCGCCGGAGTTTGCAGCCAGGGCCAACGTCAATAGCCCTGATATCTACGCGGAGGCAGCCCGGGATCGGCTGGCCTTCTGGGCCCGGCAAGCCGAGCGGCTCCACTGGTTCCGCAAGTGGGACCAGGTGCTGCAGTGGGACCCGCCCTTCGCCAAGTGGTTCGTCGGCGGGAAGCTGAACGCGGCGTACAACTGCCTCGACCGGCACCTGGACTCCTGGCGGCGGACCAAGGCCGCGATCATCTGGGAGGGCGAGCCGGGGGAGGAGCGGGTCCTGACCTACCAGGACCTCCACCGGGAGGTCTGCCGGTTTGCCAACGCCCTGAAGGCCCTGGGGGTCCAGAGGGGCGACCGGGTGACCATCTACCTGCCGATGATCCCGGAGCTCCCCATCGCCATGCTGGCCTGCGCCCGGATCGGGGCGGTCCACTCGGTGGTCTTCGGCGGCTTCAGCGCTGAGGCCCTCCGGGACCGGATCCGGGATGCCCAGGCCCGGGTGGTGATCACCGCGGACGGCGGCTGGCGCCGGGGCGGGGTGATCCCCCTCAAGAAGAACACCGACGCCGCGGTGGCCCAGGCACCGTCGGTGGAGAAGGTGGTGGTGGTCCGGCGCATCGGCGACGAGGCGCTGGTGGCCGGCCATTGGACCCCGGGCCGGGACCTCTGGTGGCACGACCTCGTCCGGGATCAGCCCGAGACCTGTCCGGCGGAGGAGATGGACGCGGAGGATCCCCTCTTCATCCTCTACACCTCCGGCTCCACCGGCAAGCCCAAGGGGGTGCTCCACACCACCGGCGGCTACCTCACCCAGGTGGCGACCACCACCTGGATGGTGCTGGACCTGAAGGACGACGACATCTACTGGTGCACCGCGGACATCGGCTGGGTGACAGGGCACAGCTACGTGGTCTACGGCCCCCTGGCCCTGGGCGGTACCACGGTGATGTACGAAGGCGCGCCGGACTACCCGGACCGGGGCCGGTTCTGGCAGATCGTCCAAAAGTACCGGGTGAGCATCTTCTACACCGCCCCCACAGCGATCCGGTCCTTCATGAAGTGGGGGGAGGAGTGGCCCGCGCGGTACGACCTCTCCAGCCTCCGGCTTCTGGGCACCGTCGGCGAGCCCATCAACCCCGAGGCCTGGATCTGGTACCACCGGCACATCGGCCGGGAGCGCTGCCCCATCGTCGACACCTGGTGGCAGACCGAGACCGGGGCGATCCTGATCAGCCCGCTGCCCGGGGTGACCGCGGCCAAGCCTGGCTCCGCTACCCGTCCCCTGCCGGGGATCGAGGCGGAAGTGGTGGATGGGAGCGGCGAGCCGGTGCGCCCCGGGGAAGGGGGGTTCCTGGTCATCACCTCCCCGTGGCCCGGCATGCTCCGGACGCTCTGGGGGGACCCGGACCGGTATGTCAACACCTACTTCGGCAAATTCGGCCCCACGGTCTACTTCACCGGCGACGGGGCCAAGAAGGACCCGGACGGCTACATCGTTATCCTCGGCCGGGTCGACGACGTGATCAGCGTCGCGGGCCACCGGGTCGGCACCTGGGAGGTGGAGTCCGCGCTGGTGGACCACCCCGCGGTGGCGGAGGCGGCGGTCATCGGCCGGTCCCACGAGGTCAAGGGCCAGGCCATCACCGCCTTTGTCATCCTGCGGGAGGGCTATCGCCCCGGGCCGGAGCTGGAGCAGGAGCTGAAGCAGCACGTCGCGCAGAAGATCGGCGCCATCGCCCGGCCGGAGGAGATCATCTTTACCGCCGACCTGCCCAAGACCCGCTCCGGGAAGATCATGCGCCGGCTCCTCCGGGACATCGCCGAGGGGCGGGCCCTGGGCGACACCACCACCCTAGCGGACCCGGCGGTGGTCGCCACCTTGAAGGCACAATACGAAGAAAAGGAAGCAGGCGACTAAAGCAGCAGAAATTGCTTGAGCTCGAAAGGGAAAGAAGATGCGATAATAACAGCGGGAGCCCTGCGGCTCCCGCTGTTTCGACTTCATGCGCCAGATGACCCCTGTCCCTCCGGCCCCATCGGCTACCGCTCATGGGTCTGGTGATCGCTGGTGAACAGATTCAGGGTGAAGAAAGCGACCCGCCCGCGCCGGGCCTCCACCAGCCCCGCCAGCCGCTCCTGGTAATGAAGGGCCGGAGCGAGCCAGGCGGCAAACTCCTCCGGGAAGCCCACCGCCCGGAAGACCAGGGTCATGTCCAGGGTCCCGTCCCGGAGGGAGAAGCCCATGGTCAGGAGCACCGGCGGCCGCTCGCCGGACTGGGCGGGGAAGACCACTACCCCGTCCCGGGTCAGGGGGTCCTCCCCGAAGAGGTCCACCAGGCGCCGGAGCTCGGCCTCCGCCGCGGCGGCCACCGCGGGATCCGGCCACGCCGCCGGCAGGCCTTCGACGTCGTCCACCTGGAAATCCATGCTGAAGTCCCGGAACTCCCGCCCGCGGCCTCCGGGCAGCGGCTGGCCCCAGTTGGCCAGGGCATCGGCTACCGTGGCCAGCAGGTCGTCCCACCGCACAAGGGCCAAGGCTGCATCCCCCCAACACCAGTTTTGCCATTCCGCTGGGCCCGTCCTGCTGCCAGCGCCTGGCCGCGGACCGGGGCAGCTTACTCACCGCAAAAAGAAATAATGTGAAAACATCCGGTACCAGAAGGATTAGATGGGCGGACAGCGAATACTCGCAGCTATGTACCCCACCACAGATAGAGACGGGGGCAACATCTGGAGGAGGGATCGGGATGAAGATGCGCAGGCTACGAGCACTGGTCGCGAGCCTGGCCATCCTGACCCTGGTCGCCGGCTGCGGCGCCCGGACGGGTGACGAGGGGCAGCAGGGCAGCACCGGCGGGCCGGGGGGGCAGCAGGCCGCCAAGCAGGAGTTGGTGGTGAACCTGGGGGCGGAGCCTCCGACGATGGATCCCGGGCTGATGGAGGACCACTCCAGCATCACCGTGGCGACCAACATCTTCGAGGGGCTCACCCGCCTGAACCCGGACGGCAAGTACGAGGCGGCCATGGCTGAGTCCTGGGAGACCAGCGAGGACGGTCTGGTCTGGACCTTCAAGCTCCGGGACGGGATCCAGTGGAGCAACGGCGATCCGGTCACCGCCCACGACTTTGAGTTCGCCTGGAAGCGGGCTCTGGCTCCGGAGTTCGGCTCCCCGTACGCCTACCAGCTCTACTATCTGAAGAACGGCGAGAAGTACAACAAGGGCGAGATCACCGATCCGGACCAGGTCGGCGTCAAGGCCCTGGACGACAAGACCCTCCAGGTTACCCTGGAGGCCCCGACGCCGTACTTCCTCTCCCTCACCGCCTTCCCCACCTACTACCCGGTGCCCAAGAAGGTGGTCGAGGCCAACCCGAACTGGGCGGCTGAGGCGGCCACCCTGGTCGGCAACGGTCCCTTCAAGATCGTCGAGTGGGTCCACAACGACAAGCTGGTCATCGTCAAGAACGAGAACTACTGGGACAAGGACACCGTCAAGCTGGAGAAGATCACCTTCCTGATGGTGCCCGACGGCGCCACCAACGTCACCATGTTCGAGAACGGCGAGGTGGACGTCAACCTGGGCGCCATCCCGCAGGCGGACCTGCCCCGGCTCCTGGCCAGCGGTGACGCCAAGGTCACCCCGCAGCTGGGCACCTACTACTACATCGTCAACACCACCAAGCCGCCCTTCAACGACGTCCGGGTCCGGAAGGCCCTCTCCCTGGCCATCGACCGGAAGGCCATCGTGGAGAACGTGACCCGGGCTGGCGAGCTGCCCGCCTACGCCTTCGTCCCGCCGGGGATTCCGGACGTTTCCGGTGACTTCCGGCAGAACGCCGGCAACTACATCTCCGAGGACATGGAGGCCAACATCGCCGAGGCCAAGCGGCTGCTGGCCGAGGCGGGTTACCCGGACGGCAAGGGCTTCCCGCCCGCAGTGATCCTCTACAACCAGGAAGGTGCGCACCAGCCCGTCGCCGAGGCCATCCAGGCCATGTGGAAGCAGAACCTGGGCATCACCAACATCACCCTGCAGTCCCAGGAGTGGAAGGTCTTCCTGCAGACCCGCCACAACCTGCAGTACGACATCGCCCGGAACGGCTGGCTCGGCGACTACCTGGATCCGATGACCTTCCTGGACATGTTCACCTCTGACAGCGGCCAGAACGACACCGGCTGGAAGAGCAAGGAGTACGACGAGCTCATCGCGACCGCCAAGCGGAGCGCGGATCCCCAGGTCCGGATGGAGGCCATGCACAAGGCCGAAAAGATGCTCTTCGACGAGGCGGTCGTCATCCCGATCTACTTCTACGTGAACAAGTTCCAGGAGAAGCCCTGGGTCAAGGGGGTCCTGCACCCGCCCATCGGTGCTGAGGACTTCAAGTGGGCGTACGTTGAGGCGCACTAGCACCGGGGACGCAGGGGGCAGGGAGACCCGGTGGGCGGGGGAGAACCCCGCCCACCCCTGCCCCCGCCTTTTTGATTAGTTGGGGAGCGTGATGCCTGTGGCCCGATATGTCGCCCGCAGGCTGCTGTCCGGAATCCTTACCCTGTGGGTCATCGCTTCGCTCACGTTCTTCCTGTCGAGGGCGATCCCCGGCGGCCCCTTTGACAGCGAAAAGCAGTTGCCGCCGGCGGTCCTGGAAAATTTGAATAAGAAGTATCACCTGGACTGGCCCATCTGGAAGCAGTATCTCGACTACATGTGGCGGTTGATCAAGTGGGATCTGGGCCCGTCCTTCCGGTACGCGAACCAAACCGTAAATGAGATTATCGCCCAGGGATTCCCCGTCTCCGCACAGCTCGGGCTCATGGCCCTCGCGGTGGCGGTGGTGGTGGGGATCAGCGCCGGTATCATTTCGGCCCTGCGCCAGTACCGCTGGCAGGACCACCTGGCCATGACCCTGGCGACCGTGGGCTTCTCGGTCCCGAGCTTCATCCTGGGTTCGATCCTGATTTACATTTTCTCCTACCGGCTGGGCTGGTTGCCCGCCTCCCGGTGGGGCACCTGGGACCGGGCGATCATGCCGGTCTTGGCCCTGTCGGCCTTCCCGACCTCCTTCATCGCCCGCCTGGTGCGGTCGAGCATGCTGGAGGTCCTGCAGCAGGATTACATGAAGGCGGCCCGGGCCAAGGGGATGCCTGGGTACATCCTCATCTACCGGCACGCGCTCAAGAACGCGATCCTGCCGGTGATCACCTTCTTGGGTCCCCTCTCGGCCCAGATTCTGACCGGCAGCTTCGTCATCGAAACCATCTTTGCCATCCCCGGCATGGGCCGGACCTTTGTGACGAGCATCGCCAACCGAGACTACACCCTGATCATGGGTGTCACCATGTTCTACTCGGTGCTGCTGGTGGCAGCCAACCTGATCGTCGACCTGCTCTACGCCGTGGTGGATCCCCGGATTAAGGTTGCGGGCGGGGGTGAGTAGGGTGAACCTGACCGTGGACCTGCAGCGGTTCCAGCCGGTGCCCCGGGAAGCCCTGGCCGGCCAGGAGATCCCCCGGCCCAGCACCACCTACTGGCAGGATGCCTGGCGCCGGCTCCGGCGGCACCGGCTGGCGATGTTGGGCCTGACCGTCATCGTCGTGCTGATTCTCCTGGCGATCTTCGTGCCGATGCTTTCCCCTTATTCCTACGACCAGCAGAACCTGAGCAAGGCTTACCAGCCGCCGTCCGCGGAACACTGGTTTGGCACCGACAACCTGGGGCGGGACCTCTTCGTCCGCACCATGTTCGGTGCGCGGATCTCCCTGGCGGTGGGCTTCTTCTCCTCGCTGATGGCCGGGATCATCGGCATCATCTACGGGGCCATCTCCGGTTACTTCGGCGGCACCGTCGACAACATCATGATGCGGATTGTCGACGTTATCTACGGCTTGCCGACCACTCTCTACGTCATCCTCCTGATGGTGGTCCTCAAGCCCGGGCTGAAGACCATCTTTATCGCGCTGGCCATCACCTCCTGGATCGGCATGGCCCGGATCGTCCGGGGACAGGTCCTGAGCCTGAAGGAATGGGAGTTCGTCCTGGCCGCTCGCACCTTGGGGGTCCCCCCGTGGAAGATCATCTGGCGGCACCTGGTGCCCAACGCCCTGGGGCCGATCATCGTCACCATGACCGTCGAGGTGCCCGCGGCGATCTTCACGGAGTCCTGGCTCTCCTTCCTCGGCCTCGGCGTCTCGGCGCCCATTGCCTCCTGGGGTTCGCTGGCGGCGGATGCGTACCAGAACCTGCGCACCGCTCCCTGGACCCTGATCTTCCCGGGCCTGTTCATCTCCATCACCATGCTGGCTTTCCAGTTCCTCGGCGACGGGCTGCGAGATGCCCTGGATCCGCGCATGCGGAAGTAGGAGGTGTGCTGTGTGAAGACGGATCAGAAGGAGCCGCTGCTGGTCGTCAAGGACCTGCACACCTCGTTCTTTACGTATGCCGGTGAGGTGAAGGCGGTCCGCGGCGTCAGCTTCACGGTGGGCCGGGGCGAGGCCGTGGCCATCGTGGGCGAGTCTGGCTGCGGCAAGAGCGTCACCACCGCGTCGATCATGCGTCTCATCCCCGATCCGCCCGGCAAGATCAAGAGCGGCCAGATCCTCTTTGACGGCCGGGACCTCTTGCAGCTTTCGGAGAAGGAGATGGAACGGGTCCGGGGCAACGAGATCGGCATGATCTTCCAGGACCCGATGACCTCCCTCAACCCGGTGCTCACCATCGGCCTGCAGCTGACCGAGGCGATTCAGCGGCACCAGGGCCTGAGCGCTGCGGCGGCCCGGGACCGGGCCGTCGAGATGCTGCGGCTGGTGGGGATCCCCCAGCCGGAGAAGCGGCTCTCCGCCTACCCCCACCAGTTCTCCGGCGGCATGCGGCAGCGGGTCATGATCGCGATGGCCATCTCCTGTAACCCCAAGCTCCTCATCGCGGACGAGCCCACCACCGCGCTGGACGTCACCATCCAGGCCCAGATCCTGGACGTGCTGAAGAACCTGAAGCGCCAGCTGGATACCTCCATCATCCTCATCACCCACGATCTCGGGGTGGTGGCGGGGCTGGCGGACCGGGTGATCGTCATGTACGCCGGCCAGGTGGTGGAGGAGGCCCCGGTCCGGGAGCTGTATGCCAACCCGCAGCACCCCTACACCCTGGGGCTGCTCCGGTCGGTGCCCCGGCTGGACCGGAAGGAGAAGAAGCCCCTGGTCCCCATCGAGGGGCAGCCGCCGGACCTGCTCTCCCCGCCCCAGGGGTGCGCCTTCGCTCCCCGGTGCCCCTTTGCCATGCGGATCTGCCTGGAGGAGGACCCGCCCCACTTCCCGGTCGGCCCTGAGCATCAGTCCAAGTGCTGGCTCCAGCACCCCCAGGCGCCGAAGCGGCCTGAGGTCGCGGCGATGCGGGAGGAGGTGACGCGCCGGTGAACGCTGCTCCGGCACAGCAGGGCGCCGCCCGGGAGCCGATCCTCAGCCTCCGGGGGCTGAAGAAGCACTTCAAGATCGGCGGCGGTCTTTTCAAGCCTCCGGTCTGGCTGAGGGCTGTGGACGGCGTCGATCTGGACGTCTACCCGGGAGAGACCCTGGGGATCGTGGGGGAGAGCGGGTGCGGCAAGAGCACCCTCGGCCGGACGGTGATCCGCCTCTACGAGCCCACCGCCGGCCAGATCCTCTTCCAGGGCCGGGACATCAGCCATCTCCCGGAGCGGGAGCTGATCCCGGTCCGGCGGCAGATGCAGATGATCTTCCAGGACCCTTACGCGTCCCTCAACCCCCGGATGACCGTCACCGACATCATCGGCGAGGCCCTGGAGCTGGCCGGCGTCCGGGAGCCCAAGGCCCGGCAGGAGCGGGTGCATGAGCTGCTCCGGATGGTCGGGCTCAGCCCTGAGCACGCGAGCCGGTATCCCCACGAGTTCTCCGGCGGCCAGCGGCAGCGGATCGGCATTGCCCGGGCCCTGGCAGTGCAGCCTTCCCTGATCATCGCCGACGAGCCCATCTCCGCCCTGGACGTCTCCATCCAGGCCCAGGTGGTCAACCTCCTGGAGGAGCTGCAGGCGAAGTTCGGGCTGACCTACCTGTTCATCGCCCACGACCTGTCCATGGTTAAGCACATCTCCACCCGGGTGGCGGTCATGTACCTGGGCAAGGTGGTGGAGCTGGCCCCTGCGGACGAGATCTACGAGCGGCCCCTGCACCCCTATACCCAGGCGCTGCTCTCCGCCATCCCGATTCCGGACCCGGTGGTGGAGGAGACCCGGCAGCGGATCATCCTCCCCGGCGATCCCCCCAGCCCCATCAACCCGCCCTCCGGGTGCCGGTTCCGGACCCGGTGCCCCATCGCCCGGCCCCAATGCGCGGAGGAGGAGCCGGTGCTCACGGACGTGGGGGGCGGCCACCTGGTGGCCTGCCCGTACGGGGGCTGAGAGGCGTGGGACGGTCGGCGGCCCCCCGCCAACAAGAGATGCGACCCCACCAAGAGATGCGACCAGGACCACGGGCGGCGTGCCGGAGGTGCGCCGCCCGTGTTACATTCGGCGCACCGCTACATTCGGTGCACCGCCCGTGTTACAATAAACAGACGCATGGGGGAGGTGCAGTCCATGGCGCTGGCGCCGGTCCAGGTCGGTTCCCTCCGCATCGACCGGCCCCTGGCCCTGGCCCCCATGGCCGGGGTGACCAACTGGCCCTTCCGCCGCCTGTGCAAGGAGCAGGGGTGCGGCGTGGTGGTGACCGAGTTTGTCAACGACCGGGCGATCCTGAGCGGCAACCCCCGCACCCGGGAGATGATCCGGCTCCTGCCGGATGAGCGGCCGGCGGGGGTGCAGATCTTCGGGTACGACCCGGAGACCATGGCCCGGGCCGCGGCCGCGGTGGTGGAGCTGGAGCAGCCGGACTTCATCGACATCAACATGGGCTGCCCGGCGCCGAAGATCACCCGGGGCCGGGGCGGCTCCTCCCTGCTCCGGGAACCGGAGGTGGCCGAGGCCATCGTCCGGGCAGTGGTGCGGGCGGTGGCGCCCCTGCCGGTGACGGTGAAGATGCGGATCGGCTGGGACAGCAAGTCCATCGTGGCGGTGGACTTCGCCCGGCGGCTGGAGGAGGCCGGAGCCAGCCTGATCACCGTCCACGGCCGCACCCGGGAGCAGCAGTACTCCGGCCAGGCGGACTGGGGGGTGATCGCCGCGGTGGCCCGGGCCGTGTCGATCCCGGTCATCGGCAACGGGGATATCGACAGCCCCCAGGTGGCCCGGCAGCGGCTGGAGGAGTCCGGGGTCGCCGGCCTGGCCATCGGCCGGGGGGCCCTGGGCAACCCCTGGATCTTCCGGCGGGTCCTCCACTACCTGGAGACCGGCGAGATCCTTCCCGATGCCAGCCCCGAGGAGCGGGTGGCCACGGCCATCCGGCACATGGACATGCTGATTGAGCTCAAGGGGGAGTACCTGGCGGTCCGGGAGATGCGCAAGCACGCCTCCTGGTACCTCCGGGGGCTCCCCGGCGCGGCGGTCACCCGCACCTTGATCAACAACGCGGAGAGCCGGTCGGAGATGGAGGAGATCCTCCTCGGCTTCCTGGAGCGCCTCCGCCAGGGGGTGTTTGGCCAGGAGCCGGATGCCCCGCCGGACGCCGGGGCGATGACCTGCGCCCCGGTGGAATCTCCGGCGGAATGAAGGGCCGTGCACAGCGGTGTGCACGGCCCGCTTGATTTCCGGGCACCGGGCTGCTACCATTGCATCACAGGCGTGCACAGTTCTGTGCACACGCTCGGGGTGGTGGCCGTGGCGGAGGACCTGGTCCGCATCGGCGACAAGCTCATCAGCCGCCGGCGGCTCTACCGGCAGATCGACCGGATCCTGGAGCTCCGGAGCCAGGGGCTCTCCCAGCAGGAGGTGGCGAACCGCCTCGACCTGGACCGGACCTTCATCTCCCGGCTGGAGGCCCTGGGAGAGGTGCGCAAGGGCGGGTCCGTCGCGGTGGTGGGCTTCCCCCTGGCCAACAAAGAGGAGCTGGCCCAGGTCTGCCGGGAAGAGGGCGTCGAGTTTGTCCTCTTGATGACCGAGGCGGAGCGGCAGGAGTTCGTCCGCAGCCTGTCCGGGCCAGAACTGATCAACCGGATCATGGAGCTGGTGGCCCAGGCCCGGCAGTACGATACCATCGTGGTCCTCGGCTCGGACTACCGGGGCGAGGTGATCCAGGCCCTGGTGGGCAAGCCGTGCGTCCTGCTCGAGATCGGCAAGTCGCCCCTGGTGGCGGACGTCTACTACGACCCTGAGGCTCTCCGGGCGGTGCTCCGGGGCCTCCGGGGCCGCCACCAGGGTTAGGAGGGGCAGTCCGTGCGCAGGGTGGTCAGCATCTCCCTGGGGTCGTCGGAGCGGAACCACACGGTGGAGACCGAGATCCTGGGCGAGCGGTTCCGCATCGAGCGAATTGGCACCGACGGCAGCAAGGAGCGGGCCATCGCCCTGATCCGGGAGCTGGACGGCAAGGTGGACGCCTTCGGCATGGGGGGGACGGACCTCTACGTCTGGGCCGGCCGCAAGCGCCTGGTCCTTCGGGACTCCCTGCCCCTGGCCCAGGCCGCCCGGAAGACCCCCATCGTCGACGGCTCCGGCCTCAAGAACACCCTGGAGCGCCGGGTGGTGGAGTACCTGGACCAGGCGGGCGTCCTGCCCCTCCGGGGGATGAAGGCGCTGATGGTCTCCGGGGTGGACCGGTTCGGCATGGCGGAGGCCCTCCTGGCCGCCGGGGCTCGGGTCACCTTCGGCGACCTGGCCTTCCTGGTGGGCCTGCCGGTGCCCATCCGCTCCCTGGGGCTCCTGGAACTGCTGGGCCGGACCATCGGGCCCATCATCGCCGCCATGCCCATCGACTGGCTCTACCCCACCGGCGAGAAGCAGCGGCAGAACACCCCCCGCTACGGCCGGTTCTTCGCGGCCCACGAGCTGATCGCCGGGGACTTTCACCTCATCCGGCGCTACATGCCGCCGCGCCTGGACGGCAAGGTGGTGCTGACCAACACCGTTACCCGGAAGGACGTGGAGGAACTGAGGCGCCGGGGGGTGCGGCTCCTCATCACCACCACCCCCGAGCTCCAGGGCCGCTCCTTCGGCACCAACGTCATGGAGGCGGTGCTGGTGGCCCTTTCCGGCAAGCGCCCGGAAGAGCTCACCCCGGCGGACTACAACGAGCTCCTGGACCGGATCGGCTTCCGGCCCCGGATCGAACCCCTGGCCGATGCGCCCATCACCGCATCGGTGTGAGGAGAGGCAGGTCATGAAGGAAGTCGGCAGGTTCGCCTTCACTGTCCACCCCTTCGACGTCAGCCGGATCCACCGGCGGTGGCCCATCACCCGCCGGCTGCCGGATACCTGGGTCGAGGGGCTGATGCGCTGGAAGGGCCCCGTGATCCACGCGCAGGTCCCCCGGCTGGAGACCGCCGGGGGCGCGGCGGAGGGGTGGCTGATCGGTATCCCCCTCACCGCCCGGCAGTGGACCCGGCTTCCGGATGCCTTCCTGGTGGAGCGGGTTCTCCAGGCGGCCCGGCTGGCAGCCCGCCTGGGCGCCCGGATCCTGGGCCTTGGCGCCTACACCGCCCTCCCCGGGGGGGCCGGGGTTGAGGTGGCCCGGCGTTCCCCCATCGCCATCACCACCGGCAACAGCCTGACGGTCTGGGCGGCGCTGGAGGGGGCCCGGGAGGGGGCCCGGCGGATGGGGATCCCCCTGGAACGGGCCGAGGTCGCGGTCATTGGCGCCAGCGGCGCGATCGGCTCGGCCTGTGCCCGGATCCTGGCCCGGAGCGTCCGGCACCTGACCCTTATCGGCCGGGATGAGGCCCGGCTGGAGCGGGTAGCGAACCAGATCCGGCAGGAGACCGGGCTCATCCCCAACCTCTCCACCGATATCCGGGCGACCCTGCCCCGGATGGACGTGGTGATCACCGTCTCCAGCACCGCCGATGCCATCGTCCAGCCCGAGGACCTCAAGCCCGGGGCGGTGGTCTGCGACGTGGCCATGCCCCGGGATGTGGACCAGCGGGTGGCCGCGGTCCGGGACGACGTGCTGGTGGTGGACGGGGGGCTGATCCATGTGCCGGGGGAGACCGGGCTGGAGGGGGACGGCTTTCCGGCGGGGACGGCGCCGGCCTGCCTGGCGGAGACGATGCTCCTGGCCCTGGAGCGGCGGTACGAGCACTTCACCCTCGGCCGGGACCTTTCGGTGGACCAGATCGATGAAATCGTCCGGCTCGCCCGAAAGCACGGCTTCACCCTGGCCGGGATCCGCAGCTTCCACCGGGCCCTGGACGACGCCACCATCGAGGCGATTCGGCGCCGGGCGGCCCTCCGGCGGGGGGAGCGGCCTGAAGGGGAGCGGCTGGAAGCGGAGCGGCCCGAGGCCCAGGTCCGGGTGGGGTAGCCCCCGGGCCCTGGGATTTCTTGAGGGCTGGTCGGTGTGCCCGGGGGTGATTGACGATTCCCCCCGGGCCCTATATAATAAGGCGATCCCGTCAGGAACCCCCGTCCTCTGCGACCTGGGTGTAAGGGAGTGCGAGCCGGGTGTCGGAAAAGACGGTATTTCTGTCCCGGGAAGGCCTCCGGCGGCTGGAGGAGGAACTGGAGTATCTCCGGAACATCCGGCGCAAGGAGGTCGCGGCCCGGATCAAGCAGGCCCGGGAGTACGGCGACATCGCCGAGAACTCCGAGTACGAAGACGCCAAGAACGAACAGGCCTTCGTGGAAGGCCGGATCCTGACCCTCGAGAAGATGCTGCGGAACGCCCAGGTCCTGGAGGTGGGCGGGGGACCGCCGGGCGTGGTCACCCTCGGCAGCCGGGTGCGGCTCCTGGACCTGGAGACCCAGGAGGTCGAGGAGTACTGGATCGTGGGCACCCTGGAGGCCAACCCGGCGGAGAACCGGATCTCCGACGAGTCCCCGGTGGGCAGGGCGCTCCTGGGCAGGGCCGTCGGGGACGAGGTCGCGGTCGAGGTGCCCATGGGGGTGCTGCGCTACCGCATCCTCGGGGTGGAAGGGGCCTGAGAAAGAAAAATCGGCGAGCAGGTGCCGCTGCGGTACCTGCCCGCCTTTTCTTTTGCTCGCATCTTTTGCTCGCACGAGCCTGGCGGGGTGCCGGAGCCGGCCTACTTCACCTCGGTGGTGAAGTGCATGCCGAGGTCCTTGTGGCCCGGCTGGGCGCAGACCACGTTGATGGTGCCAGGCTTGTCGAGCTTGAACTCGAGGGTCTCCGTCGCGCCCGGCTGGACCACCTTGGAGATGTTGGTCCCCTCGATGGTGAAGTCGTGGACCTGGGTCCCGGTGTTCTTGAGGGTCACCTTGTAGGTCACGCCGGCCTTCAGGTCAAGGTTGTTGGGCACGAACTCGTAGTCCTTCAGCTCGATGGTGCCCAGATCCACAACCTCGCCGCCGTTACCGCCGGCGTCGCCGCCGCTCTTGCCGCCGCAACCGGCCAGCACGACCGCGCCGGCGAGCACGAGGCCAAGCAGAAGGCTCAGCTTCTTCACAGGCTCTGTCACTCCTTGTCCCGTACGTACTAGGCTCCCACTCGGCTCCCGAGTGGATACCGATGGAACCGTCCTACAGCATAGCACGTTCCCCATCGGATCACAAGTCGATCCGGCGCGGATCCCGCCATCGGGCGCGCGCCCTATCCGCCCCCCGGGGGACTCGGGCGCGCGCCCGTGGGCGGAGGAAGGAGTTTATGCTTCAATGGCAATAGTTAAAGAGCACAGAAGGACTAGGTCCTCTGGTGCGAAGGAGGGATGGCGGGTGGTCCGGGCTGGCGCCGGCCCCGGGCGGCCAGGGATCCGGCCGGCGGTGGTCCTGGCCGGTGCGGTTGCCGGGGTGGCGCTTCTGCCGGCCCCGGCCCTGGCCGACCACCTGAGCGGCGGCACCCCGGACGTGATGGGGCTCTTCGGGGGGATTAGCCTGGTCCTGACCTTTCTCGGCCTGTTGGGCGTCCTGGGGCTCTGGCCGGGGCGGCTCCGGGGCCACGGCCAGCGCCTTGGCCTCGGAGCTCTGGTGGGCGGTCTGGTGGCCCTGGTCGCCGGCAGCTGGTACACCGCTCACCTGGGCGGTCCCGAGGAGAGCCTTGGCGGCGCCGCCTGGGGGCAGGTGGTGATGCAGCAGTTTGCCGGGCTCTTCCTGGTCTTCGGCGGGTTCTCCGCGGCGGTGATCGCCTGGGCCCTGCGCCAAGGCGTCCTGAGCTTCGGCGAGGCGGTCAAGTACGGGATCCTGCACCGGGGCGATCCCGT
Organism: Bacillota bacterium; assembly: GCA_021890795.1. GTDB lineage: Bacteria > Bacillota > Sulfobacillia > Symbiobacteriales > ZC4RG38 > ZC4RG38. The sequence goes on along the minus strand of JAKKUO010000004.1, from coordinate 99,768 downwards.
GGATCCCGCGGCGGTGCGGCCGCCCCGGCGCCGGGCGGAGGGGCTGGTCTGGGTCCCGGTGGCCGGGATGGTCCTCCTGGCCCTGTTCATCGCCGGGGGTCTGGCCTATGTCACCCTCACCCTGGGCACCCCTTAGGGAGGAGAGAGGTAACGGTGCGACTCCGCTATCGCGAGGGTGCTGCCGCCCGTGCCTTCATCTACGGCGGCCTTTTCTGGATGTTCCTGGGGATGCTCTTCGGTCTCTTCGCCGCTCTGCTGATGGTCTGGCCGGATCTCATCGTCGGCCTTCCCGTCCTGGAGTACTTCACCTTCGGGCGGGTGCGGCCGGTCCACACCAACCTGGTGCTCTTCGGTTGGCTGACCGGCGCCTACTTCGCCACCCTCTTTTACATGACGCCCCGGGTTGTGGGGAGCAAGCTCTGGAGCGAAGGGCTCGGGGTCTTCGCCGCGGTGCTGCACAACCTGGCCCTCGCCCTGACCACCGTCTCCCTGCTGGCCGGCGGCAACGTGGGCCGGGAGTACGCCGAGACCCCCTGGTACATCAAGTGGATCATCACCGCAACCTTCCTGCTGGTGGCGGTCAACCTCTTTATGACCGTCAAGAACCGGACGGAGAAAGGGGAGCTGTACGTCAGCGCCTGGTACTTCCTGGGCGCGCTGGTAACCACCCCGATCATCTATGCCATCGGCAACCAGTTCCTGCTCCCCCAGAACCCGGTGAGGGGCGTCAACGACGCGATCCTCAACTGGTTCTACGGCCATAACATCCTCGGTTACTGGTTTACTCCGGTAGGGGTGGGAGCCGTCTACTACCTCCTGCCCAAGCTGACGGGCAACCCCATCTACAGCCACAAGCTCTCCATGATCGGGTTCTGGAGCATCTTCTGGGTCTACGGACCCACCGGGGCCCACCACCTGGTCAACGGCCCGGTCCCCTACTGGGTCCAGACCATCGCCATCGCCTTCTCGGTGATGCTGATCATCCCGGTCTGGACCGTGGTCACCAACTTCTACGGTACCATGAAGGGCAAGTGGCACCTGGTCCGGGACAGCGTCCCCCTGAAGTTCCTCACCACCGCCATCGTCTTCTACTTCATCACCTGCTTCCAGGGGCCGATGCAGTCCCTGCGGTCGGTGAGCGCCATCACCCACTTCACCAACTGGGTGGTCGGCCACGCCCACGTGGCCCTGCTGGGCACCTTCTCCTTCATCATGTACGCCGCCATCTACTACATGCTGCCCCGGCTGACCGGGCGGGCCATCTACAGCAAGGCCCTGCAGGAGTGGCACTTCCACCTCAGCCTGTGGGGCTTCCTCCTGATGTTCGTCGACCTGACCATCGCCGGTCTGGTCCAGGGCGCCTTCTGGGCCCAGAACCAGAGCGCCAACTTCATTGAAGGCGTCGCAATGATGCGGCCCTATTACATCCTCCGGGCCATCTCCGGCGCGGTGATCATCCTGGGTCAGGTCGTCTTTGGCTGGAACGTGTTCAAGACGGTCACCGCGGGCAAGCCCTTCGAGACCGGCCAGGCTGCCGGCGAGGTGGCCCCTGCCCAGGCGGCCCAGCCTGCCGGGGCTTGAGGCCTGAAGGGAGGAACGCCTGACGGATGCTGCACCGGAATGCTGCCCTCGTGGCCCTGGGGGCCTTCCTGCTCCTCAGTTTTGCCATTGCCGTGACCGTGGCCCTGCCCCTCATGCAGGAGGAACTCTACGCCGCGGATGAGGCCACGCCCCAGTACAGCGAACTGGCCCTCAAGGGCAAGCAGATCTACCAGCGGGAGGGCTGCTTCTACTGCCACACCCAGCAGGTGCGGACCATCCCCAACGACGCGGCCTTCCAGGGCCCCAACAAGCGGCCCTCCCGGCCCTCCGACTACGCCAACGACAACCCGGTGCTCCTGGGCACCGAGCGGACCGGCCCGGACCTGAAGTTCGTCGGCGACCGGCTGCCCAGCAAGGACTGGCACATCGGCCACCTGAAGAACCCCCGGGCCTACGATCCCCGGTCGATCATGCCCTCCTACGCCCACCTGCCCGAGGAGGAGTTGGAGGCCCTGGCGGAATACCTGATCTCCCTCCGGGACTGGTCTGTGAAGCCCCTGCAGCAGCCGGAGCGGCTGGCGGACCTGACGGAGGAGGATCTGCCTGAGGAGTTCCGGTCCCTGCAGAACCCCCTGGCGGGGGACCTTCAGCGGGCCGTGGCCATCGCCGAGCCGATCGTCGCCCAGAGCTGCGTGGCTTGCCACGGCCAGGACCTCCGGGGCAAGCAGTTGACGGAGCGGGTCAAGTCGGCGGACTGGTACGAGCGGGCCCAGGTCCGGAGCGAGCAGTTCCTTTACTGGGCCATCACCGTCGGCTCCAAGGAGGGCATGCCCGGCTGGGAGCGGAGCCTGACGGAGGAGCAGCGCTGGGCGCTGGCCACCTACATCAAGAACATCCAGCAGATCCGGCCCTGAGCCGGATCCAGAACCCTTGCCCCATAGGGGGTGAAGGCAGTGGGCGGACTGGTCAGCCAGGCCCGGTCCATCGGAGAGATTGCCCAGTCCACAGGCATCCTGCTCCTAGCCGTCTTGGCCATCTGGTCTCTCCTGGCGCTCCTGATGTACTGGGCCCACACCTCGGGGGCGGCCAGCTTCTCCGAAGAGGTCAAGTACCGGATGGTCAAGGACGACGAACCCATCCCGGGTCCCTAGGAGGTCGATGCCGATGGCCGATTCCCGGCACCCGTCCCACCCGGAAGCCGGGGAGCCCAGGGTCCCCCGGTGGCTCCTGGCGGTCTATGTCGGGATTGCCGCCTTCTTCCTCTACTACGTGATCAACTTTGCCATCCTCCAGCCCACCCACCCGGAGTTCGGCTTCTAGCCGTCCAGGGGAGGGTCTGGCCATGGCCTTTGTGGTGCCGGGGCGGCCCGGGAGCCGGCTCCGGAAGGTCCGGTACCGGGTGCGGCCCTACCGGCGGGCGGTCCAGGTGGGGGCCCTGGCGGTCCTCGTCCTGGCGCCGTTTCTGGACTGGTTCCGCCTCGATCTCGGCAGCGCTTCCTTCTATCTCTTCGGCCAGCGCTTCTTTGCCCGGCACTTTTTCTACATCGGGCTGGTGGCCATGGCCGGGATCTACCTCATCGTCGCCGCCTCGGTCCTCTTCGGCCGGGTCTTCTGCGGCTGGGTCTGCCCCCAGAACCTCTTCAACGAACTGGGGCGCCGGTGGGACCAGCGGCTGGGCCGGCCGGCCACCGTCGCCCTCTCCTGGACCATCGCGACCGGCGGCGCCTTCGTCCTGGTCAGTTACTTCGTGGCGCCGGCGGAGCTGTGGCGCCGGCTCACCACCCCGCCGGTGGCCTGGCACCTCTGGCTGGCGATCCTGGCCATCGGGGGCTTTTTCACCTTTGCCATGGCCTGGTGGCGCACCGGCATCTGCCGGATGGCCTGTCCCTACGGCCACCTGCAGTCAATCCTCACCACCCCGGCCACCTTGCATCTGCGGCTCTTCCAGACCGGCCGGGACATCTGCGCCACCTGTGGCCTGTGCGCGGAGACCTGCCACATGGGGGTCGACCCCCGGACCCTGGAGCAGAAGCACTGTGTGGTCTGCGGGGACTGCCTCTCGGCCTGCGAGCTGGTCTCCGGCGCCCGGAAGGTGCCCAGGGTGCTGAACTTTGTCATCGGCCCGGAGCACCGCCCGGTGGGCTTTGCCGGCGCCCTGGGGCGGAACCTCCGGGGGATGCTGCTCCGGCTCCTCATCCCTCTGGGAGCCGGGCTGGCCCTGATGCTGGTGGCGGCGGTGGGGGTGGCCGGCCGGCCCCGGATCCACGTGGGCCTGTGGAAGGACTACCAGCAGGGGGCCGGGGGCAGCGCCCTGGCCATCCAGGTGGTCAACCTGGGGGAGGAGCCGGAGACCTTCCGGATCTACCAGGAGGGGCTGCCCCCGGGCTGGGCGGTGCTGGAGGCCGACCGGCTCACCCTGGGCCCCGGGGAGCAGGGCCGGGTGCTGCTGCGGATCCTGCCGCCGGATGCCTCCGGGCTTCGCCCCGGCCGGGCCTATCCCTTCACCGTCACCGTGGTGGGGGAAGAGACCGGGGTGCGGCAGTCGGTGCCCTACACCTACCACCCTGGCCTTCCGGAAACGGAGCAAGGAATCTTCCATTCCCACGAGAAATAATAAAGAATGGCGCACGGGCCGCCCTGGCCCTATGGCCCGGGCGGAGCCGTGTTCTATTCTAATTGATTGTCCCATTCGTCACAGGTATAATGGAACCCGTGATATTGGGTACGGCAGGTGTGGTCGGGGATCGGGAGAGCCGCTGGAACGGTCCGGCGGGCCGCGGTTGGGGCTGACTTCTGGGAGGTGCTGACACGGTGGGCCTTTGGGCCAAATTCAAGAACACGACCCTGTACAAGTCCATTTACCGCAACGAGTACCCGGATACGCCCCGGAACCAGGTACTCGTCATCCTCAACAGCCTTGTCCTCCACCTGCACCCGGTCAAGGTGCCCCGGCGGGCGGTCCGGGTCAGCTATACATGGGGGCTGGGCGGTCTCTCGCTTCTGATGTTCCTGATTCTGACCGTCACCGGCGTCTGGCTGATGTTCTACTACGTCCCGGCGGTGCCCGACGCGTACTTCGCGATGAAGGCCCTGGAGACGGACGTGATCTTCGGCCAGTTCACCCGGAACCTGCACCGGTGGGCGGCCCACGGCATGGTGCTGGCGGTGTGGCTCCACATGGTGCGGGTCTTCTACACCGGCGCCTACAAGCCGCCCCGGGACTTTAACTGGGTGCTGGGCGTCATTCTCTTTACGGTGACCGTCCTGCTCTCCTTCACCGGCTACCTCCTGCCCTGGGACCAGCTCGCCTACTGGGCGATCGCGGTGGGCTCGGAGATGGCCGGTTCCACGCCGGTGATCGGCCGGGAGGCCCGGATGGCCCTGCTGGGCGGTCACACCATCGGTCAGGCCACCCTGGTGCGCTGGTACACCCTGCACGTACTGCTGCTGCCCCTGGCCTGCATCGCCCTGATGGCCATGCACTTCTGGCGGGTGCGGAAGGACGGCGGCATCTCCACCCCCATCCCTTACGAGGAAGACGAGGCCGAGGCCCAGGCCCCGGCCGAGGGCTGAACGGCCCTGCCACCTCCACCCGCATTCCCTGACCTGGGAGGGGAACCCATGGCGGAAGCCACCGAGAAGTACCAGCAGACAGGGCCCAAGGTGCGGGTAAACCAGAAAGAAGAGCTGGTATACACCTGGCCCTACCTGGTGAGCATCGAGGCGATCATGGCCATCGCCATGATCCTTGCCCTGTCGCTGATGGCGACCTTCGTCAACGCCCCCTTGCTGGAGCTGGCCAACCCCGAGAAGACCCCGAACCCGGCCAAGGCGCCGTGGTACTTCTTGGGGCTGCAGGAGCTGCTGCTGCACATGCACCCCGCCCTCGCCGGGGTGATCGTCCCCACCGCGGCTCTGGTCCTGCTGGCCATGATCCCGTATATCGACCGGGATCCCCGGGGTACGGGCATCTGGTTCAGCACCAAGAAGGGGCTGCCCATCACCATCTTCTCCGCGGTCTACACCTGGATCTGGGAGATCGTCCTGATCCTGATCGACGAGTTCTGGGTCTCCACCCCTGCGGGCTCCGACACCGTCCTCAAGGGCATCGAGCGCCACGTAACCTACTTCCTGGATAAGACCTTCCCCTTCATGTCCCAGCCCGGCTGGCCCGGCTGGAGCTGGGTGGGCAAGATCCTGCTGCCCTCGGTGCTGATGGTGACCATCCCGTGGGTGCTGGCGGTGATCGTCAAGCGCCGCTGGAAGGCCAACACCCGGGAGATCCTGATCGCCCTCTTTACCTTCTACTTCGCCTCCTTCATCCTGCTGACGATTGTCGGCACCGCGTTCCGCGGCCACTCCATGGAGCTCATGTGGCCATGGGAAGTGACGGCCTCCCACTAAGACCCCTGACCTGGGCGGGATAGTGAAGACGAGGTGAGCCTGCGATGACCGAACACGGCAACAAGACCGGCGCTCCCGGCGCCCCGCCGCCGGCCCGGGCCGATAGCGGCATCACCCGCCGGCAGTTCATGCGGGGCACCATGTACGGCACCATCGGCCTCTTTGCGGCCCAGGCCCTGGTGGGGGCAGGGGTGATGTTCTGGCCGGCCAAGGTCTCCGGTTTCGGCGGCAAGGTGGCCGTGCCCAAGAAGCTCCACGAGATCAAGCCCGGGGACCCGCCGGTGATGGTCCGGGAAGGGAAGTTCTACCTCTCCCGGCTGGAGGACGGGATCATTGCCCTGTACTGGAAGTGCGTCCACCTGGGGTGCACCGTACCCTGGAACGAAGCTGAGGGGCTCTTCCACTGCCCGTGCCACGGTTCCATTTACGACCGGACCGGCCAGAACGTCGGCGGCCCGGCTCCCCGCCCCCTGGACTACATGGAGATCGCGGAGATCCGGCCGGACGGCACCATCATCGTCGACACCGGCAAGATCATCGAGCGGCAGCGGCATGAGCCCCACCATGTGACCAAGGTCTAGCGGGGAGGTAGGCAGCCGTGCACAACCCCGTTTTCGGCATCCACGTCTCCGAGTCGGTGGAGCTGCTGTTCGTCTTCCTCCTCTTCATGGGGACGCTGGCGGCAGTCTACTTCCTGCAGCGCTGGATTGGCGACTACTAATCCCAGGGGCTGACCCGATTCCCCGAGTGCCGGCCCGGCCAGGGGAGGAGAAAGGAGCACGCGGCCGTGCGCAATCCTCGGAAATACCTGGTGATCGGTATCCTTTCCTCGCTGCTCGTTGTGCTGCTTCTCTTCAACGGCGGCCGGGAGCTGTTCCGGATGGCCGCCGCGGCGGAGCGGCAGAATTACCAGTACGCGGCGGTAGGCGCCAAGCTGTATGCCCAGTACTGCATGACCTGCCACGGCCCCCGGGGGGAGGGCGTGGTGGGGCTGCCCCTCAACCGGCCCGACCTTCAGGGGGATCCCCGTGACCCGCTGAAGGCCGAGACCCTGCGGATGCTGGTGAGCACCATTACCAACGGCCGTCCGGGCACCTCCACCCCCCGGTGGGAGAAGGTCGACGACAACCACTACATCTCTTACACCGCCATGCCCGCCTGGGGCCGGGAGGCCGGCGGTCCCTTGGACGAGTACCAGGTCCAGGCCCTGGCCTACTTCATCATGATGGGGAACCAGAAGGTGGACCCGGAGAACCCCAACTCCCTCACCTTCTGGGACGCGATCGGCAGCACGGACTTCCCGGCGCCTCCCACCAACCCGCCGGCGGAGCAGGGCGGCATCAAGGCGACTCCTATCGAGGAGATGCCCGACGCGGCGGGCCTCACCCCGGAGGAGAACCGGCAGGCCAAGCTGCTGATCCGGGACAAGATCAACCCCTCCTGCCTGGCCTGCCACACCATCGGCAACTACGGCGGGGCCATCGGTCCGGACCTGACGTACGTCGGGACCTGGGGCGTGGACGAGGAGTGGCTGCGCCGCTGGATCTCGGATCCCAAGTCCGTGCCCGGCGACCAGCGGATGCCGGTCTACTGGGCTTCCAGCCGGGTGAACGCCGGTCCCGAGCCCGACCTGAGCGAGGGGAAGAAGATCGTGGCTGAGCCCTCCGGGTTCATGCCCTCCTTCGGCGACAAGCTGAGCCCGGAGGAGATGGACCTCCTGGTCCGGTACCTGATGGGCCTGGGCAAAAAGTAACCGCGGGCGGCCGGAGCCGCCGGGGCGTCTCGCCCCGGGCTCCGGCCCCCGTATGACCGGGAGAACCGGGCGGCCCGGGGGACCGGGTCGGGCAGCTGGCAGGGGGCCAGGGCCCGGGGGCGTCAAAGCAACGGTCGGGGGAGTGCGGCGGTGACCCGGTACTGGATCGTGATGGCCATCCTCGCGCTGGCAGTGGGTGGGCTCTTCCAGGCAGTGGCCCGGTACCAGATTCCCCTGCTGAAGATGGCCGGGATGATCGGCCTCCTGCTGATGGGAGTGGTCGGGAGCCTGGCGGTGAGCCGCCAGCAGACGGACCGGGGGCGCCGGCGGGTGGAGGCGGCCCTCAAGGCCCTGGAGCCGGATTTCATCATCACCGACTGGGCCGAGGGCCGGGGACCCGCGGCCGCGCCGGAGTACCTGGTGGTAGGGCCCGGGGGCCTGGCCGCGGTGGTCCTGGATCCCATGCCCCAGTCCACCTGGCGGCGCCGGGTGCCGAAGCGACTGGCCGCGGCCCGGGATCGGGCCCGGGCCGCGGCGGAGTGGGTGGTGGCCACCGGCCGGGCGGCCGGAGTCACGGTCCCGCCGCCCCTGCCGGTGGTGGTGCTCACCCGGCGGCTGGTTGAGCCCGGGGAAGAAGAGCAGGGCGGGGTGCTGGTCCTGAACCCGGAGCACCTCGGGGACCGGCTCCGGCAACTGGGGAGCCCGGAGCGCCTGGATGCCCAGGAGCGGGTCCGGATCACCCGGCGGCTCCGGCAGGCCGCGGACCGGCAGGCAGCGGCCGGAAAGGGGTTGCCGGGTGCCCGCTGACCGCGGCCCGTTGACCCCGGTTCGATTTAGTTGTACAATTAATGACATGCGGCCACCGGTACGGGGGCCGCTCCGGGTCGTCCCGAGGAGGGATAAACCATGGCCCACTACATCGACGACAAGTGCATCGGCTGCACGGCCTGCGTCTCTGTCTGTCCGACGGAGGCCATCAGCGGCGAGCGGAAGCAGCTGCACGTCATCGATCCCAAGCTGTGCATCGACTGCGATGCCTGCGTGCGGGTCTGCCCGGTGATGGCGATTGCCGACGAGTTCGGGGTCTATAAGCCCCGGATTCCCAAGCGCCAGGATTGGCCCAAGCCCGTCATCGATCCGGTCCTGTGCAGCGGCTGCGAGTTCTGCGTGGACATCTGCCCCTTCGACTGCCTGGAGATCGTCGGCGACGGCCCCTTCCAGGGCATCGCCGTTCTGGTGAGGCCCAACGCCTGCGTCGGCTGCCGGGAGTGCGAGGAGGTCTGCGCCAAGGGCGCGATCCTGGTGACCTCCGCCGAGCCGCACCCGACAGCGGTGGCCGAGGGCCGTGCCTGAGCCCAAAGGGGCGCGCTCCCCACGGGACGCCCGGAGCACGCCCCCAAGGGGTACCCACCCCAAGACCCCACCCACAGGACGGGTTCCGAGCCCGTCCTGTTTCTTGTTACCCCTGGTCCCGCCGGTCTTGCCGGCGGCCCGGGGATGTGGCCAGGGGCCCCGCCCTGGCCAGGGGAGCCCCGGACCGGCAGGAGGGGACCGGTCCCCCGGCGGCGTAGACTTCTGGAGCGGCGGGGTGGCACCAGGGCCCGGGATCGTGCTCCCGGCCGCCGCCCCACGGAGCAGCGAAAGGGAAGGGACAGCGAGGAGATGAACGGCGAATTGCCACGGTCCCCCTGGGCAGCCGTCCTCTTTGACCTGGACGGCACCCTGATCGATACCAACGAGCTGATCCTGGTCTCCTTCGACCACGTCTTCCGGGAGCATCTAGGGCTTCAGGTGCCCAGGGCTCAGGTGGTGCGGCACTTTGGCGAGCCCCTGTCTACCATCCTGGCCCGGTTCGCCCCGCCGGAGCGGGTCCCGGAGCTCATCGCGGCCTACCGGGCCTTCAACCTGGCCCACCACGACCGGCTGGTCCGGCCGATTCCGGGGGTCCGGGCGGCCCTCGACCGGCTCCGGGCGGCCGGGGTGCCCCTGGCGGTCACCACCTCCAAGCGCCGGGAGACCGCCTACCGGGGGCTACGGCTCTTTGGCCTCGAGGGGTATTTCCAGGCGGTGGTGACCTGGGAGGATGCGACCCGGCACAAGCCAGACCCGGAGCCGGTGCTGGTCACCCTGGACCGGCTGGGAGTGCCCCCGGGGGACCGGGTGCTGATGGTGGGGGACAGCGTGAGCGACCTCCTGGCCGGCCGGGCGGCCGGGGTGCGGACCGCAGCGGTGGCCTGGAGCCTGGTGCCCCGGGCGGAGCTGGAGGCCTGCGCCCCTGACTTCTGGCTGGAGCGGCCGGAGGACCTGATCGGGCTCTGCCTGCCCCCAGAGCCTCCCGGGGCGTAGGCGCCCGCGCCGTGCGGGGGACGGAACCTGCCCCCACCATGCTCATCGCCGCGGCGGGCTGCCGCGGCCATCCCCAATTTTCCGTGCAGCGAGGAGGTCCGGCGTTGGAGGCGAGGATCTGGTACGTCAACCTGACGGATGGCTCCATCTGGACGGAGACCCTCCCGGAGGAGACCTACCGGGCCTTGCCCGGCGGCTCTGCCCTGGCCACCTACCTGGTGATGCGCCACACCCCCCGGGGGGCGGACCCCCTGGGGCCGGAGAACACCCTGGTGATGGCCGTGGGCCCGGTGACCGGGATGCCCATCGCCGGTCAAAGCCGGATGACCGCCTGCGCCAAGTCCCCCCTCAGCGGCGGCATCGGCGACGCCCAGTGCGGCGGCTTCTTCCCGGCGGAGATGCGGGCAGCCGGGGCGGACGCCATCGTCTTCCTCGGCCGGGCGCCGGAGCCCGTCTACTTCTACCTCCGGGACGGCAAGGCAGAACTGCGGCCCGCAGGCCACCTCTGGGGGCTGGTGACCGGCGAGGCCGAGGCCCGGATCAAGGAGGAACTGGGCGACCCCCGGGTGGAGGTGGCCCAGATTGGCCCAGCAGGGGAGCGGCAGGTCCGGTACGCCGCGATCATGAACATGAGCAACCGGGCCAACGGCCGCACCGGCATGGGCGCGGTCATGGGCAGCAAGAACCTGAAGGCGGTAGTGGTCCGGGGGACCCGGCCGGTGCGGCCCGCGGATCCGGCGGCCCTGGCCGCGGTGGCCCGGCGGTTTCGGGAGCTGGAGGAGGCCAATCCGGAGATCGTCCACTTCGGCAAGTACGGCACCGCAGGGGAGGTCCTTTCCCAGGACGCGGTCGGCGGCCTGCCCACCGCCAACTGGACCTCCGGCACCTTCGCCGGCGCCGAGCGGATCTCCGGCGAGCGGCTGTATGAGGAGTTCCTCAAGGACCGGGATACCTGCTACGCCTGCCCCATCCGGTGCAAGCGGGTGGTGGACAAGCCGGAGGGGGTCGACCCCACCTACGGCGGCCCGGAGTACGAGACCATCGCCACCTTCGGCTCTTACTGCGGGGTGGACGACCTCGGGGCCATCATCCGGGCCAACCAGCTTTGCAACATGTACGGCCTGGACACCATCGCCACCGGCGCGACCATCGCCTGGGCGATGGAGGCCTTCGAGCGGGGGCTCCTCACCCGGGAGATGACCGGGGGGCTGGAGCTGCGCTTCGGCAACGCCGAGGCGATGCTCCAGGTGACCGAGTGGATCGCCCGCCGGGAGGGATTCCTGGGGAACCTGCTGGCCGAGGGGGTGGACCGGGCCGCGGAGCGGCTGGGACCCGAGGCGAAGGTCTTCGCGCTCACCGTCAAGGGCGCGGTGCTGCCGGCCCATATGCCCCAGGTGAAGCGCTCCCTCGGCCTCATCTATGCGGTCAACCCCTTCGGTGCCGACCACCAGTCCTCGGAGCATGACCCGGTGCTCCTGGCCAGGCCCGGCACCCTCTACCGGCAGCGGCTCGAGGCCCTGGGCTTTTCCGAGCAGTTGAGGCCCACGGAGCTCACCCCGGAGAAGGTGCGCTTTGCCTTCCGGACCCAGTGCTTCTACGCCGCGATGGACACCCTCTCCCTCTGCCAGTTCGTTTACGGTCCGGCCTGGCAGCTGTACGGGCCGGAGGAGACGGTGGAGATGCTCCGGGCCGCCACCGGCTGGGAGGTCACCCTGGAGGAGCTGCTCACCATCGGCGAGCGGCGGCTGAACCTTCAGCGGGCCTTCAATGCGCGGGAGGGGCTCGACCGCCGGCACGACACCCTGCCCCGGCGGCTCTTCGAGCCCCTGAAAGGCGGAAGGTCCGAAGGCCTGCGCCTGACCGAGGAGGAGCTGGAGCGGGCCAAGGACCTCTACTACCAGATGGCCGGCTGGGACGTGGCCACCGGCATCCCCACCCGGGAAAAGCTCGAGTCCCTCGGCCTCGGCTGGGTGGCGGACGAGATCGGGGTGTGACGGCGGCCGGGCAGCGCTCTGCCGCTCTTCGAGCGATCCGCAACCTGCGGCCCCGGAGCCCAGGGCTCCGGGGCCTTCCCTACCCTGCCGCTCCCTGGCCCGGACCTGTGGGCCTTCCATTCCATCCTTTGCCCGAATCGGGTACACTCTACCTCAGTGGGACACAGGAGGCGGCAGAATCCATGGCAACGGTGCATCTCCTCCCCGGGCGCCACCGGCGCATCCGCGACGGCCACCCCTGGGTCTACCGGACGGAGATCGCGAAGGTTACCGGGGAGTACAGCCCCGGGGACATCGTCGACGTGGTGGACGCCCGGGGGGCTTTCGTGGCCCGGGGTTACATCAACCCCCGATCGATGCTGACGGTCCGGGTGATGACCCTCGACCCCCGGGAGGCGGTGGACGAGGACCTGATCCGCCGGCGGATCGACCGGGCCTGGCGGAGCCGGCAGCGGCTCCTGCCCGAGACCCGCTGCTGCCGGGTGGTCTTCGGCGAGGCGGACTTCCTGCCGGGGCTCATCGTCGACAAGTTCGAGGACGTCCTGGTGATCCAGATCCTCGCCCTGGGGATGGAACGGTGGCGGGAGACCATCGTGGCGGCGCTGGAGGAGATCTTCCGGCCCCGGGGGATCTACGAGCGGGGGGACGAGCGGGTCCGGGAGCTGGAAGGGCTGCCCCAGCAGAAGGGCTTTGTCCGGGGGGAGTTCCCGACCCGGTTCACCATCACCGAAAACGGGCTGCAGATGGTGGTGGACGTCGAGAAGGGCCAGAAGACCGGCCACTACCTGGACCAGCGGCTCAACCGGGCCGCCATCCGCCCCTACGCCCGGGACGCCCGGGTGCTGGACGCCTTCTGCAACACCGGCGGCTTCGCCCTCAACGCCGCGGCTGCCGGGGCCCGGGAGGTGGTGGCGGTGGACTCCTCCGCCGAGGCCCTGGCCATCCTCCGGGAGAACGCGGCCCTCAACGGCCTCCAGGACCGGATCCGGACCGAGGAGGCCAACGCCTTCGACTTCCTCCGGGCCCAGGACCGGGCCGGGGAGCGATACGACCTGATCATCCTCGATCCCCCGGCCTTTGCCAAGAACCGGGCCGCCCTGGAGGGGGCGATCCGGGGCTACAAGGAGATCAACCTCCGGGCTCTCCGGATGCTCCGGGAGGGCGGGATCCTGGTCACCTGCTCCTGCTCCTACCACATGACCCCGGACCTCTTCGCCGAGGTCATCGCCGATGCGGCCCGGGACGCCCGGCGCCGGCTCCGGCTCATCGAGGCCCGGGCCCAGCCGCCGGACCACCCGATGGTGGTGGGGTACCCGGAAAGCCACTACCTGAAGTGCTACCTGTACGAGGTCCTGTGAGGGGCCACGAGGTGGGCACGGTGGCCCCGGACCGCTGGCGCCGGCCGGGCGGGCCCGGTCGCCCCGGGCTGCCGGCCCCGGCCGGGCGAGAAGGAGGGCGAGAAGGAATCAGCCTGGGGCAACAGTCGCCAGCAACAGGCAGACAGCCCGCGATACTTTGCCCAGATCGCCGGAGAAGGACAGCCAGGGGTCACCGTTCTCTTTGCAGCCCGATCCGACCGGGGTTACAATGGCAGCGGAAAGGTCAAAGAAAGTCAAGGTCGAGGTGGTGGCCCCTTGCCCAACCTGAGCGATTATATTGAGGAGTACCTGAAGAGCCTGCTCCGGGAACGGGACGGTGTGGTGGAGATCCAGCGGTCTGAACTGGCCGAGCGGTTCGGCTGCGCTCCGTCCCAGATTAACTACGTCCTGGCCACCCGGTTTACCCCGGAGCACGGGTATCTGGTGGAGAGTCGCCGGGGGGGCGGGGGCTACATCCGGATCATCCGGCTGAACCTGGGCCGGGAGGACCTGCTCCAGTGGCTTCAGGGCGGGATCGGCGACCGCCTCAGCCAGGACGAGGCGGAGGCCATGATCCGGCGCCTGCAAGAGGAGGGGTTCATCACCGCCCGGGAGGCGATCCTGATGGCGGCGGCGATGCGCCGGGATGTGCTGGCGGTGGACCTGCCCCTGCGGGATCTGATCCGGGCGAACCTCTTCAAAGCCATGCTGCTGGCCCTTCTGAGCCTGTGACCCAGCAGTCAGGCGCCCAAGCGCCGCGAGGGAGGAATGGGGATGCTCTGCCAGCACTGCAGCCAGCGCCCCGCCACGGTGCACATCGTCAAGCAGGTGAACAACCAGCGGGAGGAATACCACCTGTGTGAGACCTGCGCCCGGGAGCAGGGGCACCTGGGCCTCGAGCCGGCCTTCACCCTGCCGAACTTCTCCCTCCAGCAGCTCCTCTCCAGCCTGCTGGAGTCGGATCCCTTCTCCGGGTTCGGCAGCGGGCCGGCGGCGCCCAGGGCCGAACTCCGGTGTTCCTTCTGTGGGCTGACCTTCCGCCAGTTCAAGGAAGGCGGTTTCCTGGGGTGCAGCCACTGCTACGAGGCCTTTGCTTCCGAGCTTGGGCCGCTGCTCCGCCGGGTCCAGGGCTCGGACAGGCACGTGGGCAAGGCGCCCCGGCGCAGCGGCGGGGTGCTGCGGCTCCGGAAAGAGCTGGCCCAGCTCCGGGCGGAGCTCCAGGAGGCGGTGAGCCGGGAGGAGTACGAGCGGGCTGCCCAGCTCCGGGATCGGATCCGGGACCTCGAGCGGCGGATCCAGGCAGGGGGTGATGGGAATGCCGTGGAATAGATTGGTAAGCCAGCCCCAGACCCGCTGGACGGCAGCCACGGGCCCTGACTCCGATGTGGTCCTCTCGTCCCGGGTGCGCCTGGCCCGGAACCTGGAGGACTTCCCTTTCCCCCACCGGATGAATGAGCGGCAGGCCCGGGAACTGATCCGGCAGGTGGAGGCGGGGATCCGGGAGATCAACCTGATGGGGATCTGCCCGCCGGTGGAGCTCTACCGCCTGGCCGACACCCCCTACCTGGACCGGCAGGTGCTGGTGGAGAAGCACCTGATCTCCCGGGAGCTGGCCCAGGATGCCCGGGGCAGGGCGGTGGCCATCTCCGAAGATGAGGCGGTCTCCATCATGATCAACGAGGAAGACCACCTGCGGATCCAGGTCCTGGCGCCGGGGCTGGATCTCTACTCCGCCTGGGAGCTGGGTTCGAAGGTGGACGACGCCCTGGAGGCCAAGCTCCCCTACGCCTTCCACAAGACCCGGGGGTACCTCACCGCCTGCCCGACCAACGTCGGCACCGGGCTCCGGGCCTCGGTGATGGTCCACCTGCCGGCTCTGGTGATGACCAACCAGGCCGGGCGGCTCTTCAACACCCTCGGGCAGTTCGGCCTCGCGATCCGGGGGTACTTCGGCGAGGGGACGGAACCCATCGGCAACATCTATCAGATCAGCAACCAGATCACCCTGGGCCGGTCGGAAGAGGAGATCCTCGATCACCTCCAGTCCGTGGTCCAGCAGGTCATCGGCCACGAGCGCCGGGCCCGGGAGCATCTGGCCCGCCAGATGAAGGCCCAGTTGGAGGACCGGGTCGGCCGGGCCTACGGCATCCTCACCGGAGCCCGGATCCTCTCCTCCGAGGAGGCGATGCGGCTCCTCTCCGACGTGCGCCTGGGGGTGGAGATGGGGATCCTCAAGGGTGTGGCGGCCCGGACCCTGAACGAGCTGATGATCGCCTGCCGACCGGCCTTCCTGCAGAAGCTCGCCGGCAGGGAGCTGAGCCCCTTTGAGCGGGATCTGCGCCGGGCTGCCCTGATCCGGGAACGCCTCGCTGCTTGAATCTGGATACAACTAATCTGGAGAACCAGCCCGGGCGTTGCCTCGATGCATTCGGGCCGTAAAGCGAACATCTTTGAGTAGAGCGGATTGTGCTGGGAGTGGTCAGGGAGGGGGTCGTTCGATGTTCAGCCGCTATACCGAGCGGGCGCAGCGGGTCATCGTCCTGGCCCAGGACGAGGCCCGGCGGCTGGGTTACGACTATGTGGGTACCGAGCACCTGCTCCTGGGGCTGATCCGGGAAGGGGAGGGGATTGCCGCCAAGGCGCTCCAGTCCCTGGGGATTAGCCTGGAGCAGGTCCGGGCGGAAGTGGAGCGGATGATCGGCCGGGGCACCGCGAGCCCCCGGGGCGAGATCGGTTTCACCCCCAGGGCCAAGAAGGTGATGGTGGAGCTGGCTATTGAGGAAGCCCGGCTCCTGGGTCACAACTACGTGGGTACCGAGCACATCCTCCTCGGCCTCATTCGGGAGGGCGAGGGGGTGGCGGCCCAGGTGCTCCAGAACCTGGGGGCGGACCTGGAGCGGGTTCGGAACCAGGTGATCCACCTCCTCGGCGGCGTGCCCCACACCCCCAGCGCCTCCGGCGCGCCGCCTAAGGCCAAGGCCAAGACCAACACCAACACCCTGGACCAGTTCGGCCGGGATCTGACGGCCATGGCCCGGGAGGGCAAGCTCGACCCGGTCATCGGCCGGGAGAAGGAGATCGAGCGGGTCATCCAGATCCTCAGCCGCCGGACCAAGAACAACCCGGTGCTGATCGGCGAGCCGGGTGTCGGCAAGACCGCGATCGTCGAGGGGCTGGCCCAGCGGATCGTCGAGGGCCGGGTGCCCGAACTCCTCAAGGACAAGCGGGTGGTGGCCCTGGACCTCGCCTCCCTGGTGGCGGGCTCCAAGTACCGGGGCGAGTTTGAGGAGCGGCTGAAGAAGGTGATGGAGGAGATCCGCCAGGCCGGCAACGTCATCCTCTTCATCGACGAGATGCACACCATCATCGGGGCCGGCGCGGCGGAGGGGGCCATCGACGCCTCCAACATCCTCAAGCCTGCCCTGGCCCGGGGCGAGCTCCAGGCCATCGGCGCCACCACCATCGACGAGTACCGGAAGCACGTGGAGAAGGACGCGGCCCTGGAGCGCCGGTTCCAGCCCATCATGGTGGAGGAGCCCAGCATCGAGGACTCCATCGCCATCTTGAAGGGCCTCCGGGACCGGTATGAGGCCCACCACCGGGTGGAGATCACCGATGAGGCCATCGAGGCCGCCGTGAAGCTATCGGCCCGGTACGTCACCGACCGGTTCCTGCCCGACAAGGCGGTGGACCTGATCGACGAGGCCGCCTCCCGGGTGCGGCTGCGCTCCTTCGTCCCGCCGCCGGACATCAAGGAGCTGGAGCAGCGGCTGGAGGAGGTGCGCAAGGAGAAGGAGGCGGCGGTCCAGGGGCAGGAGTTTGAGAAGGCCGCCCGGCTCCGGGACAAGGAGCAGAAGCTGAAGGAGGAGCTGGAGCGGATCCGGAGCGAGTGGCAGCAGAAGAAGGTGACCGCCAAGTCCACGGTCACCGAGGACGACATCGCCCAGATCGTCTCCTCCTGGACCGGCATCCCGGTGCAGCGGCTGGCCCTGGAGGAGTCCCAGCGGCTCCTGAAGCTGGAGGAGATCCTGCACCAGGAGGTCGTGGGCCAGGACGAGGCGGTTCGGGCCGTCGCCCGGGCGATCCGCCGGGCCCGGGCGGGCCTGAAGGATCCGAAGCGGCCCATCGGCTCCTTCATCTTCCTCGGCCCCACCGGGACCGGCAAGACCCACCTGGCCCGGGCCCTGGCCAAGGCGCTCTTCGGCGACGAGGACGCCATGATCCGCATCGACATGTCCGAGTATATGGAGCGGCACACCACCTCCCGGCTGGTGGGCGCCCCGCCCGGCTACGTGGGCTACGAGGAGGGCGGCCAGCTCACCGAGGCGGTCCGGCGCCGACCGTACAGCGTGGTCCTGCTGGACGAGATCGAGAAGGCCCATCCGGAGGTCTTCAACATCTTGCTCCAGGTGCTGGAGGACGGCCGGCTGACCGACTCCAAGGGCCGGACGGTGGACTTCCGGAACACGGTGGTGATCATGACCTCCAACGCTGGCGCCCACGCGATCCGGGGCGACAAGCGGCTGGGGTTCATCACCGGGACGGAGAGCGAAGAGAAGGCCTATGAGGAAATGAAGAAGCGGGTGATGGATGAGGTCAAGCGCATCTTCCGGCCCGAGTTCCTCAACCGGGTCGATGAGCTGATCATCTTCCACCCGCTGAACGAGGAGCACCTGAAGTCCATCGTCCGCCTCGAGGTGAAGAAGGTCGAGAGCCGGCTCCAGGAGCAGGGCATCAAGCTGTCCGTCACGGACGCCGCCCTGGCCAAGCTGGTCAAGGAGGGCTACGACCCGCAGTACGGCGCCCGGCCGCTGCGCCGTGCCATCCAGCGGCTGGTGGAGGACCCGCTCTCCGAGGAGCTTCTCAAGGGCCGGTTCAAGGCCGGCGACACGGTGCAGATCGACGTGGACGCCGAGGGCAATCTGGTCTTCCAGCCGGCTGAGGCGGCGACCGGGGCCACAGCATAGCCGGAGGCGAACCGCAGGCGAGCCGGAGGCGGGCCGGCCTTCCTGGCCGGCCCGCCCCGGGTTTTCGCCCGGTCTACCGGCCCGGTGCCAGGGGGCAGGGGGAGGAAAGACGGTGAACACCCAAGAGATCATGCAGATCGCCCTGGAGATGGCGGGGCTGAAGGAGATCCCCGGGGACAGCCGGATCTACGTGCCCGGGGAGAACATCCGCCGGGTGCTCTTCGGCATCGACATCGGCGTGGCAGAGCTCTGGGTGGCCAAGCAGCTCGGCTACGACTGCGTCATCGCTCACCACCCGCCGGGGGGTGCCTTCGGCTTCCTCGAGGTCCTCCACTGGCATGTGGACCAGATGGTGGCTTACGGGGTGCCCCGGGAGGTGGCGGAGGCGGCCTACCGGGAGATCGCCGAGCCCTGGGCTGCCCGGCAGCACAGCGCCAACTACGACCACGTGGCCAGCTTTGCCCGGCTGCTGGAGATGCCCCTTCTGAATGTCCACGCCCCCTGCGACCTGGTGGGCCGGCGGATCATGGAGGAGGCGGTCTTCTCCCGGCTCCGGCCGGACTCCACCGTCCAGGATGTGGTGGACGCGCTCCTCACCCTGCCGGAGTTCCAGCGGGCTCCCACCCGGCCGGAGGTCCGGGTGGGCCGGCCGGAGAACCCCGCGGGCCGGGTGGTCATCGCCCACGGCAACGGCTCCAACGGCGGCTATCCCGTGGCCAAGGCGTACTTTGACCACGGGGTGAATACCGTCTGCTACCTCCACCTGGATCCCGCCCACGCGGCCCGGCTGCAGCGGGAAGGGAAGGGCAACGTGGTGGTGATGGGGCACATGGCCGGCGACATGGTGGGGATCAACCCCTTCCTGCGCCGGCTCCGGGAGGCAGGTCTGGAGGTGACAGGGGTCTCGGGTGCGGCAGACCTGGGGATCTTCTGAGCCGCCCCGGTGTTGGAGCCGCCCCGGCGCCGTCGTCGCCAGCAGGACCGCTGGCAGTCGATGGCGAACCCCTCCGGATACAGGAGGGAAATGGTGGGATTCCCATGGAAGAGTTGAGCCGCACGCTGCTGGTGGCACTGGTCCGGGAGGTGGCCACGGAACTGGCTCGCCTCCAGGGGCGGGGTTGGCGGATCCACCCGCCCAAGGCCGGCGCGGGCTTCCGGTTCCAGCAGGCCGGGCCGCCCGCGGTGGAGGCCATCGAGGTCCGGACCGACCGGGGACCTGACCTGCGGCTGGTGGTGGACGGCCAGGCCTACGGAGGGATCGATGCGCTGCCGGCGAGCGTGCGGCAGGCTCTGGGTGAGGAAGGCTTGGAGGAACTGCGGCTCATTCGCCGGCTGATCTGCCACCGGCTCAACTAGGCCGCCCGCCGGGACCGGTCCGCTGCTGCCCCGCCCGCCCAGCCTGCCGGCCGGGCGGGGCTGTCGCGCCCGGCCGGCAGGTGGGACGGGGGTGAGGGGAATGGCCCGGCAGAAAGTGGTCTTTGCCTGTCAGCAGTGCGGCTACGAAGCGCCCAAGTGGCTGGGCCGCTGCCCCGGCTGCGGCAGCTGGGGCACCCTGGTGGAAGAGGTGACCGCTCTCCCCGCCGCCCCCGGCGCCCACGGGGCCGGCCTGTCCTCGGGGGAGAAGCCCCGGCCCATCGCCGCGGTGGAGACCGCAGAGGCCATCCGGATCCCTACGGGGTCCGAAGAGCTGGACCGGGTCCTCGGCGGCGGGATTGTGCCGGGCTCCGTGGTCCTGGTGGGGGGCGACCCGGGGATCGGCAAGTCCACTCTGCTCCTGCAGCTCGCCCACCGGGTGGCGGAGGACCGGGGGCCGGTGCTGTACGTCTCCGGGGAGGAATCGGCCCGGCAGGTGCGGCTGCGGGCGGACCGGCTGGGGGCCCTCTCCTCCCGGCTTTACGTCCTGGCGGAGACCAACCTGGACCGGATCGAGGAGCACGCCCGGGAGCTGAGCCCCCTGGTGCTGGTGGTCGACTCCATCCAGACGGTCTACCGGCCGGCCCTGCCCAGCGCCCCGGGTTCGGTCTCCCAGGTCCGGGAGGGGGCCGCGGAGCTGTTGCGCCTGGCGAAGACCCGGGGCATCGCGGTCTTCATCGTCGGCCACGTGACCAAGGAAGGGGCCATCGCCGGCCCCCGGGTTCTAGAACACATGGTCGATACCGTACTGTACTTCGAAGGTGAGCGGCATGCCAGTTTCCGGGTGCTGCGGGCGGTAAAGAACCGGTTTGGCTCCACCAACGAGATCGGCCTCTTTGAGATGCGGGAAGAGGGGCTGGTGCCGGTCCCCAACGCCTCGGAGCTTTTCCTGTCCGAACGTCCCCTGGGCGTGGCGGGCTCGGTGGTGGTCCCCTGCCTGGAGGGGAGCCGGCCCCTCCTGGTGGAGGTGCAGGCCCTCCTGAGCCCCACCCCCTTTGCCAACCCCCGCCGGACCGCCTCCGGCCTGGACCTCAACCGGGTGCTGCTCCTTTTGGCGGTGCTGGAGAAGCGGGTCGGGCTCCAGCTCGGGGGCCACGACGCTTACGTCAAGGTGGCCGGCGGGGTGCGGATCGAGGAGCCGGCGGTGGACCTGGCCCTGGCGGTGGCCCTGGCCTCCAGCTTCCGGGATCGGCCCGCGGACCCCCGGGCGGTGGTCTTCGGCGAGGTGGGGCTGGCCGGGGAGGTCCGGGCGGTGGGCCGGGTGGAGCAGCGGCTCCGGGAAGCGGAGAAGATGGGATTTCGCCGGGCGGTGCTGCCCGCCAGAAGTTTGAAAAACCTCGCCTTCCGGAGTACCATGGAACTGATTGGCGTCGAGACCGTAGCCGAAGGCCTGGAGGCATCCCTGGTTGGTGGCTAGGGTCCGGTTCCTGCCTCTGGGTGCCGGAAGGGGGTGTCCTGACCTGGTAGACGAGCGGGAAGCCGATCTCCTGCGGGTGTTGCGCTGGGTGGCCCCGGGTACGCCGCTCCGGGAGGGGCTGGAGAACATCCTCCGGGCCCGGACCGGGGCTCTGATCGTGGTCGGGGACAGCCCGCAGGTCCTGGCCCTGGTGGAGGGCGGTTTCCGCATCGACGCCGAGTTCCAGCCCTCCTACCTGTACGAGCTGGCCAAGATGGACGGGGCGATCATTCTCAGCCACGACGCCCGCCGGATTCTCTACGCCAACGCCACCCTGGTCCCCGATCCGGCCATCCCCTCCACCGAGACCGGGATGCGCCACCGGACCGCGGAACGGGTGGCCCGGCAGACCGGGGAGCTGGTCATCGCCGTCTCCCAGCGGCGGAACATCATCTCCCTTTACCGGGGCTCCATGCGGTATGTCCTCCGGGATACCGGCATCCTCCTCACCAAGGCCAACCAGGCCCTCCAGACCCTGGAGAAGTATCGGGCGGTCCTCTCCCAGGCCCTGGTCAATCTGAGCGCCCTGGAGCTGGAGGACCTGGTGACGGTGACGGACGTGGCGCTGGTGCTCCAGCGCACCGAGCTGGTCACCCGGATCGTCCGGGAGATCGAGCGGTACATCATCGAGCTGGGGGTCGAAGGCCGGCTGGTGGCCATGCAGCTGGAAGAGCTGGTCACCGGGGTGGCGGAGGAGGGGGAGCTGATCATCCGGGACTACCTGCAGCCTGGGGAGGGCCGGACCCCGGAGTCGGTCCGGGAGGCGCTGGCGGCCAGCGGCAGCGAGATCATGGACCTCACGGCCATCGCCCGGGCCCTGGGCTTCACCGGCGGCCAGGCCCTGCTGGAGACCCCGGTCACCCCTCGGGGTTACCGGATCCTCCGGAAGATTCCCCGGCTGCCCATGGCGGTCATCGACAACCTGGTCAACCACTTCCAGAACCTTCCGGCCATCCTCCGGGCCACCCCTGAGGAGCTGGACGAGGTGGAAGGCATCGGGGAAGCCCGGGCCAAGGCCATCCGGGAGGGACTGCGCCGGCTCCGGGAGCAGGTGATGCTCGAACGGCACATGGCATGAGAAAACGCCGGGCGGTGCCCGGCGTTTGTCGCCTGGTGCAGCTGTTGGCCCTTGGGCAGGCAGCCTCCGGCACCGCCCCGTGGCGCCGGCCGGGGAAGGCTTCCCCGGCGCTCCCGGGGGCGGCCGCAGCCGGTACCCTGCCGGTGCCGGTCAGGTGAAGTTGAAGACCCCGAGGGCGACGAGTTTCTTGTGCTCCTTGAGCAGGACGTCGTACAGGTTCAGGTCAAACTGGTTGCAGAGGGCCGCCAGGTAGAAGAGGGTGTTGCCCAACTCCGCCTCCACAATCTCCCGGCACTGCTCACAGAGCTGGCCGGAGAGGTGGGTGGACATGTAGGACCTGGCTTCTTGCAGGGTGGCATCCGGGGGAATCTGCTGCTTGCCGGCCTCAATCCGGATGCACCCGCACTGGGTGACGGCCTTGGTGATGGCCCGGTTGGTTCGGGCACCGGCCTCCTGGAGCTTGGCCAGGACGTCGAGGACACTGCGGTGCCGGATCAGGCACTCGCCCACTGCTGCTTGAAACTGATCGCACAGCAGATCTTTCATCTGCCCACTCACCCCTCAGAGTCCCTGGCAGACAGACCGCGGCACCGGAACCGTAGGAGGGGCACCGCCCCGGGCTGGCCACGGGGGCTCTCAGCGCTCCTTCGTGCACCATTTTACCAGAGGACAGGGCCCGGGACAAATGGCGGCGCAGGGCACCTGCCCCTGGACCCTCCCCTTGACACCCGCCGCCGATGCGTAGTAAAATTCAATTCAATCGATCGGTAGAGACCAACAGCCGTGAACGGGCAAAGTAGGGCGGCAGCCGCCATCCCAGGGAGGGGTTGCCCTGGACTGCGAGCGCCCCATGGCGGTCCGCACCGAAGTTCGCCCGGGAGCTGCCCGCTGAAGCGGAGCCCTGCTCCGTGGGTAGGCGCGGCCGGCAGCCCACCGTTACCCGGGCAGGGTGTACGGAGAGCCGGGCTCTCCCGCACCCGATCGAGCGGGCCGCCGGGCTGGCGGCCAAGAAGGGTGGTACCGCGGGATCCCGATCCCGTCCCTTGCCGGGGCGGGATTTTTGCTTTGGATCGAACGGGGGAAGATGGGGGGAGATGGTCATGGCCATGGGTGGGAACCTGCTTGTGGCCCGCAGCGCCGGGCAGACCCGGGAGGTGCCGGTGGCCCCTGGCCTGGCCGTGGGCGGCGGGCGGCCGTTTATCATCGCCGGCCTCGGCGCCGTGGAGGGCCGGGAACCGGTCCTGGCCGCGGCCCGGGGGCTCAGGACCGCCGGGGCCCATGCCCTCCGGGCAGGCGCCCCGGGGGCCCGCACCTTCCCCTATCGCTGCCAGAGGCTTGGGGAGGAGGGGCTGCGGCTTCTGGCCGAGGCCCGGGAAGTCACCGGGCTGCCGGTGGTGACCGAGGTGATGGACGCCACAGAACTCTCCCTGTTGGCGGAGTACGCCGACGTGCTCCAGGTCGGGGCGGAGAACATGCAGAACTACTCCCTGCTCAGGGCCCTGGGCCGGGTCAGCCGCCCGGTGCTCCTCACCCGGGGCCCCGCGGCCACCGTCGAGGAGTGGCTCCTGGCCGCGGAGTACGTCCTGGCCGGGGGGAACGACCGGGTCATCCTCTGCGAGCAGGGGATCCGGACCTTTGATTCGTACACCCGCACCCTGGACCTCGCCGCGGCCCTGGCCGCCAAGGCGCTCTCCCACCTCCCGGTGCTGGTGGACCCCGGCCGGGGCGCGGGCCGGCGGGAGCTGGTCGCCCCCCTGGCCCGGGCCGCCCTGGCCGCGGGACTGGACGGGCTGGTGGTGGAGGTGTGCCTGGAGCCCACCAACCGGGCCGGGCAGGGCGGCGGTACCTCCCTGGACCTTCAGGCCTTTTCCCGACTGATGCGGGACCTGGGCCTGGCTCCGGCTGCGGCCGATCCCGTTGCCGCATGCGGGGAGATGGCGGCCGGGGTAGACTTGGATCCCGTCCCGGCCCTGGCGGGTCCCGCGCCGGCGGCAGGCGGAGAGGAGGGCCTCGAGGACCTCCGCCGGGCCATCGACGGGATCGATACCCAGATCCTGGAGCTGATCCGCCGGCGGATGGAGCTGGCCCTGGAGGTGGGCCGGCTGAAGTCCCGGCTCGGGCTGGCCGTCTACCAGCCCCTAAGGGAGCGGGCGCTCCTGGAGAGCCTGGCCTCCCGGGCCCTGCCGCCCCTCAGCCCGGCCTTGGTCCGGGAGGTCTGGGGCGCCCTTCTCCGCCACTCCCGGGAACTCCAGGCCCGGGTGGCGGACCGGGGGGTGGCACAGCGGTAGGAGGAAGGCATAATGAAAGAAGGCAGATCCTGCCGGCCGCCGCTGCCGGAAGGAACGGAGCCCCTCCTGGGGCGAATAGGAACCGGGCTGCCTGTGCGGCTGGAGGATGGAAGATGCGGTTCACAGGTCGCAATCTCTGGCTTCCCATCGCGGCGGCACTGGTCGCGGTAACCCTGGCTCTCTATTCCATCGGCGAGGGGGCTGGAAGCCGTAGCCCCCTCCCGCCCTCCGGCCCTGGGGCGGGTCTCCCCTCCGGGGGGAGCCACCCCGGGGAGGAGGCTCCGCCACCGGACAATCCGGCGGAAAATGTTCCGTCCGGGGGGGCCCCGGCTCGGGACAACCCGGCAGGGGGAGACCCGGCGGGGGATTCCCAGGGGGACGGGGCCTCTGAGGAGGACCTTGCCTGGCAACGGCTGCAGGCCGAGCTCGAGGCCATCGCGGCGGAGGCGCCGGGGACCTTTGCCTTCGCGGTCCAGGACCTTCAGACCGGCCGCCGGCTCGTGGTCGGCGGGGACCAGGTCTTCCACCCGGCCAGCACCATCAAGGTGCCGCTGGTGATGTACCTGTACGAGCTGGCCGCCGCCGGGAAGATCGACCTGGAGGAGCGGCTCACCTATCTGCCCGAGGACCACGAAGGGGGCACCGGCATCCTCCAGAGCCGGGGTCCCGGGGGCCAGTACACCCTGCGGGAACTGGCCGATTACACCATCCGGTACTCGGACAACGTGGCCAAGAACATGCTCACCCGGCGGCTGGGGTGGGACGCGATCACCGCCTACTGCGCGGCCTTGGGTGCCGGCGATGCCTGGAACCTCCGCCGCACCCGGGCGGAGGAGGCCCTGGGCTACCTGGCGGAGCTCTATGCCCGCCGGGACGAGCCCCTCTTCGGGCTGCTGATCGACCAGATGCAGCGGACCGTCTTTGCTCCCCGGCTGGGCGCCGGCTTCCCCCCGGAGGTGCCGGTGGCCCACAAGATCGGCACCCAGAGCCAGGGGCAGTTCCACGATGTGGCCTTGGTCCTGCTGCCGGGCCGGCCCTTCGCCATGGCTGGCTTCTCCCGGGGGGTGGCCCGGGAGGCGGACGCGATCGCTGTCCTCGGCCGGGCCGGCCGGGCCGCGCTGGCCCACTTCCAGGCCCTGGCCGCCAGTGGGCCGTAAGGGCCGGCCCCCATCTGTTGACGGAATGCTAATGTTATGATACAATCGAAAATTTGTTGACGATGACCGGTGGGTGTGCTATCCTGGGGGTGCGAACAAGGGCACGCTGGGGGGTGCGCCACTTGTTTCAGGTGGGGGATCGGGTTGTCTACCCCATGCACGGCGCGGGGATCATCGAGGCCATCGAGGAGCGGGAGGTCCTGGGCGCACGGCAAACCTACTACGTGATGCGGCTCCCCCTGGGCGACCTCCAGGTGATGATTCCGACCGAGGCGGCCTCCAGCGCCGGACTCCGGCAGGTGGTCTCCCCAGAGGCCCTGCAGCAGGTCTTCGACATCCTCCGTTCCCACCGGGCCAAGGTGCAGGCCAACTGGAACCGCCGGTACCGTACCCACTTGGAGAAGATGCGCAGCGGCGATATCCTGGAGGTTGCGGAGGTTGTCAAGAACCTGACCGACCGGGAACGGGAAAAGGGGCTGTCCGGCGGCGAGCGGAAGATGCTGGAGAGCGCCCGGCAGATCCTCCTGAGCGAGATCATCCTGGCCCTGGGCCTGGCGCCCGAGGAGGCCATGGACCTGGTCGATTCGGCCCTGGCGATGTGAGGAGGACGGGTCCCGGCCCGTCCTTTTGTCTGTCCCGATGACGAACCTGCCAGGGGTCTGAAAACGTCTTAGCAAAGAAAGGGATTGCAGCGAGAGGGACTACCGGGACCGACCTTGCGGAGGGCTTTCCGCTGGAATAGAATGGGGGATACCGGCGAGTTCCGTCGCGACCGGGATGAGGGAGGTGGCAGGGTGTTTCGGAGAAGCCTGCGGCTGATTCTGACCGGCGTGGGTGTGCTGGCCGGTTTTTCGCTGACCTTCTTCGGCTTGGACCAGGTTCCGTTCTTCGGCGCTGTCAGTGACAATACCCTGCTGATGGTGGTCGTTCTGCTTCTGGGCAGCGCCCTGGGAGGCCTCATCGGATTCATCCTGCACCCGATTGTCAACTGGATGGAAGGTCGCTTGAGCAAGACCCCCTTGCTCGACATCATCTTTGGTGCAGCCGGACTCATCGTGGGACTTATCATCGCGACCTTGCTTAGCCTGGCGATTCGGGAAGTGCAGTGGCTGGGGCCCCTGATGGCGGCCCTGGGGGCTCTGGTCTTCGGGTACCTGGGCATGACCATCGCGGCCCGGAAGCGGGAAGAGTTGGAGAGCTTTCTCGGAGCGGTGCTGGCCGGCCGCCGGGGCACCCGCAACTCTGGGTCGGCCCCGGCTCCGGTGGGGGGCATCCCGAAGATCCTGGACACGTCGGTGATCATTGACGGCCGGATCGCCGACATCGTCCGCACTGGCTTTCTGGAAGGGCCGCTGATCATCCCGTCGGTGGTGCTGGAGGAACTCCAGCACATCGCCGACTCCTCCGACGTCCTCAAGCGGAACCGGGGCCGCCGGGGCCTGGACATCCTCGCCCAGATGCAGAAGGAGAAGGGCGTCCAGGTGCAGATCTACGAGGAGGACCTGGGGGAGGGCGAGGTGGACACCAAGCTCCTCCGGCTGGCCAAGACCCTCGGGGGTAAGATCATCACCAACGATTACAACCTGAACAAGGTGGCCGAACTCCAGGGGGTACCGGTCCTCAACATCAACGAGCTGGCCAACGCGGTCAAGCCCGCAGTACTGCCGGGGGAAGAGATGACCGTCACCATCATCAAGGATGGCAAGGAACCCGGCCAGGGGGTGGCGTACCTCGACGACGGCACCATGATCGTCGTCGACGGCGGTCGGCGGTACATGGGCGAGACCATCACCGTCCTGGTGACCAGTGTGCTCCAGACCTCGGCCGGGCGGATGATCTTCGCCCGGCCCCGGGGCGGCGAGCACCGGGGCGACCGGGGCGCAGAGCGGGAGCGGGTGGCGCCGTGACGGTACCCATCGGGTCGGTTCCCCTGGCTGTGGGGGTGACCGCCATCATTCCGGCCGCCGGCAGCGGCCGCCGGATGGGGGGTGGCACCCCCAAGCAGTTTCAGCTCCTGGCCGGGGTGCCGGTGCTGATCCACACCCTCCGGCTCTTTGCCGCCGAGCCTCAGGTGGATGAGATCGTGGTGGCGGCGCCGCCGGATTGGGTGGAGGCCACCTGGCACCTGGTGCGGGAGTACCGGGTCGAGAAGGTGACCCGGGTGGTTCCCGGCGGCCGGGAGCGGCAGGAGTCGGTCTGGCGGGCGCTCCAGGCGGTGGCGAGCCGCCCCCGGGTGGTGGTGATCCACGACGCGGCCCGGCCTCTCCTGAGCCCGGCGGGCCTGAGGGGGATTGTCGCCGCGGCGGCCCGCTACCCGGCCCTCACCATGGGGATCCCGGTGAAGGACACCATTAAGGTGGCGGAGGTGCCCGCGGGGGGCACGGCGCCGGCGGGCGGTGCCGGGTCCGCCGGAGGCGCCGGCGACCCCGGCGGCGAAGCCGGAGGGCTGCCCCGGGTGGTCCGGACCCTGCCCCGGGAGACCCTCTGGGCAGTGCAGACCCCGCAGGTCTTCCACGCCAGCCTCCTGGAGCGGGCCCACCGGCAGGCCATGGCCGACGGCTTTGTGGGCACCGACGACGCGGTGCTGGTGGAGCGGCTGGGGGAGCCGGTGGCGATCTACCCCGGAGAGCCGGAGAACCTGAAGCTTACCACCCCGGAGGATTGGGCCCTGGCTGAGGCGATCCTGGCCAGGCGAAAGGTGGGATGAGGATGGGCCGTTCCGCTTTGTGGGAGTGGATCCGGGACCTGATCCTGATGCTGGCCCTGGCCCTGGTCTTCCGGGCGGGGGTGGCCGAGGCCCGGCAGATTCCCACCCCCTCCATGGTGCCCACCATCCTCCCCGGGGACCGGGTGCTGGTGGACAAGCTCTTCTTCCGCTTCGATAAACTGGAGCGGGGCGATATCGTCGTCTTCCGGCCGCCCGGAGGCGGTAAGCTGGACTATATCAAGCGGGTGATCGCCCTGCCCGGGGAGGAGGTCGCCGTCCGGGACGGCCGGGTCTGGATCAACGGCCAGCCCCTGGAGGAGCCTTACATCGCGGAGCCGCCGGCCTACGAGTACGGTCCCGTCAAGGTGCCGGAGGGCAAGGTGCTGGTTCTGGGGGACAACCGGAACAACAGCCAGGACGGCCACGTCTGGGGGCTGCTGGACATCAAGGCGATCAAGGGCCGGGCCGTCTTCCGGTTCTGGCCCCTGAGCCGCTGGGGTCCGCTGCAGTAGCTGAGGACGGAGGGTCAGCCTTGCGGGTTGGAATCGGCTACGACGCCCACCGGCTGGTCCCCGGCCGGCCCCTGGTCCTGGGGGGCGTGACGATCCCGTCGGAGGTGGGGCTGGAGGGCCACTCCGATGCGGATGTCCTCACCCATGCGGTGATGGACGCCCTCCTGGGCGCCGCCGGCCTCCGGGACATCGGCCACCACTTCCCGGACACGGACCCGGCCCTGGCGGGAGCCTACAGCCTCGGTCTCCTGGCCAGGGTCCGGGGCCTCCTGCAAGAGCAGGGGTGGCGGCCGGTGAACATCGACGCGACCCTGATCGCGGAGCGCCCCCGGATCGCCCCGTACCGGGAGGCGATGCGGAACCACCTGGCCCAGGCCCTGGGCCTCGCTCCCGGGGACGTGAGCCTGAAAGCCACCACCAACGAGGGGCTGGGGGCCCTCGGCCGGGGGGAGGGCATCGCCGCCATCGCGGTGGCCCTCATCGCCCGGGTGTGACCGGCCGGTGCCCGGCACCGGGCGGCTGCCCGGGCGGGGCTGGGACAGCCCCTGGCTTGACATGGGTGAACCGGTAACCCTATAATCCAAGCAAGCCTAACCAAAGATCGGAACGGCGAAGAACGGGAGAAGTACCCATCGGTCGCCGGACAGAGAGCCGCCGCCGAGGCTGCAAGCGGTGGCCGGAAGAGCCCCCAGCCGGCCCGGGATCGCAGCCCGGGTCGGAAAGGACCGGTGGGGAAATGCCCCCGGGAGCCTGGGACCGAAACCGGCGGATCCAACGGACCCCGACCGGGAGTAGTCGCCCACGGCAGGCCCCCGTTATCGGGCCAGGGGATCGGCGCGGACGGCCGCCATGCTCTCGCCCCCTATGCTGTGGCGGCAGGGTCGGCACCCGTCCCTGTGACGAGTGGGATCCCGGGTGGGATCCAAACAGAGTGGAACCGCGGGCATTCGGGTCCGCCTCTGTGCCAGGCACAGGAGCGGACCCTGATCTATTTCCCGCTAATCTGGTCGCCTTAAGGGGGATAACCATGTTCAGAAGGATCCGGAGGGACATCCAGGCTGTTTTCGAGCGGGATCCGGCGGCCCGGAGTCTCCTGGAGGTTCTCCTCTGCTACCCTGGGCTCCATGCCATCTGGTTTCATCGCATCGCACACTGGCTCTGGAACCACAACTTCAAGCTGCTGGCCCGGATCATCTCCAACATCTCCCGCTGGCTCACCCTGATCGAGATCCACCCCGGGGCCAAGATCGGGGAGGGGGTCTTCATTGACCACGGGGCCGGGGTGGTGATCGGGGAGACCGCGGAGATCGGCGACAACGTCACCATTTACCAGGGGGTGACCCTGGGCGGCACCGGCAAGGAGAAGGGCAAGCGCCATCCTACCATCGGGAACAACGTGGTGATCGGCACCGGGGCTCGGATCCTCGGGGCCATCACCATCGGCGACAACTGCAAGATCGGGGCGGGCGCGGTGGTTCTGCGGGACGTGCCCCCCAACTGTACCGTGGTGGGCAACCCCGGCCGGATCGTCCGGCGGGACGGCCAGAAGGTGGATCTCCTGGACCATGTCAACCTCCCGGATCCCGTGGCCAGCATCCTGGAGGTCACCACCAAGGAGCTTGCCCGGCTGCAGGCCCGGGTCAAAGCCCTGGAGGCCGAGCAGGAGCGGCTGCGGGCCCTCCTGGAGGCAAAGGAGGAAACCCGCCGTGAGGCTGCACAATGACCTGACCCGCACCCTGGAGCCCTTCACGCCCTTGGTTCCCGGGCGGGTGACCTTCTACAACTGCGGGCCCACGGTCTACGACCGGATCCACATCGGCAACGCCCGCAACCTGGTGGTGGCGGACACCCTCCGCCGCTACCTGCGGTACCGGGGCTACCAGGTCACCTTCGTGCAGAACTTCACCGACGTCGACGACAAGATCATCCGCCGGGCCCGGGAGCTCGGCATCGGCGAGCGGGAACTGGCGGACCAGATGATCGCCGAGTACTTCCAGGACGCGGACGCCCTGGGGGTGGAACGGGCCGACGTCCACCCCCGGGTGACCGACCACATCCCGGAGATCATCGAGCACATCGCGGCCCTGGAAGCCCTGGGCTTTGCCTACGTCATCCCCGGGGATGGGGTCTACTACCGGGTGACCCGGAAGCCCGACTACGGCAAGCTCTCCAACCGGAACCTGGCCGAGCTGCAGGCCGGGGCCCGGGTGGAGGTGAGCGCCCAGAAGGAGCACCCGATGGACTTTGCTCTCTGGAAGTTCCAGAAAGAGGATGAAATCGCCTGGGACTCCCCCTGGGGCAAGGGTCGGCCCGGATGGCACATCGAGTGCTCGGTGATGGCAAGGCGGTACCTGGGGGACACCCTGGACATCCACGCCGGCGGGGAGGACCTGATCTTCCCCCACCACGAGAACGAGATCGCCCAGTCCGAGCCGGTGACCGGCCGCCCCCTGGCCCGGTACTGGATCCACAACGGCATGCTCACCATCGGCGGCGAGAAGATGTCCAAGTCCGAGGGGAACTTCTGGTACCTTCGGGACGTGCTCCAGCGGTACAGCGGCGAGGTGGTCCGGTTCTACCTCCTCTCCGCCCACTACCGCAAACCCCTGGAGTGGAGCGACGAGCTGGTGGCCGCGGCCAGGAGCGGCCTGGAGCGGCTCCACAACGCGGTCCACAACCTCCGGCACCTGGCCCGGAGCGCGGAGCGGACCGAAGCTTCGGACCAGGAGCGGGACCTGTTGGCCGACCTCACTGCCCGGTTCCGGCAGCGCTTCCAGGAGGCCATGGACGACGACCTGAACACCGCCCTGGCCCAGTCGGTCCTCTTTGAGCTGGCCGCCGAGTGCAACCGGCGGATCGGCCCGGGGGCCAGCCGGGCCCTGGCGGAGGGGGCCCTGGAGCTCTTCCGGGAGCTGGGCGGGGTCCTGGGGATCCTCGGCTCCGCCCTGGTAGAGGAAGAAAGCCTGGATGCGGAGATCGAGCGGCTGATCGCCCTCCGCCAGGCCGCCCGCAAGGCCCGGAACTTTGCCGAGGCCGACCGGATCCGGGACCAGCTCCGGGCCATGGGAATCATCCTGGAGGACACCCCCACCGGGGTCCGGTGGCGGCGGGCATGAGCGGTTTTCCGCCCATCTTCGGCCCCTACGGCCATCCGGAGCAGTACCCGCCCCTGGCCCTGGCCTACCTGGGCGATGCCGTCTATGAGCTTTACGTCCGGGAGTGGCTCCTCCGGCAGGGAGGCCGGCGCCCGGGGGCGCTGCACCGGGCCGCGACGGGGTATGTCCGGGCCCACAGCCAGGCGGAGGCCCTCCGGGCCCTTCTGCCGGAGCTGACCGAGGTGGAGGCGGAGGTCGCCCGCCGGGGCCGGAACGCCAAGCCCCGGCACCCCGTCCGGGGCGCCGACCGGGCGGAGTACGCCCTGGCCACCGGCTTCGAGGCCCTGGTGGGCTTCCTCTACCTCAAGGGCGACTGGCCCCGGCTGCAGGCGGTCCTCGCCCGGGCGGTCCAGGCCGCCGGACCGGAAGGCGGCGGGCCCCAGCCTGCTCACCCGGGCAACGGCGAATCCCAGGCCGCCGGGCCGGAAGGCGGCCAGGGCCTGCCCTCTGGCGACCCGGGCCCCGGCGGGCCGCCTCCGCCGGACCCCGGGCCCGGGGTCCCCTGAGCCGGAACGCCATCCGGGAACGGGTTCAGGCCGCAGCCTTCCGGTTGTTACCTTTGTGGAAAGGGGCAGCGCAATGGGCTACACCCCCGAGGAAGCAGCGCTTCTCCGGCGCTATGTGAGCAATCTCGACCGGAACATCTACACCATTTTCAACCTCCCGGAAGAGGTCGTCGCCGTTGTCTTCGCCAAGGTGAGCCGCTCCCCGCATAGTTTCCGGGACAACCTCCTGGCGCTCATCCAGGACCGGGAACTGGCCCTGGCGGAGGGCGATGCACCGGCGACGGGCGCCGGCTTCGACCTGGAGAAGGCCCGGCGGTTCCACGAGCGGGTGGTCATCGGCTACGGCCACTCCAGCGTGGCGGAGCTGGCGGTGGCCCACGTGGGCATCGAGCGGGTCTCCCGGCTGGCCTCCGCCCGGCTGGAACTCTCGAACCCGTTTCTCTCCTTCATCGAGTACTCCCAGCGCTACCAGCGCCCGGCCCGGGGGGCCTACTACACGCCGCCGGAGCTGGAGGCTTACCCGGACCTGCTGCAGCGCTACCGACGGCTGATGGACCTGACCTTCGATGCGTATGAGGAGTTGCTTCGGGGGCTGGTAGCCTATCTGCGCCGGGAGCTTCCCCGGGGGGAGCAGGAGAGCGAGAAGGCCTGGTCCGTCCGGGTGGAGAAGACCGCTTTTGAAGACGCCCGGTACGCGCTCACCCTGGCGGTCCACACGAACCTGGGGATGACCGGGAACGGCCGGGCGATCCGGGACAGCCTGGCCCGGTTGCTCTCGGACCCCTACCCGGAGGTCCGGGCCATGGCCGCGGCCATTCGGGAGGAGGTAAGCGCCGTCCTGCCGGTGCTCCTCCGGCATGCGGTGCCCAACCCCTACCGCCTGGAGACCCGGGCCGGAGTGGCGGCGCTGCTCCGGGAGATGGCCCAGCCGGCGCCGGCCGGGGAGGGGGCGGCAGCGGCGGACCCCGCGGCCTCCGGCCTGCCCCTGGATCGGACCGGGCCGGTGGCGGAGCGGATCCGGCCGCCGGAGGCCCGGCTGGTGGAGTGGACCGGCCAGGAGGCCCGATGGGCTGCTGCCGGCCACCCGGGGGGCGCAGGGGAGTCCGCCGGGCCGGCGTCGCCGGCCCAGGAAGCCGGGGCCGGCACCGGGGCGATCCCCCCGGACGAGGTGCCGGCTCTTATCCGGGTAGCGGAGGGCCTGGCCATCGAGTACGGTGCCCCGGGACTGGAGGCGGGGGTCCGGCAGCTGCCCCCGGAGCAGCTCGTGCGGCTCTTCCGGGAGGCGGTAGCGCGGCTGGGGCCCCACGACCATCCTCTCGAGGCTCTGCATCGGGTCCACTACGGGGCGGCCTTCACCGTCTCTGAGGCCTGCTGGCACCAACTTCTCCGCCACTGCCGGAAGGTGGAATTCGCGCCGGCAGAGCCCAGCATTTCCTATGGTTGGGTGGTGCCGCCCAACGTGGCCGCAGCCGGTCTCACTCCGGTGCTGGAGCGGGCGGTGGCCGCTGCGGAGGAACTCTACCTGCGCCTTGCGGACCGGCTGCCCCTGGTGGCCCCCTACGTGGTGACCAACGCCCACCGGCGCCGGGCCCTGGCCCGGTTCGACCTCTGGGAACTCTACCACCTGGTCAACCTCCGGGGCAGCTCCGAGGCTCAGTGGGAGATTCGGCAGGCGATCCTGGACCTGAACCGGCAGGTGGCGGCGGTGCACCCACACCTGGCCCCCTGGCCCCGCCGGCCCTGAGCTCAGGGGGTAACAGGCAGGAAACCGCCATAGGAATGAGGGGGAAGGCAGCGTGGCAGAGGCGCGGATCCTGGGGCGCAATCCGGTGCTGGAGGCCCTCAAGGCCGGCCGGCCGATCCACCGGCTCTTTCTCGCCCGGGGGGCAGTGCACGGGTCGATCCGGCAGATCCGGGTCCTGGCCCGGGAGCGGGGGATCCCGGTGCAGGAGGTGGACCGGTCCTGGCTCGACGCCATGGCCCAGGGGGCCGCGCACCAGGGGGTGGTCGCGATCGTCGCCGCCCGGCCGTACGCGACGGTGGAGGCTATCCTGGAACGGGCCCGGGAGCGGGGCGAGGAACCCCTGGTGCTGATCCTCGATGGGATTGAGGATCCCCAGAACCTGGGTTCCCTCATCCGGACCGCCGACGCCTGCGGCGTCCACGGGATCATCGTGCCGGAGCGCCGGTCTGCGGGGCTGACGGAGACGGTGGCCAAGGTCTCCGCGGGGGCCATCGAGTACGTGCCGGTGGCACGGGTGACCAACCTGGTGCGTACCATTATGGAACTCAAGGCTGCGGGGCTGTGGATCTGCGGGACCCACCAGGAGGCCCGGGAGTCGTGCTACGAGGCCCGGCTTACCGGGCCCCTGGGGCTGGTTATCGGCAGCGAAGGCAAGGGGATGCACCGGCTGGTCGCGGAGCACTGCGACTTCACCGTGCGGATCCCGATGTACGGCCGGATCAACTCCCTGAACGCCGCCGTGGCCGGCGGTATCCTGCTGTACGAGATCCGCCGCCAGCGGGCCCTGGCGGAAGCCGGCGGCCCACCGGAAAAGGGCGGCCAGGGATAGGATCGGTCTGGCAATACAGTCAAGAGCGGCAACGGGCCCGCCCGGCCCGGGGTGCTGCCTTGACGCGGCTCTGTTGCCCGTTTATAATCGGCAGTAGCGGCCCGGTCAATCGATTATGTCGCCTGGGGTTATGTGGTTTGGCCTATTTTACGGGTAGACCGTGCGCTGGTGATGGCACCACCTGCAGTTGGTGACGCACGGGCTTTTCTGTATTTAGGCTGGACTCCGGGGAACAGGGAGGGGACCGGTCGATGTCTGCAACCCCGCAGCGCGACATATATCGGGAATACGAATCGATGATGGACGAAGATATTGTAGAGTTTGCCCGGGATGGTTCCACCGTCGCGCTGGAGTACCTGATTAACAAGTACAAGAACTTCGTACGGGCCAAGGCCCGGTCCTACTTCCTGATCGGTGCGGATCGCGAGGACATCATCCAGGAGGGGATGATCGGCCTCTACAAGGCCATCCGGGACTTCCGCAGCGACAAGCTCTCCTCCTTCCGCGCCTTTGCGGAGCTGTGCATCACCCGGCAGATCATCACCGCCATCAAGACGGCTACCCGCCAGAAGCACATCCCCCTGAACAGCTACGTCTCCCTCAACAAGCCCATCTACGACGAGGATTCTGACCGGACGCTTCTGGACGTGATCTCGGGCTCGAAGGTAACCGACCCGGAGGAGCTGATCATCAGCCGGGAAGAGTTCGGCGACATCGAGGAGAAGATGGGCGAGATCCTGAGCGACCTCGAGTGGAAGGTACTGATGGCCTACCTGGACGGGAAGTCGTATCAGGAGATCGCCACGGAACTCGACCGGCACGTCAAGTCCATCGACAACGCCCTGCAGCGGGTGAAGCGCAAGCTGGAGCGGTATCTGGACCAGCGGGCGGGCAGCGAACGGGCCGTGCACCGGGCCGAACGGAGCCGGGCCTGAAAGGCCGGGGTCTCCGGGCGGGGCGAGGGCCCCGCTGCCTTGCACCGCCGGGCCGCCTCTGGTATAGTAGGGCCTGGTAAGGGAGGTTCTGGCCCGGCGTGCCCGAGCCGGATGCCGGTTTAGCTCAGCGGTAGAGCAACCGCCTTGTAAGCGGTAGGCCGTGGGTTCAAATCCCACAACCGGCTCCAGAGAAGTGGGTGCGGTGCCAGCTCCTGGGCCGCACCCACCGGTTCTCCCACCGGGTGCTTGACACATTCCCGGGATGCGGTTAATATATGACGTGTCCTGATCCCTCCGGGAGCGGGACCGCGCGGAGGGGTAGCGAAGTGGTCAAACGCGCCTGACTGTAAATCAGGTGGCTCTGCCTTCGGAGGTTCGAATCCTTCCCCCTCCACCATTCACACCGCGGGGTGGAGCAGCCAGGTAGCTCGTCGGGCTCATAACCCGAAGGTCGAGGGTTCAAATCCCTCCCCCGCAACCAGTGCTGGTGTAGCTCAGTCGGTAGAGCACGTCCTTGGTAAGGACGAGGTCGCCGGTTCGATTCCGGTCACCAGCTCCAGTCCTGCAAGGATCGCAGCCCGTCTGGGCTGCGATCCTTGCCTTTCGGGCTCTAACCGGTCCGGCGGCCGGGCGGCCTTGCCGTTGACAGCCGCCCCGGCCCGTGGTAACGTATATGGACGTGGCCCACCATAGCCGTTCCGACCTGGTGGGGGAAGCGGAGGTGTCGTCATGGCGGCGAAGGGCAACCGGGTGATCATCACCATGGCCTGCTCGGAGTGCAAGAATCGCAACTACTCGACCACCAAGAACCGGAGGAACGATCCCGGCCGGCTCGAGCTCAGGAAGTACTGCCCCACCTGCGGGCGCCACACCCTGCACCGGGAGACCCGGTAGGCCTTTTCCGAAAGCACGCTGGTATGGTATAATAGCGGTGCACTCGATCCGGCCGTTTGGGCCGGACCACGCAGGGGCGTAGCTCAGCTGGTAGAGCAGCGGTCTCCAAAACCGCAGGTCGTGGGTTCGAATCCTACCGCCCCTGCCAAACCGGACCTGGCGCTTGCCAGGTCCGATTTCTTTTTTCCGATGCCGCCGGTCTGCCACTCCTGTTCGCACTTGCGAAGGTGTGCGGACGAGTAGGAGAAGCGCGGCTGCGGTCGAAACATTGTTGTAACACAGCAGCCCAGGCGGAGGAGGGAGGCAGAGTGGCCAGGCCAGGCAGACCTGCCCCGGACGATTTTCGCCGGGAACTCTTGCAGAAAGGGCGGATCCAGGCGGCGGTCCTGTGGGTCACCGGCACCGCCGTCGGCCTTTTCACCCTGGAGATCCCGTACCCCCAGTGGCTGACCACACCGCAGGTCTGGGTCCTGGTGGCCATCGCCCTGGCCGGGGCGGGGCTCTCCCTGGCCGTGCCCCAGGATCGGGTGCGGCTGGAGGTTCTCATTTTCTTCCTGTCGGTTCTGGCCATCGCCGGGGTGACCATCGCCACCTGGTTCACGAACGGTCTGCAGCCCCAGTTCATCATCCTCTACGCCCTGGTGGCCGGTGCGGCCAGCCTCATCGCCTCGGGCCCTACCGCAGCCGCCATCACGGCAGCCTGTGGACTCATTCCCCTCCTGTTCGTTCTCTGGTTTCCGGATCGCCGGGTTTTCCGGCAGGTGCTGCTGCAGATCCCTTCCCAGACCCTGGTGGCGCTCTTTGCCTACCGGCTGACCCAGTACCTCACCCAGGACCGGAAGGAGAAACAGCGGCTGGCGGTGGTGGCCAAGACCAGCCGCATCCTCACCTCCCTGGATCCCGACGCCCTCCTGGAAGCCACCGCGGACCACCTTCTGGAGGTGACCCGGTCCAACGCCTGTTTCATCTCGCTGATCGAGCAGCCCGGGGACTACCTCGTCAACCGGATCGTCCGGTTTGTGCCGGGCACCTTCGAACCGGGGGAGGAAGAGGCGGTCCGGCGACTCCGGTTCAAGGTGGGGGAGGGGCTGACCGGGTGGGTGGCCGCCCACGGCGAGCCCGTCCTCTGCGGCAACCCCCTGGCGGACCCCCGGGCGAAGCAGATCCCCGGGACCTCCCCGGTGGAGGAGTCGATGATCGTCGTTCCCTTTCGGGTGGGGGGCCAGGTCGCGGGGGTCATCCGGATCTCCCGGGAGGGGCTCTACCAGTACACCGAGGAGGACCTCCAGCTCTGTGAGATCCTGGCCAACCACGTCTCAGCGGCCATGGAGAAGGCGTGGCTCTACCAGGAGGCCCGCCGGCTGGCGGTCACCGACGATCTGACCGGGCTGGGCAATGCGCGGGGGCTGGAGTCCCGGCTCTTCGAGGAGGTGGCCCGGGCCCGGCGGTACAACCGGCCCCTCTCCCTGGTGATCATCGACTCCGATTCCCTCAAGCAGATCAACGACCAGTTCGGCCACCTCCGGGGCAACGAACTGATCCGGATGATGGCCGAGGTGATCCGGGAGAACGTCCGGGCTTGCGACATCCCCTTCCGGTACGCCGGCGACGAGTTTGTCATCCTGATGCCCGAGACCGGCGCCGACGAGGCCCGGATCGCCGCGGAGCGGATCCGCAGGGCCATCGAGGAGCGGGGGCTGATGATCGACGGCCAGCGGATCACGGTCACGGCCAGCGTCGGGGTAGCGACCTTTCCCGATCACGCCAGCGATGCGGAGGACCTGATCCGCAAGGCCGACATGGCCATGTACGCGGCCAAGGCGGAGGGAAAGAACCGGGTGGTCGTCAGCGGCCGGCCCGCCTGAGGGACAGGAGGGCGGAGAGCCGCAGCATTTGTCTGTCATTCCCCCTTGTCGCCCGGAAAGAGACCTGTTACACTTATCTCATAACCGAATACGGTTCCTCTCTTATCGAGAGTGGCGGAGGGAACTGGCCCGATGAAGCCCGGCAACCCAGTGCGGCTGCAGCCGCCTGAAGGTGCCAATTCCAGCCCGGGGTTCACCCGGGGGAGATAAGAGGGTCGTCGCTCGAGCACACCCAAAGGCGGACCCTCTCGGGTCCGCCTCCTGTTTGACCGGCCTGCCGGCCGCCTGGCCAGCGGTCCGGCGCCGGATCTGGCGAGACGAGGGGGAGTTGCCCATGTCCCTGGCGGAAAAGGAGGGGACCCTGGCCCTGGAGACCCTGGCGGTCCACGGGGGCCAGGAGCCGGATCCCACGACGGGCGCCCGGGCGGTGCCCATCTACCAGACCACCTCCTACGTCTTTCGGGACACCGACCACGCGGCCCGGCTCTTTGCGCTCCAGGAGCCCGGGAACATCTACACCCGGATCATGAACCCCACCACCGATGTCTTCGAGAAGCGGATGGCCGCGCTGGAGGGCGGCGTCGGGGCCGTGGCCACCGCGGCGGGCCAGACCGCCACCCTGTTCAGCATCCTCAACATCGCCGGCGCCGGGGACGAGGTGGTGGCCTCCGCCTCCCTCTACGGAGGTACCTACAATCTCCTTCACCACACCCTGCGGCAGTTCGGGATCACGGTCCGCTTTGTCGACCCCTCGGACCCGGAGAACTTCCGCCGGGCCATCACTCCCAGGACCAAGGCCATCTACGGCGAAGCCGTGGGCAACCCCCGGCTGGATGTCCTGGACATCGAGCCCATCGCGGAGATCGCCCATGAGGCCGGCATCCCGCTGATTGTGGATAACACCGTCCCCACCCCCTACCTCCTCCGGCCCTTCGACTGGGGCGCGGACGTGGTCGTCCACTCGGCCACCAAGTTCATCGGCGGCCACGGCAACTCCATCGGCGGGGTGATCGTCGACTCCGGCCGGTTCCCCTGGAACAACGGCAAGTTCCCGATGTTTACCGAGCCCGACCCCAGCTACCACGGCCTGGTCTACTGGGACGCCGTGGGCAACCTCGCCTATATCACGAAGGTCCGGACCCAGCTCCTCCGGGATATGGGCGGGTGCCTCAGCCCCTTCAACGCCTGGCTCTTCCTCCTGGGGCTGGAGACCCTGCACCTCAGGATGGAGCGGCACTCCGAGAACGCCCTGCAGGTGGCCGAGTGGCTGAAGGCCCAGCCCCAGGTGAGCTGGGTCAATTACCCCGGCCTGCCCGACAGCCCGTCCTATCCCCTGGCGAAGAAGTACCTGCCCAAGGGGCAGGGAGCCATCGTCACCTTCGGCATCAAGGGCGGGGTGGAGGCCGGCCGGCGGTTCATCGACAGCCTGGAGCTGATCAGCCACCTGGCCAACATCGGCGACAGCAAGACCCTGGCGATCCATCCGGCCAGCACCACCCACCAGCAGCTGAGCCCGGAGGAGCAGCTGGCCGCCGGCGTGACGCCGGACCTGATCCGGCTCTCCATTGGCATCGAGGCGGTGGACGATATCATCGCCGACCTCGCCCAGGCCCTGCGCCGGGCGGTGGACGGTTAGGGGAACGGAGATGTCGGCGGGAGGCCCCGGCCTCCCGCCGCTTTCTGCGCCAGGCCCCGGCCCGGCAGGGGCTCCTTTACAAGGATGTCGGGTTATGCTAAGATGGTAGCACTGGCCGAGGCCAGGTTTTCTTGTGTTGGGCGGAATCGGTCCGTTATTCTCCGGATTGCGAGGGTCAAGGGGATGCGCAACTACGTGGAGGCCACCCGGGAGTATCTGCGGGAAGTCCGGGGAGAGCTGCGCAGGGTCATCTGGCCGGACCGGAAGCAGCTGGTGCGACTGACCGCCGTCGTCCTTGTCTCCAGTGCGCTGGTCTCTCTCTTCATCTGGGCCTTTGACCAGGC
This sequence comes from Bacillota bacterium, assembly GCA_021890795.1. Classification (GTDB taxonomy): domain Bacteria; phylum Bacillota; class Sulfobacillia; order Symbiobacteriales; family ZC4RG38; genus ZC4RG38. The sequence goes on along the minus strand of JAKKUO010000004.1, from coordinate 58,885 downwards.
CGTCAGCGCCCTCATGAACCTCCTGGTGGGGAACGGCCGGTAACCTTGCCGCCGGGGTCCTCGCTGCACCGCGGCCTACGGGGAAGGCAGGTGAACGGGGGAGACGCCCCCTGCTGGATGGAAGGCGAAAAGAAATGGTACGTCATCCACACCTACTCCGGGTATGAGAACAAGGTGAAGGCCAACCTGGAGAAGCGTGTGGAGTCCATGGGCATGCAGGAGAAGATCTTCCGGATCGTGGTGCCCACCGAGGAAGAGATCGAGGAGCGAGGCGGCAAGAAGAAGGTCGTCAAGAAGAAGGTCTTTCCGGGTTACGTCCTGGTCGAGATGATCATGAGCGACGACTCCTGGTACGTGGTCCGGAATACCCCCGGGGTGACCGGGTTTGTCGGCTCCGGGAACAAGCCTGTGCCCCTCCTGGACGAAGAGGTGCAGGCCATCCTCGGGCAGATGGCGGGCCAGGAGCCGAAGCACCGGATCACGGTGCAGGTGGGCCAGCACGTCCGGGTCCGCTCCGGTCCCTTCAAGGACTTTGTCGGTGTAGTCGAGGAGATCGACCCGGAGCGGGGCAAGGTCAAGGTCGTCGTGAACATGTTCGGCCGGGATACGCCGGTGGAACTTGACCACACCCAGGTCGAAGAGCTTTAATGAACAGGGCAGCGAAGGGTGCGACCCGCGCCCTTTTGCTTGTGGGAGGGCCTGTGCGGCCCGCCTGACCACACCATCGTTTGAGGAGGAAAGCCGCCATGGCAAAGAAGGTTGTCGCGGTCGTCAAGCTAGCGCTGCCGGCCGGCAAGGCTACCCCGGCGCCGCCGGTGGGTCCGGCGCTGGGTCAGCACGGCGTCAACATCATGGCTTTCTGCAAGGAGTACAACGAGCGGACCAAGGACCAGGTCGGCATGGTGATCCCGGTCGAGATCACCATCTACGAGGACCGCTCGTTCACCTTCGTCCTCAAGACCCCGCCCACCTCGGTGCTGATCAAGCGGGCGCTCGGCATTGAGACCGGCTCCGGCGAGCCGAACAAGGTGAAGGTGGGGAAGCTGACCCGGAAGCAGGTCGAGGAGATCGCCAAGATCAAGATGCCCGACCTGAACACCACCAGCCTCGAAGCCGCCATGCGGATGGTAGAAGGCGCCGCCCGTTCCATGGGGGTTGAGGTTGAGGGCTAGTCCCGAGGCGCGGCCGGATCCTGTTGGCGGTTTTTCTGGTCTTGCGCGACGCCCTATCTTGTGGGAGGCTCTGGCAGCCGACCCGAACCACAAGGGAGGATACCTGTATGCCGAAGCGGGGCAAGAAGTACATCGAGGCGGCCAAGTTGGTGGACCGCTCCCGTCTGTATGATCCCTACGAGGCCATGGAGCTGGTGAAGAAGACCGCCCCGGCCAAGTTTGATGAGACCGTGGACGTGGCCGTGCGGCTGGGTGTCGACGTCCGCCACGCGGACCAGCAGATCCGGGGCGCGGTGGTGCTGCCCCACGGCACGGGTAAGACCGCCCGGGTGCTGGTCTTCGCCAAGGGCGAGAAGGCCAAGGAGGCCGAGGCCGCCGGGGCGGACTATGTGGGGGCCGAGGAGTACATCACCAAGATCCAGGAGGGCTGGCTGGACTTTGACGTGGCGGTGGCCACGCCGGACATGATGCCCATGGTCGGCCGCCTGGGTAAGATCCTGGGTCCCCGGGGCCTGATGCCCAACCCCAAGACCGGCACCGTCACCTTCGACGTGGCCAACGCGGTCCGGGAGATCAAGGCCGGTAAGATCGAGTACCGGACCGACAAGGCGGGGATCATCCACGCCCATATCGGCAAGGTCTCTTTTGAGACCGAGAAGCTGGTGGAGAACTTCCGGGCGCTGATGGAGGCCATCGTTCGGGCGAGGCCGGCGGCGGCCAAGGGCCAGTACCTGAAGAGCATCACCGTCTCCTCCACCATGGGGCCCGGGATCAAGATCAACCCGGCCCGCATCGCTGTCGCCAGCCGGGAGAGCTAGGCCACGGCGGGGCTTTCGCCCTGTTGGGGATTCCAGCGACCGGCACCGTACAGTTGTCCGTTCATCCCGCCGGGCAGGTGCTGCCCGGCGGGGTTGTCTTTGGCTCCGGGATCCCGGTTGGGTGCCCCGGGGCCAACCGGCGGGGCCCTGGCCGAAAGGAGCCAGAGCCTGGCTAGGCTGGGGCCACCGGGGAAAGACTAGGGGGGCGACCCCCGGCGGGCTGGCAGTCCTGGGAACCTTTCAGCCGCAAGTTTCTCGAATGTGTGTCTACTATCGATTGAACTGAAAGCGTGGTTGTTGTATTCTTAGAGGTAGGATAAGTACGACCCTACACGTTCTCCTGGTGACAGGATCGACATCGACATCTCTCGTGGAACCAACATCGGGGAACCAGGGAGGTGCGACTATGACACCGAGGCACAAGGAACTGCGCAATCGGCTGGAAGCTCTGGTGGACCGGTGGATGACGGCCTCCCCAAGCGAGCGCTTCCAGATTGTCCTGGAGAAGATCCGGCTGGAAGAGGCGATGGAGGAGGAGGCACAGGCTGAGGAGCGGAAGGAAGCCGCTCGCCGGTAAAGTGCCTTGACACCCCCGGTGACGGGGGCTATAATCCTCTTGTGCCAACTGCATCAGGGTCTCGACCAGAGACAGCAGGTGCTGCTGAGCAGCCGAAGGGGCCAGTCGGGTCCGCCTGCCGAGGTCGGAGCGAAGGGAAGAAGGCCGGACCGGCAGCCGCATGGCCGGATCCGGGTTGACTCCTTCCCGTGCCTGTGTGTATGCTCACGGGCCTCCGGCGCTCTGGCCGAGAGGCCCGTTTTGCTTGACCCCGGGGCAGGGGAGGTGAACTGCGTGCCGGTTCGGATTCGCCCGGAGAAGCAGGCGATTGTCGCCGATCTGAAGGAGAAGTTCTCCCGGGCCAAGTCCGTGGTGCTGGCGGACAACCTGGGGCTGACGGTGGCCCAGATGACCAGCCTCCGCCGGGAGCTGCGGGCTGTCGGCGCCGAGCTCAAGGTGGCCAAGAACACCCTGATCCGGATCGCCGCCCGGGAAGTGGGGATCGAGGGGCTGGACGGCTATCTGCACGGCCCCACCACCCTGGCCTTCAGCTACGACGACGAGACCGCAGCGCCCAAGAAGCTGAAGGAGATCTTTGAGAAAGAGAAGGAACCCAAGCTGGTGGTCAAGGCCGGCATCCTCGAGAACCGGGTGGTTGACGCCGAGTCCGTCAAGAGCCTGGCCGACCTGCCGGCCAAGGAGGTCCTGCTGGCCCAGGTGCTGGGCGGCATCCAGGCTCCCCTCCAGGGGGTGGCCGGTGCCATCAACGGGCTGCTGGCCAGCTTTGCTTACGCCCTGGACGCCCGAATCCGCCAGCTGGAGGGTGCGGCGTAACCCACGACTTTTACTCATACGGGAGGTTGCCTGAACCATGTCGAAGGCTCAGGAGGTTATCGAGATCATCAAGGGCATGACCGCCCTGGAGCTCAAGGAACTGAAGGAGCTGTTTGAGGAGACCTTTGGCGTCACCGCCGCCGCTCCCGTGGCTGTGGCGGCTGCCCCCGGTGCTGCGGCGGGCGCGGCTGCCCCGGCGGCGGAGGAGAAGACCGAGTTCGACGTCATCCTGAAGAGCGCCGGCGCCAACAAGATCAACGTGATCAAGGTGGTCCGGGAGGTCACCGGCCTGGGCCTCAAGGAGGCCAAGGACCTGGTGGACGGCGCGCCGAAGCCGGTGAAGGAGAAGGTCTCCAAGGCCGACGCCGAGGCCATCGCCGCCAAGCTGAAGGAGGCCGGCGCCGAGGTCGAGATCAAGTAACCCGACCCGGCGAACTGACAACTTTGCCCCGGGGCCCCGTGCCCCGGGGCTCTTTCCTTCTTGCCCCGGCCCGGCGCTCTCGGCACCGGGCCGGGGAAGCCGAGGAGGAAGCCAAGAAAAAGCCGCCCCCGGCGGCAACTTCCCCCTTGACAGGGGGCGTACCCCATAGTAACATATCAAACTGCCATCCTTCGGCGCGCCGCCCATGCCCTGCCCCGAGGGCATGGATGGCGTTGCGTGGGTGCAAATGCATATCGGGGTGGGAAAGTGGTCACGAATAGGATATGTCCCTTCACAGGTGGTATTTTCCACGTGGGCGGGACGACCGGTTGTGACCCCTTTTTGTTGTTTTGCACAGGGTAGGGAGAGTTCCTGCTTCCCGTGGTCGGAACGAGGGTGACTCCCCTGCCCCATTGCAGTTTGTTTGGCCTGCAGTTTCCTCTGCCAGGTCCCCATCGGATCGCTTTCGCGGTGGGCACTTCCAGACGGAGAGCATCCCGGTGGGCAGTCTTCGATAAGGGGGCCAGAGGTGGATGGGCCGTATCATCAAGGCGGGCAAGCGGGAACGCTACAGCTTCGGCCGGATCAAAGAGGTTCTGGAGCTTCCGAACCTCATCGAGCTGCAGCGGAAGTCCTACGAGTGGTTCCTCCGCGAAGGACTGCAGGAGGTCTTCCGGGACATCTCTCCTATCACCGATTTCACCGGTAACCTGGTCTTGGAGTTCCTGGATTACACCCTGGACCCCAGCCAGGCCAAGTACTCCATTGAGGAGTGCAAGGAGCGCGACGCCACCTACGCGGCGCCCCTCCGGGTGCGGGTCCGTCTGATCAACAAGGAGACCGGTGAGGTCAAGGAGCAGGAGGTCTTCATGGGGGACTTCCCCCTGATGACCCCCAACGGAACCTTCATTATTAACGGTGCCGAGCGGGTGATCGTCTCCCAGCTCGTCCGCTCCCCGGGGGTCTACTACAGCGAGCAGGTGGACTCCTCTGGGAAGAAGCTGTACTTTGCCACCTTGATCCCCAACCGCGGGGCCTGGCTTGAGTTCGAGACCGACGTCAACGACCTGATTACCGTCCGGATCGACCGGACCCGGAAGCTGCCGGCTACGGTGCTGCTCCGGGCTCTGGGGCTCTCGACCGACCAGCAGATCCTCGACGCGGTCGGGGATCACGAGTACATCCGGCGCACCCTGGAGAAGGACAATACCGATTCCGAGGAAGACGCTCTCATCGAGATTTACAAGCGGCTGCGGCCGGGTGAGCCGCCGGCGGTGGACAACGCCCGGCAGCTCCTTGAGTCCCTCTTCTTCGAGCCCAAGCGGTACGACCTGGCTCCGGTGGGCCGGTACAAGCTGAACAAGAAGCTGGCCATCCGCCGCCGGATCGTCGGCGCTCTGACCGCAGACCGGGTGGTGGACCCCCAGACCGGTGAGGTGCTGGCGGAGGCCGACACCCCCATTGACCGGAGGCTGGCGGAGCGGATCGAGGCCGCGGGCATCCACCGGCTGACGGTCCGGCTCCGGGATGGCTCGGTGCTGCGGGTGGTGGACAACGGGCTGCCGCCCATCGAGCAGAAGACCATCACCCGGGACGATATCGTCGCGATCCTCAACTACCTCTGCACCCTGGCCAAGGGGCTGGGCTCCATCGACGACATCGACCACCTGGGCAACCGGCGGCTCCGCTCCGTGGGCGAGCTGCTCCAGAACCAGTTCCGGATCGGCCTCGCCCGGATGGAGCGGGTGGTCAAGGAGCGCATGACCATCCAGGACGTCGATGTGATCACCCCCCAGGCCCTGATCAACATCCGGCCGGTGGTCGCGGCGGTCAAGGAGTTCTTTGGCTCCTCGCAGCTTTCCCAGTTCATGGACCAGACCAACCCGCTGGCGGAGCTGACCCACAAGCGGCGGCTCTCCGCCCTGGGTCCCGGCGGCCTCAGCCGGGAGCGGGCTGGCTTCGAGGTCCGGGACGTCCACCACTCCCACTACGGCCGGATGTGCCCCATCGAGACGCCGGAAGGGCCTAACATCGGCCTGATCGGCGCGCTGGCCACCTACGGCCGGGTGAACGAGTTCGGCTTCATCGAGACCCCGTACCGGAAGGTGGACAAGGAGAACAAGCGGGTCCTCGATGAGGTGGTCTACCTCACCGCGGACGAGGAAGACGAGTGCATCATCGCGGGCGCCAATACGCCCCTGGATGAAGAGGGCCGCTTCATTGAGCCGCTGGTCACCTGCCGGTACAAGAACGAGTTCATCCAGGTGCCGCCGGAACAGGTGGACTACATGGACGTCTCGCCGAAGCAGATCGTTTCGGTGGCCACCGCCCTCATCCCGTTCCTGGAGAACGACGACGCCTCCCGGGCCCTGATGGGCTCCAACATGCAGCGGCAGGCGGTGCCGCTGCTGCGGCCGGACGCGCCCATTGTCGGTACCGGCCTGGAGTTCCGGGCCGCCTACGACTCGGGGGTCATGGTCATCGCGGAGCAGGGCGGCGTGGTGGAGCGGGCCACCGCGTCCGAGATTGTGGTCCGCCAGGACGACGGCACCCTGAAGCGCTACAAGCTGATGAAGTTCCAGCGGTCCAACCAGGGGACCTGCCTCAACCAGCGGCCCCTGGTCCGCACCGGCCAGCGGGTGGAGAAGGGCGAGATCCTGGCCGACGGCCCCTCCACCCACCTGGGCGAACTGGCCCTGGGCCGGAACCTCCTGGCGGCCTACATGTGCTGGGAGGGCTACAACTACGAGGACGCGATCATCCTCAGCGAGCGGCTGGTCAAGGAGGATATCCTGACCTCCATCCACATCGAGGAGCACGAGTGCGAAGCCCGGGACACCAAGCTCGGGCCGGAGGAGATCACCCGGGACATCCCCAACGTCGGCGAGGATGTCCTGAAGGACCTGGACGAGCGGGGCATCATCCGCATCGGCGCCGAGGTGCGGCCCGGCGACATCCTGGTCGGCAAGGTTACCCCCAAGGGTGAGACCGAGCTGACCGCGGAGGAGCGGCTGCTCCGGGCGATCTTCGGCGAGAAGGCCCGGGAGGTCCGGGACACCTCCCTCCGGGTCCCCCACGGTGAGAGCGGCATCGTGGTGGACGTCAAGGTCTTCAGCCGGGAGAACGGCGACGAGCTGCCCCCGGGTGTCAACCAGCTGGTCCGGGTCTACATCGCCCAGAAGCGGAAGATCTCCCAGGGCGACAAGATGGCCGGGCGCCACGGGAACAAGGGCGTTATTTCCATGATCCTGCCCGAGGAGGACATGCCCTTCCTGCCCGATGGCACCCCGGTGGACATCATCCTCAGCCCCCTGGGAGTGCCCTCCCGGATGAATATCGGCCAGATCCTGGAGGTGCACCTGGGCTGGGCGGCCAAGACCCTGGGGATGTACGTGGCGTGCCCGGTCTTCGACGGCGCCACCGAGGAGGAGATCAAGGAGTGGCTCCGGAAGGCTGGGCTCCCCGAGAGCGGCAAGATCAAGCTCCGGGACGGCCGCACCGGCGAGTACTTCGACAGCGAGGTCACCGTGGGCTACGCGTACATGCTGAAGCTGGCCCACCTGGTGGACGACAAGATCCACGCCCGGTCCACCGGCCCGTACTCCCTCGTCACCCAGCAGCCCCTGGGCGGTAAGGCCCAGTTCGGCGGCCAGCGGTTCGGCGAGATGGAGGTCTGGGCCCTGGAGGCCTACGGCGCGGCCTACACCCTGCAGGAGCTGCTGACCGTCAAGTCCGACGACGTGGTCGGCCGGGTCAAGACCTACGAGGCCATCGTCAAGGGCGAGAACGTGCCCGAGCCTGGGGTCCCCGAGTCCTTCAAGGTCCTGATCAAGGAACTCCAGTCCCTCTGCCTCGACGTGAAGGTCCTCTCCGAGGACGGCAAGGAGATCGAGCTCCGGGAGGTCGACGAGGACTACCACGACGCTCCCCGGGAGCTGGAGCTGCCGGTGCCGGACAGCCTGGCCCGGCGGCAGGCGGCTCCGTCCCAGCCGGAGCCCCAGCCTGAGCCGCAGGCTGAGGCGGAGGCCGAGGCGGAGGAGGAGCCGTCTGACCTGGACGTCGAGGCGGAGGAGCCGGATCTTGCCGAGCTCGGCGCGCTGGAGGATGAGCTCGGCGAGGGCCTGCGGCCGGCCCGGCAGGCCGGCAGCAAGGGCCGGCGCCGGGGCGCTGGCTCCGACAACACCGACGGGGAGACCGAGGACGAGGAGATCTAGGCGACGGGGGTTTTGCCCGGGAAGGAGCGAGCGGCCGTGCTGGATGTGAACTTCTTCGACTCGATGCGCATCGGGCTCGCCTCGCCGGAGAAGATCCGGCAGTGGAGCCGGGGCGAGGTGAAGAAGCCCGAGACCATCAACTACCGGACCCTCAAGCCCGAGCGGGAGGGGCTGTTCTGCGAGAAGATCTTCGGACCCACCCGGGACTGGGAGTGCCACTGCGGCAAGTACAAGCGTGTCCGGTACAAGGGCATCGTCTGCGACCGCTGTGGCGTTGAGGTGACCCGGGCCAAGGTCCGGCGGGAGCGCATGGGCCACATCGAACTGGCGGCGCCCGTCAGCCACATCTGGTACTTCAAGGGAATTCCTTCCCGCATGGGGCTGCTGCTCGACATCTCCCCCCGGGCCTTGGAGAAGGTTCTGTACTTTGCCGCCTACATCGTCATCGACCCCGGGAACACGCCGCTGATGGAGAAGCAGCTCCTGACGGAGAACGAGTACCGGGAGTACCGGGAGAAGTACGGCAACGCCTTTAAGGCCGGCATGGGGGCCGAGGCGATCAAGGAGCTGCTGAAGAAGCTCGACCTCGACAAGCTCGCCCAGGAGCTCCGGGCGGAGGTGAAGACGGCCTCCGGCCAGCGGAAGATCCGGGCCATCCGCCGCCTGGAGGTGGTGGAGGCCTTCCGGAAGTCCGGCAACAAGCCGGAGTGGATGATCCTGGACGTGATCCCGGTGATCCCGCCGGACCTCCGGCCGATGGTCCAGCTGGACGGCGGCCGGTTCGCCACCTCGGACCTGAACGACCTCTACCGGCGGGTCATCAACCGGAACAACCGGCTGAAGCGCCTCCTGGACCTGCAGGCGCCGGACATCATCGTCCGGAACGAAAAGCGGATGCTCCAGGAGGCCGTGGACGCTCTCATCGACAACGGCCGCCGGGGCCGGCCGGTCACCGGCCCCGGCAACCGGCCCCTGAAGTCCCTCTCTGACATGCTGAAGGGGAAGCAGGGCCGGTTCCGGCAGAACCTCCTGGGTAAGCGGGTGGACTACTCCGGCCGTTCGGTGATCGTCGTCGGTCCGGAGCTGAAGCTCCACCAGTGCGGCCTGCCCAAGGAGATGGCCCTGGAGCTCTTCAAGCCCTTCGTGATGAAGAAGCTGGTGGAGGACGGCTACGCGCACAACATCAAGAGCGCCAAGCGGATGGTGGAGCGGGTCCGGACCGAGGTCTGGGACGTCCTCGAAGAGGTGATCAAGGAGCACCCGGTGCTCCTGAACCGGGCTCCCACCCTGCACCGGCTGGGCATCCAGGCCTTTGAGCCCAAGCTGGTGGAGGGCCGGGCCATCCAGATCCACCCGCTGGTCTGCACCGCGTACAACGCGGACTTCGACGGCGACCAGATGGCCGTCCACGTGCCGCTTTCCGCCGAGGCCCAGGCCGAAGCCCGGATCCTGATGCTGAGCTCCCACAACATCCTCAACCCCAAGGACGGCCAGCCGGTCATCACCCCGACCAAGGACATGATCCTGGGGTGCTACTACCTCACCCTGGACAAGGACGGGGCCAAGGGCGAGGGCAAGATCTTCTCCAGCCCCGACGAGGCCATCTTCGCCTATGACCAGGGCGAGGTCGAACTCCACGCCAAGGTGACCGTCCGGTTCCCGAAGAACTGGGCGGCCAAGTGGCCGGTGGATCCCAACGACCCGGACAAGGTCAAGTTCAAGGGGGACTATGTCCTGGTCCGGACCACCGTCGGCCGGGTGATCTTCAACGAGGTCCTGCCCTACGAGCTCCGGTTCATCGACGCGGTGATCGAGAAGAAGTGGATGGGCAAGATCGTCGCCGACGCCTACCGGCGCCTCGGCACCGCGGCCACCGCGGAGCTCGCGGACCGGCTGAAGGACCTGGGGTTCAAGTTTGCCACCCGCTCCGGCGCCACCATCGGCATCGACGACATCCAGGTGCCGAAGGAGAAGTACCAGATCCTGGCCGAGGCGGACCGGGAGGTCCAGATGGTGGACCGCCAGTTCCGCCGTGGCCTGATCACCAAGGAAGAGCGGTACCAGAAGGTCATCTCCATCTGGGAGCAGGCCAAGGAGCGGGTGACCAAGGCCCTGGTCGCCACCATGGACAAGTTCAACCCGGTCAACATGATGATGACGTCCGGCGCCCGGGGTAACATCAGCCAGATCACCCAGCTGGCGGGGATGCGCGGCCTGATGGCCGACCCGTCCGGCCGGATCATCGAGGTGCCGGTGAAGTCCAACTTCCGCGAGGGCCTGAACGTCCTCGAGTACTTCACCTCCACCCACGGTACCCGGAAGGGCCTGGCGGACACGGCCCTGCGGACCGCGGACTCCGGTTACCTCACCCGGCGGCTGGTGGACGTGGCCCAGGACGTCATCGTCCGGGAGGACGACTGCGGCACCACCGCGGGCATCATCTGCGCCGAGATCCGGGAGGGCGACGAGATCGTCGAGAAGGTCACCCAGCGGATCGTCGGCCGGTGCGCCCTGAACGACGTGGTGCACCCGGCCCTCGAGGCCTTCCCGGATCTGAAGCAGCAGATCCTGGAGCGGTACCCCGCCTCTGAATATCCGCTGATCCATGAGAACATCCAGGCCGGGTTCATCGTCGCCGCGGACGAGATGATCGTCGAGGAGCATGCGGAGATCATCGACTTCCTGAACGACGAGGCCCGGAAGCGGGGCCGGGAGGACCTCGTCCTCAAGGAGGTCGCGATCCGCAGCGTCCTCACCTGCCGGACCCGGTACGGCGTCTGCCGGCTCTGCTACGGCCGGGACCTGGCGACCGGCCGGCTGGTGGACGTGGGCGAGGCGGTGGGCACCATCGCGGCCCAGTCCATCGGCGAGCCCGGTACCCAGCTGACCATGCGGACCTTCCACACCGGCGGCGTGGCCGGCGACGACATCACCCAGGGTCTGCCCCGGGTGGAGGAGCTCTTCGAGGCCCGCAAGCCCAAGGGCCAGGCGGTCATTGCCGAACTGGACGGCACCGTCAGCATCACCGAGAACAAGGGCCGCCGGGAGGTTACCATCACCTCCCCGGACGGCGACTCCGTGACCTACGCGATCCCGTACGGTGCCCGGATCAAGGTCAAGGACGGCGACGTGGTCCAGGCCGGCGACGAGATCACCGAGGGCTCCATCAACCCGCACGACCTGCTGCGGGTCAAGGGCCTGCGGGCGGTCCAGATGTACCTCCTCCGGGAGGTCCAGAAGGTCTACGCCCTCCAGGGTGTGGACATCAACGACAAGCACATCGAGATCATCATCCGGCAGATGCTCCGGAAGGTGAAGGTGGAGGACCCCGGCGACACCGATCTGCTGCCCGGTGGCCTGGTCGACGTCTTCGACTTCGAGGACGAGAACGCCCGGGTGATCGAGGCCGGCGGCACCCCCGCGGTGGCCCGGCCGGTGCTCCTGGGGATCACCAAGGCCTCCCTGGCCACGGATTCCTTCCTCTCCGCGGCCTCCTTCCAGGAGACCACCCGGGTGCTGACCGACGCGGCCATCAAGGGCAAGCGGGATCCGCTCCTGGGCCTGAAGGAGAACGTGATCATCGGCAAGCTGATCCCCGCGGGCACGGGTATGTCCCGGTACCGGAACATCAAGATCTACACCTACGACGAGCTTTACGGGGACCAGTCCGCCACCCTCGCCGGGGACGACTGAGCCCCCGTGGCACGGAGAGCCGGACACCGGCCCAGCCGGTGCCCGGCTCTCTTTTCCCTTTCGGGTGCGCCGCTGCCTCACCGGTGGGGCACCGATACATAAGCCGTGGACATAGGATGCGGTAGCCCGGTGAGGAGGTGGCCCCATGTCTCTCTCCCTCCCCTGTCCTGGGGCCCCGGTGGCGGCCGCCCGGGGCGCGGACGTGCCCGGGGCCCGGGTGGTCACCCAGCGGCTTCCGGTCGTGACCCCCGGGTGCATCCCCGGGGTGGCCACCGTGGTGAATCTCTTCCCCACTCCCGCCGGCCGGGACCGGCCGGTGACCGGGGCGGTCACCTGCCCGGTGGCCCAGGTGGTCCCCGCCGGCGGGTGCGGCCCTTCAGCCGGCAGCACCTTCTCCTTCGCTTTCCCGGCGGTGGTCTCACCCCTGGCGGTGGCCCGCGCGGGGTGCGGCGGAAGGCCTTGCGGCTGTTGCGGAGGGGGCCCCTGCTGCTGACCCGGGCCCGGCCGCCGGGTCCCCTGGCCAGCCGCCGTTTGGCTCCGGGCCGGACGGCGGCTGGCCGCGTCCAGGGGCGAAAAACGGGTGTCAGGGGCTTGCAGCCTGTGCAAAATGGGAGTAGCATTACCATTGCTCGGGCGCCGCAGGCTGGCGCCGGGGCCCGCCCGCCGCCGGCCGGCGGGTTGGGGGGCCCGCTGCCGCCTGCCGCACCCCCGGGCCTGGAGGATCTGGGGAGGTGCCCATGTCCGAACACTACTTCACCCCTGACCCGAAAGTGGGCCATGGGGAACGGGAGTTCACCGTCCAGCTCCGGGGCATGACCTTCACCTTCGTCACCGACCGGGGGGTCTTCTCCCGGGGACGGGTGGACTTCGGCACCCGGCTCCTGATCGAGAACATGGATTTCCCGCCGGATGCGGTGATCCTGGACCTCGGCTGCGGTTACGGCCCCATCGGGGTGGTGGCCGCCAGGCTCGCCCCCCGGGGGCATGTCTATATGGTAGACATCAACGAGCGGGCGGTCCGTCTGGCCGAGGAGAACCTCGCCCGGAACGGTATCCGCAACGCGACGGTCCGGGTGGGGGATGGCCTCGGCGCCGTGCCGGGGATCGCCTTTGACGCGATCCTCCTCAACCCCCCGGTGCGGGCCGGCAAGGCCACGGTCTGGCGGCTGCTGGCGGAAGCGGAGGCGGCCCTGCGGCCCGGGGGCAGCCTGTGGGTGGTCATCGGCAACAAGCAGGGGGCTCCCTCCCTGAAGCGCCGGCTCCAGGAGCTGTTCCCCCGGGTGGAGGACGTGGACCGGAAGGCCGGTTTCCACATCTACCGGGGGGTCAAGGCCGGGCCGGCTTCTGCGCCGGAGGCTTCGCCGGAGCGCCCGCCGGCGGCTCCGCCGGAGGGATAGGCTACCGGGCGAACCACAATTGACGAACGGTGGGGCCCGCTGTACAATAAGAAAGTGTGTCTGGGCGGGAGGGTCGTACCCAATGTCTTTGGAGCGCCTCAAGGCCGCGAAGAAGAAGACAGTTGGCGCGAAACAGACCGCCAAGGCCATCGAGAAGGGTTTGGCCCGGGTGGTCTTCGTCGCCAGGGATGCCGACCCGGCGGTGACGGAGAACGTCATCGCTGCAGCCCAGGCCCGGCAGATTGAGATCGTCTACGTCGACTCCATGGCGCAACTCGGCAAGGCCTGCAACATCGACGTGGGCGCTGCCGCAGCCGCCGTCGTGGAGTAGGCCAGCAGACCTTCGGCAGAAAGGGGGTGGGTTTGCGGCATGCCGACCATTCAGCAGCTCATCCGGTTCGGCCGGAAGAACTTCCCCGACAAGTCCAAGGCTCCTGCCCTGAAGGGCAACCCCTTCCGCCGGGGCGTCTGCACGGTGGTCAAGACCACGACGCCGAAGAAGCCGAACTCCGCGCTGCGGAAGATCGCCCGGGTGCGGCTGACCAACGGCATCGAGGTCACCGCCTACATCCCTGGCGAGGGTCACAACCTGCAGGAGCACTCGGTGGTGCTGGTCCGGGGTGGCCGTGTCAAGGACCTGCCCGGCGTCCGCTACCACATCGTGCGGGGTGCTCTGGACTGCGCAGGGGTGGCCAACCGGAAGCAGAGCCGGTCCAAGTACGGCGTCAAGAAGAAGGCCGCCGCGGCTGCGCCGGCTGCCAAGGGTGGCAAGAAGTAGCTCACCGTGGGCGGTGAGAGTAGTCGTCCCCCAGGACGAAGGGTCTCGGTCCGTCCCGGACCGGCGCTCGCCGCTCGGGGTTTGATTCAATAGGGGGGAAGGAAGGGATGCCGCGTCGCGGCCCGGTTCCCAGGCGACAGATTCCGCCGGATCCGATTTACAACAGCGAACTGGTGGCCAGGCTGATCAACAAGGTCATGAAGGATGGCAAGAAGTCCCTGGCCCAGTACATCGTCTACAACGCCTTTGAGCTCATCGCCCAGAAGACCGGGAAGGATCCCCTGGAGGTCTTCGAGCAGGCGGTGAAGAACGTCATGCCGCTCCTGGAGGTGCGCCCCCGGCGGGTGGGCGGTGCCACCTACCAGGTGCCCATGGAGGTGCGGCCGGAGCGCCGGGTCTCCCTGGCCCTGCGGTGGATCGTGGAGTACGCCCGGGAGCGGGACGAGCGCACCATGATCGAGCGGCTCTCCAACGAGATCATGGATGCTGCCAACAACACCGGCGGCGCGGTTCGGCGGAAGGAAGAGGTTCACCGGATGGCGGAAGCCAACCGGCCCTTCGCCCACTACCGCTGGTAGCGCTGCTGCGGAGAGATCCGGGCTGGGGCTTGGCTCCGCCCCGGCCCGGTGGAGGCTGGCCCGGTCGACCCCGGTTTCCTGTGCGTGGTCTGGGGGCTCTCCGGCTCCCACTGGCGGCGCGTGGGACATCGACCCTCGGGTTTGGGCCTAGAGCCAATTTGGAGGAAAAGGGGGGGTACAGATGTCCCGGCAGGTTCCCTTGGAAAAGCTCCGCAACATCGGCATCATGGCCCACATCGACGCGGGCAAGACCACAACCACCGAGCGCATCTTGTTCTACACCGGCCGGACCCACAAGCTGGGTGAGGTCCACGAGGGTACGGCGACCATGGACTGGATGCCCCAGGAGCAGGAGCGGGGCATCACCATCACCTCCGCTGCTACCACCTGCTGGTGGAAGGGCTACCGGATCAACATCATCGACACGCCCGGACACGTGGACTTCACCGTCGAGGTGGAGCGGTCCCTGCGGGTGCTCGATGGCGCCATCGCCATCTTCTGCGCCAAGGGCGGCGTGGAGCCCCAGTCCGAGACAGTCTGGCGACAGGCGGACAAGTACCACGTCCCCCGGATCGCCTACGTCAACAAGATGGACACCCTCGGGGCCAACTTCTTCCGGGTGCTGGACATGATGGTGGACCGGCTGGGGGCCCGGCCTGTGGCCATCCAGCTGCCCATCGGCCAGGAGGACACCTTCACCGGGATCATCGACCTGGTGGAGATGAAGGCCAAGATCTACGAGGACGACCTGGGCAAGGTGATCCGGGACGTCGAGATCCCCGAGGAGTACCGGGCCCAGGCCGAGGAGTGGCGGGAGAAGCTCCTGGAAGCGGTCGCTGAGCAGGACGACGTCCTCATGGAGAAGTACCTCAACGGCGAGGAGCTGACCGTTGAGGAGATCAAGGGTGCGCTCCGGAAGGGCACCCTGGCCAACCGGATCACCCCGGTTCTCTGCGGCTCCTCGTACAAGAACAAGGGCGTCCAGCTCCTGCTGGATGCGATCATCGACTACCTCCCGAGCCCCCTGGACATCCCGCCGGTCAAGGGTGTCGACGCCAGGACCGGCGAGGAGGTGGAGCGGAAGCCGGACGACAACGAGCCGTTCTCCGCTCTGGCTTTCAAGATCCAGTCCGACCCGTACATCGGCAAGCTCTGCTACTTCCGGGTCTACTCCGGCCGGCTGCCGGCGGGCTCCTACGTCCTCAACGCCACCAAGGGGAAGAAGGAGCGGATCGGCCGGCTGCTGCAGATGCACGCCAACCACCGGGAGGAGATCGAGGCCGCGGAGACCGGCGACATCTGCGCGGCGGTGGGCCTCAAGGACACCACCACCGGCGACACCCTCTGCGCCGAGGAGGCCCCGGTGATCCTCGAGTCCATGGACTTCCCGGAGCCGGTGATCTCCGTCGCCGTCGAGCCCAAGACCAAGGCTGACCAGGATAAGCTCGGCGTCAGCCTGCAGCGGCTGGCGGAGGAGGACCCGACCTTCCGGGTCCACACCGACCCCGAGACCGGGCAGACGATCATCTCCGGCATGGGCGAGCTGCACCTGGAGATCATCGTCGACCGGCTGAAGCGGGAGTTCAAGGTCGACTGCAACGTCGGCAAGCCCCAGGTGGCCTACCGGGAGACCTTCAAGAAGAAGGTCCAGGCCGAGGGCAAGTTCATCCGCCAGACCGGTGGCCGGGGCCAGTACGGCCACGTCTGGATCGAGTTCGAGCCCCTGGAGCGGGGCAGCGGCATCGTCTTCGAGAACAAGATCGTCGGCGGTGTGGTGCCCAAGGAGTACATCCCGGCGGTCGAAGCCGGCCTGCGGGAGGCGGCCGAACGGGGCGTGCTGGCGGGCTATCCGGTGATCGACTTCAAGGCGACCCTCTACGACGGGTCCTACCATGAGGTCGACTCCTCGGAGATGGCCTTCAAGATCGCCGCCAGCATGGCGCTGAAGAACGCCGCCCAGAAGGCGGAGCCCGTCCTCCTCGAGCCGATCATGAAGGTCGAGGTGACGGTGCCCGAGGAGTACATGGGCGACGTCATCGGCGACATCAACGCCCGCCGTGGCCGGATCGAGGGCATGGAGGCCCGGGGTGGGGTCCAGGTGGTGCGGGCCTACGTCCCCCTGGCGGAGATGTTCGGCTACGCCACCGACCTCCGGTCCAAGACCCAGGGCCGCGGCACCTACACCATGCTCTTCAGCCACTACGAAGAGGTGCCCAAGAACGTGGCCGACGCGATCATCGCGAAGGCCCAGGGCAAGAACGAGGCGAACCGGTAACACTGCCGGGCTAGGCGCCCGGTTTACCCCCCCGGATAGGGAACAGGGCAGCCCAAATTGAAAAGGGAGGAAGCGGAGCCCATGGCTAAGGCGAAGTTTGAGCGTACCAAGCCGCACGTCAACGTCGGCACCATCGGCCACGTCGACCACGGCAAGACCACCCTGACCGCGGCCATCACCAAGGTGCTCTCTGAGCAGGGCAAGGCCGAGTACATGAAGTACGACCAGATCGACAAGGCCCCCGAGGAGCGGGAGCGCGGCATCACCATTAACACCGCGCACGTGGAGTACGAGACCGACGCCCGGCACTACGCCCACGTGGACTGCCCCGGCCACGCGGACTACGTGAAGAACATGATCACCGGTGCCGCCCAGATGGACGGCGCGATCCTGGTGGTCTCCGCGGCCGACGGCCCCATGCCGCAGACCCGTGAGCACATCCTGCTGGCCCGTCAGGTCGGCGTGCCCGCGATCGTCGTCTTCCTGAACAAGTGCGACATGGTGGACGACCCCGAGCTCCTCGACCTGGTCGAGATGGAGGTCCGGGAGCTGCTGAACAAGTACGAGTTCCCGGGCGACGAGGTCCCGGTGATCCGGGGTTCGGCCCTGAAGGCCCTCGAGGGCGATCCCAAGTGGGTCCAGTCCATCCTGGAGCTGATGAAGGCGGTGGACAGCTACATCCCGACCCCGCAGCGGGATGTTGACAAGCCGTTCCTGATGCCCATCGAGGACGTCTTCAGCATCACCGGCCGCGGCACCGTGACCACCGGCCGTGTGGAGCGTGGCCGGGTCAAGGTCGGCGATGAGGTCGAGATCATCGGCCTGACCGAGGAGCGGAAGAAGACCGTGGTCACCGGCGTCGAGATGTTCCGGAAGGTCCTGGACGAGGCCGTCGCCGGCGACAACATCGGTACCCTGCTCCGGGGTATCAACAAGGACGAGGTGGAGCGGGGCCAGGTGCTGTGCAAGCCCGGCACCGTCAACCCGCACCGGAAGTTTGAGGCCCAGGTCTACGTCCTGACCAAGGAGGAGGGTGGCCGGCACACCCCGTTCTTCAACGGCTACCGGCCGCAGTTCTACTTCCGGACCACCGACGTCACCGGCACGGTCAAGCTGCCCCAGGGCGTTGAGATGTGCATGCCCGGTGACCACGTCAACCTGACCGTCGAGCTGATCACCCCCATCGCCATGGAGGAAGGCCTGCGGTTCGCGATCCGTGAGGGCGGCCGCACCGTTGGTGCCGGTGTCGTGACCAAGATCATCGAGTAACGACCCGCTCCGGTGACGCCCCCCCGGAGAGATCCGGGGGGGCGCCCGTGGCCTAAAGAGCCCTGATGCGCGAGGGAGGGATAAGGCGTGGCGGCTCCCCAGACTGGCCAGAAGCAGAAGATCCGCATCCGCCTCAAGGCCTTTGACCATAAGCTGCTGGATGCCTCGGCCCAGAAGATCGTGGAGACCGCGCAGCGGCACGGCGCGCGGGTCTCGGGCCCTGTGCCCCTGCCTACCGAGCGGAGCGTCTTCACCATCCTGACGGCGCCCAACGGCGAGAAGGACATCCGTGAGCAGTTTGAGATGCGGATCCACAAGCGGCTGATCGACATCTACGAACCCAACCAGAAGACCATCGATGCCCTGATGCGGCTGGACCTTCCCGCCGGGGTCGACATCGAGATCAAGCTGTAAGACCCGGCGGTCTCTCTGTGGTCGGCAGCGCCGGAGGCGATACCGGCCCGGGGCCGTGACCCCGAGTTGGTTTCATGGTATAATCTACGGTTGTGCGCCCAGCGCATCATGTTGTCCCTGCGGGCCGGCCGACACGCCCGGACGGGTGTTCATTCCCCGCCGGGCGGGTAGGCGGCGGCACGGCCGGGGCCTCTCCCCGGGCCCGCCGTGCCGCTAGGACCGGAGGTGACAACCGCTGATCAGGAGGTGTTCACGTGAAGAAGGGGATTCTGGGCAGGAAGCTGGGCATGACCCAGGTCTTCGATGAGGAGGGCCGGGTGATCCCGGTCACCGTCATCGAGGCTGGGCCCTGCGTGGTGGTCCAGAAGAAGACCGTCGAGACCGACGGGTATACCGCGATCCAGGTTGGATTCGGTGATATCAAGGAAAAGCAGCTGAACAAACCCCTGAAGGGCCATTTCCAGAAGGCCGGGGTGGCCCCGAAGCGGTACCTCCGGGAGCTGCGCCTGGAGAACGTCGACGCTTACAACGTCGGCGACGAGATCAAGGTGGACATTTTCTCCGCTGGGGAGCTTGTGGACGTCACCGGCACCTCCAAGGGCAAGGGCTTTGCCGGCGGCATCAAGCGGTGGGGCTTCCAGCGCGGGCCGATGTCCCACGGTTCGAAGTATCACCGGCGCCCCGGTAGCCTTGGCTTCCGGCGCGCTGGCCGGGTGCCGAAGGGCCGGAAGCTCCCCGGCCGGATGGGCGGCGAGCGGGTGACCATCCTGGGGCTGAAGGTGGTCCGGGTCGACGCGGAGCGGAACCTGCTCCTGGTCAAGGGCTCGGTGCCGGGGAACAAGGGTTCGCTGCTCATCATCCGGGATTCGGTCAAGGCCAAGCGGTAGCCGGGAGGGAGGTCAGGAGCGATGCCGAAGGTAGCCCTTTTCAACAAGGAAGGGCAGCAGGTGGGGGAGCTGGAGCTCCGGGACGACATCTTCGGCCTCCAGCCCAATACCGCCTTGCTGCACCAGGTCGTGACCGCGTACCTGGCCAACCAGCGCCAGGGCACCCATGACACCAAGACCCGCGGCGAGGTGAGGGGCGGCGGCCGCAAGCCCTGGCGGCAGAAGGGGACCGGCCGGGCTCGGCAGGGCTCCATTCGGGCGCCGCACTGGCGGGGCGGCGGTGTCGTCTTCGGTCCTCATCCCCGGTCCTACCGGCTTGAGGTGCCCAAGAAGATGCGCCGGCTCGCGCTGAAGCAGGCGCTCTCGGCCAAGGTGGCGGACGGGAACTTCGTGGTCCTGGACTCGTACGACATCGAGACGCCCAAGACCAAGGAAGTGGTCCGGCTCCTGAAGACCTTTGGCACCGAGAAGGCGCTCATCGTCACCGCCACCCACAACCCCAACGTCTACAAGTCCGCCCGGAACATCCCTGGCACCGCGGTCATGGCCGCCCGGGACCTGAACACCTACGAGGTCCTGAAGGCCCCGAAGGTGATCATCACCCAGGAAGCGGTGGCCGTGGTTGAGGAGGTGCTCGGCTAACATGGATGCCCGGGACATCCTGATCCGGCCCATCATCACCGAGAAGAGCACCGCCGCCATGGCGCAGCGCAAGTACACCTTCCAGGTTCACCCTGACGCCACCAAGACCCAGATCAAGCAGGCGGTCGAGGAGATCTTCAAGGTCAAGGTCATCAAGGTCAACACCATGAATGTGCCGGGCAAGAAGCGGCGCATGGGTCGCAGCGTCGGTTACCGGCCTGGCTGGAAGAAGGCGATCGTCACCCTGGCCGAAGGCCAGAGCATCCCGATCTTCGAGGGCGCATCGTAAAGGAGGGTAGCGCCAGATGGGCATCAAGCGGTTTAAGCCGACCTCGCCGGGCATCCGGCAGATGACGGTCCAAACCTTTGAGGAGATCACCCGTACCGAGCCCGAGCGCTCCCTCGTGGTGCCCCTCCCGTCCACGGGTGGTCGCAACAACCAGGGCCGCATCACCGTCCGCTTCCGGGGCGGCCGCCACAAGCGGCTCTACCGGATCATCGACTTCAAGCGGGACAAGGACGGGATCCCCGCCAAGGTCGCGCACATCGAGTATGACCCCAACCGGAGCGCCCGGATCGCCCTCCTGCATTACGCTGACGGCGAGAAGCGCTACATCATCGCGCCCCTGGGGCTGCAGGTGGGCGACACGGTGATGAGCGGGCCCGACGTGGATATCAAGGTGGGCAATGCGCTGCCCCTGGCCAACATCCCCGTCGGTACCCTGGTCCACAACGTCGAGCTCTCCCCCGGCCGGGGCGGGCAGCTGGCCCGGGCCGCGGGCACCTATGCCCAGGTGATGGGCAAGGAGGGCAAGTATGTGCTCCTGCGGCTGCCCTCCGGCGAGATGCGGTACGTCTTGGGCACCTGCCGGGCGACCATCGGTCAGGTGGGGAACCTGGAGCACGAGAACGTCACCATCGGCAAGGCGGGTCGTGCCCGCTGGCTGGGCCGCCGGCCCCACGTGCGCGGTTCTGCCATGAACCCCGTTGACCACCCGCACGGCGGTGGCGAGGGTAAGGCCCCCATTGGCCGCAAGTCGCCGCTGACTCCGTGGGGCAAGCCTACCCTGGGCAAGAAGACCCGGAAGAAGGGCAAGGCCTCCGACAAGTACATCGTCAAGCGGCGGAAGTAGCGGAAGGGGGTTATGAGCAGTGGGGCGCTCCTTGAAGAAGGGCCCGTACGTTGACCCCAAACTGCTGAAGAAGATCCAGGCCCTGAACGAGAAGGGCGAGAAGCGGGTCATCAAGACCTGGGCCCGGGACTGCACCATCATCCCGGAGTTCGTCGGCCACACCATTGCGGTCCACGACGGCCGCAAGCACGTGCCGGTCTACATCACCGAGGAGATGGTGGGCCACAAGCTGGGTGAGTTCGCTCCGACCCGGACTTTCAAGGGCCACGGCGGCGTGACCGAGAAGGCGACGCGGCTGAAGTAACAAGGAGGGTCAGACCGATGGAAGCGAAGGCGGTGGCCCGCTACATCCGGATCGCCCCCCGGAAGTGCCGTGTCGTGATCGACCTGATCCGGGGCAAGAGCGTGAAGGAAGCGGAAACCATCCTGCGGTTTGTGCCCAAGCGTGCGGCCAAGCCGATCCTCAAGGTGCTGAAGAGCGCGGTGGCCAACGCCGAGCACAACTACAACATGAACCCGGACAACCTCGTGGTGGCCAAGGCCTACGTGGACCAGGGCCCCACCCTCAAGCGCTGGCGCCCCCGGATGCGTGGGCAGGCCTTCCCCATCCTGAAGCGCACCTCCCACATCACCGTGGTGGTGGCGGAAAAGGAGGGTAAGCGGTAGTGGGTCAGAAGGTACATCCCAACGGCCTGCGCGTCGGGGTATACCGGGACTGGAACTCCCGGTGGTTCGCCAGCAAGAAGGACCTTCCGGCGCTGTTGGTTGAGGACGTCAAGATCCGCCGGTACATCAAGAACACCTATTACCACGCCGGCGTTTCCAAGATCGAGATCGAGCGGACCCAGGGCCAGGTGCGGGTCGTCGTCCACACCGCCAAGCCCGGCATGATCATCGGCAAGGGCGGCACCGGCATCGAGGACCTGCGCAAGCACCTCGAGGCCATGACCGGCAAGAAGGTCCGGATCGACATCGTCGAGATCCGGGTCCCGGAGCTGGACGCCCAGCTGGTGGCGGAGAACATCGCCCAGCAGCTGGAGAAGCGGGTCTCCTGCCGCCGGGCGATGAAGCAGGCCATCACCCGGGCGATGCGCATGGGCGCCAAGGGCGTGCGGGTGATCGTCTCCGGCCGGATCGCCGGTGCCGAGATTGCCCGGCGGGAGCGGGACAGCGAGGGTTCCGTGCCGCTCCATACCCTGCGGGCAGACATCGACTACGGCTTTGCCGAGGCCAACACCACCTACGGCAAGATCGGCGTCAAGGTCTGGATCAACAAGGGCGAGTTCGGCGAGCAGGTAACCCCGCCGGAGGCTGCCCGCCGGCAGGAGCGCCGGGAGCGGGGCGGCCGCCGGGGCGGCCGGGGCGGGGCCCGGGGCCAGGCGGCCCGGGCAGGCGCCGGAAAGGGGGGTGCGTGATCGATGCTGGCACCGAAGCGGGTAAAGTGGCGGAAGCCCTTCCGGAAGCAGCGGCTGCGGGGTCCGTCCAAGGCGGGCAACGAGGTCCACTTCGGTGAGTACGGCCTGCAGGCCCTGGAGGCCGGCTGGATCACGGACCGGCAGATCGAGGCGGCCCGGGTGGCCATTACCCGTCATGTCCGCCGGGGCGGGAAGCTCTGGATCAAGATCTTCCCCCACAAGGCCATCACGAAGAAGCCGGCAGAGACCCGGATGGGCGGCGGTAAGGGCAACCCCGAGTTCTGGGTAGCGGTAGTGAAGCCCGGCCGGGTGCTCTTCGAGATCGGCGGTGTCCCGGAGGACGTGGCCGTGGAGGCCCTGCGTCTGGCCGGCCACAAGCTCCCGGTCAAGACCAAGATCGTCAAGAAGGAGCAGGCGCTGCCGATCGCCGGCGAGACGGGTGGTGAGGCCACAAATGAAGGCTAAGGAACTCCGGCAACTGAGTTCCGAGGAGCTTCTGGCCAAGGAGAAGGCTCTGAAGGAAGAGCTCTTCAACCTCCGGTTCCAGCTCGCGACCAATAACCTCGATAACCCCGCCCGTATCCGTCAGGTCCGGAAGGACATCGCCCGCATCAAGACCATCCTGCGGGAGCGGGAACTGAAGAAGCAGGCCTGAGAGGGGGGATGACGGTGGCAGAGCGCGGGCAGCGGAAGACCAGGGTCGGCGTGGTGGTCTCGGACAAGAACGACAAGACCGTGGTGGTCGCGGTCGAGACCCTGGTGGAACACCCCCTGTACAAGAAGCGCATCAAGCGGACCAAGAAGTTCCATGCCCACGACGCCAACAACGAGTGCCGGGTGGGTGACCGGGTGCGGATCATGGAGACCCGGCCCCTGTCCAAGCTGAAGCGCTGGCGCGTGGTCGAGATCCTGGAGCGGGCGGCCCAATAGACCGGGGCGCCGCCCCTCCGACGACTCGACGGTCAAGGGAGGTAGCAGGCCGTGATCCAGCCTCAGTCTCGGCTGGTGGTGGCCGACAACACCGGCGCCAAGGAGATCATGTGCATCCGTGTCCTGGGCGGCTCCAACCGGCGCTACGGGAACATCGGCGACATCATCGTCGCTTCCGTCAAGGAGGCCACCCCCGGCGGCATCGTCAAGAAGGGCGATGTGGTGAAAGCGGTCATCGTGCGCACCCGTAAGGGCCTGCGCCGCCCCGACGGCTCCTACATCCGCTTCGACGAGAACGCCGCGGTCATCATCAGGGATGACAAGGAGCCCCGGGGTACCCGCATCTTCGGGCCGGTCGCCCGTGAACTCCGGGACAAGGAGTTCATGAAGATCATCTCCCTGGCCCCCGAGGTTCTGTGAGCGGCAGGCCCGGTCCCCTTCGGGCCGGGGCCTGAGGGGTGGGAAGGCACCCATCGCCTGACAATCTCGGCGGGAAGGAGGATGCAGCGTGCGGCCGAAGGTGCACGTCAAGAAGGGCGACGAGGTCCTGGTCATCGCGGGCAAGGACAAGGGCAAGCGGGGCAAGGTGCAGGCCGTCTTCCCGAAGGAAGGCCGGGTCATCGTGGAAGGTGTCAACATCGTCAAGCGCCACGTCCGGCCCAATCCGAAGATGATGCAGGGCGGCATTATCGAGAAGCCGGCCCCGATCCACGCTTCCAACGTGATGATCTGGTGCTCTAACTGCAACGCGCCGCGCCGGATCAATAAGCGGATTGAGAACGGCAAGAAGGTGCGGGTCTGCAACAAGTGCGGCACCAGCTTTGATGACTAAAACGGGGCGGGAAGGAGGTTTTCGCGTGTCCCTCAAGGAGAAGTACCTCAAGGAGGTTGTCCCCGCCCTCCAGAAGCGCTTCGGGTACAAGAACCCGCTCCAGGTTCCCCGGATCGAGAAGGTCGTCATCAATATGGGCCTTGGGGAGGCCGTTCAGAACCCCAAGGTGATCGACAACGCCACGGAGGACCTGATGGCCATTACCGGCCAGCGGCCGGTGGTCTGCCGGGCCAAGAAGTCCATCGCCGGGTTCAAGGTCCGCAAGGGGATGCCCATCGGCCTTAAGGTGACCCTGCGGGGGCAGAAGATGTGGGACTTCCTGGAGCGGCTGATCTACATCGCGCTCCCCCGGGTGCGGGACTTCCGCGGCGTCTCCCCCCACTCCTTTGATGGCCGGGGCAATTACAGCCTGGGCCTGAAGGAGCAGCTGATCTTCCCCGAGATCGACTACGATAAAGTAGACAAGATCCGGGGCATGGACGTGGTGATCGTCACCACGGCCAAGACCGACGAGGAGTCCAGGGAGCTGCTGAAGGCCCTCGGGATGCCTTTCCGGGAGTCGTGAGCAGGGCAGCCTGCGGGCAGAAGGGGGTGTAGAGTCCGATGGCCACCAAGGCCTGGATCGCCAAGGCGAACCGTCCGCCCAAGTACAAGGTGCGGCAGCGGAACCGGTGCAAGCTGTGCGGCCGTCCCCGGGCGTACATGCGGCGGTTTGGCATCTGCCGGCACTGCTTCCGGTACCTGGCCCACCGGGGCGAGATTCCCGGGGTGAAGAAGGCGTCCTGGTAGTTTCGCCCGGCCAGGCCGGGGGAGGCTCTTGCGACCGGCACCTCCGGAACCAGCCGGGATGAGAGGAGGAGCGTATTATGGTCGTCTCCGATCCGATTGCGGATCTCCTGACCCGCATCCGGAACGCGAACATGGTCTACCACGAGAAGGTGGAAGTTCCGGGTTCGAAGATGAAGCGGGCCATCGTCGAGATCCTCAAGCGGGAAGGGTACATCCGGGACTACGAGTGGATCGACGATGGCAAGCAGGGGATCATCCGGATCTACCTGAAGTACGGCCCGGGCAAGGCCCGGGTGATCCAGGGGCTGAAGCGGGTCTCCAAGCCCGGCCGGCGGATCTACGCAAAGAAGGACCAGATTCCCAGAGTGCTGGGCGGGTTGGGCATTGCCATCCTCTCCACCTCCAAGGGGATCGTGACCGACAAGGAGGCTCGGCGCCTGGGCGTGGGCGGCGAGGTCCTCTGCTACGTCTGGTAAGGGGGAGGTGCGGGCATGTCCCGGGTAGGTAAGCAGCCCATCCCGATCCCTGCCGGCGTCACCGTGACCGTGGAGGAGAACAACCTGGTGCGGGTCAAGGGCCCCAAGGGCGAGCTGACCCGGCAGATCCATCGGGATATGATCGTCAAGGTCGAGAACAACGTGGTCCGCGTCGAGCGGCCTTCGGATGAGCGGATGCACAAGGCTCTGCACGGCCTCACCCGCACCTTGATCGCCAACATGGTGCAGGGTGTGACCCAGGGCTACGAGAAGGCGCTGGAGATCGTGGGGACGGGCTACCGGGCCACCAAGTCCGGCAACAAGCTGACCCTGTCCCTGGGCTTCAGCCACCCGGTGGAGGTCCAGCCCCCGCCGGGGATCACCTTCGAGGTTCCCAACCCGACCAACATCATCGTCAAGGGGATTGACAAGGAACTTGTCGGTCAGGTCGCGGCCAATATCCGCGCCCTGAAGCCCCCGGAGCCCTATCTGGGCAAGGGCATCCGGTATGCCGGTGAGCGGGTGCGCCGCAAGGCCGGTAAGGCCGGCAAGAAGTAAGGAGGGAACCCGGGATGATCTTGAAGGAGGACCGCAACAAGGCCCGCAAGAAGCGGCACCTTCGGGTCCGGAAGAAGGTCCACGGGACCTCCGAGCGGCCCCGTTTGAATGTCTTCCGGTCCAACAAGCACATCTACGCCCAGATCATCGACGACGACCGTGGCCACACCCTCTGCGCCGCCTCCACCCTGGACCCGGAGGTCCGGCAGCGGATCGACAAGGGGAGCACCGTCGAGGCAGCCCGGGTGGTGGGCGAGATCCTCGCCAAGCGGGCCCTGGCGAAGGGTATCACCAAGGTAGTCTTCGACCGCGGCGGCTACCTCTACCACGGGCGGGTTGCGGCGCTGGCCGACGGCGCCCGCGCCGGCGGTCTGCAGTTCTGACGCGAGGGAGGTAGGAACGTGCCGCGCGTTGGTTCCAGCGAGCCAGAGCTGAGGGAGAAGCTGGTCCAGATCCGGCGGGTCTCCAAGACGGTCAAGGGCGGCCGGCGCATGAGCTTTAGCGCCCTCGTGGTAGTGGGCGATGGGGCTGGCCGGGTGGGCGCCGGGATGGGCAAAGCACAGGAGATCCCTGAGGCCATCCGCAAGGCCGTCGAGGCCGCCAAGAAGTCGATGATCACCGTGCCTCTCAAGGGGACCACCCTGCCCCACGAGGCCATCGGCGAGTGGGGGGCCGGTAAGGTCCTGGTCAAGCCGGCCTCTGAGGGTACCGGCGTGATCGCCGGCGGCGCGGTCCGGGCGGTCCTGGAACTGGCGGGGGTCCGGGACGTTCTCGCCAAGTCCCTCGGCTCCAACAACGCCAACAACATGGTCCTCGCCACCCTGGACGCCCTCAAGCAGATGCGGAGCCCCGAGGAAGTGGCCCGGGCCCGGGGCAAGACCGTTGAGGAGATCCTGTCGTAGGAGGGAGACCTCGTGGCCGGGAAGCTGATCGTGACGCTCAAGCGGGGTCTCGCCGGGAAGAACGAGATCCACAAGGCGACGGTCCGGGCCCTGGGCCTCCGGAAGCCCGGTCAGTCCCACGAGTTGCCCGATAACCCCGCTGTCCGGGGCATGATTGAGAAGGTGAAGCACCTGGTCGAGGTGCGGGAGGCGTAGCACCAGCGGCAACAGTCGGGGCGGGGGCGCTGCTGCCCCGGCCCCGGCTGTCCGGCGGTTCCGCCCCGGCGCGTGCGGCCACCGCACAGATGCGAGTACCGCCCATCAGGGCGGTGCGACCCTCACCCCGGCGGCAAGGAGAGCCCCGGGGTAGCAAGGCAAGGATGAGGTGAGGCAGCGATGCAGCTTCATGACCTGCGTCCGGCTCCCGGGAGCAAGCGCAAGCCCAAGCGGGTGGGCCGGGGTATCGGCTCCGGCCACGGCAAGACCTCGACCCGGGGTACCAAGGGGCAGTGGGCCCGGTCCGGCGGCGGCGTCCGCCCGGGCTTTGAGGGCGGCCAGATGCCGCTGCAGCGCCGGGTGCCCAAGCGGGGCTTTACCAACGCTCCCTTCAAGAAGGTCTATGAGATCGTCAATGTGAAGGCCCTCAACCGGTTCGAGGCCGGCACCGAGGTGACGCCGGAGCTCCTGATCGCCCACCGGTTGGCCCACGGCGACAAGGACGGCATCAAGATTCTCGGCGAAGGCGACCTGGAGAAGCCCCTGACGGTCAAGGCTCACGCCTTTAGCAAGTCCGCCCTCGAGAAGATCACCGCGGCCGGAGGGAAGGCTGAGGTTCTCGAGGCCGCCCGTGAGGTGAAGTAATCGTGGCCATGATGGAGTCGGTGCGGGCGGCGTTCCGTTCGCCGGGCCTGCGCAACCGGCTGCTGTTCACCCTGGGCATGCTGGCGGTCTTCCGCCTGGGGGCGGTGATCCCCGTCCCTGGCATCGACACCCGGGTGATCCAGGAACTGATCGACCGCGGCGGCCTCTTTGGGCTGTTTGACGTGATCTCCGGCGGCGCGTTCCGGACGATGTCCATCTTCGCGATGTCCGTGACGCCTTACATCAACGCCTCGATCATCGTCCAGCTCCTGACGGTGGTCATCCCCCGCTGGGAGGAGCTTTCCAAGGAAGGCGAGCAGGGCCGGCGCAAGCTCCAGGAGTACGTCCGCTACGGCACGGTGATCCTGGGGCTGATCCAGGCCTTCGGTTTGGCCCTCACCATCCGGCGGGCGGGCGCCATGCTTCACCCCGACTCCTGGCTCGACATCTTCACCATCGTCGTCACCCTCAGCGCGGGCACCGCCTTCCTGATGTGGCTGGGTGAGCTGATCACCGAGAAGGGGATCGGCAACGGGATCTCCCTGCTGATCTTTGCCGGCATCCTCTCCCGGGTGCCCCGGACGGTGAAGGGCATGGTGGAGCTCTACCGGGTGGGGCAGGTGGACCTCTTCCAGATCCTGCTGGTGGCGGTCCTGGGCGTCCTGATCGTCGCCTTCACGGTGCTGGTCACCGAAGGGGTGCGCCGGATCCCGGTCCAGTACGCCCGGCGGACCGTGGGGCGCCGCACCCTGGGCGGCCACAGCACCCACCTGCCCATCCGGGTCAACCAGGCCGGCGTGATCCCGGTGATCTTCGCCCAGTCGCTGCTGGTCTTCCCGCCCACGGTGGCCAGCTACTTCGACCAGAGCCACCCCGTGGTGCGGTGGATTATGGACACCTTCAACTTCCGGCATCCGTGGTACCTGGTCGCCTTCGCCCTCCTCACCATCGCGTTCACCTACTTCTACACCACCATCACCTTCAACCCGGTGGAGGTCGCGGACAACATCCGGAAGGCCGGCGGGATCGTCGCCGGTCTCCGGCCTGGCAAGCCCACCGCGGACTACCTGGCGAAGGTCTCCAACCGGCTCACCTTTGTCGGCGCCCTGTTCCTCGCCGGCATCACCGTCCTGCCCTACGCCCTCGTGGCGGTGACCAAGAATCCCAACGCGGGCATCGGCGGCACCGCTCTGCTGATCGTCGTCGGTGTGGCCATCGAGACCATGCGGCAGATTGAGGCCCACCTGGTCCTGCGCCAGTACCAGGGCTTCATGCGTTGACTTCTGGCGGGGTTGGGGTCGGCGACGCCCCGCCCCCGGGCCCTGCCCCATCAGTCCTGAGCGGAGGGTGGAAACGATGCGCATCATTCTTCTCGGCCCGCCCGGGGCCGGCAAGGGCACCCAGGCGGCCACCCTGGCCCGGGAGGAAGGGGTGGCCCATATCTCCACCGGCGACATCCTCCGGCAGCACGTCCGGGAGGGCACGCCCCTGGGCAAGGCCGCCCGGGAGTACATGGACAAGGGGTTGCTGGTGCCGGACGAGATCATCCTGGGCCTGGTTCGGGACCGGCTGGCCCAGCCGGACGCCCGGCGGGGGTTCATCTTTGACGGCTTTCCCCGGACGGTGGTGCAGGCTGACGGCCTGGAGCGGCTGCTCGAGGAGTTGCAGATGCCCCTCGAGGCGGTGGTCAACATCGTAGTGCCCGACACCGAGCTTGTGGAGCGGGCTGTGGGCCGCCGGACCTGTAAGGAGTGCGGTGAGATCTACCACCTCCGGACCCGGCCGCCCCAGAAGGAAGGGGTCTGCGACCGGTGCGGCGGTGAGCTCGTCCACCGGTCTGACGACAACCCGGAGACGGTCCGTGCCCGACTGGCGGAGTACCACGCCAAGACGGCGCCCCTGATCGAGTACTACCGCTCCCGGGGGCTGCTGCGGGAAGTCGACGGCACCCAGCCGGTGGCGGCCGTCTCCGAGGCGATCCGGAAGGTCGTGGGTGCCTAGATGATCATCCTGAAGTCAGCCCGGGAGATCGCAGTGATGCGGGAGGCCGGCCGGATTGCCGCCCAGGTCCACGAGGAGCTGCGCAAGGCCATCCGGCCCGGGATCACCACCCGGGAGCTGGACGCCCTGGCGGAGCGGCTGATCCGGCAGGCGGGTGCCATCCCGACCTTCAAGGGTTACCGGGGTTACCCGGCGTCCATCTGCACCTCGGTAAACGATGAAGTGGTCCACGGCATCCCCGGAGATCGGGTGCTCCGGGAGGGCGACATTGTGGCCATCGACCTCGGGGTGACCTACAAGGGGTACGTGGGCGACTGCGCCTACACCTGGCCGGTGGGCCAGGTCTCCCCCGAGGTGGAGCGGCTCCTGCAGGTGACCCGGGAGGCCCTGGAGCGGGCCATCGCCGAGTGCCGGCCGGGGAAGCGCCTGGGAGATATCGGTTACGCGGTCCAGTCCTACGTGGAGAGCCACGGCTTCAGCGTGGTTCGGGAGTACTGCGGCCACGGGATTGGCGCCAACATGCACGAGGATCCCCAGGTGCCCAACTACGGCCGCCCGGGGACGGGCCTCGTGCTCCGGCCGGGGATGGTGCTGGCCATCGAGCCGATGGTCAACACCGGCACCTGGATGACCCGGGTGCTGCCGGACCAGTGGACGGTGGTAACCGCGGACGGCGGGTACTCGGCCCACTTCGAGCACACCGTCGCTATCACCGACCAGGGGCCGGAGATCCTGACCCTGCCGTAACGGCAGCGCATCCATCGTCGCCGGGGCGGCGAGGTTGTAGTATAATAGTGATATTGGACTGGAGACCCCTCTGGGGTCTGAACGTGGGACGGTGGTTCGGTGCGCACGGGTTTGGAGGTGCCCAGGATCGGCCAGGTAGTCATCTCGACCGCCGGGCGGGACACCGGGGCTCCCTACCTGGTCGTCAAGATTCTCAACGAGCGGTTTGTTGCCATCGCCAATGGCCGTTCCAGGAGCCTCGACAACCCCAAGCGCAAGAATCTCCGGCACCTGAAACTGACGCCCGTGGTCTGTGAGGAGCTGGGCCACCGGCTCCAGCGGGGGGATAAGGTGACCGACGCAGAGATTCAGGAGGCTCTGGCTGCTGCTGTCGCACGCCTGGAAGGGGGGGCAGAGCGCAGTGCCGAAGGATGATGTGATTGAGGTGGAGGGCCGGGTGATCGAGCCCTTGCCCAACGCCATGTTCCGGGTCGAGCTGGACAACGGCCACAAGATCCTCGCGCACGTTTCCGGCAAGATCCGGATGCACTTCATCCGGATCCTCCCCGGTGACCGGGTTACGGTGGAACTCTCGCCTTACGACCTGACCCGTGGTAGAATCGTATACCGGTTCAAGTAGGGTCGGGCCGGCTTGCACCGCTGCCCGGCGGCCCAGGGGTCGCCCCGGGTTCCTGGGTCGTCTGCGTACGGGCAGGCGCGCTTGTCCTTCCATCCCCCTGGAGCAGGGCCCAGGGCTCCCGCGGGGGATCGACCCCCGGGGGCCCCAGGTACTCTCGGTGACAAATTCGAGAACCGGGGAGGGTAAACCGTGAAGGTCCGGCCGTCGGTGAAGAAGATCTGCGACAAGTGCAAGATCATCCGGCGCAAGGGTCGCGTGATGGTGATCTGCGAGAACCCGAAGCACAAGCAGCGGCAGGGCTAAGCCCCATACCTGGCGCTGTTTCCGGTCCGTGAGCCGAGGCAGGAACGCGGGCGCGGCTGACCGTCCGGAGCCCCTCTCCTCCGGGCGGGCCTGCTACCGGCCCAGGGCTCTCGGGCCTCTATCCCTGTGCCCGCAGGTATCCGATGCCACAAGATGTGGCAACCTTTCCAGAGGGGGTTTTGTCTCAGTATGGCGCGTATCGCTGGGGTAGACCTACCCCGTGACAAGCGAATCGAAGCGGCGCTGCCGTACATCTACGGCATCGGCTGGAGCCGCTCCCGGGAGATCCTGAAGGCCACGGGCATCAATCCCGATACCCGGGTGCGGGATCTGACGGAGGACGAGGTGGCCCGTCTCCGGGAGTACATCGAGAAGAACTACAAGGTCGAGGGTGAACTCCGGGCGGAGGTCCAGCAGAACATCCGGCGGCTGATCGAGATCGGCTGCTACCGTGGCCTGCGTCACCGCCGGGGCCTGCCGGTCCGGGGTCAGCGGACCAAGACGAACGCGCGCACCCGCAAGGGTCCGAGGAAGACCGTCGGTGCGCGGCGGAAGAAGTAAGGGGGTGTCACGGTAGATGGCGAAGCGTACTTCTCGGGCGAAGCGTAAGGAGCGGCGGCATGTCGACCGTGGCATCGCCCACATCAAGTCTACCTTCAACAACACCATCGTCACCATCACCGATATGCAGGGCAACGCCCTGGCGTGGGCCTCTGGTGGCACCATCGGTTTCACCGGTTCCCGGAAGAGCACCCCCTTTGCCGCCCAGATGGCCGCTGAGTCTGCTGCCAAGCAGGCGATGGAGTACGGCGTCCGGGAAGTGGAGGTCCGGGTGAAGGGGCCGGGCGCGGGCCGGGAGGCCGCGATCCGGGCTCTGCAGGCCGCTGGCCTCGAGGTCAGCGTGATCAAGGACGTCACCCCGATTCCCCACAACGGCTGCCGTCCGCCCAAGCGGCGTCGGGTGTAAAGGAGGTGCCTGGGCAACATGGGTCGTTACATCGGTCCTGTCTGCCGCCTGTGCCGGCGGGAGGGCGTGAAGCTGTACCTGAAGGGCGCCAAGTGCTATACCGACAAGTGCCCGGTGGTCCGGCGCCCTTATCCGCCCGGGCAGCACGGTCAGAACCGCAAGAAGCTGACGGAGTACGGTATCCAGCTGCGGGAGAAGCAGAAGCTGCGCCGGTTCTACGGCGTGATGGAGCGGCAGTTCCGGCGCTACTTTGAGCAGGCGGCCCGGAAGAAGGGCGTCACCGGCGAGGTGCTGCTCCAGACCCTGGAGCGGCGGCTCGACAACGTGGTCTACCGGCTGGGCCTGGCCGCCTCTCGGAGGGAGGCCCGGCAGATCGTTCGCCACGGCCACATCGAGGTGAACGGCCGGAAGGTGGACATCCCGTCCTTCCTGGTCAAGCCCGGCGATGTGGTGGCGGTGCGGGAGAACTCCCGGGAGCACCCCCGGATCAAGGAGAACCTGGAGGCGGGCGGGGCCCATACCGTGCCGGCCTGGCTCAGCTTTGAGCCGGAGGCGATGCGGGGCACGGTCCTGCGGCTGCCGACCCGGGACGAGATCGATGCCCCCGTCCAGGAGCACCTCATCGTCGAGCTGTACAGCCGCTAATCAGGGGGCAGCTTCACCGGCGGGCAGGTGGAGTGGACAGCCGCCGGCCGAGAGGAAGTGGGGGTATCTCAGATGGTTATGGAGATGGAGAAGCCCAGGATCGAGATCGTGGAGATGTCTCCCGATAACCAGTACGGGAGGTTCGTGGTCGAACCCCTGGAGCGGGGTTATGGGATCACTCTCGGCAACTCCTTGCGGCGCGTCCTCCTGTCGTCCTTGCCGGGTGCTGCGGTCACCGCCGTGAAGATCGAGGGCGTCCTGCACGAGTTCTCCACCGTCCCCGGGGTGGTGGAGGACGTCACCGACATCATCCTCAACCTGAAGCAGCTTGCGCTCAAGCTGCACTCGGACGGTCCCAAGGTGATCCGGATCGAGGCCGAGGGCAGCATGGAGGTCAAGGCCGGGGACATCATCCGGGATCCCGACGTGGAGATCATGAACCCGGACCTGCACATCGCCACGGTGGACAACGGCCGGCTGTTCATGGAGATCCACGTCGACCGGGGCCGGGGGTACCGGCCGGCGGAGCGGAACAAGACCCCGGACATGCCCCTGGGCATGATCCCGGTGGACAGCATCTTCAGCCCCATCCGCCGGGTGAACTACACGGTGGAGCACACCCGGGTGGGCCACCAGACCGACTTTGACAAGCTGACCCTGGAGGTCTGGACCAACGGCACCATCCGGCCGGACGAGGCCTGCTCCCTGGCGGCGAAGATCCTGACCGAGCACCTCAACCTCTTCGTCGGCCTCACCGATACGGCCGAGAAGATGGAGATCATGGTCGAGAAGGACGAGAACGACAAGTCCAAGCTCCTGGAGATGCCCATCGAGGAACTGGACCTGTCGGTGCGCTCCTATAACTGCCTGAAGCGGGCCGGGATCAACACCATCGGCGAACTCTGCTCGAAGACCGACGAGGAGATGATTAAGGTCCGCAACCTGGGCAAGAAGTCGCTGGAAGAGGTCAAGGCCAAGCTGGCGGCACTGGGGCTCTCCCTGCGACAGAGCGACGACTGAGGGACCGGGAGGGTAGAAGCAGATGGCGCGCGGCTACCGCAAGCTGGGGCGCACCAAGGACCAGCGGAAAGCGCTCCTCCGCTCCCTGGTGACCGCCCTGCTGGACAAGGAGCGGATTGAGACCACCGAGGCCAAAGCCCGGGAAGCCAGCCGCATCGCGGAGCACCTGATCACCCTGGCCAAGGAGGGCGGCCTGGCCAACTACCGCCGGGCGCTGGCCTTCCTCTACGATGAGAGCGTTGCCAAGAAGCTCTTTGACCAGATTGGCCCGCGGTACAAGGACCGCAACGGCGGGTACACCCGGGTGCTGAAGACCGGGTACCGCCGGGGCGATGCCGCCCCGCTGGCGATTCTCGAGCTGGTGTAAGGGGCCGGAGTCGCCGGCGAGACGCCGGCGGCTCCTGTTTTTCTCAAGCAAAGGATGATGGGCAGTGGCGTCCCGTCGCGGGGAGCCGTCGGAGCCGTACATCCTGGTGCGGGATGTGACCTACCGTTACCCGGGGCCGCCGGGCGGGGAGCCGGTGCTGGCTCTGGACCGGGTAGGCTTCCGGGTCTACCGGGGGGAGTTCGTGGCCGTCCTGGGCCGGAACGGGTCGGGCAAGAGCACTCTGGCCCGGCTCCTCAACGCCCTTCTCCTCCCCCAGGAGGGGGAGGTGCGGGTAGACGGCCTGGACACCCGGGACCCGGCCAACCTCTGGGCGATCCGGGACCGGGTCGGGATGGTCTTTCAGAACCCGGACAACCAAATCGTCGCCGCGGTGGTGGAGGAGGACGTTGCCTTCGGCCCCGAGAACCAGGGGCTGCCGCCGGAGGAGATCCGCCAGCGGGTCGAGGAGGCCCTGGCCGCGGTGGGCCTCACCCCTCTCCGGGATAGGCCGCCGCACCTGCTCTCCGGCGGGCAGAAGCAGCGGCTGGCCATCGCCGGGGCCCTGGCCCTCACGCCGGCGTGCCTGGTGCTGGACGAGCCCACCGCGATGCTCGACCCCCGGGGCCGGGCGGAGGTGATGGCCACCGTCACCCGACTCCGGCAGGAGGCCGGGGTGGCGGTGGTCCTGATCACCCACTTCATGGACGAGGCGGCCCAGGCGGACCGGGTGGTGGTGATGGACCGGGGCCGGGTGGTGCTGGAAGGCTCGCCCCGGGAGATCTTTGCTCAGGCCGACCGGCTCCGGGCCCTGCACCTGGACCTGCCGCCGGTGGTGGCCCTGGCCGCCGAGCTCCGGGCCGCCGGGGTGCCGGTGCCACCGGGGATCCTGACCCTCGACGAGCTGGTGGAGGCCTTATGTCGATTGAGCTAGAGCACGTGTCGTACATCTACAACCGGGGCACACCGGCGGAGTGGCAGGCCCTCCGGGACGTCTCCCTGACCATCCGGCCCGGGGAGTTCGTCGGCCTCATCGGGGCGACGGGGTCGGGGAAGAGCACCCTGGTCCAGCACATGAACGGGCTTCTGCGCCCCACCTCCGGCCGGGTGCGGGTCTTTGGCATGGACACCTCGGACCGCCGGACGGACCTCACCCGGGTGCGGCAGCGGGTCGGCCTGGTCTTCCAGTACCCGGAGCACCAGCTCTTTGCCGCGACGGTCGCCGAGGAGCTGGCCTACGGTCCGACCAACCTGGGGCTGCCGCCCGCGGAGGTCCAGCGCCGGGTCCGGTGGGCCCTCCGGGCCGTGGGGCTGGGGGAGGAGCTGCTCACCCGATCGCCCTTTTCCCTCTCCGGCGGCCAGGCCCGGCGGGTGGCCCTGGCCGGGGTGCTGGCCATGCGCCCCGACGTCCTGGTGTTGGACGAGCCGGCGGCGGGCCTCGACCCCCTCGGGCGCCGGGAGATCCTGGACCTAATCCGGAACCTCCACCGGGAGGGGATGACCATCGTCCTGGTCTCCCACTCCATGGAGGATGTGGCGGAGCTCGCCACCCGGGTGGTGGTGCTGGACCAGGGCCGGGTGGTGATGGACGGCCCGCCCCGGGTGCTCTTCCGCCGGCACCGGGAACTGGCCGCCCTGGGACTGGCGGCGCCGGTGGCCGCAGAACTCGTGGACGCCCTCAAGGCCCGGGGCTGGCCGGTGCCCGGCCAGGCGGTGACCATCCGGGAGGCGGTGGCCGAGGTGACGGCAGCCCTGGCGGCCCGGCGCCAGGCAGGCCGGCAGGGCGGCGGGCCGGAAGGCCAGCGGCAGGGCTGCCCGGAGGGCGGGGGGCCAGAAGGTCCTAGGCACGGCTGCCAGGAGGGCAGCCGCGAAGGGGGCAGGGCCGGTGTTTAACGTTACCCTGGGCCAGTACTACCCCGGCCGGTCTTTTCTCCACCAGGTGGATCCCCGGACAAAGCTCCTGGCCACCCTGGCCTACAGCATCTTGATCTTCCTGGTGAAAGAGCCAAAGGGGTTCTACCTGGTCGGGGGCTTTGCCCTCCTCGCCCTGGTGGCCAGCCGGATCCCGCCCCTTACCCTCATCCGGGGGCTCAGGCCGATCCTGGTCTTCCTCGTGATCACCGTCGCCTTTAACGCCCTGATGACCCCCGGGGAGACCCTCTGGGGGTGGGGGCCCTTCCACGTCACCCGGGAAGGGCTGGCCTTCGGCGGCCTGATGGCCCTCCGGCTGGTGCTCTTGGTGCTGGTCACCTCTCTCCTCACCCTGACCACCACCCCCATCGCCCTTACCGACGGCATGGAGCGGCTCCTGCGACCGTTTCAGCGCCTGGGGCTCCCCACGGCGGAACTGGCCCTGATGATGACCATCGCCCTGCGGTTTGTCCCCACCCTCTTCGACGAGGCCCAGCGGATCCTCCGGGCCCAGCAGGCCCGGGGCGCCCGGCTCCGGGTTCGGGGCCCCCTGGCCCAGATGCAGGCGCTCCTGCCCATCCTGGTGCCCCTCTTCGTCGCCGCTTTCCGCCGGGCCGACGAGCTGGCGGTGGCGATGGAGGCCCGGGGATACCGGGGGGGCCGGGGCCGGACCCGGATGCGGGAGCTGCGGTACACCTGGCGGGACGGGGTGACGGCCCTGGCGGTGGCGGCCTTTGCCGCCGGGGTGGTCTACCTGCGCTGGTTTGCGGGGTAAGGTGGCATGCGGAACATCAAGCTGCTGCTCCAGTACGACGGCACCGACTACGTCGGCTGGGCGCCCCAGCCCAACGGGGTGAGCATTGCCCAGCGGCTCCTGGAGGCGATCCAGGCCACCACCGGGGAGACCCCCCGGCTCTACGTCGCCGGTCGGACCGATGCCGGGGTTCACGCCCGGGGACAGGTGGTCAACTTCCACACCGAAAGCCGCATCCCCGTGGACCGCTTCCCCTACGCCCTCAACAGCCGGCTGCCCCCGGACATCCAGGTGGTAGGGGCCTGGGAGGTCCCCCCGGACTTCCACGCCCAGTTCCACGCCCGGCGCAAGCTCTACAGCTACACCATCGACAACAGCCCCTTCCCCTCTCCGCTCCTCCGGCGGTACGCCGCCTGGGAGCCGCAGCCGCTGGACGTGGAGGCGATGCGGGCCGCCGCCCGGATCCTCGAGGGCCGGCACGACTTCGCTGCCTTCCGGTCCACCGGCGGCTCGGCCAAGACCTCGGTCCGGACCCTCTTCCGTCTGGAGGTGCTGGAGCTGCCACCGGGGCCGGCGGTGGGCCGGCTCCTGCGGATCGAGGCTGAGGGGGACGGCTTCCTCTACAACATGGTCCGGATCCTGGCCGGTACCCTCATGGAGGTGGGGCTGGGGAAGCGCACCCTGGACCAGGTCCGGGAGGCCTTGGCCACGGGCCGTCGGGAACTGGCAGGGAAGACCGCCCCGGCCAAGGGGCTCTGCCTGGAGCGGGTCTGGTACGACGAGTAGCCTGGCCTGCTGCTCTGGCACGGCCAGTAGCCTGGCCTGCAGCGCCGGGTTTGCTTGACACTACCAGGGCAGGGCCTTAGAATATTGTACGTTGACTGCGTGTGTCTTTCGGTTCGTGCACCCGCCTGCTGCCGGTCCCCAGCCCCGTGCCGGTACGGGCGTGGCGACCGCCCTGCGCGGTCGTGGCGCGGCCGTTGCCGTACATTTCCGGAGAGTCACCGACGGTGGGAGGGACTGCCGTGAGAACCACCTACATGGCCACGCCCGCCGATGTGCAGCGGAAGTGGTACGTTGTGGACGCGACGGGCAAGACCCTGGGGCGCCTGGCGGCCAAGGTCGCCGCGGTGCTCCGGGGCAAGCACAAGCCCACCTTCACCCCGCACATCGACTGCGGCGACTACGTGATTGTCATCAACGCCGAGAAGATTCGGCTGACGGGTAAGAAGCTGGATAAGAAGATCTACTTCCGGCACTCCGGCTACCTGGGCGGTGTCAAGCAGTTCACCGCCCGGTGGATGATCGAGAACCGGCCCACCCGGGTGATCGAGCTGGCGGTCTGGGGCATGCTGCCCAAGAACCGGCTTGGCCGGAAGATGTTCCGGAAGCTGAAGGTCTACGCCGGACCCGAGCATCCCCATGCGGCCCAGAAGCCCGAGCCGCTGGAGATCTAAGGCCGGAAGGAGGAGGCAAGTCGAATGGCTCTTGCGACCGCCCAGTTCTGGGGCACTGGCCGGCGGAAGGAAGCCGTGGCCCGGGTGCGCCTGCTCCCCGGCACTGGGAACATCGTGATCAACGGTCGGCCCCTGGAACAGTACTTCCCCATCAAGGCGCTGCAGGTGATGGTGCAGCAGCCCCTGGTGGTTACCGAGACCCTGGGGAAGTTTGACGTCATCGCCCGGGTAGTGGGTGGCGGCATCAGCGGCCAGGCCGGTGCGGTCCGGCACGGCATCGCCCGGGCACTGGTGAAGGCAGACGCCAACCTGCGCCCGATCTTGAAGCAGGGCGGCTTCCTCACCCGGGACCCGCGGATGAAGGAGCGCCGGAAGTACGGCCTCAAGAAGGCCCGGAAGGCGCCGCAGTTCTCCAAGCGTTAACGCCGAACCGCAGAGGGTTGTGCAGAATGGTATGGGCCCGCGGCCAGGCCGCGGGCCCGTTTCTTGCCTCGCTGGGTCTCCATCTGCCTTTTGTCCGCCCCCCGTTCGCTTCTTACCCGGCCGCCTCCCCGTCCGGTCTCGGCCCGGCTGCCTCCCTGTCCACCACCAGGTTGAGGGGCCGGCCCGGCACGTAGTAGACCCGGCGTACCGGGCGGCCCCGGAGGGCAGCCGCCACCCGGGGCGCGGCCAGGGCTGCGGCCAGCACCGCCTCCTGGCTCTCCCCGGGCGGGAGCCGGAGCACCTCCCGCACCCGGCCGTTCACCTGGACCGCCACCTCCCAGCCCTCCTCTTCGGCGAGGGCCGGGTCGTAGGTGGGCCAGGGCTGGTGGTGGATGGAGAAGGGGCCGCCGATCTGCTCCCACAGCTCCTCCGTGATGTACGGGGCGAAGGACGCCAGAAGCAGCAGCAGGGTCTCCACCTCCTGCCGGCTGAGGAGGTCCTGGGCCTGGAGGCTGTTGGCGAACTCCATGAGCGCCGCCAGCGCGGTGTTGTACCGCAGGCCCTCCAGGTCCCGGGTCACCCGGGCCACCGTCCGGTGGAGGGTCCGGAGCCGGTCGGGGGAGGGGCCGGCGGGCTCCCGGTCCCGGCCCTGCTGCCGGTATCGCTGGACCAGGGCCCAGACCCGGTGGAGGAACCGGTGCACCCCCCGGATCCTGGCCCCGATCCGGGACTGGCAAGGCCGGCCCGGCGGCCGCATACCCTTGGGGCGGCAGCGGCAGAAAGGGGGCAGGGGCGATGGGCCGAGGGCCGGGGCACCGGGGCGACCGGCGGCCGGGATGGGCAGCCCTCCTGGGGGCGCGGCTGGGCTGGCGGCCCGGGACCAGGCGGAGCGGGCAGGGCCGGCGGGGGCCGGCACCGCGGCCGGGACGGGCGGCCCTGGTGGGCCTGCTCGTCGCCGCTGCCCTGGCCGGGGGGCTGTGGACCGGTACTCGCTCCCGGGCCGGGCGGCCGGAGCCCCCGCCGGAGGCCGGAGCCAGTCCCGAGTCCGTGGCCCGGGCCCTGGAGGGAAGGGTCATCGTCCTCGACCCCGGCCACGGGGGTCCCGACGGCGGGGTGGTGGGGGTGGCCGGGACGCCGGAGAAGGAGATCACCCTGGCCGTCGCCCTCCGGCTCCGGGACCTGCTGGTCCTGGCCGGCGCCCGGCCGGTGCTGACCCGGGAGACGGACACCGATCTCCGGGCCCAGGCGGTGCCCACGGAGACCACCCGCCGGCGGCAGGAGCTGATGGCCCGGGTGCGGCTGGCGGAGATCCATCAGGCGGAGGTGCTCCTCTCCATCCACGCCAATGCCCTTGGCCGCAACAGCCGCTGGCAGGGGGCCCAGGTCTTCTACGATCCCCGGGGCCGGCCGGAGGGGGAGCGGCTGGCCCGGGTCCTCCAGGAGGCCCTACGGGAGCTGACCGGGACCACCCGGACCCACCGGCCCATCAAGCAGCTGGTGCTGGAGCGGTCGCCGGTCCCGGCTGCCAACGTGGAGGTCGGCTTCCTCTCCAACGCCGAAGAGGAGCAGCGGCTCCGGGACCCGGCGTACCAGGACCGGCTCGCCCACGCGATCTTCCTGGGCCTCGCCCGGTACTTCGCCGCGCCCCCGGCGCCCGCCAGGCCGTCGCCGCCATCGGGGTCGCCTCCCGGGCCGTCACCTGCGCCAGTGCCGCCGGGGTCGCCTCCCGGGTCGGCACCTGCACCCGCACCGCCTGGATCGTCCCCCGGGTCGCTACCTGCGCCCGCCCCTCCGGGGGATTGACGCCTGGGCCGGCAGGATTGGCCTACCGGATGAGCGAACCCCCCTTGCCGGGGTGCCAACCAGGCAAGGGGGTTATGGCATGCATCGGAACATCGACTATGGCTGGATCGATGTCATCACCTCGGGGAGCATGTACGCAGGTAAGACCACGGAACTGATCCGCCGGATCCGCACCTTCATCCTGGCCAGGCGGACGGCGGTGGTCTTTCAGCCCTCGGTGGCCCGCCGGTACACCGAGGGGGAAGAGGTGGTCTCCCACGACGGCCTCCGGCTGCAGGCCCGGTATGTGGACAACCCCAACGAGATCCTCTGGTACGCGGAGACCCACCGGCCGGACGTCATCGGCATCGACGAGGTGCAGTTCTTCGATGACGGTCTGGTGGAAGTGGTGCAGGAACTGGCCAACCGGGGGCACTACGTCATCGCGGCAGGGCTCTCCATCACCTCTGAGGGCAAGCCCTTCGGGTGCATGCCCCAGCTCCTGGCCATCGCGGACAACATCACCAACGTCTACGGGGTCTGCGTGGTCTGCGGGGAGCCCGCGACCAAGGCCTTTGCCCTCCGGCCCAAGACCGCAGTGGTGGAAATCGGCGCTGACGACAAGTACGAGGCACGTTGCCGCCGGTGCTGGCTCGAGGGCCGCCGGGCCCGGGGCGAGGCGGTTTAGAGGCTTCAGCTACCGCTCCGGGCCAGGGCGGCGTCGATGAGCGCCTGCAGCTTCTTGGGGGTGTCCCCGCGGCTCACCGGCACCCGGGGCCACTGGAGCGGGTCGTCTCCGGGGGCGGCCGCCCCGAAGACGGTGGTCACCGCCCCCAGGTAGCCGGCGGTCTGGACCGCGGCCAGGGCTGCCTCATCGTAGTAGCCCCCCGGGTAGCAGAAGAAGAGGACCGGGACCCCCACTTGCTCTTCCAGCGTCTTTCGAGAACCGGACACCTCGTGCTCCAGCTGGCTCGCCTCGAGTTCCCGCAGGTCCGGGTGGGTCGCGGTGTGGGACCCGATTTCGATGCCCGCCGCCGCCATCTCCCGCACCTGCTCCCAGGTCACGTACCGCGGTGTGCCGACCTTGTCGGTAATCACGAAGAGCGTCGCCACAAACCCCCGTTCCCGGAGCCGGGGAAAGGCGTGCTCGTAGAAGCTGGCGTAGCCGTCGTCGAAGGTAATCACCACGGGCTTCTCCGGCAAGGGTTCCCCGCTGGTCAGGTGCCGGTAAAGCTGGGCCAGGGTGACGGTGTTGTAGCCCGCCCGGGCCAGGTAGTCCACGTGTGCCTCCCACTCGCTGAGCCGCAAGTAAAGGTTGTTGGGGCCGTCGCCGAGTTCGTGGTAGATGAGGATGGGTACCGCTTACCGCTTTTCACGGGGGGCTGCCGGGGGTGTGGCCGCTGCGGCGGCCGGAGGCTTTCCTGCCGCGACTGCCGGTGCAGCCGTCGGCGATGGTTCTGCTGCCGGGGAA
This sequence comes from Bacillota bacterium, assembly GCA_021890795.1. Taxonomy (GTDB): domain Bacteria; phylum Bacillota; class Sulfobacillia; order Symbiobacteriales; family ZC4RG38; genus ZC4RG38. The sequence continues at coordinate 16,598 of JAKKUO010000004.1, read as the reverse complement.
GTCACTGGGGATGGGTCTGCCGCTGCGGCCGGAAGCCCTTCTGCCGCGGGCGCCGGCGGCGCCGCCAGCGGCGACTCCAGGGCCGCCGGGGCGGCGGTCTCCCGGGTCTTGGATGACACCGCGAGAGGTGCCGCCGGCGGGGACTCCGGGCTTCGGGTGCTCCACCACGCCCCGCCCACCATCAAGACGAGGAGCGCCAGCCCCGCCGGCGCCCACAGCCTGCCACCCGTTCTCCGCATGCTCCCTACCTCCTCCGGGTCCCGGGCGGCAAGCCGCCGGGCCTTCGGTTTGTCCTTTCATCGCCGCCGGCTTCCGGGCGGAATTCCCCCGGAGCGGAGCCTTGTGGTGGAGCCGGATGGCCGCGGAATTCCCTCTTGTGAAATTCACCACGACGCGTTTACAATGAAATGAGTCGGCAAAGAAGTCCGTGTGGACCGCCCGAGTACCGTAGGGGTCGATGGTTCCCCGAAGGAGGAGACAGCGGTGAACCTCGTCACGGAAGCCTTCCGGACCGGTAAGTCCCTGGTGAAGGGCCTGGCGATTACCTTCCGGGAGATGGTCTTCGAAGAGCCCGTGACGGTCCAGTACCCGGAAGAGCGCCCGGAGGTGCCGGACTGGTTCCGCGGCATCCCGGTTCTGAAGACCAATCTGCTCACCGGCGAGTACAAGTGCACGGCGTGCATGCAGTGTGCTGAGGCCTGCCCGGTGCACGTCATCCACATCGAGTGGCACCAGAACAAGGAGACCAAGAAGAAGGAGCTGGACCGGTTCGCGATTGACATGAGCCGGTGCATGCTCTGCAACCTCTGCGTCGAGGCCTGTCCCTTCGACTCCCTGGTCATGGCCAACGAGTACGAGCTCTGCAAGGTCAACCCGGAGAACCTGGTCTTCGAGATGGAAGACCTGCTCAAGATCGGCCTCAAGTACTCCCGAGCCTCGGTGGAGCCCCACGGCCGGTCCGTCAAGGGGACGCCCACCTGGATCTTCGCCAAGCAGACCGGCGCGACGGAGGCCGACATCCAGGACCCCGAGGGTTACCTTGGCCGGCCGCCCCTGTCGCCGACGGCTTTCAAGGAGAAGTTCGGGGCTCAGATGGAGGCAGCCAAGGAGGGCGCGTAGACCGCCAGCGCCGGGCGGAAGCCGGGCGATTGGCTCCGGGGAGCAGCGATTGGCTCCCCACCGACGGGCAGAGAAGGAACCGGGCGAAGTCCCGGTTCTTTTCTTTTTTCTCTTTCCCGTTTTCGTTATTCTTGACCAGTTAGGTCAGTTCCTCCTGGGGCATCTGGTCTCCGTCGGTCTCTTGGGCGGTGCACACCAGACCCGGTCCGGGGCAACCCCTGCCGGCAGCGCCGCGGGGCATCCCCTTCCGGGAGCGCCGCGGACCCGACGGGAGAGGCCCAGACGGGAGCGGCCATACTAACCGGGGTCCCTGCATCCGGCGGGCGGCTCGTCGCCAGAAGCCAAGTGCCCGCAGCTCGACGCGTGCAGCCAAACGCCTGGAGCCAAACCGGGGCAGGAGGAATGCCCATGCGCATCGTCATGCTCTCCTGGGAGTACCCGCCGGTGATCGAGGGGGGCTTGGCCCGGCATGTCCACGGCCTGGCCACGGCCCTGGCTCGCCGGGGGCTGCCGGTCCACGTCATCACCCGGGCTGGGGGCGGCCTCCCGGATTACGAGGAGGAGGGTTCCCTTACGATCCAGCGGGTCCACCCCTACCTCAGCCACGCCCTGGACTTCCCCGGGTGGGCCATGCACCTCAACTTCGCCATGGCAGAGGCGGGGATCCGCTACCTCCAGGGCCTGCGGGAGCCGGTGATCCTCCACGCCCACGACTGGCTCGCGGCCTACGCGGGGACGGTGCTGAAGCACGGCTTCCGCCTGCCCCTGGTGGCCACGGTCCACGCCACCGAGCACGGCCGGATGTCGGGCATACACCATGCCGGGCACAAATACATACATGACGTCGAATGGTGGCTGACCTACCAGGCCTGGCAGGTGATCGTCTGCAGCCGGGCCATGGCGGAGGAGGTCCGCCGCCTCTTCTGCCTGCCGGCGGACAAAGCGGTGCCGGTGATCCCCAACGGCATCGACCTGCCCCCGGACCCCGATGGCCCCCTGCCCCCCCGGGAACACCTGGCGCCCCCGGGCTGGCCCCTGATCTACTTCCTGGGCCGCCTGGTCCCGGAGAAGGGGGCGGGGGTGCTGCTGGAAGCCCTGCCCCGGGTAGTGGAGCGGTTTCCCCACCTGCGGCTGGTTATCGCCGGCCGGGGGCCGTGGGAGGGGGAGCTCCGGGAGCGGGCCTGGCACCTGGGGCTTCAGGACCGGGTCCATTTCGCCGGCTTCCTGAACGACGGGGACCGGTGGGCCCTTTTCCGCTATGCCGACCTGGCGGTGGTGCCCAGCACCTACGAGCCCTTCGGGATCGTGGCCCTGGAGGCGATGGCCGCGGGCACCCCCCTGGTGGTCTCCGACGTCGGGGGGATGGCAGAGATTGTCGAACACGGGGTCGACGGCCGCAAGGCCCTCCCCGGCCACCCCGACTCCCTCGCGGAGCAGATCCTGGCTGCCCTCCACGACCCCGCCGGCAGCCGGCAGATGGCCGCCCGGGCACGGGCCAAGGTGCTGGCCCGGTACACCTGGGATCGGGTCGCCGAGGCCACGGAGCAGGTGTACCGGCAGGTCCTGGCAGAGTGGGCGGCCAGCCCCTGGGGGGCGGCGGTCAGCCCATGGGGAGCGGCCAACCCCGCCGCCCCTCCGTCCCGTCTCACCGTGGAACCCGCCAAGAGCCCGCTGCACTGAGAGGACAGGGAGGCTGACGGCGTGCAGGTGGTGATCATGGCCGGGGGCGAGGGGCGCCGGTTGCGCCCCCTGACCTGCGATCGGCCCAAACCGCTGGTTCCGATCTGCGGCAAGCCCCTTCTGACCTACATCCTGGAGGGAGTAGCGGCCCTGGGGGTACAGGAGGCCTGGCTCACCCTGGGCTACATGGCCCGGGCCATCGCAGCGGAGTACGAAACCGGCGGGGGACCGGGGCTGCGGCTGCGGATGGAGGTGGAGCCGGAGCCCCGGGGGACGGCCGGCGGGGTGGCAGCGCTGCCCCTGGCGCCGGAGGAGCCGATTCTGGTCCTCAGCGGCGACGCCCTGACGGATTTTGACCTTTCTGCCCTTCTGGCCTTTCACCGGGAGCGGGGGAGCCTGGTCACCCTGGCCCTGGCCCGGGTGCCCGATCCGACCCCTTACGGCGCCGTGCTGACGGCCCCCGACGGCCGGGTCCGCCGGTTTCTGGAGAAACCCACCCGGGCGGAGTGCTTCACCGACCTGGTGAGCGCCGGCATCTACGTCCTGGAGCCCGAGGTCCTCCGGCAGGTGCCCCGGGACCGGCCCTTCGACTTCGCCCGGGACCTCTTCCCCGCCCTCCTGGCCGCCGGGGTGCCGATGTACGGCTGGGAGGCCGGGGGCTACTGGCGGGACATCGGCGACCTGGAGGCCTACCTTCAGGCCAACCTGGACCTGCTGGAGGGGCGGCTGCGGCTCCGACCGCCGGGACGGGAGGTCGCCCCTGGCCTCTGGCTGGACGGGGAGGTGGACCTGGAAGCCGGGGTGGAGATCCGGGGTCCGGCCTACCTGGGGCCGGGCTGCCGGGTGCTCCGGGGGGCCCGGCTCCTGGAGGGGGTGGTGTTGGGGGCCGGGTCCCTGGTGGAGCCGGCGGCGTCACTGAAGCGGACGGTCCTGGGCTGCCGCTGCCGGGTGGGCCGCCGGGCGGAGATCCGGGGTGCCGTCGCGGGAGACGGGGTCCGGGTGGAGGCCGGCGCGGCGGTCTACCACGGGGCGGCCCTGGGCACCGGAGCCCGGGTGGCCCGGGAGGCGGAGGTCCAGCCGGGGGTGCGGATCTGGCCAGGCCGCTGGGTGGCGCCGGGGGCCCTGGCCACCCGGAACCTGATCTGGTCCGGGGGCGGCCTGCCCTTTGCCGAGGACGGCAGCCTCGAAGGCCGGATCGGCGTGGACTGGACGGTAGAAGAACTCCTGCGCTACGCCGGCGCGGCGGCCGCGGCTCTGCCCGCCGGGGAGGTGGTGGTGGGGGCCGACCCCGGGGGCACCGCTCCCCTCATCCGGGAACTGCTGGTGGGGGGGCTGCGGCTCCTGGGCCGCCCGGTGGCAGACTTGGGCAGCGTCCTCCCCGGGGTGACCGCCTGGGCGGTGGGCCACCGGCGGGCCGCCGGCGGGCTGCAGATCCTCCGGGATGGCCCGGTGGTCCGGGTGCTCCCCCTGGGGCCGGGGGGCTGCCCCTTCGGCGGGGGGCTGCTCCGGAAGCTGGAGCAGGCCTGGCGGGATCAGGGAGCGGCCCTGCCCCCGGGGGAGCCCGGACAGGTGACGCCATGGCCCGGGGCCACCGGAGCCTACCTCGCCTCTCTCCGGGCGGAACTGCTCTCCACGCCGGAGGAGCGCCGGCGGCCTGCCCTGGACCTCACCACCACCCCCGACCGGCTTCCCCTCCTGGAGGAGTGGGCCGGCGCCCTGGGGTTCCGGCTGCTGCGCCCCGGCCGGGGCGCCGGGGATGGGGAAGCCGGGGGCCCTGACACTGGGGATGGGGCGGCCGGCGGCCCGGACGCCGGGGGCGGGGCGGCCGGCGGCCCGGCCCCGGTGCGGGCGGGGATCGGGGCGCTGCACCCCGGCTGGTGGCTGGCCGGCCCCACCGGAGAGCCCCTGCCGGAGGAGGTGCTCCAGTCCGTGGAGCTGCTGCTCGCCTGCCGGTACCTGCCGGCCGGGGAGCCGGTGCCCATCCCCGCGGCGGCGCCGGTGGCCCTGGAGGCCGTCTGCGCCGGCTGGGGACGGCGGTGGCGCCGGGTGGAGCCCGGGGAGGCGCCGGCTGAAGAGCCCCTCCGGCTCCTCAGCCGCCTCCTGGACCACCTGGCCCTCTCGGGGTACGGGCTGGCGGAGCTTCTCGCCGGCCTGCCGCCGGTGCGCCTCGCCCGGGCGACCGTCGCCCTCCCCTGGGAGAGCCGCCCCCGGCTGCTCCGGGCCCTGGCGGAAGCCTTTGGCGACGGAGCCCAGCCCATCGCCGGCGGCCTGCGGCTCACCGCCCCGGACGGCTGCACCCTTACGGTGCTGCCGGTCCCCCACCAGCCTCTCTGCCGGATCTACGCGGAGGCGGCGGACCGCCGCCGGGCCGAGGAGGAGATGGGCCGGCTCCGGCAGATCCTCGGGGGGCTGGGTCGAGAGGCACAATAGGCGCGGCGACAGGGCCCCCAGGAAGAGCGAGGGCCCTAGCGAGGGCCCTCTGGAAGAGCGCCGCCCATAGGAGAAAGCGAGGCCCCCGGCGCGCAAGGCGCCGGGGGTCTTCACGCGGGTCAGGGCCGCCGGAAGAGGAGGCCGTAGTGGTAGGGGCCCACCTCCTGGGGGCCGAGGAACTCGTACCCGCTCCAGGTCATCTCCTCCACCACATCCTCGGGAGCAATCCGCTGCGGCACCGGCGGGCCCAGGGGGGTGGGCTCGGGCTTCCAATCGACCACCAGGACCTGGGCCCCGGGTTTCAGGATCCGGCGGATCTCGCCGAGAAAACCCGAGGCCGGGTCCACCTCGTGGTAGACATCGACCAGCAGGGCGGCATCGCAGCTGGCGCTGGGTACCGGATACTCGTCCTCTTCCTCCGCCAGCACCGGCACCAGGTTCTCCGCCCCCGCGGCGGCCGCCCGTTCCCGGAGCCGGGCCAGCATCTCCTCGGAGACGTCCACCCCGTAGACCTTTCCCGCCGGAGCCACCCTCCGGGCGGCCTCCAGGGCAAAGTAACCCGGCCCGCAGCCCACGTCCAGCAGGGTCATGCCCTCCCGCAGGCCGAGGATCCCGAGGATCCGGGCCGGATCCAGCCACTGGCGCCGGTCCGGGGCGAGGAGCCGATCCATCTCGGCCGGATCGAACCGGTGGGCCATTTGGGTCACCCCCTCTTTCCGATTCCACTACTCGCCGGTAGGGTCCGTTTCCTCCCCGCCGGCGTGGACGGCCGGGTCTCCGCCCTAGGATCCGCAGCCGAGGCGCTGGTTCACCCCCGGTCCCTTTGGCTTACGGAGATATTGTCCGTTTGTGCCATTTTTTGCTTTTGTGACAGATATCACCGGCCGGCGGTAGCCCGTGGCGGTATGGTTAGGGCCGAAGCCCCGGGGCTCATGGCGCGGTGCCATCGCCCACTGCCACCACCCTATACCGATCTGCGCGTCGAGGAGGTGCGCTCTCATGGCAACGATCCGTCATATCAGGAGGTTGGCCCTTCTGGCGGCCGTCGGGCTGGTCACCGCGGCCTGTTCCGCACAGGCCGGCAACCCGTCCACCGCTCCGGGCCAGGGAGAGCCGTCCGGCGGGCAGCCGGCCCAGGCAGCCAATCCGCCGGCTCAGGACGCGGTCGACATCGTGCGGGATCCCACGGACCTGCCGCCGCCCGTCCGGCGCACCGAGCCCCAGAAGGTGGTCGTCGAACTGGAGACCGTGGAGGTGACCGGCTACCTGGCTGACGGCACCACCTACCGGTACTGGACCTTCGGCGGCAAGGTGCCGGGGCCGATGATCCGGGTCCGGCAGGGGGACACGGTGGAGATCCACCTGAAGAACCGCGCGGACAGCACCATGGCCCACTCCATCGACCTCCATGCCGTCAACGGCCCTGGCGGGGGGGCTGTGGCCACCCAGACCAAGGCCGGAGAGGAGAAGGTCTTCACCTTCAAGGCCCTGAACCCGGGGGTCTACGTCTATCACTGCGCGACGCCCCACATCCCCACCCACATCGCCCAGGGGATGTACGGCCTGATCGTGGTGGAGCCCGAGGAGGGGCTGCCGCCGGTGGACCGGGAGTTCTACGTGATGCAGGGCGAGTTCTACACCGCGGGGGACCGGGGCGCCAAGGGGCACCTCGCCTTCGACAGCGATCGGCTCTTCCAGGAGCACCCGAACTTCGTGGTCTTCAACGGCATGAAGGCCGGGCTGACCGGCGAGCGGGCGATGAAGGCCCGGGTGGGCGAGCGGATCCGGATCTTCGTGGGCAACGGCGGTCCCAACCTGCCCTCGTACTTCCACATCATCGGCGAGGTCTTTGATGTGGTCCACCCCGAGGGCGCCACCGAGGGCCTGCACAACGTCCAGACGACGACGATCCCGCCGGGGGGCGCCACCTGGGTGGAGTTCACCGTCGACGTCCCGGGCCGGTACATCCTGGTGGACCACGCGATCAGCCGGGCGCTGGACAAGGGGGCCGTCGCCTACCTCGAGGTGGAGGGGGAGCCCCGGCCCGAGATCTTCCACGCCCCGGAGATGTCGAGCGAAGGCCACTGAGCGCCGAAAGGCGGATAAACCAGCCCGAAAGACAGACGTGCCAGGCCCCGGCAGCGGCGGCTGCCGGGGCCTGGCCCCATTGTGCGGATGTGCTTGCCCCGTCGGAACCGGCCGTATGCCCGTCGGCGAATGCCTGTCAGACGGCAAGACGCATGCCCGTCAGACGGCGAAACAGAGCCCGTCAGACGGCGAAACAGGAGAAGGGTTGCAGGGCGGAGGGATGCGGCCCCGGGAAGACGCACTTCACATCCAGGGCGACCCGCCCGTGGACCAGCACCAGGTCGCCGCAGAGGGTGGCGAACTGCCGGTCCACCGCGGCGAGGGGAATCTCCCCATGAGGGGTGGGATGGGTCTGGACCAGGGGGAGGCTGCACCCGGTGAAGCTGGTCAGGGTGCCGAGGATGCTGCCCGGGGGCGGGGGCTGGATGAACTGAAATAGGATGACGCAGCCGGTGAAGCAGCAGGTAAAGCCGAGGTGCCGGCTCACCGGGGGAAAACCGGTGGAAGCGGGCAGGGAGAAGCACGAAGTGAATGCGTGGCCCGGGCCGTGGCCGCCCTGGGCGCTCTCGGAGCCGCTGTGGGGCTGGGATGAGGGCACGGCCATCCCTCCCGTCGGAAGCCGTGGTTCCCTCCCAGCCTATGTGCGGCCCCTGGGAGGGGTGTTTCCGGTGCAGCCCTTGCAGGCCGCGGGGATGCAGAGGGGGGTGCCGGCCAGGGGATCCGTCAGCACGCAGCACTCGATGCCGAAGACCTCCCGGACCATCTCCGGGGTGACCACCTCCCGGGGGTCCCCCTGGGCGTAGATCCGGCCGTCCTTCAGGGCCACCAGGTGGTGGGCATACCGGCAGGCCTGGTTGAGATCGTGGAGCACCATGACGATGGTCCGACCCCGGGCCTGGTTCAGCTCGTAGAGCAGCTCCAGCACCTCCACCTGGTGAGCCATGTCCAGGTAGGTGGTGGGCTCGTCCAGCAGCAGGATCTCCGTCTCCTGGGCCAGGGCCATGGCGATCCAGGCCCGCTGCCGCTGCCCGCCGGAGAGCGCGTCCAGGGGCCGGTCAGCCAGGTCCAGCATCCCCGTCGCCGCCAGGGCGCTCTCCACCGCCCGCTCATCGGCTTCGGACCACTGCCGCAGCCAGCCCTGGTGGGGGTAGCGGCCGAGGGCCACCAGCTCCCGGACCGTCAGCCCCTCCGGAGCGGAGGGGGCCTGGGGCAGGATGCCCAGGCGTCGCGCCACCTCCCGGGTCGGCATCCGGAAGATCGAGGCGCCGTCCAGGTAGACGGTGCCTCCCCGGGGCCGCAGGAGCCGGGCCAGGGCCCGGAGGAGGGTCGACTTGCCGCAGCCGTTCCGCCCCACCAGGGCGGTGATGCGGCCGGCGGGGATGGTCAGGGTGAGGCCGTCGAGCACTGGCCTCTCGCCGTAGGCCACCGTCAGGCCTTCGGTGCGGAGGACGGGCATCGGCTTTCCACCTCGCGCCAAGGGTGAGGAGGGCGAATCCGGCCAGCAGCTCCAGGCCGGGCGGGGCCGGAAGTAGGCGTACGCAGGAAGCGGCAAGTGATAATGAAAATCACTCTCAGTAAGACCCCAGACTACGTTACCACACGAGCGCGGGGAGTGTCCAGACGGGACCCGCTATGTCGGTCTGCGGGCCCGGGGTTCCCCTAGCTCCAGGGTCGGCTCAGCCTCCGCCCAGGGGTTGCCATGGCGACAGGCCCAGCGGTTCCCGGCAGCATCCTGGCTCGTTGCCGGAATACCGGCCGGCGTGTTGGCCACACTATGGGTGAACCCCACACTACACGAGCCAGACAGGAGGGTGCCTCGATGCCTCGGAACAACCGGAAAGTCGTCCCGCAGGCAGCCCAGGCCCTGGACCAGCTGAAGCAGCAGATCGCCTCCCAGCTCGGCATCCCGAACTACCAGGGGTACCTCGGCGACGTCCCGTCCAAGGTGAACGGCGCCGTCGGTGGCAACATCACCCGGCAGCTGGTCGCCCTGGCCGAGCAGCAGCTGGCCGGCGGGACCTTCCCGCAGGGCTAACGGGAAACAAGGCCGGTGACCGGCTTGCCATAGAGCCCCAGCGGGGCCGCTGGGGCGGCAGCCCCCAGGCAATGGCCTGGGGGCTGTCTTTTTTCGGGGCAGCCCCCTCAGGCAAAGACCGCCGGATCGAGGTCGGGGAAGCAGCAGGCCGCCGCTTCCGCCTCCGGCAGCCACTCCGGCGGGCCCTCCCCCTGTTCCAAAGCCCGGGCCAGGTGGTGGAAGTGACCCAGGTGGGTGAGGAGCCGGCGCCGGGCGTACTCCACCTGGGTGCCGCTCCGGAGGATAAAGGGCCAGTCGCTCCCCTGGGCCAGCAGCAGTTCCCGCCCGGCTTGCCGGAGCATCCGCCCCGTGGGGCTGTCCGCCGGCGCCCCGGCGTACCGGGCCGCCAGGGCCGCCATCCGGGCGGACTGCCGGTGCAGATGCCGCCAGACCCAGTGGTTTTCCCCGTTGCACCAGTAATCGCAGTAGCCCCCATCCCCCCAGGTGGAGAGGGGCGGTTGGGCCCCGTGGGTGGGCGGGTGCTGGGCCAGGTACCGGCTCGGGGTGGTGAAGGCCCAGATCCGGGTGTCAAAGTGGGCTTTCCGGGCCAGCATCTCCAGCCAGGCGGGCCCTTCGAACCACCAGTGGCCGAAAAGCTCCGCGTCAAAGGGGGCCAGCACCGCCGGCGGCCGCCCCAGCCGGGGGGCCAGGTACTCCACCTGCCGTTCCCGGCACCAGAGGAAGTGGCCGGCGTGCCGGTCCGCGGTCTGCAGGCCCGCTGCCGGGTCGTAGGGCTCTTTCTGGTCCGTGGGGCCCGTGATCCGGTAGTACTTGAGGCCGGTGGCGATCCGGTGCCCCTCCGGGTGCAGGCAGGGCTTGAGTTCCTCCGGCCGGAGGTCAAAGCCCACGTCCCGATAGTATTCCCGGTAGGCAAAGTCCCCGGGGTATCCCTCCCGGCTGGACCAGACCTGCCGGGAGCACTCCGGGTCCCGGGCAAAGGCCGCCACGCCACTGCCGACCTCCACCGGGGCGTGGACCCCGTGGGGCGGGGCCGGCTCGGCGGCCAGGAGGGCGTGGGTTTCGAGAAAGCAGTAGCGGAGCCCCAGCCGGCCGAGTTCCGCCTCCAGCCCCGGGTAGTAGCCGCACTCGGGCAGCCAGATCCCCGGGGGCCGGTGGCCGAAGGCCCGCTGAAAGGCCTGCAGGCCCACCCGCAGTTGGGCCCGGACCGCGGCGGGCTCGGCGGCCAGGAGGGGCAGGAGGCCGTGGGTGGCCGCGGTGGTGATGAGTTCGATCCGCCCTCGCTGCCACAGCCCTGCCCAGGCCCCGAGGAGGTCCCCCTGATACCGGTGCCACTGTCGCCGCCGGCGGCGCAACAGGTGCTGGTAGTACTGGGCGGTGGCGTGGATCGGGCCGTGGCGGGCCGTCCGGGCCACCTCCCGGTCGCAGAGGGCGATCAGCCGCTCCAGGTGCTCCTCATACCGCTGCTGCAGCAGGGGGTCGGCCAGCATCGCGATCAGGGTCGGGCTGAGGGAGAGGGTGAGGGGAAAGGGCACCCCCTCCGCCTCCAGCCGCTCCATTACCTCCAGGAGCGGCAGGTAGCACTCGGTGATCGCCTGGTAGAGCCAGTGGAGCTCCAGGGCATCGGGGTCTTCCGGGTGCCGGAGGTAAGGCAGGTGGGCGTGGAGCACCAGGAGCACGTATCCCTGCGGCTGCATCTACGAGCGCATCCCCCATGCCGCCGCCGGGTGGCTGCTCCCCGGCGACCAGCCGATTTCGGCGCCGACGGCCCCGGGGCCCGGGGCGCCGGGGAAGGCCGCCGGACCGGGGGTTCGGGCCGGTCCCCACCGGGCCAGGGTGCGGAGCCAGCGACCGCTCTCCCAGTCCATGTAGCCCAGCTCGAAGAGGTACTCCACCCCGGCCCGGGCCTCCACCCACCGGTGGTCCGGCTCCCCGGCCAGGGGCAGGATCCGCCACTCCCCGGCCTGCAGGTCGGTGAGCCGCAGGGAGAGGCTGCCCCGGCCGCCCCCGCCTTCTGGGGCGCCGGTCCCGCTCTCCGGACCCATTTCCCAGTAGAGGTAGAACCGGCCCGGGGCCAGGGGCATGCCCTGCAGGTAGGTCTCCCCGTACCGGTCCGGGAAGGGGAGCGGCGGCCGGAGGGCCGCCGCGCCGCTCCGTAGGCGGGTAGCCTCCACCGGGGCATCGGCCCGGCCCCCCCTCCGGCCCGGGGCTCCCGGTGCGGCCGGGGGAGTTAGCTCCTCCGCCGTCTCCGCGGCGAGGGCGGCTCCGGTCCCGACCAGCCTTCCGGCGGCCGTCCCCTCCACCTCCTGCCGGAGGCGCCCTTCCTGCCGCTGCCGGCGGGAGCGGATCGAGGCTTGCCGGGCGTCGCCCCACCGCCAGACGGCATAGAGCCCCGCGGCCAGCACCAGGGCTGTCAGGAGCAGCCAGGTGTTCATGCCCACTCCCCCCAGGCCGCGGCCGGGCCGCGGCAATCCTCTCGGGTAGTCTGCGGCGACCCCCGGGCCCTCATACCGGGGCCCCATCGGGGAAAGGCGGCGGCCCAGGAAGGAACCGTCAGGAAGGATCCGCCACGAGAGATCCCCTCGAAAGGACCCGGCGGCAGCACTGCCGGCGTTCCGGCCCTCCGGCTATGAATACCTATGCTTGCAGTTTGCATAAATATGCGATAAGATGGAAGCCAGATCTCAGCCAGGAGGTGGAGCGCCGATGGCCACCCCGCTCTCCTGGGCGGCCGGGGACGTCGCCGGCCTGCACCCGGCCCAGAGCCTGGCCGCCCGGCTCTCCCTCCGGGGCCGGGACTTCCTCTCTCTTCACGACTGGACCCCGGAGGAACTGGCCGCCGCCCTCCAGACCGCCCGGGAACTGAAGCTCCGCCACCGGTCCGGGCAGCGGGATCAGCCGCTGCGGGGCAAGACCCTGGGGATGATCTTTGCCAAGGCCTCGACCCGGACCCGGGTCTCCTTTGAGGTGGGGATCTTCCAGCTCGGCGGCCAGGCGATCTTCCTTAACCCGGCGGACCTGCAGCTCGGCCGAGGGGAGACCATCGCCGACACCGCCCGGGTGCTCTCCCGGTATCTGGACGGGATCATGATCCGGACCTACGACCACCGGGAGGTCCAGGAACTGGCCCGGTGGGCGGAGATCCCGGTGATCAACGGCCTGACGGATCGGGAGCATCCCTGCCAGGTCCTGGCGGACCTCCTGACCATCTGGGAGCGGAAGGGGAGGCTCCGGGGGCTGAAGCTGGCCTTCGTGGGCGACGGGAACAACATGGCCCACAGCCTCCTCCACGGCGGGGCCAAGTTCGGCATGCACGTGGCGGTGGCCAGCCCCCCGGGCTACGGCCCGGACCCGGAGGTGGTGGCCGAGGCCCGGGCCGACGCGGCCGAGACCGGCGCCCGGATCACCCTGACCGACGACCCCGCGGAGGCGGTCCGGGACGCGGACGTGGTCTACACCGACGTCTGGGCCAGCATGGGGCAGGAGGCGGAGCGGGAGGTCCGGCTCCGGGCCTTCCGGGGGTACACCGTCGACCGGAACCTCATGGCCCTGGCCCGGCCCGACGCGATCTTTATGCACTGCCTGCCCGCCCACCGGGGGGAGGAGGTGGCGCCCGAGGTGATCGACGGCCCCCAGTCGGTGGTCTGGGACCAGGCGGAGAACCGGCTCCACGCCCAGAAGGCGGTCATGCTCCTGACCATGCAGGACTAGCCGAACCGAAACCCCCGGGCCCTGGTGGCCCGGGGGTTTGCCGTATTCGCTTCCCCTCAGTCCCGGGACCGGCGGCCCCGGGCGGAGATCAGGTTCGCCGCCCGGAGGAGGGCGGTGTCCTGGAGGATCGCCTCCGGGGGGCCGTCGGCCGCCACCCGGTGGTCCTCCCCCAGGACCACCACCCGCCCGGCCAGAAGCCGGACCGCCTCCAGGTCGTGGGTGGCCATCACAATCGTCCGCCCGTGGCGGTGGAGTTCGGCCAGAAGGTCTGCCAGGTGGTCCTGGGACCGGGGGTCGAGGCCGGCCATGGGCTCGTCCAGGAGCAGCACCTCCGGCCCCTGGGCCAGGACCGCGGCCAGGGCGACCCGCTTCTTCTCGCCGCCGCTGAGCTGAAAGGGCGGCCGGTCCCGAAGGTGCCCCAGGTCCAGCAGGGCCAGCATCGCCTCCACCCGCCGGGCCACCTCGCCGTCGTCGAGCCCCATCTGCAGCGGGGCGAACGCGATCTCCTCCTCCACAGTGGCGTTGAAGAGCTGGCTGTCCGGGTTCTGGAAGAGGACGCCGACCCGGGCCCGGAAGGCCGGGCCGAAGGCGGCGTCCTCCAGGGTCTCCGGCCTGAGTTCGACCCCGAAGGCCCGGACCCGCCCCCTTTCGGGGTGGATGAGGCCGGCGAGAAGCCGGAGGAGGGTGGACTTGCCGGAGCCGTTGGCCCCCAGGACCGCCAGGAACTCCCCCGGGTAGACCGCGAGGGAGACCCCGGCCAGGGCGGGGAACCGGCCCAGGTACCGGTACCAGACGTTCTCCACCTGAAGGATCGGCTCCCCCTGCTTCGGCTCCCCCTGCTTGGTCGGTTCCGCCACCGCCCTTCACCCCCCGCCGGGCAGTCTTTCGCTCAGCACCGCCGCCGCTCCTACCAGCCCGGCCAGGAGGGGCAGGAGCCAGGGCCGGCTCCGGTCCGGCCTGGCATAGAGCCGCACCTCGCCCCGGAACCCCCGGGCCACCATCGCCTCGTGGACCTCCCGGGTCAGCACCTCTGACCGGTGGAGGAGCACCCCGATGGCGCCGGCCACAAAGGCCTGGCCGGGCCGGGCCCCTGCGGCTCCCGCCACCGCGCCAGGCCGGGCCCGCCGGGCGGTGAAGAGCTCTTCGAGGAGCTGGACCAGCACCACCAGATACCGGTGGGTCATGGCGAGGATGGCGACGAAGAGGGGCGGCACTCCCAGCGCCCGGAGCCCCCGACAGATCCCGCTGAATCGAGTGGTCCAGGTAAGGAGGAACAGGTAGCCGAGGGAGGTGCCGGTGCGGAGGACCAGCACCAGGGCCCCCTGCACCCCCTGCCGGGTCACCGCCAGCTCCCCGGGGAGGGCCAGGGGGCCAAGCCGGACCTCCTCCCCGACCCGCCAGAGCCACAGGAGGGGCTCCCCCGGCCGGACCCAGCTCAGGGTGGCGGGGAGGGCGATGGCCGCGGTGAGGAGCGGAATCCCAATCCAGACCCGGCGCAGCAGCCGTCCTACCGGCAGCCCCGTGCTGAGAGCCAGGGCCACCGCCAGAAGGTGCAGGGCCAGGAGGGTCCGGGCCTCCCGGGCCAGGGCCGCGGCCAGGAGCAGGAGGAGCACCCCGGTGACCTTTCCCCGGGGGTCGGCCCGGGCGAGCCACCCTCCGTCCCGGCCGCCCTCCACCGGCCCGCTCCCCAGGGCGTCGGCCAAGAACGCCTGCACCGCCGCCAGGGTGGCGGCAAGGAAGCTCCGGCGCCGGACCCGCCGCCCGGCGGGCCGGGGCACCGGACCGGCGGGGGGCCGGGTCAGCCACTCCGGGAGCATGGCCCCGTTACCTGCCCGGGGTCCGGCTGGGCCGTGCCACCCGGGCGACCAGCCAGAAGGTCAGGGCGATGAGCCCGATCCCCACCGCCGCGGAGAGCCAGTAGCCGATGGCCTGCCGGAGCAGGCTGTCTCCCAGTCCGGGGACCTCGTAATCGGCGATGAGCCCCTGCCAGAAGCCGGCCCACCGGCGCAGGCCCTCGGGCACGTACCCGAAAAGGGCTTCCAGCTCCTCCGGGCCCCACTCGCCCCAGGCCGCTCCTTCCGGCAGCAGGCCCAGGGGCGTGGCCAGGACCGTCAGCCCCAGCCCCATCAGGGCCCACCGGGGCAGCAGGTTGCGGACAGGGGGCTGGGTGGCGCCGGACCCTGCGTGGGCGGCGCCGGCCCCGGCGTGGGCGGCGCTGGCTGCGGCGTGGGCAACGCCGGCTTCAGCCGCCGGGGCCGGTGCGGCCCCATCCGCCGCAGCGGCAGGGCTGGAGACTGCCGCCGGGTGGGCTTCGCCGTAGAGGGGCTGGCCGGTGCGGATGAGGTACCGGACCGCCAGGCCGGTGACCAGGGCGTTCAGGGGCCCGGCCACCAGGAGGTGCGCGTAGAGCATGGCCGGCACCGCCAGGGAGAGGGGGTACGGGGCGTAAAGCGGCGTCCCGTCCGGGGCCCGGAAGAGGAGGGGCTGCAGCCCCAGTTCCACCCCGGTGGCCAGCGCCGAGAGGTTGATGCTGACGAAGGCTGCCGCGGCGGCCGCCCAGACCCGCCGCCGCTCCCCGCCCGGCCCCCGGGTGAGGAGCCGGTAGAGGGCCCAGGCGCTCAGGGACTCCAGCACCCCGATGTTGAAGACGTTGGCCCCCAGGGCCAGGATGCCGCCATCGGCAAAGACCAGGGCCTGGATGGCCAGGGTGACGGTGAGGGCCAGGAGGGCGGCCCAGGGCCCCAGGACGATGGCAGCCAGAGCGGTGCCGGTGGCATGGGCGGTGGTGCCGTCCGGCACCGGGACGTTGATCATCTGGATGGCGAAGCTGAAGGCGGCAGCCAGGGCGATCCGGGGCAGGAGCATCTGCCGGGATTCCTGCTGGACCACCGCCATAGCCCGGCGGAGGAAGGGCACGCAGGCCGCTCCCATCGCCAGGCAGGTCGAGGGGCTCAGGTAGCCCTCCGGGATGTGCATCGGGCATCCTACCTCCCCGTCTCAACATCCATCGCCGGACGCCGGACCTCCGCCCGCGGCCCGCCAGAGGGCGACCACCGCCTGGCCCAGGGCGAGCCCCCCGTCCCCCGGCGGCACCTGCCGGTGGAGGAGCGGCTCGAGCCCCCGGGCCCGGAGCATCCGGGGCACCGTTTCCGCCAGGTAGGGGTTGTGGAAGACCCCGCCGCTCAGGCCCACCAGCCGGACGCCGGTCTCCCGGGCCGCCCGCTCCGCGGCGGCCACCACCGCCTCGGCTACCGCCCGGTGCCACCGCGCGGCGATAACCGCCGCCGGCACCCCGGCCAGCCGGTCCCGGGCCGCGGCCGCCACCCCGGGCAGGAGGTCGATCACCTCGCCGGCCAGCCGCCAGGGGTAGGCGGGCCCGGTTCCGGCGGATCCCCCTACGCCGAGGGGTTCGTCCGCGCCAAGGGCTCCGTCTGCCCCGCGGGGTCCGTCCGCGGCGCCGGGGGCCGCCCGGTCCCCGGCGGCTCCGGCCAGCAGTTCGCTCAACTCGACCGCCGGCTGCCCCTCGTAGGTGGCGTCG
>JAKKUO010000069.1 GCA_021890795.1 Bacillota bacterium | reverse complement strand
CCCCCTGTCGCCTGGGCGACAGACCCGCTGCCCCAAGCGATGGTAGGCTTAGGTTGGTCCGGCAATGGTCTGGCCGGCCTACCGCCCCTATCCCACCCGGCCCCAGCCCCAGGGGAAGTGCCGGGTCAGGCGAATCCGCCGGTTCGCCACCGCGATGGCGCCCCGAGCCCGCAGGGAAGAGAGCAGCCCGGAGACCGTCTGCCGGGAGAGGCCGGTTAAGCTGGCCAGGTCCTGATGGGTCAGCGGCAGGTCGATGACCGTCTCGTCGCCCTCCCGGCGGCCATGGGTCTCCGCCAGCCGCTCCAGGGCGTAGACGAGCCGGCCATGGGCGTTCCGGAGCCGGTAGGTCAACAGGGATTCCATCGCGTCCGTGACACTGCGGCACAGGGCCCGGATCGCCTTCAAGGCGATGGCCGGGTTTTCCAGAAAGAGTTGCTCTGCTTCGGGCCGAGTGAGTTCCAGGACGCAGCACGGCTCCAGCGCCACCGCGCTCAGCCCGTAGGGCTCGTCGGTCAGCAAAGCCTCCAGGCCGATGAAGGTGTTGGCCCCGGCGATCTGGGCCGTGACCTCCCGGCCGTCGGCGGTCAGCCGGAAGAGCCGGACGGTGCCGGTCTGGAGGAGGTAGAGCCGGGTGGGCGCATCCCCCTGGGCGAGAAGCGTGGCGCCCCTGGGGAAGGCCGCGGTTCGGCCCAGTGCCTCTACCCGCCTCCGCTCCTGCGGGGTGAGGCCGGCCAGCACCGTGCGGTTCCGGAGGTGATCCCCGCTCACCCGGGGTCCTCCTTTCTATTTCTCGACTTTTCTTTTGAAAGACCCGAACCTGCCCAGGGAGGTGGCTATCCCCATGGCCGAAGGGCCGGTGGTCATCCGTTCCTACACGGAAGCGGACATCCCGCAGCTCCTCGAAGTGCAGCGGGAGTGCTTTCCGCCGCCGTACCCCGAGGAGCAGCTCTGGACGCCCGAACAGCTCCGGTCGCACATCGCCGTCTTCCCCGCGGGCGCCCTGTGCGCTGAGATCGACGGGAAGGTGGTGGCCTCCTGCACCAGCCTGATCATCGCCTTCGATCCCGCCCATCCGCAGCACACCTGGGCCGAGGTATCGGACAACGGCTACATCCGCACCCACAACCCCCGGGGAAACACCCTGTACGGCATCGACATCGCGGTGCGGCCGGCCTACCGGGGCCGGGGAATCGCCCGACTCCTTTACCGGGCCCGGTTCGACCTGGTGGTCCGCCTCGGCCTGGAGCGTTTCCTGACCGCGAGCCGCATGCCGGGCTATCACCGGCATGCCGGCACCCTTACTGTGGAAGAGTACGCGCAGCGGGTGATCGCCGGCGAACTGGCGGACCCGGTCATCACCCCCCAGCTCCGGGCCGGGCTGCGGCCGGTAGCGGTCGTCCGGGACTACATCCCGGACGAGGAGTCCGCCAACGCCGCGCTGCTGCTGGAGTGGCCGAATCCCCACGTCGAGGTGAACGGTGTTGCCGCTACGTGTCAGTAGTGTACAGTTTCACCATCATTCCATCAAGTCTTTCGACGAATTTGTCGCGCAGGTGCGCCGGGACGTGCTGCTGGCGAAGGACTTCGGCAGCCGGTTGGTCTGCTTTCCCGAGTACGTCACCGGGTCGCTGCTGACCATCCCCGGCCAGGAGGACGAGGGGCTCACGGCCTGGGACCGCTGGACCGGACCCTATCTGGAGCTCTTCTCGGACCTGGCCCGGCAGTGCGGCCTCTACATCCTGGGCGGCACCCACCTGGTCCGGGAGGGGGACCGGTGGTACAACACCGCCCACCTCTTTACCCCCTCCGGCGGGGTTTACACCCAGCGGAAGCTGCACCTCACCCCGGTGGAGACGGACCCCTGGCGGCTGGGCACCGGGGAACGGGTCCGGGTCTTTGAGACCGACCTCGGCCGGCTGGCGATCCTCATCTGCTACGACATCGAGTTCCCCGAAGCGGCCCGGGCCGCTGCCGACGCCGGCGCCGACCTTCTCCTCTGTCCCTCGGCCACCGATGACCGGGCCGGGTTCTGGCGGGTCCGGTACTGCTGCCTGGCCCGGGCGGTGGAGAACCAGGTCTACGTGGTCCACTCGGCCCTGGTGGGCGGCCTGCCCGGCGTCCGGTACCTGGAGCAGTCCTATGGCCGTTCGGGGATCCTCTCCCCGTGCGACATCCCCTTTGCCCGGGACGGCGTCGTGGCTGACGGGGAATGGAACCAGGAACTGGTGGTCACCGGTCTCGTGCACACCGAACTTCTGGCGGAGGTCCGGGCCGCCGGCAGCGTCACCCCCCGGCAGAGCCGCCGGGCGGCCTACCACGCGGAGATCGTAACCGCTCCGTAAGAGCCCAGGGACGGCCCCGGGAAGACGCAACGGCCGGCGACACCGGGAGGAGGTTTCGCCATGACAGAGGCAGGCCGCACGCCTAACCGCCTTATCCACGAGGCCAGCCCATACCTGCTGCAACACGCCTACAACCCCGTCGACTGGTACCCCTGGGGTCCGGAGGCCCTGCAGCGCGCCAGGCAGGAAGACAGGCCCATTCTTCTCAGCGTGGGTTACAGCTCTTGCCATTGGTGCCATGTCATGGAAAGGGAGTCGTTTTCCGACCCTGAGATCGCGGCGCTGATGAACCAGCACTTCGTCTGCATCAAGGTGGATCGGGAGGAACGGCCGGACCTCGACCAGGTCTACCAGACCGTCTGCCAGATGGTCACCCGGTCGGGGGGCTGGCCGCTGACGGTCTTCCTCACCCCGGATCTGCGGCCCTTCTACGTGGGCACCTACTTCCCCCCGGAGGACCGGTACGGCCGGCCGGGGTTCCGCCGACTCCTCACCACCCTGGCGGAGGCCTGGCGGAGCCGCCGGCAGGAGGTGGAGCAGGTCGCCTCCCAGTGGACCGTGGTGCTCCGGCAGGTGGACATCCCCCCGCCCTCCGGAGAGGAGGGGCTGCCGGACCGGTCCCTCCTCCAGCGGGCCGCAGAGGTCTTTGCGGCCCGGTTCGACCGCCGCCACGGGGGGTTCGGCGGCGCTCCGAAGTTCCCCGGGGCCCCCGCCCTCGACTTCCTCCTCCGCTACGGCGCCGCCGGCGGTGGCCAGCGGTACGTGGAGATGGTCGCCTTCACCCTCCGCAAAATGGCTGAGGGCGGGATCTACGACCAGATCGGCGGCGGCTTTCATCGGTACGCGGTGGACGCGGGCTGGGCCGTCCCCCACTTTGAGAAGATGCTCTACGACAACGCCCTCCTCCCGCCCCTCTACCTGGCGGTCTGGCAGATCACCGGGGACGATTTCTACGCCCGGATCGCCCGGGAGACCCTGGCCTACGTGGAGCGGGAGATGACCCACCCCCTGGGCGGGTTCTACACGGCCCAGGACGCGGACAGCGAGGGGGTCGAGGGCAAGTACTACGTCTGGACCCCGGCGGCGGTCCGGGAGGTCCTGGGGCCCGAGCTTGGGGAGCTCCTCTGCCGGCACCTGGGGGTGACGCCGGAGGGCAACTTCGAGGGGGGCACCACGGTGCTCCACCTGGCCGCCACCGCCGGGGAACTGGCGGCGCTGACCGGCCGGCCGGAGGCGGAGGTAGAGGCCGCCATCGCCGAGGGCAAGACAAAGCTCCTGGCTGCCCGGGCCCGGCGGGTGCCGCCCGGGCGGGATGAGAAGATCCTGACCGGCTGGAACGGCCTCATGATCAGCGCCTTCGCCCGGGCGGCCCGAGCCCTGGGGGAGCCCCGTTACGCGGCGGTGGCCCGGCGGGCGGCGGACTTCGTCCTCACGGAGCTTGTGACCGGCGGCCTCCCGGGGGCCGGCGGGCGCCTCCTCCGGCGCTGGAAGGACGGCCAGGCCGGGATCGACGCCTTCCTAGAGGATTACGCCCACCTGATCGCGGGGCTCATTGACCTCTACGAGGCGACCTTTGCCGAGGCGTACCTGGAGACAGCCATTCGGCTCGCCCGGGAGGCCCTGGACCGGTTCTGGGACCCGGAAGGGGGCGGGTTCTTCCTGGCCGCTGCCTCCCCCGACCTGGTCCACCGGCCGAAGGAGGCCTTCGACAGCGCCGTCCCCGCGGACAGCAGCGTCATGGTCCTGAACCTCCTCCGGCTCCACCCCTTCACCGGGGAGGAGCGGTTCCGGGCGGTGGCCGAGGCGATGTTCCGGAGCTACCGGGGGCAGATGGAACGGTACCCCGGCGGGATGGCCTCCCTCCTCAGCGCCCTGGACTTCTACCTGCAGGGCGCCCTGGAGGTGACCGTCGTCGCCCCGGCGGAGGACCCGGAGGCGGCGGAGTGGCTCCGGCGAATGGGGCGGCGCTACCTGCCCAACCTGGTGCTGACCCGGATCGCCCCGGACCTGACCCAGGGACCGGCGGGAGACCAGGTTCCCGCAGGGAGGGATCCGGCCGCACCGGCCCCGGCCCTGCCGCCCACACCCCCGATCTGGGCCGGGAAGGCCGCATCCGCCGGCCGGGCCACGGCCTACGTCTGCCGGAACTTCGCCTGCTCGCCCCCCGCCACCACCTGGGAAGAGATCGCCGCGCGCCTGGGTTAGGAAGTGCAGCGCACATGGGGCTGGGCCCGCACCGCACCCGGGCCAGCCCGGAAGAAGTCGCCGCCCCCGGCCCTCGCCTGGCCGGGGGCGGCGGCGCGCCGGCAAGGGGCCGGACCGGTGCCCCGGACAGAAGCCCCACAGGGGAGCCCAGGGGCCTGGCCCCTGGCATAGCCCAAGCCCTCCTCTCCTAGGTATGGGTCAGCGGAACCGGTCGTTCCGAATGGGTCACCGGAATCGGTCACGGGGAGATGACGCCATGGCGGTGGTGACCGTCCATCCCGGGCAAATCAACCGGTGGATCCTGGCTGCCCTGGTGGCCGGGGGTCTTCTCATCCTCTTCGTCCAGCCGGGAGCCGTCCGGGAGGAGCCCCGGGCGGTGCCCGCGGCCGCAGTGCCCGCCGAGCTCCGGCCGGTCTACTCGGTCCGGACCGACGAGCCGGTGCTGGCCCTGACCTTCGACATCTCCTGGGGCAACCGGATGTGGCCCCGGGTGCTGGAGGTCCTGGCCGCGGAAGGGGTCCGGGCCACCTTCTTCCTCTCGGGCCCCTGGGCAGAAAAGCACCCGGAGGCGGTCCGGGCCATCCAGGCCGGCGGCCACGAGATCGCCTCCCACGGCCAGCGGCACGACAACTTCTCCACCCTGGGCCGGGAGGGCACCGCGGCCAACCTGCAGGCGGCCCACGCCATCCTCCGGGAGCTGACGGGCACCGAGCCCCGGCTGGTCCGGCCCCCGAACGGGGACTTCGACCCGGTCTCCCTTCGGGCCATTCGGGACCTGGGGTACGAGACCATCATCTGGAGCGTCGACTCCCTGGACTGGAAGAACCCCGGGGTGGAGACCATCACCCGGCGGGTGCTCACCCTGGCCCACCCGGGGGCCATCGTCCTGATGCACGCCTCGGACTCGTGCAAGCAGACGGACCAGGCCCTGCCCGGGATCATCCGGGGGCTCCGGCAGCAGGGGTACCGGTTCGAGACCGTGGGCAGCCTCCTGCAGCGGTACGAGAAAGACCCCGCGGGGTGCATCCGGGCGCCGGGGCGCAAGGGGTGCTAGCCGCCGCCAGCCCCCCGGCCGGCCAGCCCTCCAAACCGATACGCTTCAGGCCAACCCGTCAAACCGGTACGCCTCCGGCCGCCGGTCCCGGAAGACCGGCACCTCCGCCCGGACCGCGGCCACCCGGGCCGGGTCGATCTCCGCATAGAGGATCGCCTCCCCAGGGCCACCCTCGGCCAGCACCTCCCCCCAGGGGTCGACCACGAGGGAGCCCCCGTCGAACCGGGTGCCGCCGCCGGCGCCGGCCCGGTTGCACCCGAGGAGGTAGCACTGGTTCTCGATGGCCCGGGCGATGGCGAGGGTCCGCCAGTGGTGCCGGCGGACGGCAGGCCACTGGGCCGGCACCACCAGGACCTCCGCCCCGGCCAGGGCATACCCCCGGCTGAGTTCGGGGAACCGGAGGTCGTAGCAGATGAGGAGCCCCACCGTCACCCCGTCCACCCGGGCCAGGGCTGGACTCCGCCCCGGGGCGAGGTACCGGGGCTCGTCCAGCATCGGCACCAGGTGGATCTTGTCGTAGGCGGCGGCCAGGCTCCCGTCGGGGCCGTAGACCCGGAGGGTGTTGTAGATCCCGTCCGGCCGGCGCTCGGCCACCGACCCGAAGATGGCGATCCCCAGCTCCCGGGCCAGCCGGCTGAGAAGCGGCCCCGTGGGCTGGTCGCCGTCGTCCGCGATCGCCCCCAGGCGCGGGAGATCGTACGCTGTGGTCCACAGCTCGGGCAGCACCACCCACCGGGCGCCCCGGGCCGCGGCCTCCCGGATGAGGGCCTCTGCCCGCCGCCGGTTGGCCTCGGGCTGGCCGAAGGCCAGGTCCATCTGGATCAGGGCTACCGGAATCGCCACCCGCATCGCCTCCTTCCCTGATCTCTCCCGATCAGCCTCTGTGCGGTCTCTTCGCCGCCACGGCCAGTGTCGCCTCTTGTCGCCTCGGCGCCCCAAGACACAGCCAGCCGGTCCCAGGGGACCGGCCGGTCGGCACTTCCTTTAGCTCTATCGCTTCATCTTCGGGTCGAGGGCATCCCGCAGGCCGTCGCCGACGAAGTTAAACGCCAGTACCGTCAGGGTGATAAAGAGCCCCGGGAAGGTGGCCACCCACCAGGCCTGCCGCAGCACCTCCCGGCCCAGGGCAATGTCCTTCCCCCAGCTCGCGGCGGGCGGGGGCGGCCCGAAGCCCAGGAAGCTGAGGCCCGCCTCGTACAGGATGGCATAGCCGATCCGGAGGGTGGCGGAGACGATAATCACCGCCACGGTGTTGGGCAGCACGTGCTTCCACATGATCCGCCGGTCCGAGGCCCCCAGAGCCCGGGAAGCTTCGACGAAATCCCGCTCCCGGATGGAGAGCACGAGCCCCCGCACCAGCATGGCGAGGCTCGGCCAGGAGGTAAGGCCGATGACCAGCATGATCGTGAAGAGGCTCCGCTCCACCACGGAAACGACGACGATCAGCAGGAAGAAGAAGGGGAAGGAGTCGACGGCCTCCGCGAACCGCATCAGGATGATGTCCAGCCAGGAGCCGCCGTAGTATCCGGCGATACCGCCGACGAGGGTGCCGACGGCCACCGCCACCCCGGCGGCGACGAAGCCGACGGTGAGGGAGGTCCGGGAACCCCAGACGATCCGGCTCCAGACGTCCCGGCCAAACTGGTCGGTGCCGAAGGGATGCTCCAGGGACGGCGGCCGGTTCTTCTGGGAGTAGTCGATGAACTCCAGGGGCTGGGTAGCCAGCACTGGCGCGAAGATGGCCATCAGGTAGAGCAGGGTCAGTACCACCAGGCCGAAAACCGCGGCCCGGTTGCGCTTGAACCGGCGCCAGACGGCCTTCCAGGCCGGCTCCAGGGGAGTCAGCCCCTGGTCCTGCAGCTCACCGGTGGAAGGGATCGGCTCAGCGACCATCGGCGAACCTCCCCTAGTCGTACTTGATCCGCGGGTCGACGAAGACGTAGATGATGTCCACCAGCAGGTTCCCGATGATGGACAGGACCGCACCGACCAGCAGGAAGGCCATGACCACCTGGTAGTCCCGGTTGTTGACCGCTTCCACCGAGAGGGTCCCGAGCCCCGGCCAGGCGAAGACCTGCTCCGTCACCACTGAACCGCTGAAGAGCCCCACCAGGATGCCGGAGGAGAGGGTGACCACCGGGATGAGGGCGTTCCGGAAGGCATGGCGGTAGATCACCACCCGCTCCGACAGCCCCTTGGCCCGGGCCGTCCGGATGTAATCCTCCTTCAGCACCTCCAGCATGCTGTTCCGGACGTACCGGGTCAGGCCGGCCAGGGAGCCGGTGACCAGGGTCAGGGTGGGCAGCAGCATGTACCGGGCCCGGTCCAGCAGCACCGCCCAGAGCCCGTGGGTCTCCAGGGTGATCCGGTAGTTGGCGATGCCGCTGGTGGGGATCAATCCCTTGGAATTGAGGGCGACCAGGAAGATCAGCATGGTACCCACCCAGAAACTGGGCATGGCCGTCCCCAGAAAGGAGAAGGTCGTGGCGATGTAGTCGGCGATGGAGTACTGCCGCACCGCCGTGTAGATCCCCAGGGGGATGGCGATAAGGTAGGTGAAGAAGAGCACCACGCCCTGGAGCTTCAGGGTGTTGGGCAGCCGCTCGGCGATGGCGGTGGCCACCGGCTTCCGGTAGTAGAAGGACCGGCCCATGTCCCCGGTGACCACGTTCTTCAGCCAGCGGGCGTACTGAACCGGGATGGGGTCATCGAGCCCCCACTTCTCCCGAAGCCGCTGGGCCATCTGCGGGTCAAACTGGGCGCTGGGGTCGCCGGAAAAGATGATGTTCTCAGGGCCGCCGGGGGCGACGAGCATGATGCTGAAGGAGAGGAAGCTGACGATGAGAAGGAGCGGGGGAATCTGCAGCAGCCGCCGCACCAGATAGCGGCGCACGGGCATCACCTCCGGCTGTTGTGAAGGCGGGGACGTCCGGTCGGACGTCCCCGCCCCGGCATGCTGGGCTCGGTGCCTTACTCAGCCGCGGTCTCGATGTACCACCGGGACACGAAGCTGAGCGAAGTACCGTAGCCCTTCTGGTTGACGACGCCCTTGACCCGCTTGTTGACGAAGTCGGTGTACTTGTTGGCGTAGATCCAGATGTGGGGCTGATCCTCGATGATCAGCTTCTGGACCTGGCTGTAGATCTGCTTCCGCTTCTCCATGTCCGCCACCCGGCGGCCCTCCTCCAGCAGCTGGTCAACCTGCGGGTTGGAGTACCGGGCCGTGTTGAAGCCGGTGGCGATGCCGTCCTTCAGGCCGATGCTTTCGGTGTGGTAGAGGGCGTAGAGGGAGTTCGGGTCGGGCCCAAGGCTGAAGCCCATGAAGGTGACGTGGTAGTTACCGGGGTCGACGTACTTCTCCAGCATGGTGTTGAAGTCCATCAGCTCGACCTTGACGTCCACCCCGAGGGCCTTCCAGTCGCTCATCGCCTGCTGGGCGATGCCCTCAACCACCGAGCTGCCCGCGGTACCGTAGTACTCGATGGTCAGCGTCTTGCCGTCCTTCTCCCAGATGCCGTTGGCGTTCTTCTTCCAGCCGGCGGCCTCCAGGATCTGGGCCGCCTTGGCCGGGTCATAGGTCCGCCCCTCGATGCTCGGGTCGTAGGCCCAGCTGACCGGCGGCAGCGGCCCCGGCGGGACGGTGGCCTTGCCGTCCAGCACGCCGTCGATAATCGCCTGGTAGTTCAGGGCGTAGGCGAGGGCCTGCCGGACCTCCTTCTCGCTGGTCGGCCACCGCTGGGTGTTGAGGATCATGTACCCGAACCCGTTCCGGTCCCAGTCGTAGGCGTTGAGGATGTCCGCCTTCTCCGTCTTCAGCCGGTCCACCTCGGTGGGGGTGACGGAGCCGAGGGCGTCGACTTCCTGGGCTTCCAGGGCCGCGATCTGGGTGTTGTCCTCCTTGATGATCCGGTAGCGAATCCCGTCGACGAACGGACCCTTCTCGTCGCTCTTGTTCCAGTAATCCTCCCACCGCTCCAGGAGGACGTACTCGCCGGCCTTCCACTCGACGAACTTGTACGGGCCGCTGCCGATGGGGTGCTGATTGAACTGGTCGTACTGCTCGAGCTCCGCCACCGGCACGTCCTTCAGCAGGTGCTCAGGGACGATGTCCAGAATGCCAGCCTCAACCAGGAACGGCGCGAAGGGCTCCTCGAGGATGAACTTGACGGTGTAGTCGTCCACCTTGACGACGTCCTTGGTCGGGCCGAGCTCGGACTTCCGCGGTCCGGTGTAGTCCGGGTCCATGATGGTCTTGAAGGTGAAGACCACGTCATCCGCGGTCACCGGCTCGCCGTCCTGCCACTTCGCGTTCTTGTTCAGGTAGAAGGTCCACTCGAGGCCGTCCTCGCTGACCTCCCACCGCTCCGCCAACTCGCCCTGGGGGATCAGGTTCTCGTCCAGGGTAACCAGGCTCTCAAAGATCGGTTCCAACACAGCCCCACCGTACGCGGTGCTGGCGAGCAGCGGGTTCAGGATGTCCGGGTCCTGCGCCAGCACCAGGACCAGCTCGCCGCCGGTGGCGGGCTTCTCCACCTTCTGCTGTCCCGACTGCTCGCCCTGCTGCCCGCCCTCGGACTGCTGCTGGTTGCCGCCGCCGCCGCAGGCCGCGAGCACCAGGGCTGCAGCCGTCAGCAAGACGGCCAGCGATAGGAGACGACGCTTCTTCGCCACTGATGTAACCCCCCCGTCTCTTTCTCCAGAGGTTCGCCCGCCGCCATACCGGGCCCCCAGGGGTCCCCAGGGGACAGGGCTCCCTCTTTACGGGAAGATAGATTCTCCGAAAACCCCACTTCTCCTTCTTGCATGTCATAGGCGAATCGATGTTTCACCGACAGAACTTCGACCTTGAGATATATTATGAATATCAAACGGCCGGTAGGCCCCTCAAGGGTCCCTTCGGCGGCGGGCCGGTCCGCGTCATAACCATACGACGCCGGTCACCGGGAGATACCCGGGATCGGCCAGCACCCGGGACCCGGACCCATCCCGAAGCGCCAGACCCGGACACATCCCGGAGCGCCACCAGA
>JAKKUO010000068.1 GCA_021890795.1 Bacillota bacterium | reverse complement strand
GCCCGCAGCGGACTTTCACCGCCAAGTCAGCGCCCATGCCGGGCGCACAAGAAGGGAGACCGGGGGTTCGCCCCGGTCTCCCTCGGGCCGGGGCCCTCAGGCAGACCCGAGGTACCCCCGGCGCCGCATATATCCCAGGACCAGCCGCTCCACCACGCGCACCAGCCGGGTGCCGATGAACTCCCGGCGGGACACCGGGGCGACGAGGATGGTGTAGAGGCCCAGCAGGTTCCCGCCCAGGATGTCGGTGAAGAGCTGGTCCCCCACCACCGCTGTCTCCGACGGCTGCGTCCCCAGTAGGGCCAGCGCCTGCCGAAACCCCCGGCTGCGGGGCTTGCGGGCCGACCCGATGAAGGGCACTCCGGCCTGCCGGGCAAAGGCCTCCACCCGGCGGCTGCCCCCGTTGGAGACGATGCAGACCTTCAGCCCCTCGGCCCGGAGCCGGTCGAACCACTCCAGGACCGCCGGGGTCGGCCGGGGATACCGCCAGGCCACCAGGGTATTGTCCAGGTCGACCATCACCGCCCGGATTCCCCGGGCCCGCAAGGCCCGCACATCGATGGAATGGATGGAAGGGTGCCATTCCGCTGGCCGCAGAAGACGCATGCACCGGCCTCCATTCACGGGTCTGGCCGCCACAGGCGCAGGCCGCCGGACTGCAGGCTTCCGAACACAAGGCCGCCGCCTCTCCCATTGTGAAAAGCAACCGATAGGGGCGTCAAGGCGGCCGGCTGCCGGGGTCAGGGCACCTCGCCCCGGTACCGGAGCAGCCGCATCCCGTTCAGGGTGACCAGCACCGACGCCCCCATGTCCGCCAGGATCGCCAGCCACAGGGTCAGCCACCCGGCGAAGGCGGCAGCCACCGCCAGGGCCTTCAGCCCCAGGGAGAAGGCGACGTTCTGCCGGATCACCCGGGCCGCGGCCCGGCTGAGGGCCATGGCGAAGGGCAACTGCTGCAAATCGTCGGCCATCAGCACGATGTCCGCGGTCTCCAGGACCGCGTCGTTCCCCGCCCCGCCCATGGCGATGCCTACCGTTGCGGCCGCCAGGGCCGGGGCATCGTTGATCCCGTCCCCCACCATGGCCACCCGGCCGTACTGCCGCACCAGGTCCTCGACCGCCGCGACCTTCTCCTCCGGGAGGAGCTGGGCCCGGAACTCGTCCACCCCCACCTGCCGGGCGATGGCCTGGGCCGTGGCCGGGTTGTCCCCGGTGAGCATCACGGTGCGCCGGATGCCGGCCCGGCGCAGGGCCGCCACCGCGGCCGCGCTCCCCTCCCGGACCTGGTCGGCCACCGCCAGGAGGCCCACCAGCTCATCGCCGGCGGCTACCGCCACCACAGTCTGGCCCGCTTCCTCGAGCCGCCGGGCCGTCTCCGCCAGGGGGTCCACCGGCAGCCCCGCCTGGGCCAGGAACCCGAGGCTGCCGACCCGGATCCACCGGCCCGCCACCTCCCCCTCGGCCCCCAGGCCGGGCCGGGCGGCGAACCGCGCCGGCGCCTCCACCGGGATCCCCCGCTCCCGGGCGGCCTGGACGATCGCCCGGGCGATGGGATGCTCGGACCGGGTCTCCAGGGACGCGGCCAGGGCCAGAACCTCCTCCGGGGTCCGCCCCGGTGCCGGCACCACCTCCGTCACCGCGGGCTCCCCCCGGGTGAGGGTGCCGGTCTTGTCCAGGGCGACCGCAGCCAGAGTGCCGGCCGCCTCCAGGTAAGCGCCCCCCTTGATCAGCACCCCCCGCCGGGCTGCGCACGCGATGGCGCTCACGACGGCCACCGGGGTGGAGACCACCAGGGCGCAGGGGCAGGCGATGACCAGGAGGGAGAGCGCCCGGTACAGCCACGCCCCCCAGTCCTGGCCGGGCAGGAAGGCCGGCAGCAGCATCATCCCCCCGGCCAGGGCCAGGACCACGGGGGTGTAGACCGCCGCGAACCGGTCGACGAAGGCCTGGGTCGGCGCCCGGCGGGCCTGGGCCTCTTCCACCATGTGGACGATCCGGGCCAGGGTGGTCTCCTCGACCCGGCGGGTCACCTCAATCTCCAGGGCCCCGAAGGTGTTGACGGTGCCCGCGAAGACCTCGTCCCCCGGCCCTTTCTCCGCCGGGATCGACTCCCCGGTGATGGCCGACTCGTCCAGAGCCGACCGGCCGGCCAGGATCCGGCCGTCCACGGGGATCCGCTCCCCCGGCCGGACCAGGAGCCGGTCCCCCACCGCCACCGCCTCCACCGGCACCTCCACTTCCTGGCCGTCCCGGAGCACCCGGGCGACCCGGGGGGCCATGGCGAGGAGGGAGGCGATGGACCGCCGGGCCCGGTGGAGCGTCCAGGACTCCAGAAGCTCGGAGACCGCATAGAGCCAGGCGACGGTCGCGGCCTCCTCCCACTCGTCGATGGCCAGGGCCCCCAGGACCGCGACGGTCATGAGGACGCTCATGTTGAAGCTGAGCCGCTGGAGGGAGTAGAAGGCCTTCTTGGCGTTGGCATACCCCCCTACCCCGACGGCCACCAGGAGGAAGGCCCGTCCGGCGGCAGGAGCGGCGCCGCTCAGCTCCAGAACCAGGCCCGCGGCCAGAGCCAGCCCGGCGATGGCCGCCCGGGCCCAGACCCCCCGGGGCAGGGGGCGGAGGCCGGTCTCCTGCCGGCCCTCCACGGGGTAGATGGTGTAGTTCTCCGCCCGGCCCAGGGCCTGGATAGCCGAAAGGTCCGCCTCGCCTTCGACAGTGAGCAGCCCTGCGGCCGGGTTGAGGATCGCCCTGGACACGCCAGGGAGAGCCGCCACGCTCCGCTCGAAGCGCGCGGCGCAGTCCAGTCACGTGATCCCCTCGACCCGGAAAACCGCCTTCCGGGTGGAAGACGGCTGCCGGTCAGGGGCTAGCTCCGTCGCCGCCCCGCCCATCCCTCACCCTCCCCTCCGGACCCGCCCGCCGCCCGGCGGATCCGCCGCCGGCTCGCCCGCTGGGGCCTCGCCCACCGCAGCCCCAATGATCGCCCCGACCCGGGGATCCGCCAGCCGGTAGTAGACCATCTTTCCCTCCCGGCGGCACCGGGCCAGGCCCAGCCGATACAGGAGCCGGAGGTGGTAAGAAGCCGCGGCCTTGCTGCCCCCGATGAGGGCCGCCACGTCGCAGACGCAAAGCTCCGCCCGGCTGAGGGCGTAGATCACCTTCAGCCGGGTCTCGTCGGCCAGGGCCTTGAAGAGTTCGCTGAGGCCGGCCACCCGATCCAGTTCCGGCCGCAGCCGGTCCACCACTTCCTCATGGACGTAGTCCACCCCGCAGACCGGGGCATCGGCTGCCGCGGGCGGACCCTCGCCGGTGGCCGGGCCGCTGCGTTCCTCCGGACCGGCACCAGGATGCGCCCCCGGTTCGGTCCTCCCGGCCCCGTCCGCCGGGGCCGGCCCGGCCGTCGCTTCCGTCGCCACGTCCCAGGCGGCCGTGCCATACCCTGCCACGCCACTGCCCCCCAACGGTCAAACGGTCAAGTGCTTCTTTTACCGTACACTATACGCAAAAGGCGGGAAGTCCGCAACCCCCCGCCCCTCCCCGGAGGCGGTCCCTCCCCAGAGGCCGCCCCTCGCCGGGGAACCGTTGACTTGCCGCCGCCTCTGTACCGGCGACTGGCCACTCCGCCTCCGTACCCTCCGGTTTCCCTCACTCTGCCGCCCAGCGCCGGGCCCGCTCCACCGCCCGGCGCCACTGGCCGTAGAGCCGGCTGCGCGGCTCCTCGGCCATGGCCGGCTCAAACCGGCGGTCGCAGCGCCATTGGCGCCGCAACTCTTCGACGTCCTGCCAGAGCCCCACCGCCAGCCCTGCCAGGTATACGGCCCCCAGGGCCGTGGTCTCCACCGTAGCGGGCCGCTCCACCGGCACCCCCAGGATGTCGGCCTGGAATTGGGCAAGGAAGCCGTTGGCCGCCGCACCCCCGTCGACCTTGAGGACCGGGAGGGGCAGGCCCGTCTCCCGCTGCATCGCCTCCAGCACGTCCCGGACCTGGTACCCGATGGCCTCCAGCACCGCCCGGGCCAGGTGCGCCCGGCTGGTGCCCCGGGTGAGGCCCACCACGGTGCCCCGGGCGTAGGGATCCCAGATGGGCGCCCCGAGGCCTACGAAAGCCGGGACGAAGTAGACGCCCCCGTTGTCCGGGACCGACCGGGCCAGCTCTTCGGTCTCCGCCGCGGTGCGGATGATCTGCAGCTCGTCCCGGAGCCACTGGACCGCAGCGCCGGCGATGAAGACACTCCCCTCCAGGGCGTAGGTCACCTGGCCTCCCAGCCCCCAGGCCACGGTGGTGAGAAGCCCCGCCCGGGACGGCACCGCCCTCTCGCCGGTGTTCATCAGGACAAAGGCGCCGGTGCCATAGGTGACCTTGGCCTCCCCGGCGCGGAAGCAGGCCTGGCCGAAGAGAGCTGCCTGCTGGTCCCCGGCGCAGCCGGCGATGGGGATGGGCGCGCCGAAGAGGTCCGGGTCCGTCTCTCCGTAGAGGTAGCTGGAGGGCCGCACCTCCGGCAGGATGGTTCCGGGGATCTCCAGCCCCGCCAGGATCTCCGGGTCCCAGGTCAGGTCCCGGATGTTGAAGAGCATGGTACGGGAGGCGTTGCTGTAGTCCGTGGCGTGAACCCTGCCCCCGGTGAGCCGCCAGATGAGCCAGGTGTCCACGGTGCCGAAGAGGAGCCGGCCCCGCCGGACCAGGTCCCGGGCTTCCGGGACGTGGTCCAGCACCCACCGGACCTTGGTCCCGGAAAAGTAGGGGTCGATCACCAACCCAGTCCTGGCCCGGACCGTCTCTTCCCACCCTGCGGCCTTCAGGGCGTCGCAGAGGTCCGCGGTCCGGCGGCACTGCCAGACGATCGCGGGGCAGACCGGCCGCCCGGTCTCCCGGTCCCAGAGGATGACCGTCTCCCGCTGGTTCGTGACCCCGATAGCTGCGACCCGGTCCGGGGCGATCCCCGTCTCCGCCAGGAGCCGCCGGGCCACCCGGATCTGGCTCTCCCAGATGGCCTCAGGATCGTGCTCCACCCACCCGGGCCGGGGGTAGATCGGGGGAATCTCCTGATGGCGCTGGCCCACCACCCGGCCCCAACGGTCGAAGAGGATGGCTCTGGACGAGGTGGTGCCCTGGTCCAGGGCCAGGACGTACTCCCGCACCACCGCCTTGCCCTCCTTCCGAGGTCTACCGCCTAAGCCGAGGCTGGCCCTCAGCGTCGCCCTGGTGCGCCGGGGGAAACGGCGACCGTCTGGCTCCTGCCCGCCAGGCGGCCCCTGCCCGCCTGGCAGCGCCCGCCGGAGATCCTCTCCGGAGGCGCCCGGGGGCGGAAGGCGACGGGCATAATCTGCCTGCCGGGGAAAGAGCCTAAGGACGGGTCCGGGCCGCGGCCCGGGATCGCCGGGCCCAGGGATCCGGGCCGCGGCCGGGGTTGGTCGGGACCAGCAGGGAGGAACGGAGGCGACGCCGGTGCACACAGGGATGCAGGGCTTCCGGCTAGGGGTTGTGGGCTGCGGGGCGGTGGGTTCCACCTTTGCCTATACCGCGCTCATCCGGGGGCTGGCCGGGGAACTGGTCCTCATCGACGCCAACCGGAACAAGGCCTTGGGCGACGCCCTGGACATGAGCCACGGGGCGCCTTTTCTGCCCCCCTGCCGGGTGGTGGCCGGCGACTACCCGGACCTGGCCGGGTGCCAGGTGGTGGTCATCGCCGCGGGGGTCGGCCAGCAGCCGGGGGAGACCCGGCTGGACCTCCTCCGGCGGAACGCCCGGGTCATCGGGGAGGTGGTGCCGTCCATCCTCCGGCACGCCCCGGACGCGATCCTCCTCATGGCCACCAACCCGGTGGACATCCTGGCCTACCAGGCCTACCGGATCTCCGGGCTGCCGGTGGAACGGGTCGTGGGGTCCGGGACCCTTCTGGACTCCGCCCGGTTCCGGTACCTGATCGGCCAGGAGCTGCACATCCACCCCCGGAGCATCCACGCGTACATCGTCGGCGAGCACGGGGATTCGGAGGTCCCCATCTGGTCCGGCGCCACCGTTGCCGGCACGCCCCTGGCGGACGCGCCCCCCCTGGGGCTGCCGCCGGAGCGGCGGGCGGCGATCTTCGCCGAGACCCGGGACGCCGCCTACCGGATCATCGCCGCCAAGGGGGCCACCTACTACGCCATCGCCCTGGCCCTGGCCCGGATTTGCGAGGCGATCCTGAACAACGAGAACACGGTGCTGACGGTCTCCACCCTGGTCCCCCGGTACGGTGTCTACATGGGCGTCCCCTGCGTGGTGGGCCGGCACGGCGCCCGGGGCCCTCTTCCTCTGGCGCTGACGGAGGAAGAGGCTCAGGCCCTGGATCGGTCCGCGGCGGTCCTGCGGCAGACCATCGCGGAATTGGGCCTGTAGGCGCCCGCCCCTAGGCGGCACCGATCCCTGCCCGGCCCCAGGCCCTACCCGCCTCTGCACCCACCCCTCACCGGACCGAGTCGGCGCCCACGCTACGCACGCCGGGGCGGCCGGCGCCGGCGCAGGGTGCCGCCCGGAATCACCCGGAGGCGGGGCCGGTGACGGGCTTTCTGCCAGGCGAGCCACGCTCCGACCCCGGCCCCCACCAGGGTCGCCGCCCCGTGCCAGAGGGCCAGCGCGACGAGGACGCTCGCCGGCCGGGCAAGGTGCCGGATGACAGCCCGGCTGCCGATAATCTCCCCGTCCACCGCCAAGGCGGTGAGCAGCAGGCACTCGAAGAGGGGCATGGCCAGGGCAAAGCCCAGCAGCCCACCGGTGAGGGCGCCCCGCCACCACCCATCGGGCCCGGGCCGCTTCCCCTCGGGCTGGAGCCTGCTTCCGGCGCCCCGGTACCGGCGCCGCCGTGCCACCGCCCCGGCCATGGCTCACACCTGTGGGTGGGGCTCGCCGGCCCGGTCGCCATCCGCTCGCACTGCCGCCCCCGGCCCCGCCGGGGGCTTCCGCCCCGCCGGCAGCCCGCCGCCGGCCTCCTCCCGCCGGGCCCACCGGAAGAAGGCGGCGGCCATGACCGCGACCATCACCAGGGTGGGGGTTACCTTCATCACGATCCCGGCGAGCTGCTGGTCCATCCGGGGGTCGATCCCCCACACCCGGGGTGCCCGGGCGTAGAAGTCGTAGAGCACCTGGTTGTTGTACGTGATGTAGGCAAAGACCCCGATCTCCGCCGCGGACATGAGGAAGACGTACAGGATCTGGGCCGGCTCGGGCAGCCGGGGGAACTCCGGCAGGGGGCTGAGGAGCGCCCACCACATCAGGGTCGCGGTGGAGACGATGGTCGCGTGCTCCAGCAGGTGGACGAGGCGGTTATAGAGGGCGGCCTGATAGAGCACCGGCAGGTGCCAGAGGGAGTAGACGCCGTGGAAGGTGACCAGGGCCACCAGGGGGTGGGTGAAGAGCCGGAAGGCCGCGGCCACTTGCCGGGGCCGGAGGAAGGGGCGGATGAGCCATCCCGGCGTCCCGAGGAGCAGGAGCGGCGGCAGCCCCATGGTGAGGAGCACGTGCTGGAGCATGTGGGCGCTGAGGAGAAACCGCTCCGACAGGAGGTGCAGAGGCGTCCCCTCCGCGAGGTAGACCGCCGCCAGAGCCAGGGCGAAGCAGGCGGCCTGCCCGGGGGGCACCGGCGGCCCCCACCCCCGCGTCCGGCGCAGGGGCCCTACCACCAGGGCATAGGCCCCCCAGACCCCCAGCAGGAAGGCCAGGAGCCAGGGATGCCAGAGCTCGCTCACGGAGAACCCACGGATAGCCGCGGGCACGGTTAGCCCCCCCGATGGGCAAAGATCGCCCCCAGCCCCAGGTAGGTGCCCAGGGCCAGGATAAGACCGGCGGCGAAGAAACCGGCGAGGACCCAGCGGTCAAACTTGAGGTGCATGAAGAACCCCGCCACCAGGGCGAACTTGGCGCCGGAGAGGATCAGCAGCAGGGGAATCAGCACCGGCTTGAGCGCCGGGACGTAGACGACGCCGAACTCCACCGCGGTAATGACGGCCAGCACCAGCCCCACCTTCAGGTAGGTAGAGGTGGGCACCACGTGGGCCTCCCCGTGGGCCTCCGCGTGGCCGCGGACCGCCCCGTGGGCACGAGCCAGTTCCCGCTCGTTCATGCCGCTCTCACCCCAGTACGGACATCAGGTAGACCAGCGTGAAGATGACGATCCAGACCACGTCCACGAAGTGCCAGTAGAGCCCGGCCAGCTCCAGGGAGAGGGCCTGGGCCCGCCCCAGCCCCACCTTCAGGGACCGGAGGAAGAGGGCGAGGAGCCAGCCGACCCCGATGGTCACGTGCAGGCCGTGAAGTCCCGTCAGGGTGTAGAAGGTGGTGCCGAAGAGGTTGACGCTCAGGGTCAGCCCCGCGTGGATGAAGTGGGTGTACTCGTAGGCCTGGAAGCCCAGGAAGCCAAGGCCCAGAAGGGCCGTGGCCAGCAGCCACTTCCGGGCGTCGGCCTGCCGGTCCTGCTGGGCGGCCTGAACCGCCAGCACCATCGCCAGGCTGCTCATCAGCAGCACGAAGGTGCTGAGGCTGGTCAGCGGGATGTTCAGCAACTCCTCCGGGGTCGGGCCGCTGAGGCTCTTGCCCTGGTAGGCGATGTAGGCCACGATGAACGCCCCGAAGAACATGCACTCCGAGGCCAGGAAGAGCCACATCCCCAGCTTCCGGTTGTCAACGCCGGTGACCCCGACCTCGGAGTGGGCGTGGTGGCCGGCCCCCTGAGGGTGGCCCACCGCCAGGGCGTGGGCTGCCCCCGGGCCCCGGGCCGACCCCTGCAGGGCATGGGCCCCGCTGCCGTGGTGCTCCGCCATTTACGCATCCCCCTCCGGTTCGACCACGATGCCGCCCTCGCCCTCAACGGACCAGAGGTAGACCGAGACGATGGTGCCCACGACCCCCAGGGCCACCAGCGGGACGTTCCGGAAGACGCCGCCGAAGGCGCCGACGGTGATGGCCAGGGCCAGCAGGAAGGGCATGTAGGACGGGGACGGCAGATGGATGCCGTGCTCCGCTTCGCTGCCGCCAGCGGTGGTCGGGGGCGGGGGCTCCTCCGCGTGGGCCAGGTGCGGGTACTTCCGGGCCCAGTGGGGATCCCGGGCGTGGACGTAGGGGATCCGGCGGAAGTTGTAGACCGGCGGCGGCGAGGGGATGGACCACTCCAGGGTGCGGCCGTCCCAGGGGTCGGCCCCGGCCTTCTCCCCGTAGCGCAGGCTCTTCCCCAGGTTCACGAGGAAGATCAGGATGCCGACGCTCAGGATGAAGGCGCCAATAGTGGAAACCAGGTTCCACCGGGCCAGACCCAGTTCCGCTGGGTAGGTGTAGATCCGCCGGGGCATGCCCAGCAGACCCAGGAAGTGGAAGGGGAAGAAGGTCACGTTAAAGCCGATGAGCATCACCCAGAAGCCCCACTTCCCCAGCCGCTCGTCCAGCATCCGGCCGAACATCTTCGGGAACCAGTAGTAGATGCCGGCGAAGAGGCCAAAGAGCGCGCCGCCGATGAGCACGTAGTGGAAGTGGGCGACGACGAAGTAGGTGTCATGCTGCTGCAGGTTGGAGGCCGCCGCGGAGTGCATCACCCCACTGAGGCCCCCGATGGTGAACATGGAGAGGAAGCCGAGGGAGTAAAGCAAGGCGGTGGTGAAGCGGATGGAGCCGCCCCACAGGGTGGCCAGCCAGTTGAAGATCTTCACCCCGGTGGGGATGGCGATGGTCATGGTGGTGAGGGCGAAGACGGTGTTGACCACCGGCCCCTGGCCCACCGCGAACATGTGGTGGCTCCAGACGCCGAAGGCCAGAAAAGCGATGAGCGCCGTGGAGAAGACCACCGCGGAGTAGCCGAAGAGGGGCTTGCGGGAGAAGGTGGGCAGCACCTCGGAGACGATCCCCATCGCCGGCAGGATGATGATGTACACCTCCGGGTGGCCGAAGACCCAGAAGAGGTGCTGCCAGAGGATCGCGTCGCCCCCCTTGGCGGCGTTGAAGAAGTTGGCGCCGAAATACCGGTCGAACATCAGCATGATCAGCGCGACGGTGACCGCGGGCAGGGAGAAGAGGAGCAGGAACGAGGTCGCCAGCTGGTTCCAGACGAAGACCGGCATCCGCATCAGGGACATCCCCGGCGCCCGCATGTTGAAGATGGTGACGATGAAGTTGATCGCGGAGATGAGGGAGCTGACGCCGAGGAGCTGCAGCCCCTGGATCCAGAAGTCGATGCCCCGGCCCAGGTTGTAGACCGACGAGGTCAGGGGCGCGTAGCCGAACCAGCCGGCGTTGGGCGCCCCGCCGAACAGCCAGGACACGTTCAGGAGGATGCCGCCGAAGAGGTAGAGCCAGTAGCTGAGGGCGTTGAGCCGGGGGAAGGCCACGTCCCGGGCACCGATGAGCAGGGGCAGCATGTAGTTGAAGAAGGCCGAGGACAGGGGCATGATTGCCAGGAAGATCATGGTAGTGCCGTGCATGGTAACCAGCTCGTTGAACCGGTCGCCGGTCACCAGTTCCAGGTCGGGGCGGGCCAGCTGGAGCCGCATGATCAGCGCCTCGATGCCGCCCACCAGCAGGAAGAAGAAGGAGGTCCAGAAGTACAGGATCCCGATGCGCTTGTGGTCGACGGTGGTGACCCAGCTCCAGAACCCGGTCAGGCTGGTGGGACGGCGCAGCAGCCCGACCTGCCGGGGTTGCTCCAAGACGGCCATGGGCGAAAGCCTCCTCCGATCCGGCACAGCACCAGCATCCAACCTGGTAGAAAGCCGCACCAGGTCTGGCGCCGGCCAGAGGTAAGTCCGGGGCGGGCGCCGGCGCTACTTCAAGCTGTGGAGGAACTCCACCAGCGCCTCGATCTCGTCGGGTTTCAGGCCCAGGTTG
>JAKKUO010000025.1 GCA_021890795.1 Bacillota bacterium | reverse complement strand
GATTCGTCGTGAGGAGGATGGAGATGCGGGTTGGCATCGTGGGCGCCGGCACCATGGGGCGGGTCCACGGGGAAAGCCACCGGGAGGCGGGCCACGAGGTGGTCGCGGTCTACGACCTGCGGCCCGAGGCCCGCGAGGCCCTGGCCCGGGAGACCGGGGCCCGGCCGGCGGAGAGCTACGAGGACCTCCTGGGGGATCCGGCGGTGGAGGTGGTGGACATCTGCCTGCCCACCCACCTGCACCGGGAGTACGTGGAGGCAGCGGCCCGGGCGGGAAAGCACGTGATCTGCGAGAAACCCATCGCGCTCAGCCTCGCCGACGCCCGGGCGATGATCGAGACCTGCCAGGCCGCGAGGGTTCACCTTTACATCGCCCACGTGGTCCGGTTCTTCCCGGAGTACCGCCGGGCCCGGGAGCTGGTGCTCGCCGGCGAGGTCGGCCGGCCGGGGATCATCCGCACCAGCCGGATGGGCGGCTTCCCCGCGGGCTGGGCGGACTGGTACGCCCAGCCGGAGATGGGCGGGACGGTTCTCGTCGACCTGGTGATCCATGACTTCGACTGGCTCCGGTGGACCTTCGGGGAGGTGGAGCGGGTCTACGCCAAGTCCCTGACCGGCCGGACCGCGGAGCGGCTGGACTACGCCCTGGTCACCCTCCGGCTGGCCTCCGGGGCCATCGCCCACGTGGAAGGCTCCTGGGCCCACCCGGGGTTCCGGTACGCCTTCGAGATCGCCGGCGACGCCGGGGTGCTGGAGTTCGACAGCGCGAGGGTCCAGCCCCTGGTGGTCCGGCCCCGGCAGGCCGGCCACGGCTCTGGCCCGGCCGGGGTGGAGGTGCCCGAGTCGCCCCTGGCGGAGTCGCCGTACACGACCCAGCTCCGCCACTTCGCCCGGTGCATCCGGGGGGAGGAGAAGCCGGTGGTGACCGCCTGGGACGCGTACAAAGCGTTGGCGATCAGCCTGGCCGCTCTGGAGTCGGCCCGGACCGGCCGGCCGGTTTCCCTGGGAAAGGAGGGGTGACCCGTGCGGGTGGCGATCCTGAGCTTTGCCCACATGCACGCCTGGAGCTACGCCGCAGCGGTAAAGCGTAACCCGGAGGCGGAACTCGCCTGCACCTGGGACGAGGACCCGGACCGGGGCCGGGAGGCGGCCCGCCGCTTTGGCTGCCCCTTTGTGGAGGACCTGGACGCGGCCCTGGCCCCGGAGATCGGCGCGGTGATCATCACCGCGGCCAACGCCCATCACAAGGACCTGGCCGTCCGGGCCGCCCGGGCGGGGAAGCACATCCTCTGCGAGAAGCCTCTGGCCACCACCCTGGCCGACGGGGAGGCGATGATCGCGGCGGCGAAGGCGGCGGGGGTCCAGTTCATGACCGCCTTTCCCTGCCGCTACGCCCCGCCGGTCATCCGGGCCCGGGCAGCGCTCCAGGCCGGGGCCATTGGTGAGGTGCTGGCCATCCGGGCCACCAACCGGGGGCGGATGCCCGGCGGGTGGTTTGTGCAGAAGGAGTTCTCCGGCGGCGGGGCGGTGATGGACCACACCGTCCACGTGGTGGACCTGATCCGGTGGCTCCTGGGCCGGGAGGTGACGTCGGTCTACGCCGAGATGGCCACCCGGTTCCAGGACCTGGAGGTGGAGGACTGCGCCATCCTCACCATGGAGCTGGAGGGGGGCATCTTCGCCACCCTGGACCCTTCCTGGTCCCGGCCGCCGGTCTACCCCACCTGGGGCGACGTGACCATGGAGATCGTGGGGACCCGGGGGACCCTCTGGGTGGACGCCTTCGGCCAGAACCTGACCCTGTACAACAACCGGGCGCAGAAGGCCCAGTGGATCGGCTTCGGCTCCGACGTGGACGAGGCGATGGTGGCGGACTTTCTCCGCTGCGCCCGGGAGAACCGGACGCCCCCCATCACCGGCGAGGACGGGCTGCGGGCCATGGAAGTGGCCCTCCTGGCTTATGCGTCCGCGGCCAGGGGGGAGCCGGTGACCCGGTAGCCCCGGAGGGCAGCCCGGGAGACCGTCCGGGGGGCCCGCGGCCCCCTGTCCCCGGGGCCTACCCTGGGGTCGGCCCGGGCGGACCCTGGCGCCCGGGCCGGTTCTTCCACAAGGGGAGCGCGTACGGCACGTAGTAGGCGGAGAAAAGGCCGAGGACGAAAAAGCCCATCGCGATCCCGTATTCGTCGCCGGACAACTGGTGCCGGACCGTGTTCCGGACCAGGTAGCGAATGGCCAGGTATGCCCCCAGCAGGGCGAGGACCGGGGCGTATCGCCGCCAGCCCGTGCTGCCCTGCCCCGCCTTTCCCACGACCCACCCGGTCTCCCCTTGACACCCCTTTCGGGCGGGGCTATAATACGCTCATGCCAAAGGATATCGAAAAGGCGATGAAGGGGAGCAGTAGCCGGGCGGCGCCCTGCAGAGAGCCGGCGGCCGGTGCAAGCCGGTGGGTGGCACCCGGTGAACACACCCCGGAGCTTCCACCCGAACGGCCCGGCGGCGTCGGGCGCCAGTAGGCGTGGACGGAGACCTCCGCCGTTAGCAGAGGAGGGGGGCATGGGCTGCGGCGCTCGTGCCCTGGCGAGTGGGTGCGTGCTGACAGGTGCGCACCAACGTGGGTGGTACCGCGGAAGCCAAGGCGCTTTCGTCCCATGGGGACGGAAGCGCCTTTTTGGTTGCCGGCGGCTCCCCGCTCCCTCCTAGCCGGACTGCCTCGGATTCTGTCCCCGCTTCTTTCACACGGTATCACTTTAACATGCTGCCATGATGAAGACGGGGCGGGGCGAGGATGGAGGCAGGAGCGGGGAGCGGGCGGCCCGGTCGGGAAGACGGGTCAGGCCGGGCCGCCCCGTTGGGCGCTGGCGAGCGAGGGCGTGGAGGAGGGGAGGCGTGCCCATGACCGGCGATGGGCAGGTACGGCTCCGGCAGCAGGTGCCGGAGGGGGTGCGGGACCGGCTGCCCGGGGAGGGGTACCGGCTCCGGGAGGTGACCGACCGGCTGCTGGAGCTCTTCCGGCGCTGGGGCTACCGGGAGGTGGTGACCCCTGCCTTCGAGTTCCTGGAGGCGGCGGTGGCCGGGGAGGCGAGCCGGCCGGAGGACTGCTACCGGTTCTTCGACCGCCGGGGGCGAACCCTGGCCCTCCGGCCGGACATGACCGCCGCCGTCGCCCGGCTGGCGGCCACCCGGCTGGCCGGGGAGCCGCTGCCCCTGCGGCTGAGCTACTGGGGGCCGGTCTTCCGGCGCCGGGAAGAGCGGGCCGGAGCCCTCCACGAGATCTGGCAGGCCGGGGTGGAGCAGGTGGGCCTGGCGGGCGGTTCGGCGGATGCGGAGCTGGTCGCCCTGGCCTGTGAGGCCCTCGCCGAGGCCGGGCTGGAGGGTTTTCAGGTGAGCGTCGGCCACGTGGCCTTTCTCGAGGGGGTGCTGGAGGAGGCGGGGGTGACCCCGGCCCAGGGCGCGGCGATCCGGGAGGCCCTCGCCGCCCGGGATCTGGTGGCCTTCGAGGCCGTGGCCCGGGAGGCGCCGGGAGCCGAACTCCTCCTGGCGGTGGCGGAGTTTCGGGGCAGCGCCCAGGAGGCGGCGGCCCGGTTCGGCCACCTGGCCAACCCCCGGATCGCCCGGGCCCTCGGGGAACTCCAGGCGGTTTTTGCCCTCCTGGAGGCGTACGGGGTGGCCGAACGGGTGAGCCTGGACCTGGCCCTGGTCCGGTCCTTCGGCTACTACACCGGGGTGGTCTTCGAGGGTTACGCCCCCGGGGTGGGGGCGCCGGTCCTCGGCGGTGGCCGGTACGACGGGCTGCTGGCCGCCTTCGCCGGGGACGGGCGGCCGCTCCCGGCCGTCGGCTTTGCCGTGGACCTGGACCGGGTGCTGACGGCCCTTGGCCGGCAGGGGCAGCCCCCGGCGGAGCCGGCCCTGGACCTCCTGCTGGTGCCCGAGCCCGGGGCGGAGGGGCAGGCCCTGGCTCAGGCCCGGGAATTCCGCCGGGCGGGGCTGGCGGTGGAGGTGGAGCTGGAGCGCCGCACCCCGGAGGAGCGGGCCGCCTACGTAAAGGCCCGGCAGGTCCGGGAGGTCCGGACCGTGGCCGCGGACAGCAGGGGCTGTGGGCAGCCGGCCCGCCGGATCCCGCCCCGGCCCCCCGGGGTGGTCTCCATCCACTAGGGCGGTCCCCTGGGGCGGTCCCGGCGGTGCCATCCCGGGGGCGGCCCCGGGAACCGCAGGCACATCACCAAGAGAATGCCAAGGGAAGGTCGGTCGTCGCCATGGAGCTTCTCACCCTGGCCCTGCCCAAGGGCCGGCCCCTGGCGCCCACGGTGGCGCTGCTGGAGCGGGCGGGGCTGGCTTCGCCCCGGCTGAGGGAGGCGGAGCGGAGCCTGGTCACCGTCGACCCGGACCTGGGCCTCCGGTATGTCCTGGCCCGGCCGGCGGACGTTCCGACCTACGTCGAACACGGGGCGGCGGACCTCGGCATCGTGGGCAAGGACGTCCTACTGGAGGCCCGGCCCCTGGTCTACGAGCTGCTGGACCTCGGTTACCTCCGGTGCCGGCTGGTGGTGGCGGGCCCCGCCGGCGCCGACCCGGACCGGCTGCTGGGCAGCGGCGTCCACCGGCGGGTGGCCACCAAGTTTCCCCGGGTGGCGGAGGCCTACTTCCGGTCCCGGGGGCTGCCGGTGGAGGTGATCCCCCTGGCCGGCTCGGTGGAGGTGGCCCCCCAGGTGGGGCTGGCGGACCTCATTGTCGACATCGTCGAGACCGGGCGGACCCTCCGGGAGAACGGTCTGGTCCCCCTGGCGACCATCGCCGAGTCCACCGCCCGGCTCATCGCCAACCGGGCTTCTTACCGGCTGAAAGGCGACCGGCTGGCGGCTATCGTCCAGGCCTTGCGGGAGGTGACCCGGCATGCTGCTGCAGCCCCGTGACCCAGCTCAGTACCTGGAAGCCCTCCGGTCCCGGCGGGCCGAGTTCTACCCGGAGATCGAGGCCCAGGTCCGGGCGATCCTGGCCGAGGTCCGGCGCCGGGGGGATGAGGCCCTCTACGACTTTACCGCCCGGTTCGACGGGGTGGACCTGCGGCCCGTGGGCCTGGAGGTGACGCCGGAGGAGTGGGCCGAGGGGGAGGCCCGGGTGGAGCCGGAACTCCGCCGGGCTCTGGAGGCTGCCGCCCGGAACATCGCGGAGTTCCACCGGGCCCAGGTGCCCCGGTCCTGGTTCATCACCCGGGAAGACGGGTCGGTGCTGGGGCAGAAGGTGACCCCGGTGGACCGGGCGGGGCTCTACGTCCCCGGCGGCCAGGCGCCCCTCTACTCCTGCCTGCTGATGACCGCGATCCCCGCCCGGGTGGCGGGGGTACCGGAGGTGATCCTCTGCACCCCGCCGGGCCGGGACGGCCGGCTCCACCCGGCGATGCTGGCCGCGGCCCGGATCGCCGGGGTGGACCGGATCTTCAAGGTCGGCGGCGCTCAGGCAGTGGCGGCCATGGCCTACGGCACCCAGACGGTGCCCCGGGTGAGCGTCATCGCTGGGCCGGGCAACTACTACGTCACCCTGGCGAAGAAACTGGTCTTCGGCCCGGTGGGGGTGGACATGCTCGCCGGCCCCACGGAGCTTCTCATCATCGACGACGGGTCGGCGGACCCCCGGTGGGTGGCCGCGGACCTCCTCTCCCAGGCCGAGCACCGGGGCGGCACCGTGGTGCTGGTGACCACGGACCCGGACCGGGCCGGCCCGGTGAACGCCGCCCTGGCCGAGGAGGTGGCGCGGCATCCGGACCCCGGACCGGTGGCGGCGGGGATCCGGGAGCGGGGGGCCCTGCTGGTGGCCCGGGACCTGGCGGAAGCGGCGGACCTGGCCAACGCCATCGCCCCGGAGCATCTGGAACTGCTGATCCGGGATCCCTGGGCCCTGCTGCCGGCGATCCGGAACGCCGGTGCCATCTTCCTCGGGCCCTGGACTCCCGAGGCCCTGGGGGACTACATCGCCGGCCCCTCCAACGTGATCCCCACCGAGGG
Source organism: Bacillota bacterium (assembly GCA_021890795.1). GTDB lineage: Bacteria > Bacillota > Sulfobacillia > Symbiobacteriales > ZC4RG38 > ZC4RG38. Next base: position 26,585 of record JAKKUO010000025.1, on the reverse strand, counting down.
CACCGCGGCCTACGCCTCCCCGGTGGGGGTGGAGACCTTCCTCAAGCGCTCCAGCGTGGTCGCCTACTCCCCCGGGGCCTTCCGGGCCGAGGCCCCCCTGGGGGCCCGGATGGCGGAGGGGGAGGGGCTTCCGGGCCACGCCCGGGCCTTCACCGTGCGGCTGGGAGAGGGGGAAGGGACATGAGCGGGGAGCGGCGGCAGGCCCGGGTGGAGCGGCAGACCCGGGAGACCCGGGTCGTGGCGGCGGTGGACCTGGACGGCACCGGCCGGTACGCGGTGGCCACCGGGGTGGGCTTTTTCGACCACATGCTGGTTCAGATCGCCCGGCACGGCCTTCTAGACCTGGAGCTGACGGTGGAAGGAGACCTGGAGGTGGACCCCCACCACACCGTGGAGGACGCGGGGATCGCCCTCGGACAGGCGATCCGCCAGGCCCTGGGGGACGGCCGGGGCATCCGGCGCTACGGCCACAGCTATGTCCCCATGGACGAGACCCTGGCCTTCTGCGCCCTGGACATCTCCGGCCGGCCGTCCCTGGTCTTCCGGGCCGACTTCCCCCGGGAGCGGGTAGGGACCTTCGACACCGAGCTGACGGAGGAGTTCTTCCGGGCCCTGGCGGTCCACGCCGGATTCACCCTCCACCTGCGGGTGGAGTACGGCCGGAATACCCACCACATGGTGGAAGCCCTTTTCAAGGCCTTTGCCCGGGCCTTCGACGCCGCCAAGACCCGGGACCCCCGGGTGACGGACGTACCCTCGTCCAAGGGGGCGCTGCTCTGAGGGCGGGGGAGCCCGGAGAGGCCGGCCCGGTGGGCGGGCGGCCCCGGGCTGGCAGCGACGGGCACGGATAGGGTGGGCACCGGCGGGGAGGGATGCAGAGGTGCGCATCGTGATGGTCGACTACGGGCTGGGCAACCTGCCCAACGTCCGGAAGGCCCTCATCCGGGCCGGGGCGGCCGAGGTGGCGGTTACCTCGGACCCGGAGGCCGTGGCGGCCGCGGACGGAGTGGTCCTCCCGGGGGTGGGGGCCTTCCGGGCCGGAATGGCCAACCTCCGGGCCCGGGGGCTGGTGGAGCCCCTCCGGGCCGTGGCCCGGAGCGGCCGGCCGCTCCTGGGCATCTGCCTGGGGGAGCAGCTCCTCTTCGAGGCTTCGGCGGAGTGGGGGGAGACCGAGGGGCTCGGGCTGATTCCGGGCCGGGTGGAACCGCTGCCGGCCCAGGCCTCTGCCGGCCGGGTGAAGCTGCCCCACATCGGCTGGAACCAGGTCGTGCCCTGCATGCCCCATCCCCTCTTCCGGGGCCTGGAGGGCGGGTTCTGGGCTTACTTTGCCCACTCCTACGCCGCCCGGCCCGCCGATCCGGCGGACATCGCCGGGGTGACGGAGCACGGTGCCCCCTTCGTTAGCGCGGTGGCCCGGGGCAGTGTGGCCGGGGTCCAGTTCCACCCCGAAAAGTCCGGGGCGGCGGGGCTCACCCTCCTCGGGAACTGGGTGGAAGAGGTCCGGCGCTGGGCGACGTTTACTCTCTACCCGGCCATCGACCTGAGGGGCGGCCGGGCGGTCCGGCTCCGGCAGGGCCGGCCCGACCAGGCGACGGACTACGGCGACCCGGTGGCCGCGGCCCGGCGCTGGCTCGACCAGGGGGCCCGGGCCCTGCACCTGGTGGACCTGGACGGGGCCTTCACCGGGGCGGCCGGGTCGGCCAACGCCCCGGCCATCGCCGCCATCGTGGCAGAGGCCCGGCGCCGGGGGGTGCCGGTCCAGCTCGGCGGGGGCCTCCGGACCCTGGAGGCCATCGCTGCCGCCCTGGACCTGGGGGTGAGCCGGGTGGTGGTGGGGAGCCGGGCCCTGGATGAGGCCTTCATGGCCGCGGCCCTGGCCCGGTTCGGCCCGGAGCGGATCGTCGCCGGCATCGACGCCCGGGAGGGCCGAGTGGCCACCCACGGCTGGATGCAGGTGACGGAGGTGCCGGCGGTGGAACTCGCCCGGCGGCTCTATCGCCTCGGGGTGCGGCACGCAGTCTACACCGACGTCAGCCGGGACGGCACCCTCGCCGGTCCCGACTGGGCGGGGCTGAGGGCCGTGGCGGCGACCGGCCTCCGGGTGGTGGCCTCCGGGGGCATCCGCACCGTGGCGGACCTCGAAAAGGCCCGGGCCACCCCCGGGGTGGCCGGGGCCATCGTGGGCCGGGCCCTCTACGAGGGGGTGCTGGATCTGGCCGCGGCCCTCCGGGCGGTGGGCGGCGGGGGACCCGCCCAGGCCGGGGGGCCTCCGGGCGCAAAGGGCGCCGGCGGACTGGCTGCCAGGGGAGGTGAGGCCGATGCTGGCCAAGCGGATCATTCCCTGCCTCGACATTGACCACGGCCGGGTGGTGAAGCACGTGCAGTTCCACACCGGCCGGTGGGAGGCCGGCGAGCCGGTCGAACTCGCCGCCCGGTACGAGGCCCAGGGGGCGGACGAGCTGGTCCTTCTGGATATCTCCGCCTCCGCGGAGGGCCGGCGGACGATGCTGGAGGTGATCGCCCGGGCGGCGGAGCGGGTCTTCATCCCTCTCACCGTCGGCGGCGGCATCGGCAGTCTGGAGGAGATCCGGGCGGCCCTCCGGGCCGGGGCGGACAAAGTGAGCATCAACACCGCGGCGGTCCGGGACCCGGACCTCATTCGCCGGGGGGCGGAGGCCTTCGGCTCCCAGTGCATCGTGGTGGCCATCGACGCCCGACGCCGCCCCGGTGGCGGCTGGGAGGTCTACATCCACGGGGGCCGGACCCCCACGGGGCTCGATGCCCTGGCCTGGGCCCGGGAGGCGGAGCGCCTGGGGGCCGGGGAGCTGCTGGTGACCAGCATGGACGCGGACGGCACCCGGGCGGGCTACGACCTGGAGCTTCACCGGGCCCTGGCGGCGACGGTGGGGATCCCGGTCATCGCCTCTGGAGGGGCCGGGAGCCTCGAGCACATCGCCCGGGTGCTCCGGGAGGGGGAGGCTGACGCCGCGCTGGCGGCCTCCATCTTCCACTCCGGCCAGTACACCGTGGCGGATGTAAAGGAGTACCTCGCCCGGCAGGGGGTGGTGGTGCGGCGATGACGGAGAGGCGGACGCCTGTGGGCCAGGAGGGGCCAGCGGGGCCGGCGCCAGCGGGGCTGGTGCCGGCGGAGGAGGACCGGGCGGCGGGGCTGGTGCCGGCGGAGGAGGACCGGGCGGCGGGAATCGCACCGGAGGGGCTCGCCGGCCTCCGGTGGGGCCCCGACGGCCTCCTGCCCGCGGTGGTCCAGGACGTGCGCACCGGCCAGGTGCTGATGGTGGCCTACATGAATGAAGAGGCCCTCCGCCGGACCCTGGCCAAGGGGACCACCTGGTTCTGGAGCCGGTCCCGGGGCCGGCTCTGGCAGAAGGGGGAGACCTCGGGCCACCGGCAGCAGGTCCGGGAGATCCGGGTCGACTGCGACGGCGATGCCCTCCTGGTGCTGGTGGAGCAGGTGGGGGTGGCCTGCCACGAGGGCACCTACTCCTGCTTCCGCCGCCGGCTCCCCGGGGCGCCGGCCGCCGCCGCACCCGCGGGGTGGTTCCCGAACGCCCCGGCGGAGTCCGCCGCCATCGGGGCGGTGCTGACGGAACTGGCGGGGGTGCTGGCCGAGCGCCGGCGGCACCCCGATCCCGGCTCCTACACCGCCCGGCTCCTGGCCCGGTGGCCGGACGGCCCGCTCAAGAAGGTGGCGGAGGAGGCCGGCGAGGTGCTCCTCGCGGCCAAGGCGGGGGACCGGGCGGCGGTGGTCTGGGAGGTGGCGGACCTCTGGTTCCACACCCTGGTGGTGCTCACCGCCATGGGGATCTCCCTGGACGAGGTGGCCGCCGAGCTTGCCCGCCGCCGGGGCCGGCGCCGGGCGGCGGGGGAGCGGGGGGACGCCCCGGAGACGGCGGCCGGGACGGACCCCCAGAGGAGGGAGTGCTAGAGGAGCGAGTAAGAGGGGTCGACGAGGACCGAGTAGCGAAGGAGCGAGGAGAGGAGGGAGCCCGGTGGCGATCCCAGTCCGACCGGAAGTGGGCGCGATTCCCCCCTACGTCCCCGGCCTCTCCCCGGCCGAGGTCGAGCGGCAACTGGGAATCTCCGACGTGGTGAAGCTGGCTTCCAACGAAAACCCCCTCGGCCCCTCGCCCCTGGCGGTGGCCGCGGCGACCCGGGCTGCCGCCCAGGGGCACCTCTACCCCGAAGGGACCGCCCCGTCCCTCCGCCGGGCGCTGGCCGCCGCCTGGGGGCTGGAGCCGGACTGGTTCATCGTCGGCAACGGCTCTGACGAGGTCTTCCGGCTCCTGGCAGAGGCCTACCTGCGGCCGGGGGACCGGGTGGTGGTGCCCACCCCGGGGTTTGCCGCCTACACCATCGTCGCCCGGCTGATGGGGGCGGCGGTGGAGCCGGTGCCCCTGACCCCGGACGGGGCGATGGACCTGCCGGCCATGGCCGCGGCGGCCGCGGGGGCCGGCGGACGGCCGCCGGCCCGGATGGTCTTCCTCACCCGGCCGAACAACCCCACCGGCGGCGTCTTCTCCGCAGAGAGCTTCGCCCGGTTTCTGGCCGAAGTGCCCCCGGAGACCCTGGTGGTCCTGGACGAGGCCTACCGGGAGTTCGACAGCACCCCCTTCGACGCCCGGAGATTTCTCCTCGCCCACCCCAACCTGGTGGTCACCCGGACCTTCTCCAAGGTGTACGGCCTGGCGGGCTTCCGGGTGGGATACGGGGTGGGGCGGCCGGAGGTGCTGGCCCCGCTCCTCACCGTCCGGGACCCCTTCAGCGTCAGCCTCATCGCCCAGGCCGCCGCGGAGGCCGCCCTGGCCGATGCGGACCACCTCAGCCGGTCCGTGGCCCTGGCCCGGGAGGGCCGGAAGTTCCTCGCCGACCTCTGCCGGGAACTGGGGCTGCGGTACTGGCCCTCGGAGGCGAACTTTGTGCTCATCGACCTCGGCCGGCCCGCGGCGCCGGTGCACCAGGCCCTGCTGCGCCGGGGGGTGATCGTCCGGCCCGGGGGCTCCTTCGGCCTGCCCACCTGCATTCGGGTGACCGTGGGAACGCCGGAGCAGAACCGGCGGTTCGCCGCGGCCCTCCGGGCGGTTCTGGGGGCGAGGGCCGAATAGCCCGTCCCCCCGCCGGGGTACGTTAACCCGTAACAGGCCGGACCAGACGGCAGGGGGGCGGAGGGTGCAGAGACGACTCTGGCTGCTGGCGGGGATCCTGGCCCTGGCCGGCTGCATGGCTTCCGGGGGGCAGTCGACACAGCAGCCCCAGGGGCAGGGGCCGTCGTCGGTCGATCGGGAGAACGTGAAGCAGGCCGTCACCGCGGTGCTCCACGAAGAGGACATGAAGGATTTCCTGCGCCGGGAGCTGCAGGACGTGACAGCCACGGTACTCCTGGAGCGGGCCCTGCGCACCGATGACGGCAGGAGCGCGCTCAGCGAAGCGGTCCGGCGGCACCTGGAGTCTGCCATCGGCAAGGAACAGCTGGAAGAGGCCGTCCTGCTCCTCACCGAGAAACCGGAGATCCAGCAGGCCCTGCGGGAGGCGGTGCGGGAGACCCTGCTGGAGGTCCTGGCCCGGGGAGTCGGGGGCGGTCAGCAGGGCGGCCAGGGAGGCGGCGCAGGCGGCAACGGGGGCGGCAGCGGAAGCGGCGGAGGGGGAGGAAGCTCCTGACCCCTCCGCTTTCCTTTGGGCGAGGTCACGGCGGCAGGATCCCGGGCCTGGGCAGGAGCCCCTCCTCCTGGAGGGCCTGGTCCAGGGCCGGGTAATCCCGGGGGTCGACGACCAGGTCGCAGGGGGTGAGGACGCCCCGGATGTAAGGCCCGGTGCGCCGGCTCGCCCGGATCCGGGCCGCCAGCACCGGGTCGGCGCAACGCAGGAGGCAGAGCTGCTGAAAGTAGACCTGCCCGTAGGACTGGCTCCAGGCCTCGAGGTCAAAGGCCAGGTTCTGGGGGAGGCCGGTGGCGCTGTGCTCGGTCAGGAACGCGCGGAGGCCGGGTCCGGTCTCCCCGGCTCGGAGGGCCCGGTAGACGCTCTCCCGGCTGAGGCGGTAGACCAGGGCCGGGCCCCGCCGGACCAGGTCCGCCGCCCCCTCGAGCCGCCAGAGGACCGGGACCGGCACCGGCCGGGGCGCGACGATCTCCCCGCTGGGCTGGAGGACAAACCGGTATCCGGCCCCCTCGCCCCGGTCCGGCGCCTCGGGGCCCTCCGGGTCCGGGACCCGAAGCCGCTCCCCCGCCGGGGCCAGGTCTGGAGCCCGAAGTCGCTCTCCCGCTGGGGGCAGATCCGGCGCCAGGATCCGCTCCCCTGCCGGGGTGAGGCGGCAGAGGAGTTCGCCATCCTCGGTGTGGGCGGCGGCCATCAGCCCCAGGGGGGCCAGGACGTCCTGCAGGTGGTGGGTGAGCCGGGTGAGCAGCCCCGGCCGCTGACCCGGGCGGACCACCGCCGCCAGTTCCTCGGCCGCGGCGGCGAGCCTCACCCACCGGGGTGCGACCGCCCCGACCAGGTGTAGAAAGGCCTGCAGTTCCAGCTGAGGGCTGCGGCCGGACCAGAACCGGTAGAGCCCGGCCCGCATCTTCTCCTCCGGCAGCCGGAGCCACCGCTCCAGTTCCGGCCCGGGGTGGAGGGAGCCCCCCTGCTGCCGCGCAAGCCCCTCCGCCAGGGCGAAGTCCACTAGCAGCCCCAGCGTCTCCGGGCGGCGGCCCGCCGAGTCACGGCCTGTCTCCGCAGGGCTGCTCTCCGCCTCCTCGGCCCCCATCCCCCTGAACTCGCCCCATTCGGCTGTGCCTGCGGGCCCCCACAGGGCCCGCAGGTGCCGCCGGTGGAGGGTGCCCTGCTGGGTGAGGGGCACCGGCCCCCGGCGGAGGTAGGCCAGCAGCCGCACGAGTTCCTCCAGAAGGTCGATTCCGGCGGCGGGTTCCGCCGGCGGGCCGGCCACGGTCACCCGCCGGACCATCTCCGCCCGCAGGGCGGCCTCCACCCCGGGCCGCACCTCCCCGGGGATGACGTAGACCTCCCGGTAGCCGGACTTCCAGGTGCCAATGAGCCCCTTGTCCGCGAGCCGGGCCAGGGCCCGGGCGGCGCCGGGCCGCCGCCGGCCCCCCAGGCTGCCGGCGAGCTCCTGGCAGAGTTCCACGGTGATGCCGGTGCGGCCGCCCCCCCAGTAGACCACCTTCAGGGCCTCCCACTCCTCCGGGGAAAGCTCGCTGAGGCTCCGGGCCACCTGGCCCGGGTCACTGAGGTGCCGGAGGAGCCGATCCACGAGCTCCCGCCGGTCCGGCGCCGCCGGGAGGCCGTGGGCCCGGGCCATCCGGACCAGTTGGTCATCCGGCGCGCCGGCAAGGGCCTTGGCGAGGTCCACGGCTTCACCCCTCCCCGCTGGTCTCCCCGCTGGCGATGCGGGTGGCCTCGCGAACCTCCCCGCTTTCGATGCCGGTGGCCCCGGGCTCCAGGTCTTCGGCCCGGAGGATCCGGTACCGGTAGCCCTGCTCCGTGAGGAACGTCTGCCGGTTCCGGGCGAACCCCTCCTCCCGGGTCTCCCCGGTGACCAGGGAGTAGAAGTGGGCCGCCCGGCCGTCGGCCTTGGGCCGGAGGACCCGGCCGAGCCGCTGGGCCTCCTCCTGCCGGCTGCCGAAGGTGCCGGAGACCTGGATCAGCAGGCTGGCGTCCGGGAGGTCCACCGCAAAGTTGGCCACCTTGGAGACCACCAGCACCCGCTCGGCCCCGGACCGGAAACGGGCGTAGAGGGCCTCCCGCTCCCGGTTGGAGGTCTGACCGGTAATGAGCGGCGCCCCCAGCCGCCGGCTGAGGGCCTGGAGCTGGCCCAGGTACTGGCCGATGACCAGGGCCGGCTCCCCGGGGTGCAGGGCGAGGATCCGCTCCACCAGGGGCAGCTTGGCGGGGTTCTCCGCGGCGAGCCGAAAGCGGCTCCGCTCGTCGGCCAGGGCGTAGGCCAGCCGCTCCGCCTCCGGCAGGGGGACCCGGACCTCCCAGCAGGTGGCCCGGGCGATGTGCCCCTGCCGCTCCAAAGAGCGCCAGGGGAGTTCGTAGCGCTTCGGGCCGATGAGGCTGAAGACGTCCTCCTCCCGGCCGTCCTCCCGGACCAGGGTGGCCGTGAGCCCCAGCCGCCGCCGGGCCTGGATCTCCGCGGTTACCCGGAAGACCGGCGCCGGCAGCAGGTGGACCTCGTCGTAGATCACCAGCCCCCAGTCCATCCGGTTGAAGAGAGCCAGGTGGGGGAACCGGTCCCGGCCCGGCTCCCGACGGGCCAGGAGCTGGTAGGTGGTGACGGTGACCGGCCGCACCTCTTTCATCTCCCCGGTGTACTCCCCCACCAGTTCCGGGGCGAGATCCGTCTTGTCCCGGATCTCCCGGATGAACTGCCGCACCGCGGTGACGTTGGAGGTGAGGATCAGGGTCTGGGCCCCCACCGCGGCCATGGCCGCCAGGGCGACCACGGTCTTCCCGGCCCCGCAGGGCAGCACCACCACCCCGGAGCCGCCGGTGGCCCGCCCCTCCTGGTAGAACCGGGCCACCGCGGCCTCCTGGTAGGGGCGGAGCCGCAGGGGCTGGCCGGCCAGGGTCCGGTCCCGGAGGGCCACCGGCAGGGGCGCCCCCTCCACGTACCCCGCCAGGTCCTCCACCGGGTACCCCAGCCGGGTCATGGCCATCTTCAAGTGACCCCGGCGGTCCGGGTGGACCGCGAGGCCCTCCTCCCCCCGGTCGGCCAGGACGTAGGGCCGGGTCAGCCGGTGCCGGGCCACCTCCTCCAGGAGGACCCGGCTCTCGGAGACCAGCCGCAGTTCGCCTTCCTCCCGGACCAGTTTCACCCGGCCGTAGCGCCCCATCCGGTCGATCACCTCGGCCCGGAGGCTGGCCGGCAGGGGGTAGCGGCTGAACCGGCCGAGGGCGGCCAGCACCTCGGCCGGGGTGAGGCCGGCGGCCGCGGCGTTCCAGAGGGTGAGGGGGGTCAGCCGGTAGGTGTGGACGTGCTCCGGGGCCCGGACCAGTTCCGCAAACCCGGCCAGGGCCTCCCGGGCCGCCTCGGCCATGGGGTGTTCGGCATCCAACAGCAGCTCGTGGTTGCTCTGGACGATGAGCGGGCGTCCCGTGTCGGACGGCATGGCACCAGCCCTCTTCCCAAGCCCCGCCGGCCCTCGGCCCGCGGCCCGGCCGGTACCGCAGGAGCCCGGCGGTGGCTGCCGAATTCGACACTAGCGTTTCCCCATGACCTTAGCCTTTCCCCAACGGGAGGTGAACATAGTGGGCAGGGGGATGCGCCGGCTCGACGACCTGCTGCCGGGGCTCTTGGCGGTGCTGGCTATGGCCCTGGTGCTGGGCCCCCTGTCCGGCAGGGAGGGCCAGGTGGGGCTCGGGGTGCTCTACGGGCTCGCCATGGCCACCGGCGTCCAGGGGGGACTCCTGCTGCCGCAGAGCGGTGGCCGGGTCTCCATCGCCGGGGGGCTCCTGGTCGCGGTCCTAGCCCTCCACGGTCCCATTACCGCAGCGACCTCGGTGGCCGCCGCTGTCTGCTTCCTGGCTCTGGTCCGGGAGCGGGCCGACCTCCTTGCCATCCTGGCGATCCGGGCCGCCGCCCTCGGCGGAGCCCTTCTGTTCCGCCTCCTGGCCCTGGCCGCGGGGGCTGGCCTGGCTCCGGCAAACCGGGAGGCGCTGGCCCTGGTGGCCAGCGCCGTGGGCACCTGGCTGGGCGGCCGGGCTCTGGACGCCGTCTTCCTAGCCCGCAGCCGTTCCGAGGGGTTCTGGCGGGTCTACGCCGATATCCTCGGGGAGAGCCTGTGGGCCGTCGCTTACTACCTGACCGGGGCCGGCCTGGTCTTCCTGGCCCTGCCGGCGGCCGAGCCGGCGGCGGTGGCGGCCCTTGCCCTTGCCCAGCGGTGGCTGGGCCAGCTTCTCAACCGGGTCTTCCAGGACCGGGCGGTGGACGAGCTGATCCAGCGCATCGGCTTGAGCCGCCAGGCCTACCCCGGCCGGCAGGAGCGGGTGCTCCATTACGCCTACGGCATCGGCAGCGCCCTCGGCCTGCCGGAGGAGGAACTCCGGCTCCTGGGCTACGCCGCGGTGCTCCAGGATGCGGCCCAGCCGCCTTCCCAGCCGGAGGTCGACCTGGCCCCGGACCCGCCGGCCCCCGCCCTCCGGGGGGAGCTGGCCCGGCGGGCGGCGGCGGTGGCCGCCCTGGCGGCCCGGATCGGCCCCCTGGCCCCCGTCGCCCGGATCCTGCGGTACCGCTACGCCTGGTGGGACGGCACCGGGGTGCCCCCGGCCCGGGGCGATGCCATCCCCCTCGCGGCCCGGGTGCTGGCGGCGGCGAACGGCCTCGCCTGGCTCCTCACCCCGCCCCCGGAGCTGGAGGATCCCCTGGCGGCCAGCCGGCAGCCCCTGCCGGACCCCGGCGCCCAGGTCGAGTCGGCCCGGCAGTGGCTCCGGCAGCAGGAGGGGCGCCGGCTCGACCCGGAGGTGGTCCGGGCCGCCCAGGAGGTGCTCCGGGCCGACGATGCCGCCCAGCGGGGGAGCCGGGAGCGGGTGGCCCGGATCCTCCGGCAGCTCCGGTCCCCGGGGAACGGGCCGGTGTCCGGGTGGATGCCCGGGCCCCTCGGCCGGCTGCTCTGGCCCCTCCGGCACCGGCTCACCTGGCTTGACCGGCTCTCCCCGGAGGTCCTGGCGGTGGCGGAGCTGGGCCAGCTCCTGGGCACCACCACCGACCCGGCCACCGCGGCGGAGCAGGTGGCCGACGCGGTGGCGGCGCTGACCGGCGGCTGCGTCTTTCTTGCCCTCCGGGACCCGGACGGAGCGGCCCTCTCCGTCCGGGCCGCCCGGGGGTTCCAGCGGCTGAGCCTCCTGGGAACCCGGTTGCCCCTGGACGGGGGGCCCGTCACCCGGGTGCTCCTCAGCCAGCACCCCTTGCTGGTCCCGGACCTGGCCGCCAACCCGCCGGGCACCCTGGCCCGGGCCGTCGCCGTGGCGGAAGGGGTGCGGGCCGCGGGGTACTTCCCGCTGGTGGCCCGGGGCCGGACGGTGGGCCTCCTCTTTGTCGGCCAGCGGAGCGGCGACGGCTTTACGCCCCGGCAGGTCAGCCTTCTGGAGCTGGTCGCCGGGCAGGCGGCCCTGGCGGTGGACAACGGGCTCCTGCTGGCCGAGGCCCGGGAGCGGATGCTGCGGATCGACGAGATGCGCCGGTTCCTGGGGACGCTGATCGAGCAGCTCCCCACCGGGGTGGTGGCCCTGGACGTCGAGGGCCGGATCACCCTGATCAACCAGACGGCCCGGGAGATGCTCCAGGCCGGGGGCTACCCGGCCCTGGCCGTCGGCGATCCCTTTCCGGACCTGGAGTCGGCCCGGCCTCTCCGGCAGGCCCTGGCCGGCCAGAGCGTCGGCTGCGTGATCTGGGAGCCCCAGCCGGGCCGGTACATTGAGCTCCGGGCCGTGCCCCTCCGGGACGCCGAGGGGCAGACCCGGGGGGCCCTGGCCCTGGGCTGGGATGTCACCCGGGTCCGGCAGATGGAGCAGGAGGTGCAGCGGGTGGCCCGCCTCGCGGACCTGGGGAAGCTGGCCGCGGGGGCCGCCCACGAGATCCGCAACCCCCTCACCGCCATCCGGGGTTTTGCCCAGCTCATCCACCAGGAGGCGGAGCCCGGCAGCCCCTTCCGGGAGTACGCGGAGATCCTGATCCGGGAGATCGACCGGATCGAGGGGCTGGTCTCGGACATGCTGCTCCTGGCCCGGCCGGGGGACCCGGCCCGGGCCCCGGTCAGCCTTCCCCGGCTTCTCGACGAGGTGGTTCAGCTCCTCCGGCCGGAACTGGAGCAGGCCGGGGTGACGGTCCTCCGGGCCTACGACCCGGAGCCCGCGGTGGCCTGGGGCGACGAGGAGCGGCTCCGGCAGGTGGCCATCAACCTGGTCCGGAACGGGGTGGAAGCCATGGCCGGGCGGCCGGACCGGCGGCTCGTCCTCTCCACCGGCGCCTGCGGGCCGGAGGCCTGGTTCGCGGTCCGGGACCACGGGGTCGGGATCCCGCCGGAAACCCGGGTCTCCCTCTTCACCCCGTTCTTCACCACCAAGGAGCGGGGCACGGGGCTGGGGCTGGCCATCTGCTACGCGGTGGTGGAGGCCCACGGGGGCCGCATCGAGGTGGAGTCGGAGCCCGGCGCCGGGAGCACCTTCCGGGTCTGGCTCCCCGCGCCGCCGGGTCAGGCCGGGTAGACGGCCGGGCCCCGGTGTGGTATGCTTAATGGCAAACCGTGTGATAATGACACTGTTTTGCCGCCGGCCATTGCCGCGGGAATGGAGGGAGCAAGGGAGAAGGTGTCGGTTCGGCCATCGACCCGGGAACTGCCCAGGCGGGTCAGGCTGGTGCGGTCTGGCCTCTGGGACGTCAGCCACACCGTCGAGATCGCCCTCTTCACCATCGCCGATCGCCCGCCGGAACGGCGCCGCCCCGGCCGGCCGCCGAAGGAACTCCGGGTGCTTCTGGTCCGGCGCAGCACGGAGCCCTGGCAGGGGTGGTGGGCCCTGCCCAGCGCGCCGGTGGGCGTGCGGGAATCCTTTCAGGAGGCAGCCTATTGGGAGCTTGGCCGCCGGGTGGGGCTGAAAGGCCCCATCTACCTGGAGCAGCTCCGCACCTACGACGACCCGTACCGCAACCCCCTGCGGCGGACCATCGCCACCGCCTACATGGGGTTGGTGGCGCCGACGGATTACGGCCCCACCGCTCCCGACGCGGCCTGGTTCCCCGTCGACCACCTGCCGCCCGCCCCGGTGCCCGGGTCGGACCGGCGGTTTGCCCTGGACCACGATCAGATCCTGAGCGACGCGCTGCAGCGGCTGCGGAACAAGGTGGACTACACCCTGCTGGCCTTCTGCCTGCTGCCCGAGGAGTTCACCATGTCCGAGCTGCGGCAGGTCTACGAGGCGATCCTGGACGAGGACCTGGGCACCTACGACGAGCGGCGGAAGGCCAACTTCCAGCGGAGCATCCACCTGCTGAACGAGCGGGTGGGCCGGCTGATGGAGGCCCGCACCGGCCAGTACCAGCCCCCCCTGGTGAAGACCGGCAAGAAGCGGAAGGGCGCCCGGGGGCCGGCCGCGGACCTGTACCGGTTTCAGGGGGACTTCACCCTGATTACCAAGTGACCCCCTGCAAAGGGGGCTTCACGGGAGGTGCCGTCCATGGCGAGGACGCTGCTCTTGGTCATCGACAAGCAGCGGGATTTCGAGGACGACCGGGGGGCGCTCACCTCCGGAGCCGCGGCCCAGGCCACCACCCCCTTCGTGGTGGAGCGAATGGAGGCCGCGCTGGCCGCGGGGGCCCTGGTGGCCTGCACCCTGGACACCCACCAGCCCGGCACCCCGGAGTTCCGGGTCTGGGGGGAAGCGGAGTTCCGGGAGTTCGGCCCCCACTGCCTGCGGTACTCCTGGGGCTGGCAACTGGTGGACCCGGTGCAGCAGGTGGTGGATCGGCAGCGGCTGGCCGGCCGGCCCATCTACCTCATTGAGAAGCCGACCTTCGATGCCTTCCTCGGCCGGGTGACCGACGGCCCGGCGGAGGATCTGGGGTTGGGCCTGGACGGCCTGATCGCCAAGTACGGCATCACCCGGGTCGAACTGGTGGGCCTGGTCACCCCCATCTGCGTCTGCCACACCGCCAAGGCCGCCCGGCAGCGGGGGCTGGAGGTGGCGGTCTACGAGGCCGGGGTGGCCAGCTTCAGCCCTGAGAGCCACCGGCAGGGGCTGGAGGAGATGCGGGCCGCGGGCTGCATCGTCCTGTGAGCCCAGGCCCTGCAGCGGAAACCGGGCCCTCAAGCGGCCCGGTCACCGAGGGACGGAGGAGGCGAAACGGTGTTGGGGGAGCCCCGCAACCTGACCCTGCTCATGGATCTTTACCAACTGAACATGGCCTACGCGCATTTCCGGAACGGCACCCACGAGACGCCGGTGGTCTTTGACCTCTTCTACCGGGCCAATCCTTTTGGCAACGGCTACGCCATCGCCGCCGGGCTGGAGACGGCCATCGAGTACCTGCTGAACTTCCGGTTCACCCAGGACGATCTGGAGTACCTCCGGAGCCTGGGGCTTTACGACGAGGAGTTCCTCAGGTATCTGCGGGATCTCCGGTTCACCGGCGACGTGGACGCGGTGCCGGAAGGGACGGTGGTCTTCCCCAACCTGCCCCTCCTGCGGGTGACCGCCCCGGTGATCCAGGCCCACCTGGTGGAGACCGCGCTGCTGAACATCATCAACCACCAGACCCTGATCGCGACCAAGGCCGCCCGGGTGGTCCAGGCCGCCCAGGGGGACAAGGTCCTGGAGTTCGGCCTGCGCCGGGCCCACGGCCCGGACGCCGGGCTGTACGGGGCCCGGGCGTCGATCCTCGCCGGGTGTGAGGCGACCTCCAACCTCCTGGCCGGCAAGCTCTTCCAGATCCCGGTGGTCGGCACCCATGCCCACGCCTGGGTGCAGTTCTTCGAGAGCGAGATCGAGGCCTTCCGGGCCTGGGCCCGGGCCTTCCCCGCCAGCGTCCTTTTCCTGGTGGACACCTACGACACCCTGCGCAGCGGCCTGCCCAACGCCCTGAAGGTGGCCCGGGAGGTGGAGGCCGCGGGGGGCAAGTTCCTCGGCATCCGCCTGGACAGCGGCGACCTGGCCTACCTGTCCAAGGTGGCCCGGAAGATGCTGGACGAGGCGGGCTACCCCGACGCCCTGATCGTGGCGACCTCGGACCTGGACGAGTACCTGATCCGGGACCTGAAGGCCCAGGGGGCCCGGGTCAACGTCTGGGGGGTGGGCACCAACCTGATCACCGCCCGGGATCAGCCCGCCCTGGGCGGGGTCTACAAGCTGGCCGCGACCCAGGTGGGCAGCCAGATGGTGCCCAAGATCAAGGTCTCGGATAACCCGGCCAAGGTGACCAACCCCGGGGTCAAGAAGGCGGTGCGGATCTACGAAAAGTCCACCGGCATGGCCGCGGGCGACCTGATCATGCTGGCCGACGAGCCCACCCCCACGGGCCCGGCGATCACCCTCTTCGACCCGGTTCACCCCTGGCGGCGGAAGACCGTGGAGGGCTTTGAAGCCCGGGAGCTGCTGGTGCCCATCTTCCGCCGGGGCGAGCTGGTCTACACCCCGCCGCCCCTCAGCGCGATCCGGGAGTACGTCCGGCAGGAGCTGGCGACCTTCTGGGACGAGTACAAGCGGCTGGTCAACCCGGAGATCTATCCCGTGGACCTCTCCCCGGCGCTGTGGAAGCTGAAGAACGAGATGGTCCACGCCGTCCGGGGCGGGGGCCCGTAATCAGGTACTGCCCCGGTCCGGCAGGATGGCCGGGCCGGGGCGGCGAATCTCCTGGAACCGGAACGAGGAAGCCGATCGGGCCGGCGCGGCAGCGCGCGGCCCTTCTGCCATGGCCGGGCAGGTCTTCTGCCCTGCAGGTGAAGCCGGCCGGGTCTTCCGCCCGGCGGGTGAAAGCTCAGCCAGGAGGTTGCATCCGTTGCATTTACAGGAGATGCTGGACAGCCTCAACGGCCCCCAGCGGGAGGCGGCCACCTACCTGGGGGGGCCGCTCTTGATCCTGGCCGGGGCCGGCTCGGGGAAGACCCGGGTGCTGGTGGCCCGGATCGCCTACCTCCTCAGTTTGGGGGTCAGCCCCTTCCGGATCCTGGCCATCACCTTCACCAACAAGGCCGCGGACGAGATGCGGGAGCGGGTGGAGCAGCTCGTCGGCCCCCGGGCCCGGGACATCTGGGTCAGCACCTTCCACGCCGCCTGCGTCCGGATCCTCCGCCGGGAGATCGAGAAGCTCGGGTACGCCCGCAACTTCGCGATCCTGGACGCGGACGACCAGAAGACCCTGGTCCGGCAGGTGCTGAAGGAGCTGAACCTTTCCGAGAAGCAGTTCCCGCCCGGGGCGGTGCTGGCGGCGATCTCCGGAGCCAAGAACGAGCTTCTGGGCCCCGGGGAGTTCCTGGCCCGGGCCCGGGACTGGATCGAGCTCAAGTACGCCGAGGTTTACAAGCTCTACCAGCAGCGGCTCCAGCAGTCCAACGCCCTGGACTTTGACGACATCATCCGGCTGACGGTCCAGCTCTTCGACGAGTTCCCCGCGGTCCGGGAGTACTACCAGCGCAAGTTCGAGCACGTGCTGGTGGACGAGTATCAGGACACCAACCACGCCCAGTACGTCCTGGTCCGGCACCTGGCCGGCTACCACCGGAACCTGTGCGTGGTGGGGGACGACGACCAGGGGATCTACTCCTGGCGGGGGGCCACCATCCGGAACATCCTGGAGTTCGAGCAGGACTGGCCCGACGCCCACGTGGTGAAGCTGGAGCAGAACTACCGCTCCACCGGCAACATCCTCGACGCCGCCTACCACGTGGTCCGGAACAACCGGGGGCGGAAGGAGAAGCGGCTCTTCACCACCGCCGGGCCCGGGGAGCCCATCACCCGGTACCAGGCCCGGGACGAGTACGACGAGGCCACCTACGTGGCGGACCGGATCGAGGAAGGGGTGCGCCGGGGCCGGCGGTACGGGGATTTTGCCATCCTCTACCGGACCCACGCCCAGTCCCGGACCCTGGAGGAGGTTTTTGTCCAGCGGGGCATCCCCTACGGGATCGTCGGCGGCCTGAAGTTCTTCGAGCGGAAGGAGATCAAGGACGTCCTGGCTTACCTCCGGCTCATCGCCAACCCCGCGGACATCCTCTCCTTCCGCCGGGCGATCCAGGTGCCCCGGCGGGGCATTGGCGAAGCGACGCTGGAGCGGCTGGAGAGCCACGCCCTGGCCACCGGGCTGCCGATTTTGGAGGTGGCCCGGCGGGCCCACGAGGTGCCAGGGCTGAGCAAGACCCATGCCGCCAAGGTCCGGGCCTTCGCGGAACTGATCGACGAGCTCGCAGCCTACAGCCGGGAGCACCCGGTCTCTGACCTGATCGAGGCGGTCTACACCCGCAGCGGCATCCTGGCGGAGATCCAGGCTTCGGAGAACGAGCTGGAGGCCCAGAGCCGGATCGAGAACCTCCGGGAGCTGAAGTCCGCGGCGGTAGAGCCCCCGGAGCCCCTGGACCCGGATGTGGAGCTCACCCCCCTGGAGGATTTCCTCGCCCGGGTGGCCCTGGTGGCGGAGGCGGACACCTACGAGGAGGGTCAGGACAAGGTGGTGATGATGACCCTCCACGCCGCCAAGGGGCTGGAATTCCCGGTGGTCTTCATGGTGGGGATGGAGGAGGGGATCTTCCCCAGCTACCGGGCCGACGAAGAGGACCGGCTGGAGGAGGAGCGCCGGCTCTGTTACGTGGGCATGACCCGGGCCCGGGAGAAGCTCTACTTCACCCACGCCTACGTCCGGACCCTGTACGGCAACACCCGGCACAACGCCCCCTCCCGGTTCCTCGACGAGGTGCCGGCCCACCTGGTAGAGGTAGAAGGGGAGGACTACGACCGCTACAGCGCCCTCCTCGGCGATCCGGACGAGTACGGCTGGGGCGGGTACGGCGGCTACCGCCAGAACTACCGCGGCGGGTACGGCCGGGGCTACGGCCGCGGCGAAGGCCGCCGGGAGCGGGCCAGCTACGGCTGGAACGCCGGGGACGAGGAGGCGTTCTCACCCCCCATCGGCAGCCGGGGCTGGGCCCAGGCCGGCCGGGCGGGCGGCTCCCGATCCCCCGGGTCAGCGGCGGCTGCCGGCACCGTTGGCTCCGCTGCCCCCGGCCCGGCGCCGGCTTTCCAGCCCGGGGAGACAGTCTGGCACCCGAAGTTCGGCGAGGGCATCGTCCAGAAGGTGGAGGGGGACGTCGTCACCGTCCACTTTGCCGGCGTCGGCGAGAAGGTCCTGATCGCCAGCTACCTGCAGCGGGTCTAGCCCCTCACCGGAGGAGGTATCCGCGGTGACCACCATGTCCCGTGAGGAAGCGGCCAGGCGGATCGACGAACTGGTGCAGCTCATCGAGTACCACAACTACCGGTACCACGTCCTGGACGACCCGGAGATCAGCGACGCCGAGTTCGACCAGCTGATGCGGGAACTCCAGGCCCTGGAGGCGGCCTACCCGGACCTGCGCCGTCCGGACTCCCCCACCCAGCGGGTGGGCGGCCCGCCCCTGCCGGACTTCCCCAAAGTCCGGCACGACCCGCCCATGCTCTCCCTGGACAACGCCTTCGGCACCGATGAGCTCCGGGACTTTGACCGCCGGGTCCGGTCCCTGGTGGCCGACCGGATCGGCGACGCCCCCCTGGAGTATGTCTGCGAGCTGAAGATCGACGGCTTCAGCATCTCCCTG
Source organism: Bacillota bacterium (assembly GCA_021890795.1). Lineage (GTDB taxonomy): Bacteria > Bacillota > Sulfobacillia > Symbiobacteriales > ZC4RG38 > ZC4RG38. Next base: position 8,295 of record JAKKUO010000025.1, on the reverse strand, counting down.
CGGTACGAGAACGGGATCTTCGTCCAGGGGGCGACCCGGGGGGACGGCTACGAGGGGGAGGACGTGACGGAGAACCTGAAGACCGTGGGCTCCATCCCCCTCCGGCTCCGGCCGGTGGACGGCCGGGTGCCGTCGGTGCTGGAGGTCCGGGGCGAGGTCTACATGCCGATCAAGGCCTTCGAGGCCCTCAACGAGCGGCAGCAGCTCGAGGGCAAGAAGCTCTTCGCCAACCCCCGGAACGCCGCGGCGGGCTCGGTGCGGGTGAAGGACCCGAAGGTGACCGCCTCCCGGAAGCTGGACAGCTTCATCTATCACCTGGTCCGGGCCGACGGGCTGCCGCCGGTCCGGACCCACTGGGAGAGCCTGGAGCTGCTTGCCGCCCTGGGCTTCAAGGTGAACCCCCACCGCCGGCTCTGCCGGGGGATTGAGGAGGTCATCGCCTGGACCGCCGAGTGGCAGGAGAAGCGGTGGGAGCTGCCCTACGAGATCGACGGCCTGGTGGTGAAGGTGAACGACCTGGCCCTCCGGGAGGTCATGGGCTTTACCAGCCGGGCGCCCCGGTGGGCGGTGGCCTACAAGTTCCCGCCGGAGGAGCGGGAGACCCGGGTGGTGGCCATCACCGTGGAGGTGGGCCGGACCGGCAAGGTGACCCCCACCGCGGAGCTGGAGCCGGTGCGGCTGGCGGGGACCGTGGTCCGGCGGGCGACCCTCCACAACGAGGATTACATCCGGGCCAAGGACGTCCGGATCGGTGACGTGGTGGTGGTCCGGAAGGCCGGGGAGATCATCCCCGAGGTGGTCCGGGTGGTGAAGGAGAAACGGCAGGGGGACCTGCCGGTCTGGACCATGCCCGAGACCTGCCCGGTCTGCGGCACCCCCCTGGTCCGGCCCGAGGGGGAGGCGGACTACCGGTGCCCGAACATCGCCTGCCCCGCCCAGACCTTCCGGCAGATCCTGCACTTTGCCTCCCGGGACGCGATGAACATCGAGGGGCTGGGGGAGGCCCTGGTCCAGGCCCTGCTGGACGAGGGGCTGATCCGGGACGCGGCGGACCTCTACACCCTGCGGAAGGAGCAGCTGGTGCAGCTGGAGCGGATGGGCCCCAAGAGCGCGGAGAACCTCCTCAACGCCATCGAGCGGAGCAAGCAGAACCCCCTGCACCGGCTGATCTTCGCCCTGGGGATCCGGAACGTCGGCGAGCGGGCGGCCCGGGTCCTGGCGGAGCGCTTCGGCAGCATCGACGCCCTGGCCCGGGCGACGGAGGAGGAGCTGACCGCCATCGAGGGCATCGGCCCCACCATCGCCCAGAACGTGGTGGCCTACTTCCAGAGCCCCCGGAACCAGGAGCTTCTGGCCAAGCTCCGGGCCGCGGGGGTCCGGATGGCGGACGAGCCCAAGCCCCAGGAGGCCGAGGGGCCCAAGCCCCTGGCAGGGATGACGGTGGTGGTGACCGGCACCCTCCAGTCCTGGAGCCGGAAGGAGATCGAGGAGCTGATCGAGCGGCTCGGGGGTCGGGCCGCCGGGAGCGTCAGCCGGAAGACCTCCTTCGTCCTGGTCGGCGAGTCGCCGGGCTCCAAGCTGGAGAAGGCCCGGGAACTCGGGGTGCCGATCCTCACCGAACAGGAATTCAAGGAGCGGTTCGGGCTGTCGTAAGTGCCGCTGGCAGCGGGCAGAGAGACCGGGGGCTGGCCGCGCCCCCGGTTCTGGTTTCCAGCGTCCGTCATAAGCCATAGACAGGGCCCAGCCGCGGGTCTTCCGGCGGCCCGGGCGGCCCCGAGTACCCCGGGGCCGCCCGGGGGACGGTGCCCTCATTTTTCATCTCGGATCACCGGCAATCGGAAGGATTCTTTCAAATACGGGTCGAAAAAACACCGTCACAGGATTTGCGATTCCGTGAGTCCACACCAGGCCTTCGGTCAGGGGGCTGTGGCTTTTCTATATCTCGGATGCTGATGCGGAAGATATCCCGGGAGGGCCGGGTCCCGGCGCCGGGTCCGGGACCTTCCTGCGGGGAGAAGGAGTGAGTCCATGAGCGACAAGCTGGTGGAGATCCGCAACCTACGCACTTATTTCTACACCGAAGACGGGGTCATGCCGGCGGTTGACGGCGTGAGCCTCTACATCCGCCGGGGCGAGACCCTGGGCGTGGTCGGGGAGTCCGGCTGCGGCAAGAGCGTAACCTCCCTTTCCATCATGCGGCTGATCCCGAGCCCCCCCGGGAAGATCGTGGAAGGTGAGATCCTCTTCGAGGGCCGGGACCTCCTGAAGCTGCCGGAGCCGGAGATGCGGAAGATCCGGGGCAACGAGATCTCGATGATCTTTCAGGAGCCCATGACCTCCCTTAACCCGGTCTTCACCGTCGGGGACCAGATCGCGGAAGCGATCATGCTCCACCAGGGGCTCAACTACAAGGAAGCCATGGCCAAGGCGGTGGAGATGCTCCGGCTCGTTGGGATCCCGGCGCCGGAGAAGCGGGTCCGGGACTATCCGCACCAGATGAGCGGCGGGATGCGGCAGCGGGTCATGATCGCCATGGCCCTCTCCTGCAACCCAAAGCTCCTCATCGCCGACGAGCCTACCACGGCCCTGGACGTGACCATCCAGGCCCAGATTCTGGACCTGATGCGCAAGCTCAAGAAGGAACTGGGCATGGCCATCATGCTGATCACCCACGACCTGGGCGTGGTGGCCGAGATGTGCGAGCGGGTCGTGGTCATGTACGCCGGCAAGGTGGTGGAGGAGGCCGACGTGGTCTCCCTCTTCAAGCAGCCGCTTCACCCGTACACCGAGGGGCTGCTCCAGTCCATCCCCCGCCTCGATGAGGACCGGGAGCGGCTGCACGTCATCGAGGGCGTGGTGCCCAACCCGCTGAACATGCCCCAGGGCTGCCGCTTCCACCCCCGGTGCCCCTACGCCATCGACAAGTGCCGGGAGGTGGAGCCGCCCCTCGAGCCGGTGGGGGACGGCCGGATGGTCGCCTGCCACGTCGCAGCAGAACGCTTGGCCAAGGGGGTTACGGTCTGATGGCACTCGCTGCTCCGCTCCAGCAGGCCCAGGGGGAGACCCTGGTCCGGGTTGAGAACCTGAAGAAGTGGTACCCGGTCACCGGCGGCAGCATCATCTCCCGGGTGGTGGGCCACGTCAAGGCGGTGGACGGCGTGAGCTTCACCATCCGCCGGGGGGAGACCTTCGGCCTGGTGGGGGAGTCGGGGTGCGGCAAGACCACCCTGGGCAAGGTGCTCCTCCGGCTCCAGGAGCCCACCGCTGGCGCCGTCTACTTTGAGGGCCGGAACATCTTTGAACTTAATAAGGAAGAGATGCGTAAGCTCCGCCGGGAGATGCAGATCATCTTCCAGGACCCCTACGCCTCCCTCAACCCCCGGATGACCGTGGGGGAGATCATCGGCGAGCCCCTGGAGATCCACGGGGTGGCCCGGGGGCGGGAGAAGGAGAAGCGGGTCCAGCAGCTCCTGGAAGTGGTGGGCCTTGCCTCCTACCACGCCCGGCGGTATCCCCATGAGTTCTCCGGCGGCCAGCGGCAGCGGATCGGCATCGCCCGGGCTCTGGCCCTCAACCCCAAGCTGATCGTCTGCGACGAGCCGGTCTCCGCCCTGGACGTCTCCATCCAGTCCCAGATCCTCAACCTGCTCTCGGACCTGCAGAAGGAGTTCGGCCTCACCTACCTCTTCATTGCCCACGGCCTGGCGGTGGTGAAGCACATCTCCGACCGGGTCGGGGTGATGTACCTGGGCAAGCTGGTGGAGATCGCGGACAAGCGGGAGATCTACGCCAATCCCCGGCACCCCTACACCGAGGCCCTGATGTCCGCGATCCCGATCCCCGACCCGACGGTGCGCCGGGAGCGGATCATCCTCGAAGGGGATGTGCCGAGCCCCATCAACCCGCCGTCGGGCTGCCGGTTCCACACCCGGTGCCGGCTGGCGGAAGAGATCTGCCGGGAGGTCGAGCCCTCGCTGGTGGACATCGGCAACGACCACTGGGTGGCCTGCCACGTCCGCACCCGGTGACCGGACGTACGAAAAGCCCGGTTCGCGTCCGTCGCGAACCGGGCTTTGCGCACTGTGGTCGGCAGCGCTGCGGGTTGCCGGTGAGCGCACCGGGGTTGCACCCTCTGGGCGGGAAGTTACCGGTCGCCGGCGACCCCGAGGAGGGCCCGCAGCTCCCCCAGGCTCCACTCCAGCACCTCCGGCGGCGTCACCTGGCGGGCCAGCCAGGTAAGCCCATCCAGGATCTGCTGCCGCTCCTCGTCCGAGATGGACTGCAGGCTCTGCCAGGGTGCTGTGGCTACGGCCCGCTCCAGAATCTCCTTCCGGACCTCCTCGCCCCGGGGGGTGAGGGAGATGAGCTGCACCCTCCGGTCGGCGGAGAGCTGTTCGGCCTTGATCAGCCCCTTTTCCCGTACCCTCCGGATCAGGCCGCTCACGGTGCCGGGGTCCAGGTGCAGCCGCCGGGCCAGGTGCAGGGCGGGGATCGCCTGCCCGGGCCGGAGATAGAGGAGGACCCGCAACTGGCTGGCTGTCAGCTCCCAGTGCTGGTGAGCGAAACGGTCCAGTGCCAACTCAAAATTCCGGAAACAGATCATCAACAGGTGCAAGATCTCCGCCGACTTGGCCGCGGCATCTCCGCGGGTCATAGCGCCACCCCCGGCAGGCATCTGAGTCGTTGCCATCGGTCCTGGCAGGCATCCTTGTCATCACGATTATACATACAAATGTCCTCCCCGTGCAATTGAATTGCTCTCCTTTTGCGGGCGAAAACGTGGCAGGTACGACATAAATCGACAAAGACCCTCCGGGCGGGTCTCGTTGCTCCGCTCCGGTGCCCATGGTAAAATAGCACGGTAATCCTTCTCTCCTCTGCGGGCGCTCTTGCAGCAGCGGCGAAAGGAGGGTTTACCGGTGGCCATTTCCAGGGCCGAGGTGGAACACGTCGCCAGGCTGGCCCGGCTGGGCCTCACGGAGGCGGAGATAGAGGCCCTGACGGAGCAACTCGGCCGTATCCTCGCACACATGGAAGTTCTGCGGCAGGTGGATACCCGGGACGTTCCCCCCACCTACCACGTGCTGCCGCTTCAGAACGTCCTGCGGACTGATACGGTACAGGAATCCCTGTCCCAGGAGGCTGCCCTCCGCAACGCCCCGCAGGCAGAGGCGGGGGCTTTCAAGGTGCCCAAGATCACGGAAGGCTAAGGGCAGCGAGGAGGATTCATTCCGGTGAGTGCCACGACCAAGCTCACGGCAACCCGTCTGAATCGCCTGTTCCTGGCTGGGGAACTCTCCGCCGAGGAGATTGTGGAGGCGTACCTTGAACGGATTCAGGCGGTGGACGGCCAGGTGGGCGCGTATCTGACCGTCACCGCCGCGGAAGCCCGGGAGCGGGCCCGGAAGCTCGACGCCCGGCGCAAGGCCGGCGACACGGCCCTGGGGCCCCTGGCCGGGGTGCCGGTGGCGATCAAGGACAACATCTGCACCCAGGGGATCCGGACCACCTGTGCCTCCCGGATCCTGGAGAACTTCGTCCCCCCGTACGACGCGACGGTGGTCAGCCGGCTGCAGGCGGCCGGGGCCATCATCATCGGCAAGACCAACCTGGACGAGTTCGCCATGGGCTCCTCCACCGAGAACTCGGCCTTCCAGGTGACCCGCAACCCCTGGGACATCAGCCGGGTTCCCGGTGGCTCCTCCGGCGGCTCGGCGGCCGCGGTGGCGGCGGACCTCTGCGCCGCGGCCCTGGGGTCCGATACCGGCGGCTCCATCCGGCAGCCCGCCGCCCTCTGCGGGGTGGTGGGGCTGAAGCCGACCTACGGGGCGGTGAGCCGGTACGGGCTGGTGGCCTTCGCTTCCTCCCTGGACCAGATCGGCCCCATCACCAAGGACGTGGCCGACGCCGCCCTCCTGCTCTCGGTCATCGCCGGCTATGACCGCCGGGATTCCACCTCCCACCCCGACGCGGACCGGCTGCAGCGGATCCAGCTACCCACCGACCCGAACCTGAGCGGCATCCGGGTGGGGGTGCCCCGGGAGTACTTCGCCCAGGGGGTCGAACCCGGGGTGCGGCAGGCGGTGGAGCAGGCCATCGCCAAGCTGGCCGAGCTCGGTGCGACGGTGGACGAGGTCTCCCTCCCCCATACCGAGTACGCCCTGGACGCCTACTACATCGTGGCGACCGCGGAGGCTTCCTCCAACCTGGCCCGGTACGACGGCGTCCGCTACGGGCTGCGGGCAGAGGCGGACTCCGTGACGGAGATGTACCTCCGCACCCGGCAGCAGGGCTTCGGGCTGGAGGTCAAGCGCCGGATCATGCTCGGCACCTACGCCCTCTCCGCCGGGTACTACGACGCGTACTACAAGAAGGCCCAGCAGGTCCGCACCCTGGTGATCCGGGACTTTGAGGCGGCCTTCCGGCGGTTTGACGTCCTGGTCGCCCCCACCTCCCCAACCGTAGCCTGGGGCCTGGGGGAGCGGCTGGACGACCCCCTGGCCATGTACATGGCCGACATCCTGACCATCCCCGCCAACCTGGCCGGACTGCCTGCCATCAGCATCCCCTGCGGCCTGAGCCAGGGGCTGCCCGTGGGGCTACAGATCATCGGCCGGCACTTCGACGAGCCGACGGTGCTCCGGGTCGCCTACGCCTATGAGAAGGTCACCCAGCATCATCAGACCCGGCCGGCCCTGGGCCAGTAGCCCCACCCCGCCTGGGGAAGTTGGAGGTAGCAGGGATGAGCCGAGAGTACGAGATCGTCGTGGGCCTGGAAGTCCACGTGGAGCTGGCGACGAAGAGCAAGATCTTCTGCGGCTGCTCCACGGCCTTCGGCGCCGAGCCCAACACCCAGACCTGCCCCGTCTGCCTGGGCATGCCCGGCACCCTGCCGGTGCTGAACCAGCAGGCGCTGGAGTATGCCATCCGGGCCGGCCTGGCCCTGAACTGCACCATCAATAAGTACTCCAAGTTTGACCGGAAGCAGTACTTCTACCCGGACCTGCCCAAGGGATACCAGATCTCCCAGCACGACCTGCCCCTCTGCGAGCACGGGTACGTGGAGATCGACACCCCCGAGGGTCCCAAGCGCATCGGCATCCGGCGGATCCACCTGGAGGAGGACGCGGGCAAGAACATCCACGCGGGCGACAACATCGCCGCGGCCCAGGCCTCCTACATCGACCTGAACCGGTGCGGCGTGCCCCTGATCGAGATCGTCTCCGAGCCGGACATCCGCTCGCCGGAGGAGGCCCGGGCCTTCCTGGAGAAGCTCCGGAGCATCCTCATCTACGCCGGGGTCACGGAGGCCAAGCTCCAGGAAGGGCAGATGCGGGCGGATGTCAACGTCTCGGTCCGGCCGAAGGGGTCCACCGCCCTGGGTACCCGGACGGAGCTGAAGAACCTCGGCTCCTTCCGGAGCGTGGTGCGGGCCATCGAGTACGAGGCCCGGCGGCAGTGGGAGGCCCTCCAGCGGGGCGAGGAGATCGTCCAGGAGACCCGGGCCTTTGACGAGGACCGGGGGATCACCCTCTCCCTCCGGTCCAAGGAGGAGGCCCACGACTACCGGTACTTCCCGGAGCCGGACCTGCCGCCCATTGTCCTCACCGACGCGGAGATCGAGCGGATCCGGGCCCAGCTCCCCGAGCTTCCCGACGCCCGGAAGCGCCGGTACATGGAGGAGTACGGCCTCAGCGCCTACGACGCCGGGGTGATCGTCCGGGACAAGGCGGTGGCGGACTTCTTCGAGGCGGCGGTGGCCGCCTACGGCAAGGGGACCGAGGGAGCGAAGGTCGTCGCCAACTGGGTGATCAACGAACTGGCCCGGATCCTCAACGAGAAGAACGCCGAACTCGCCCAGACGCCCCTCACCCCTGACCACCTGGTGGGGATGCTGAAGCTGGTGGATACCGGCACCATCTCCGGCAAGATCGCCAAGGAAGTCTTCGCGGAGATGGTGGAGACCGGGAAGTCCGCGGAAGAGATCGTCAAGGAGAAGGGGCTGGTCCAGCTCACCGACGAGGCGGCCCTGGCGGAGATCGCCCTGCAGGTGATTGAGGCCAACCCGAAGGCGGTGGAGGATTGGAAGAAGGGCAAGGCCACCGCGGCCCAGTTCCTCGTCGGCCAGATGATGAAGGCCACCCGGGGCCGGGCCAACCCGCAGCTGGCCAACAAGGTGATCCGGGCCAAGCTGGCGGAGGTCACCGGGGTGACCAACGAGTAGCCCCGGCCGCACCGGCGGCCGGTGCCGCCGACAAAGACGGGTCCGGTGCTTGTGCACCGGACCCGTTTCTT
>JAKKUO010000024.1 GCA_021890795.1 Bacillota bacterium | reverse complement strand
ATGTCCGGTGGTGTGAGAGGACGGGGGTTAGCCACCCCCTCCTACTCGATTCGGATTGCCATGAACTTTTCCCGGCCCCCGGCGTTTTTTCTTACGGGAGGTGGGGAGGTGGAGAACCTGGCGGAGTTTATCGCCCGGCACCAGGACTCCCTCTTTGCCTTCCTCTTCCGGATGTGCGGGGACCGGGACCTGGCGGAGGAGTTGATGCAGGAGACCTTTGTCCGGGCCCTCCGGGCCGGGGCCCGGTACCGGCCGGAGGGACCGGTGCGGAACTGGCTCTTCCGGATCGCCGCCAACCTGGTCCGGGACCGGTGGCGCCGCCGGGCCCGGCAGGGGGAGGCGGTGGGCCTGGAAGACCTGCCGCTGGTGGCCCCGGAGGTCACCGAGGAACGGGCCCTGGCGGGGATCGCGGCCCGGGAGGTGCGCCGGGCGCTCCTCTCCCTGCCCCTGGAGCAGCGGTCAGCCCTGATCCTCCGGTACTACCACGACCTCCGTTACGAGGAGATCGCCGAGGTGCTGGCCTGCCCCATCGGCACGGTGCGGTCCCGGATCCACAACGGTCTGGAGCGGCTGCGGCGGCTCCTGGCCCCGGAGGCGGCAGAGGTGGTGAAGAGGTGAGGGATGTCGAGCAGCTCCTGCGGCTGGATCGCAGCGCCCCGATCCCGGAGCCGCCGGACCCATCTTACACGGCGGCAGTGGTGGCCAGGCGCCTGGGACGGCCCGTGGCCCGTGCCTCCCGGCGACCCTCTGACTGGCTTTCCCTGGCCGCCGGGGCGGCGGTGGGGGTGGGGGTAGCGGCCGTGGCCGCCCTGGTCGGGGGGTCGCCTTACTGGCTGGCGGCGCCGGGGGTGCTCCTGATCCCCCTGGTACCGGTACTGCGGAAAGGGGTGAGCTAGACGATGATCAAGTGGAAGCGGTCGGTGGGGCTGGTGGCCGTGGCCGCGGGGATCGCCTGGCTTCTCTCGGTGGCTACCTGGGCCTGGACCCGGTACGCGATCGGGGAGCACGTGCTCTTCGTCCGCATGCTCCATCCGGACCACCCGGTTTACAACGGCTTCGTCGAGGAGCGGCTCCGGAGCCAGGGCGGGGCCGGGGACCTACAGGCGGCCCTGGCTGCGCTGCCGAAGCGCTGGGGCGTCCTCGGGTATGTGCTGACCGACGGGGAACTCCGGGAGGTGCTGGCCGCGGACAGCCCCGGGACCCGGGAGCGGTTCGCGCCGCCTTCCTGGGAGGTCCCGAGGGAAGACAAGAGCGGGTTCAGCTATTACGTGCAGCAGCCGCCGGATGAGGTCCTGGCCCATGCCCGTCCCGTGGAGGGTCCCGACGGGACCACCTACTATCTCGTGGCCCTCTACCGGCCTCTGTCGCCTATCTACCAGAAGCTCTACTCCTGGACCATCCGGCTCGGCATTGCGGCCTTCCTGCTCGCCTGGGTGGCCCTGGCGGTCTGGATCGCCCTGGACGCGGCGGAGCGCCGGATCCCGGCGGCGCCGGCCTGGGGGCTCCTGGGGCTGCTGAGCGGGCCGGTGGGGCTGGGCACCTACCTCATCGTCCGGCCGGTGCCGGAGCCCTGCCCGGGCTGCGGCGAGGTGCTCGACCCCGGCGGCGCCTTCTGCCCCTTCTGCGGCCACGCCCTCAGGCCGGCCTGCCCGGGGTGCCGGCAGCCGGTGGCCCACACGTGGAACTACTGCCGGGCCTGCGGCACGCCCCTCACCGGGGACTGAGGCAACCGGCCCCGGGGTGTCACCCCGGGGCCGGTGGTGCTGACCGGCGGCACGGCCAGAGCACGGGGAATTCGGCCGTGGCCCCTCACCCCGCCGCCTGTACGTCCGGTGTCCGGCCCTGGCGGGCGAGGTACTGCCAGAGGAGCACCAGGGCGAAGAGGCCGAGGCCTGCGGCGTCCCCCAGGGGGGCCGGGGCGATGAGGAGGAGCCCCGCCAGGACCAGGAGCCCCCGCTGGGGCCAGGTGGCCCGGCCCAGGAGCCAGCCCCCCACCCCGGTCACCAGGGCGGTGATTCCCACCAGGCTGGTCACCGTCGCCAGGAGCACCTGCTGCCAGGGGCCGAGGAGAAGGAGACGGGTGCCCCCCGGCGCGGCGAACATGAAGGGGACGATGAACGCGGGCAGGGCGTACTTCCACGTGATCCACATGGTCCGGTAGGGGTTGCCGCCGGTGATGGCGCTCGCGGCCATGCAGGAGAGGGCCGTGGGCGGGGAGACCTCCGAGAGGAGCGCGTAGTAGAAGATGAACATGTGCGCGGCCGGCTCCGGCACCCCGAGCTGGATCAGGGCCGGGGCGGTGATGACCGCGGCAACGATGTAGGAGGCGGTGATGGGCAGGGCCAGACCCAGGACCAGCAGCACCGCTGCGGTGTACAGGAGGGTGAGGAAGAGGTTCCCGCCGGCCAGGTCGATAACGATGCTGGAGAACTTCAGCCCCAGGCCGGTGAGGTTCACCACCCCCACCAGGATCCCCGCGGTGGCCGCAGTGGTGGCGATGGAGACCACCGCGAGGGCCCCCTGCTCCAGGGCCCGGAGGAGCCGGGCGGGGGTGACCGCGGTCTCCCGGCGCAGGTAGCTGACCAGCACCGCGATGGCCATGCACCAGACCACCGCGTACTGGGCGGTATACCCCAGGGCCAGGAAGACGACGATCGCGAAGAGGCTGATGAAGTGGAACCAGTACCGGCGGGCCAGCACCCCCGCCGGTTCGGTTTGAATCGGCACCTCCCGGGTCCCCAGCTTCACCGCGTCGAGTTCGATCATGAGGAGGATGGAGACGTAGTAGAGCAGGGTGGGCACCAGGGCCCACCGGATCACTTCCAGATAGGAGACCCGGGTCAGCTCCGCGATGAGAAAGGAGGCGGCGCCCATCACCGGGGGCGAGAGGACGGCGCCGATGCCGCCGGCGGAGAGGATGGCCCCGGCCTGCTCGGGGCTGTAGCCCGCCCGGCGGAGCATCGGGTAGGAGACGGCACCCAGGGTGACGGTGGTGGCCACGCCGCTGCCGGAGGGTCCCCCCAGGAGGAAGGAGGCCAGGGTGACGGTCCGGCCCGCGCCGGACCGGCGGCGGCCCATGGCCGCGAAGGAGAAGTCGACGAAGAACTTGCCGGCCCCGGACTGGTCCAGGATGGCCCCGTAGAGGGTGAAGAGAATGATAAACGTGGCCGAGACCGCCAGGGGCGTTCCGAAGATCCCCTCCAGGGTCATGTACTGGAGCCCCACGATCCGCTCCAGGGGGTAGCCCCGGTGGGTCCAGGGAGCAGGCAGGTGGTTGCCCCAGTAGGCGTAGGCCAGGGCCAGGGCCGCCAGGGCGGGGAGGATCCACCCGGCGGTCCGGCGGCCGGCCTCCAGCACCAGGAGGATGGTGACGATGCCGAAGAAGAGGTCCAGGTTCGTGGGGTTGCTGGAGCGGTAGATAAACCCCTCGAAGTCCCAGATCACGTACCCCGCTGCGGCGGCGCCGAGGAGGGCGAGGAGGACGTCCAGGAGGGTCAGCCGCTTCCAGCGGGGGTGCGGGGGGTAGAGGAGGAAGGCCAGGACCAGCACCAGCCCCAGGTGGACCACCCGGAGCTTCTGGGCCACCACAGTGCCCACGGCCCCGTAGAGCCCCCAGAGGCTGAGGGCCAGGGCCAGCAGGGTCACCAGCCGCTTCCACCCGCCGCTGAGCGGCCGGGTCGCTCCCTCGTATTCCTCGATGATCTCTTGCACCTTCTCCTCGGCGAGGAGCGGCTGGGCGGGCTTCAGATGGTCGGCTTCGGACAAGGGATTCCCCTCCTGTGGAGCAGAATCGGCAGCCAGGGGCGGTAGGCGACGGCCAGGGTGAGCCGGCCGCCGGCCCCGGCCAGCTCGGCGAGGGGCAGTTCGCAGCGGCCGTCGTGGAAGGTCCGGTTGCCGATCGGCCCCGCCCGGACCAGGAGCCGCCGGTGGGGGAGGGCGAGACCCACGATCCGGACGTCCCCGGGCCGGTCCACCACCCGGGCCCCCGGGATGTGGTAGTAGTCCACGATGTCCGCCCGGGTGCTGCGGATCTCCCGGAGGACGAGCCGCCCCGCCCCGTCCACGGTGAAGATCTCCCGGACCGGGATCCGGAAGGCGGAGTGGACGTACCGCAGTTCAAACCGGTAGCCGGGAGGCGCCGGCTGCTCCAGCAGCACCTGGCCGCCCTCCCCCCGGATCTCCAGCACGGGGACCGGGAGGCAGAGGGCTCCGGCCAGGAGCAGGAGGGCGGTGAGCCGGCCGCCGGCCCCACCCGGCCCGTGCCCGTCAGTCGCCGGGCCAGGCGCCGACCTCCTTGTAGTACCGGATCGCACCGGGGTGGTACTCCATCGGGGCACCCACCGCGGCCTCCTTCGGGTCCAGTTCCTGGGCGGCGGGGTGGACCGCGACCAGCTCATCCTTGTGCTCGAAGAGGGCCTTGGTGATCGCGTAGGCCAGGTCCTCAGGCATCTCCTGGTGGACCACCAGCAGGTTGGGCACCGCGGAGACCGTCGCCTCGGGGGTGTTCAGGTAGGTCCCGGCGGGGACGGTCCGGGTGACGTAGAGGGGGCCGTACTTCTCCACCAGGGTGGGGACCAGGTCGCCGTGGGAGATGAGCCGGATCCGGATCCCCGGGGTGGCGGCCAGCTCTTCGACCCCGGCGGTGGGGAGCCCGCCGGACCAGAAGAAGGCGTCGATCTTCCGGTCCTGGAGGGCCTCAGCCGACTCCTTGACGCTCAGCCGCTCCCGGGTGATGTCCTTGTTCGGGTCGATGCCGCTTACCTGGAGAATCCGCTCGGCGATCACGTCGGTGCCGCTGTTGGGTGCGCCGGTGGAGACCCGCTTCCCCTTGAGGTCGGCCACCGTCTCGATGCCGCTGTCGGCCAGCGTCACGATGTGGGTGATGTTGGTGTAGAGGACCGCCAGGGCCCGGAGGGGGAGGGGCTCCTTGAAGGCCCCTTCGCCCCGGACCGCGTCGTAGGCGGTGTCCGCCAGGGTGAAGGCGATGTCCGCCGACTTTTGGTGGATGAAGTTCAGGTTTTCCACCGAGGCGGCGGTCACCTCGGCGGTGGCCTCCACATCGGGCACGTGCTTGCTGAGGACCTGGGCGAGGCCGCCGCCGTAAATGTAGTAGACGCCGCTGGTGCCGCCGGTGGCGATGGAGATCCGCTGCGACGGGGCGCGGGCGCTCGAGCCCGGCGACACAGCCTCGCCGGGGCCCAGGCTGCCGGCGGGCTGGGAGGGGCTGCCCGAGCCGCTGCTGCAGCCGGAGACGAGGAGTGCCAGGGCCACCACCGGTGTCAGCCAGGCGCGGGCGGGATTGGCCATACGATTCCCTCCGTTGATCCGATTTGCTTAGTAGCGTATTTCTGCTCAAGTTGAACGAATCCTGTCGCCCACCGCCCAGCAATGTGTTCTATTGCCAGTTCGGCTGGCGATAGACCGAACCTTCAAGACCCATAGAAAGATTCATTTGAAGAGTAGCACCCCGGAGCCGCCTCCGGGGCAGGAAGGGCAAGGGCGGAACGAGTATAGACTGTGAGCGGAAAAGGCGCCGCGGCTGGTGTCAGGGCCGGTGCCCGGGTGGGCGCCGCGGGCCAGGGACGAGGCGGGTGCACGACAAGGAGGAGACGACTTGGAATCCCATCGCCCTGTGGTCTTCGTGGTCTCGGACTCAGTCGGCGAAACGGCGGAGCTGGTGGCCCGGGCGGCCATCTCCCAGTTTGACGGCGGCCAGGTGGAGATCCGGCGGTTTCCCATGGTGGACAGCCTCCGGGAGATCGCCGAGATCGTGGAGCAGGCCCAGCGGCAGCCGACCCTGATCGTCTACACCCTGATCCTGCCGGAGATGCGGGAGGAACTCCGGCGCCAGGCCGAGGCCAGGGGCATCGTGGCGGTGGACATCATGGGGCCGATGCTTGCGGGCCTCCAGAAAGTGCTGCAGAAGCCGCCCCGGCTGCAGCCGGGCCTGATCCACCGGCTGGACGAGGATTACTTCCAGCGGGTCGAGGCGGTGGAGTTTGCAGTCAAATACGACGACGGCAAGGACCCCCGGGGGTGCCTCAAGGCCGACGTGGTGATCCTCGGGGTCTCCCGGAGCTCCAAGACCCCGGTGAGCATGTATCTCGCTCACCGGAAGGTCAAGGTTGCAAACATCCCGCTGGTTCCGGAGATCCCCCTGCCGCCGGAGGTCTACAAGGTGGCGGACAAGGTGGTGGGGCTCTGGGTCGATCCCCACAAGCTGCTCTCGATCCGGGAGGAGCGGCTCCGGGCCATCGGTCTCCGGGCCGATGCCAGCTACGCCAACCTCGAGCGCATCCTGAAGGAGCTGGAGTACGCGGAGAGCGTCTACCGCAAGCTCGGCTGCCCGGTCATCGACGTGACCAACAAGGCCGTCGAGGAGACCGCGCTCCGGGTGCTGGAGATCATCAAAGCCAGAGGGGGCACCGTCGGTGACTAAGAAGTACGTCTACGCCTTCCACGAAGGGAACGCGGCGATGCGGGACCTTTTGGGGGGCAAGGGCGCCAACCTGGCGGAGATGACCAACATCGGCCTGCCCGTGCCCCCGGGGTTCACCATCACCACGGAGGCGTGCCGGGAGTACCTGGCCGGGGGGAAGGTCTTCCCCCCGGGGCTGATGGACCAGGTGGAGGAGCACCTGGCGGCCCTGGAGGCCCGGACGGGGAAGCGCTTTGGCGGCGAGCCGCCGCTTCTGGTCTCGGTCCGATCCGGCGCCCCCTTTTCCATGCCGGGGATGATGGACACCATCCTCAACCTGGGCCTGAGCGACGCCACTGTCGAGGCCCTGGCGGCCGCTGCGGATCCCCGGTTCGCCTGGGACTCGTACCGGCGGTTCATCCAGATGTTCGGCAACGTGGTCATGGGCATTCCCCACCACCGGTTCGACGAGATCTTCCTGGCCGAGAAACAGGCCGCCGGGGTGCAGGAGGACTACCAGCTGCCGCCGGAGCATCTCCGGCGGGTGGTGGCCCGGTACCGGGAGCTGGTGCGGCAGGAGACCGGCCGGGAGTTCCCCCAGGACCCCCGGGAGCAGCTCACCCTGGCCATCCGGGCGGTCTTTGAGTCCTGGAACAACCCCCGGGCCGTGGTCTACCGGCGGGTGAACCGGATCCCGGACGACCTCGGCACCGCGGTCAACGTCCAGGCGATGGTCTTCGGCAACATGGGCATGGACTCCGGGACCGGGGTCGTCTTCACCCGGAACCCCAACACCGGCGCCAAGGAGCTGTACGGCGAGTACCTCCTCAACGCCCAGGGGGAGGATGTGGTCGCCGGGATCCGGACGCCCCACCCGATCCGGGTGCTCCGGGAGGAGCTGCCCGAGGCCTACGAACAGCTTCTCCGGGTCTGCGAGCTTCTGGAGCGGCACTACCGGGACATGCAGGATATCGAATTTACCATTGAAAAAGGAAAGCTCTACATGCTCCAGTGCCGCTCCGGGAAGCGCACCGCCCAGGCGGCGATCAAGATCGCGGTGGACATGGTGGCGGAGGGGCTCCTGACCCGGGAAGAGGCCCTCCTGCGGGTGGACCCGGCCCAGGTGGAGAAGATCCTCTACCGCTCCGTCGACCCGAAGGCCCGGCTGGACGTCCTGGCCACCGGGCTGCCGGCCTCCCCCGGGGCAGCGGTGGGGATCGCGGTCTTCGATGCCGACGAGGCGGAGAAGCTGGCGAAGGAAGGCCACCGGGTGATCCTGGTCCGGCCCGAGACCACCCCCGATGACATCCACGGCATGGTGGTGGCCGAGGCCATCGTCACCTGCCGGGGCGGCATGACCAGCCACGCGGCCATCGTCGCCCGGGGGATGGGCAAGCCCGCGGTGGTGGGCTGTGAGGCGATCCGCATTGCCCCGGACGGGCAGAGCTTCACCGTGGGCGATCGGACGGTGAAGAAGGGCGAGGTGATCTCCGTCGACGGCTCCACCGGCCAGGTGATTTACGGCGAGGTGCCCCTGGTCGACCCCGAGCTCTCGCCGGAGTTCCGGCAGCTCCTGGCCTGGGCGGACGAGGTCCGGACCCTCCGGGTGCGGGCCAACGCCGACACCCCGGCGGACGCTGCCAAGGCCCGGGAGCTGGGCGCCGAGGGCATCGGCCTCTGCCGGACGGAGCACATGTTCGGCCAGGGCGGCTACCACCCGGAGCGGATGCCGGTGGTGATGGAGATGGTCCTGGCCGAGACCCCCGAGGAGCGGAAGGCCGCCCTGGAAAAGCTCCTGCCCATGCAGCGGGAAGACTTCTACGGCATCCTCAAGGCGATGGCCGGCCTGCCGGTCACCATCCGGCTCCTGGACCCGCCCCTCCACGAGTTCCTGCCCTCGGCGGAGGCCCTGGCGGTGGAGGTGGCGGTGCTTCGGGCCACCGGCGGGGCTCCCGCTGCCCTGGCGGAGAAGGAGCGGCTCCTCCGCAAGGTCCGGGGCTTGGCCGAAGCCAACCCGATGCTCGGGTTCCGGGGGTGCCGGCTGGGGGTCCTCTACCCCGAGATCTACGA
Organism: Bacillota bacterium; assembly: GCA_021890795.1. GTDB lineage: Bacteria > Bacillota > Sulfobacillia > Symbiobacteriales > ZC4RG38 > ZC4RG38. The sequence continues at coordinate 24,178 of JAKKUO010000024.1, read as the reverse complement.
GATGCAGGTCCGGGCCATCTTCGAGGCGGCGGTGCAGCTTGCCCGGGAAGGGGTGGAGGTCCGGCCGGAGATCATGCTCCCCCTCATCGGCCACGTGAACGAGCTCCGGAAGCTCCGGGAGCTGGTGGACCGGACCGCACAGGCTGTCTTTGCGGCGGCCGGCGTGGAGGTCCCCTACTCCGTCGGCACCATGATCGAGGTGCCCCGGGCTGCCCTCACTGCCGACGAGATCGCCCAGGAAGCCGCCTTCTTCTCCTTCGGCACCAACGACCTCACCCAGACCACCTTCGGGTTCAGCCGGGACGACGCCGAGGGGAAGTTCCTGGCCCAGTACGTCCAGCAGAAGATCTTGCCGGAGAACCCCTTTGTCAGCATCGACCAGGCCGGGGTCGGCAAGCTGGTGGAGATGGCGGTGCGGCTGGGTCGCAGCGTCCGCCCGGACCTGAAGCTCGGCATCTGCGGCGAGCACGGGGGCGACCCCCAGTCCATCGACTTCTTCCACCGGGTCGGGCTGGACTACGTCTCCTGTTCCCCGTTCCGGGTGCCTGTGGCCCGGCTGGCCGCTGCCCAGGCCGCCGTCCGGCAGCGGAGCCAGGTCCGGGAGATGGCGGACAGGTAAGTGGCTACAATGTCCACGGGTCGATGTACAATGGTAGATCGCCGGAACGGCTGAGGCCGGAGGGGCCGCGTGCCGTAGGCAGCGGCCCCTCTCCGTCTCTGACCCTCCCCCTGGGGGCTCCTTTCCAACAGAAGGTAAGTTGACTAAGGGTGTCGAACTTAGTCTGCGGGAGCCGGAGGTCGGCCCTTGCCCGGTTTGGAAGCCAGAGGGCGGCCCCTGCCTGGTTCGGACGCCGCGGGCCCACCCCGCAGACCTGCGGGTTCGTGAGGGGGCGAACATGCCGGAAGGAAAAGCGGCCAGGTCTGGCGAATCAACTTAGGCCTTGGCGTCTTCCACCTGGCCGGTCCGGCAGCCGGTGTTCCCCTCAGGTCCCACCGGGGTGGTGACGGTGGTCTGGTTTGACGAGGCGTTCCTCCAGGAGGTCCGGGACAAGACGGACATCGTCGCGGTCATCGGCGAATATGTGCACCTCACCCGGCGGGGAAAGGACTACTGGGGCCTCTGCCCTTTCCACCCCGAGAAGACCCCGTCGTTTCACGTGGTGCCGGAGAAGGGCTTCTACCACTGCTTTGGCTGCAAGGCCACCGGCGATGTCTTCCGGTTCCTGATGGAGAAGGAACGGATGACCTTCGTCGAGGCGGTGGCGGCCCTGGCCCGGCGGGCCGGGATACCCCTGCCCCGGGAGCCCCTGACGCCGGCCCAGGAGCGGCAGGCCCGGATCCGGCAGCAGGTCTACGGGGCCCTGGAGTTTGCCACCCGGTTCTTCGAGTACCACCTCTGGCACACCCCCGAGGGGCAGAAGGCCCTGGCGTACCTCCGGGACCGGGGGCTCAAGGACGAGACCATCACCCGGTTCCGTCTCGGGTACGCCCCGAACCGGTGGGACGGCCTCTTCCGGGCCGCCCGGCAGCGGTTCGCCCCGGAGATCCTGGTCCAGGCCGGTCTCATCCAGCCCCGGGAACAGGAGGGCGGTTACTACGACCGGTTCCGGAACCGGGTGATCTTCCCCATCGCCGACCTCCGGGGGCGGGTGATCGGTTTCGGGGGTCGGGCCTTGACAGAGGACCAGGTCCCGAAGTATTACAACTCGCCGGAGGGTCCCTTTTTCAGCAAGCGGCTGCATCTCTACGGCCTGCACCTGGCCAAGGAGGCCATGCGGGCCCGGGACGAAGGGATTATCGTTGAGGGGTACATGGATGTGATCGCGCTGCACCAGGCCGGGTTCACCCACGCGGTGGCCTCCCTGGGCACCGCGCTCACCCGGGAACAGGCGGAACTCCTCCGTCGTCAATGCAGCCGGGTGGTCATCGCGTACGACGCGGACCTGGCCGGGCAGGCCGCGACCCTCCGCGGGTTCGAGGTCCTGGCGGCGGCCGGGCTGGACCTCAAGGTGCTCCGGTTGCCGGCGGGCAAGGACCCGGATGAGCTGATCCGGAGCCAGGGGGCAGAGGCCTTTGCCCGAGCGCTGGCCGATGCCCTTCCCCTGATCGAGTACAAGATCTGCTCGGCCCTGGAGAAGCACCGGCACGCCGGTAACCCCGCCGAGGAACGGGCAGCGGTCATGCGCGAGGTGGTGCCCATCCTGGCGGGTATCCAGGACCCGGTGCTCCGGGAGCTGTACACGAGGCGGGCCGCCATGTGGTTGGCGGAAGACTTCGTCGTCCGCTGGGGCGAAGAGGTCAGCGAGGAGTCCCTGCGCCACATGGTACGGGCCTATCTCGAGAAAAGTAGGAAAAGAGCCTCCGACACGTATACAACCACTAAGAACTGGAATAATAGAAAGGTCATGGGCGGTGCCATGGCCCGGGGCGGTCCTGGCACCAATCCGATCCGGGAGGCGGAGCGCACGGTGCTGCGGGTGTTGCTCCACCGGCCGGATCTGATCGGGCGGGCGGAAGCCCTGGCCGGGTACCGGTGGCAGACACCGGAGCACCAGGCGATTTACGACTCCCTGGCAGCAGCCGCTGGGACGGTTCCCCCGGCGGGACTGGCCGCCCACCTCCTGGCCACGGTGGAGCCGGCTGAGGCCCGGACCCTGGTGGCCGAACTGGAGGAAGAGGGCCGGTTCATCGTGCAGCCGGAGCGAGAGCTCCAGGATGCCCTGGACCGGCTCCGGCAAGATGCGAAGCAGAGGAGAATCCGTGAATTGCAGGCGATTTTCCGGGAGCGGGAGGCTGCCGGTCAGCCGGTGGAACCAGCCCTCCTGCTTGAATATCAAGAGCTCGTCCGTGAGTTCCAGGAGCTTGTCCGCCGTACCCGTTCGTAGCCCCGGGCAGAGAGGGGGGAAGAGGCCATGGATGCACCCGAGAAGGAGCCCAAGATTGAAGGCTTGTCGGAACTCATTGAGAAGGGTAAGAAGCGTGGTTCCCTGACCGAATCGGAGGTCAGCGAGCACTTCCAGGGGCAAGAGCTGACGCCAGAGCAGATCGAGGAGATCTACGACGCTCTGGCCGCAGAGAATATTGAAGTGGTGCCCGACCAGGGCCAGGACCCCCTCGCGGACGACGCCCGCGCGGACGGCGGCGATGACGAGCCGCGCCTTGACGATGGCGTGGACGACGTCGACGTAGACGACGACGATCTCTCGGTCCCGGACGGGGTGGCCATCGACGACCCGGTGCGGATGTACCTCAAGGAGATCGGCCGGGTTCCCCTGCTCACCCCGGAAGAGGAGATCGAACTGGCCAAGCGGATCGAGGCCGGGGATGAGGAGGCCAAGCGCCGGCTGGCAGAGGCCAACCTCCGCCTGGTGGTGAGCATCGCCAAGCGCTACGTCGGCCGGGGGATGCTCTTCCTGGACCTGATCCAGGAAGGGAACCTGGGCCTGATCAAGGCAGTGGAGAAGTTCGACTACCGGAAGGGGTACAAGTTCTCCACCTACGCCACCTGGTGGATCCGGCAGGCCATCACCCGGGCCATCGCTGACCAGGCCCGGACCATCCGGATCCCGGTACACATGGTGGAGACCATCAACAAGCTGATCCGGGTGCAGCGGCAACTGGTCCAGGAGCTGGGCCGGGAGCCCACTCCGGAGGAGATCGCGGCGCATATGGATATCCCGGTGGAGCGGGTCCGGGAGATCATGAAGATCGCCCAGGAGCCCGTCTCCCTCGAGACGCCGATTGGCGAGGAAGAGGACAGCCATCTGGGCGACTTCATCGAGGACCAGGACGCGCCGGCACCCGCGGAGGCGGCCTCCTATCAGCTCCTCCGGGAGCAGCTGGAAGAGGTGCTGGAGACCCTCACGCCCCGGGAGGAGAAGGTGCTCCGGCTCCGGTTTGGCCTCGACGACGGTCGGGCCCGTACCCTGGAAGAGGTGGGCCAGGTCTTTGGCGTCACCCGGGAGCGGATCCGGCAGATCGAGGCCAAGGCCCTGCGGAAGCTCCGCCATCCGAGCCGGAGCAAGAAGCTGAAGGACTTCCTGGAGTAATGGCTACTAGGCGCCGTCCCGCCCGGGACCGGCGCCTTCTTTGTTGTGAGGCCCTGGAAGCGGAGGCCGAAGCGCGGGCACGGCGGTGGGCAGGAAAGGGGGGCCCCGGCGGAGGAAGAAACATACAAAAAGTGAGCCCCTGCTTGCCCTGAAGCTTCTGTCACTTCGGGCGGGCCCTTGTGCTAGAATAGGGACAGGAGGTGAGGGCTGTGGGCTACGAGCGGATGTGCCCTCGCTACGAGCGGGCCGTCGCGATCCTGGGCAAGCGGTGGACCGGCCTGATCCTCCGGATCCTGATGGGCGGTCCCCGGCGGTTCAGCGATTTCCGGCTGCAGGTGCCGGCGCTGAGCGAGCGGATTCTGTCGGAACGGCTGAAGGAATTGGAAGAGGAAGGCATCCTCCGCCGGGTGGTCTACGACACAAAGCCCGTGCGGATTGAGTACATCCTGACAGAGAAGGGCCGGGCCCTGGAGACGGTGGTGAAGGCCATCGAGGCCTGGGCCGAGCGGTGGGTGGATCCGCCTCCGGCCTGCCAGGAGGAGGCGTCCTCTGGCCTTCAGCCTGCCACGGCCCCGGCCCACGGGCAGGAGGCGGCCGCAGTGCCTCGGGATGAGGGGGCCCCGGGCCCGTAAGCCCGGGGCCCGTTCCCGTTGACGCCGGCCCAAGGATCTGCTACAACAATGGCAGAGACCTTGATACCCTACGGGGGTAGGGTAACGAGGCAGCGCTCGAAGTACACGGGTGGCCGGAAGAACATGGGCCTCCCGACTGGCCATCCCGACAAGGGGGGAGCCCAATGAGTGAAATGGCCGCCATGCACGAGGCCCGGGCCCGGCAGCGGGTCACCCTGCAGGTGACGGGGATGACCTGTGCCGCCTGTTCGACCCGGATCCAGCGGCGGCTGTCCAGGATAGAAGGCGTGGCAGAGGCGAGCGTCAACCTGGCCACCGAGAAGGCGACGGTGGTCTTCGACCCGGCCGCGGTCTCCGTGGAGGACCTGGTGGCCGCGGTCCAGGAACTGGGCTACGGTGCCCGGGAGCTGAGGGAAGGGGAGGAGGCGGCGGACCGGGAGAAGGCGGCCCGGGAGGCGGAGATCCGCCGGCAGTGGCTCAACTTTGCAGTGGCCGCGGCCTTCACCCTGCCCATTTTCGTCGAGGCCATGGTCCTGATGCCCCTGGGCATTCACACGGTGCTGGGGAACCCATACCTCCAGTTTGCCCTGGCCACGGTGGTCCAGTTCGGCCCCGGGTGGCAGTTCTACCGCCGGGCTTGGGCGAACCTACGCCACGGGACCGCGAACATGGACGTGCTGGTGGCCCTGGGCACCAGCGCCGCCTACCTGTACAGCGTGGCCAACACCTTCTTCGCCCACGGCCACCTCTACTACGAGGCCGGGGCAACGGTGCTCACCCTGATCATCCTGGGCAAGCTCCTGGAGGCCATCGCCAAGGGTCGGACCTCGGAGGCGATCCGTAAGCTCCTCAGCCTGCAGGCCCGGACCGCCCGGGTGATCCGGGAGGGCCGGGAGGTGGAGGTGCCAGTGGAGGAGGTCCGGGTCGGTGACCTGGTGGTGGTGCGGCCGGGGGAGAAGATACCGGTGGACGGGGTGATCGTCGAGGGCACCTCCAGTGTGGACGAGTCGATGCTCACCGGCGAGAGCATGCCGGTGGACAAGCAGCCCGGGGACAAAGTGGTGGGCGCCACCCTCAACCGGCACGGGAGCTTTGTTTTCCGGGCCACCGCGGTGGGCGCGGAGACCGTTCTGGCCCAGATCATCCGGCGAGTGGAGGAGGCCCAGGGTTCCCGGGCGCCGATCCAGCGGCTGGCGGATACCATTTCCGGCATCTTCGTCCCCACGGTGCTGGGGATCGCCGCGCTTACCCTCCTGGCCTGGGGCATCGTCGGCGGCGACTGGGCCGGGGGCCTGAAGGCCGCCACCGCGGTGCTGGTCATCGCCTGCCCCTGCGCCCTTGGCCTGGCGACCCCCACGGCGATCATGGTGGGCACCGGCAAGGGGGCGGAGACGGGGATCCTCTTCCGGGGCGGCGAGCACCTGGAGAAGGCCCACAAGGTCAAGGTGGTGGTGCTGGACAAGACCGGCACCATCACCCGGGGGGAGCCGGCGCTGACGGACCTGGTCCCCGCCCCGGGGTTTACGGCCGAGGAGCTCCTGCGGCTCGCCGCCGGGGCGGAGCAGCGGTCTGAGCATCCCCTGGCCGCGGCCGTCGTCCGGGCCGCCCAGGAGCGGGGGATCACCCTGCCGGAGCCTGGCGAGTTCGCCGCCACCCCCGGCCAGGGGGTCACCGCAACGGTGGAGGGCCGCCGGGTGCTGGTCGGGAGCCGGAAGCTGATGGCCGGGGCTGGGGTGGACTTTGCGGCCCTGGCGCCGGAGCTGGAGCGGCTGGAGGCCGAGGGGAAGACCGCCATGCTGGTGGCGGTGGACGGCCGGCCCGCAGGGGTGCTGGCGGTGGCGGACACGGTGAAGCCCTCCGCCGCGGCGGCCATCGCCGAACTGAAGCGGATGGGCATTGAGGTGGTGATGCTCACCGGCGACAACCGGCGAACCGCAGCGGCCATCGCCCGGGAGGTGGGGATCGACCGGGTGGTGGCGGAGGTGCTGCCGGAAGAGAAGGCCGCGGAGGTGGAGAAGCTGAAGGCGGGCGGCCGGGTGGTGGCCATGGTGGGGGACGGCATCAACGACGCCCCGGCCCTGGCCACCGCGGACGTGGGCATCGCCATCGGCACCGGGACCGATATCGCCATCGAGACCGCGGACATCACCCTGATGTCCGGCGACCTGCGGGGAATCCCGGCGGCGATCCGGCTCAGCCAGAAGACCATGCGGAAGATCCGGCAGAACCTCTTCTGGGCCTTCATCTACAACACCCTGGGGATCCCTCTGGCGGCCCTGGGGATGCTCACCCCGATGGTCGCCGGTGCCGCGATGGCCCTCAGCTCCGTCTCTGTGGTGACCAATTCGCTGCTCCTCAAGCGGTATGATCCCCGGGCGTAGCCGGGGCGTTGCCCTGAGCTTCGCCTCCTGGCCGCCCGGGGTGGCAATCCTGTGAGAGGTGGGAGAACATGACCAAGGTAACCCTGAAGATCGAGGGCATGTCTTGTGGCCACTGCGTCAAGGCCGTGACGGAGGCCCTGAAGGGGCTTGCCGGCGTGACCGATGCGGAGGTCTCCATCGGCTCGGCGACGGTGACCTTTGACCCCGGCCAGGTGAGCCTGGACCGGATCAAGGCCGCGGTGGAGGAAGAGGGCTACCGGGTGGTCAGCGCCGGTTAAGGCACCCGGAGGCCTTTCCGAGCCCCTGGGCGGTGCCGGCACCTCGAGCCACCGGGGCCATTCCAACCCCCGGTAGCCGGGGCCGGCACCGGCCGGGGGGCGGCCGGGGTTTTCGCCGCATATCCAACAATACCCTCTTGACTTCACCGCAGAAGATGTTGTATTATCACTGACGGCAGCAGCGGATTCCGGCATAGCTCAATGGGTAGAGCATCCGGCTGTTAACCGGAGGGTTGCAGGTTCGAGTCCTGCTGCCGGAGCCAGAACGGGAAGCCCGCCGCCTGTGCGGCGGGCTTCGCCTTTCCTGCACCCGACGCACCAGGGTGCGGGTCCCGTAGCCTCTGTACAGCCGCACCCCGGGGCCGCTGGCACGGCCCTGTCTTGTCCGGCACCCTCCGGCGGCGTAAAATAAAGAGAAGGATGTGATTCGTCACGGGCCCATAGCTCAACGGTAGAGCAGGTGACTCATAATCACTTGGTTGGGGGTTCGAATCCCTCTGGGCCCACCAAGCGGAAACCCGCCTCCATGGCGGGTTTCCGGCTTTTTTGTTTTCTGGCGTCTGTGTACTACCACGGCCTGTAGTACTGCCATTTTACAGCCATCCAACTCAGCGCGTTTTCTGGCACCGCGAGGAGGGCAAGTAACGGGACAACTTCCGCGGTGGCGTCCTTGACTGGTGCTACAGTTGGAAGAAGATGATTGAAAAACAACCCCCTTCTCTCTTCTCCGGAGGTGGGGGCTTTCTTGTTCTTGCAATTGCCCCCTCAAGCGGAGGAACTGCCGGGGGGCCAGCCAGGCGGCTGCATTGATGTCACCGCCGCGCAGATGGCCTGCGAGGCGGTTCAGAACTTGCTGCGGTCGATCGGTGTGCTGGAGGGCGAACCCACCCGGTCGGAAGTGGTCTTCTACGGGCGGATTCAGGTTCTGGAAGCCCCCGGTCCCGGCCTCTTCCTGCCCAGCGTCAAGCCCGGAACCGTGGTCGACGAGGGTGCGGTGCTGGGTCACTTCGAGGGAGAGCCGGTCCGGGCTCCCTTCGCCGGCGTGGCGGTGAGCGTCAGCCTGCCCCGCTACTGCTTCGCCGGCGAGCGGATGGTCGGCATCGCTCCGCTGGTTCGCAACGGCATCGGCGAAGGTGCTGGGGCATCTTGACGAGCACGCCGTTCAGTATGGGTGCACAACCGTCAGGCGGGACTCTTCCCCCGCCGGGATGTACTGGCGGGGTGAGTGCAGATGGACGGTCCCGGGCGGCGCTGCTCGCGATCCAGTTCCGCCCGGATGGACGCTGCCCACGCTCGGACCCGGTCAGCCGCACTTTCGGGCCGATCGGGCAGGTACACATCGGCGATGGTCATCGGCCAGTGGCGCAGCACTGGCCAGTCCATGCCGTTGACCGCCGGTGCGCCGCACTCGGGGCACCGGCGGTCAGATTGCTCGGGCCCCGGGGCTCCGGTGTTCTTTGGCTTCTGCTCACTCAAGCCGAGGTACCTCCCTGCGGGCACAGCGCGGCCGCCTGCAGGCCGGTGAGATAGCGGCCCAGGGTCGGGTGCTGCGGAGACCGCACTTTCACACTCCGGGCACGGGCGGTGGACAATGGTAGCCAAGAGGAGCCGCAGATAGGTGTAGATGCCCGTCTCGGTGCCCACGGTGGAACGGGGGCTGCGGTTGGTGCGGTGCTGGCTCACGGCGATGGTCGGCGACAGGCCCTCGATCCGTCCACGGGCGCCCGGGCCAGGCCGAAAGGGACCATGCCGAGGGACTCGAGGAACTGGCGCTGCCCCTCCCGGTGCAGGGTATCGAAGAGCAGCGCGGACTTCCCTGACCCCGGACAGCCCGGTGACGGCCCGAATCCGTCGGTGTGGCTCCTTCTCGAGTTTGACTCCTTCACCTGGTTCCCCTGCGTCGGAGCCAGCCCGCCGGCCGTAACGGAAGCGCTGGCCTCTGGCCCTGAACACAAGGCCGCAGCCGCGCCCCTGAGGGGGCCTCTGGCCCTGAACACAAGGCCGCAACCGCGCCCCTGAGGGGGCGGCTGCGGCCTTCATGGTTCCTGGTCACGCCTGTCCCTGCCCGGTGGGATCCGGCTCCGGCCCGGCCGGGTCCGGCCCGGCCCCGGCGGCCCAGGCCGCCGCCAGGGCGAGGGCCACGCAGAAAAGTCCGGCGCCGCTGAGAAACGGGAGGGTGGGGCCGTGCCGGTACAGGGAGCCCCCGAGGATCGGTCCGATGATCCGGCCCAGGGAGTCGAAGGAGTCCATGAGGCCGATGGCCGTGCCCTGGCCGGTCGTGGCCCGGCGGGAGATGAGGGCGGAGTTGGCCGGCCGGGCGATGCCCATACCGGCGGCCAGCAGGGCGATCGCACAGGTGGCCGCCACCGGGCTGCGGGTGAGGGCCACCCAGACCATGGCCAGGGCCGCTAGGGCGAGGCCGACCAGTTCCATCCGGATCTCGCCCCACCGCCGCTGCATCCGGCCGACCAGCCCGCCCTGCACCGCCGCGAGGACCAGCCCCATCACGGTGAACACCCAACTGGTCTGCCGAGGGGTGAGTCCCAGCCGGTCGGCGGCGAAAAAGCCGAAGGTGAGTTCGATACCCGCCATCCCCATGGAGAGGGCGAGGGTGACGCCGTACAGGGCTGCGACTTCCCAGGCGAAGGCCGACCACCGGGAGGGCCGGTGGGCCTCCCGGTGGGTGCGGGCTCCGGCCGGCAGGGATTCGGGCAGCACCGCGGCCACGGCAACAAGGGCGGCGCCCGCGAGGCCGGCACTCACGAAGAAGGGCAGCGAGAGGGAAACCTCCCCCAGGGCCCCGCCCATCGCCGGCCCGATGACCACCCCGAGGCCGAAGGCCGCGCCCACGAGGCCCATCCCTTTGGCCCGGTCCTCGGGCGGCGTGATGTCGGCGATGTACGCCATGGCCGTGGGCAGCGCCGCCGCGGAGAGGATGCCGGCCAGGGTCCGGGCGGCGAAGAGCATCCAGACGTGGGTGGCCAGGCCGAAGAGGGTCTGGCCTACCACGTAACCCAGCAGGCCCACTATCAGCACCGGCCGCCGCCCCACCCGGTCGGAGAGCCGGCCCCAGAGGGGCGAGAAGAGGAACTGCATGGCGGAGTAGGTGCCGGCGATGATGCCCATGGTGCCGGCGTCGACGCCGAACCGGCGGACGTAGTAGGGCTCGATGGGAAAGAGCACCGAAAAGCCCACCATGATGAGGAGCAGCACCCCGAAGAGGAGGGCCATGGCCCGCCGGCGCTGCCCCGGGGTGAACAAGGCCGTCACGTCAGTTCGCTCCATCACCTGCGGAACTCACCTTCTGTCCTTCCACTTCCATCACGATCTCTTGCCCGAAGTGCCGCCGGGCAAACTCCGGGTCGGGGGCCACGTGGGGCACCTTCACCTGGTCCATCGGGGCTCCGGCGGCCACCCGGCGTGCCCGGTATCGCTCGAAGGCCCCCGGCCGGAGCACCCGGGCGGCCATGGGCGCCAGTTCACCCATCCGGACCGAGGCGCCGTAGTCCGGGGCCATCCGCTGGAGATGGGCGTCGAAAGCCGCCAGGAGCCGGGCGGGATCGACCCGCCGGGGGTGGGGGCCCGCCCCCCGGGCCTGGGGGTCCGCTCCCCGGACCTGGGGGTCCGCCCATCGGCCAGGGGCCAGTTCCTCGAAGAGAAGCAGGTACCGGGCCGGGGTGTGCTCCGGGTCGATGGTGACCAGGTAGTCCACCACAGGGGCTCCGACCTCCTGGCACGCCGCCTGGAAAGCGGCGGTGACGTGGGCCTCGCTGGTCTTTTCCCCCACCACGTTGAGCACCTGCCCCCGGCGCTCGACAAAGTCCACCACCGGCGCCTCCCCGTGCCAGCCCAGCACCCGCACCACGTCCCCCAGCCGGTACCGGGTGAGGCCGGCGTAGGTGGTCAGCACCACCTCGTAGGCCTTCCCCGGTTCCACCTGCCACAAAGGCAGCGGTCGGGGGTTCGGGGAGTCCGCCTCTTCCAGAGGCAGGAACTCGTGATAGGCGGCGGAGGGCAGGAGGACGTACCCCGGCCGGTCCGGGGCGAGGCCGATGCCGATGGCGCCCTCGGAGGCCGCATAGGTGGGGGAGAAGACCGGCACGCCCCCCAGGTAGGGCCGCAATTGCTCGACGTAAAAAGCAAAGGGGCCGCTGCCGGCGGTGAAGACCATGCCCACCTCGGGCCAGATGTCCCGGACGGTGAACCGGCCCTGTTCGTACAGCCGGCTGAGGGTCCGGGCCCGCTCCGGGTTGGGCCGCAGGAGCGACTGGATTTCGTCCCGGGTCTGCCGGGGGAGATCGAGGCTGCGGGTGAGGGTGCCGTCCGCCAGGTCCCGGAGGAGTTCCGGCGCCCGGGCGTGGAGGTCCCGGAGGGTGAAGAGCAGGGTGGCGGGGAAGTAGGAGATGATCGCCCAGAGCTGCTCCTCCCCCAGGGCGAAGAGGAGGTGGAGGTACCGCGCGGCGTCCTGGTCCTGGACCCGGAGCACCGGCAGGGGGGAGGTGCAGGTGAGCCTCTGAAGCCGCAGCGCCTTTCTTAGCCCGCCGGAGGTGATGGCGCCCTTGGGAATTCCACCGGGGGTGGTGCCGCTCACCTGCTCGGTGAGGATCAGGAGGATCCGCCCCCGCAGGGGGCCCAGGTACCCTGCCCGCCAGGCCAGCACGATGGGCGTCACCAGGCTGCTGACCAGGATCCGGGCCTGGCGCTCGGTGACCGGGATCAGCTTCTGGGGCCCGGTGGTGCCGGAGGTGACGGCAAAGTAGGTGACGGGCTCCCGGGTGAGGACGCCCTTTTCCCCGGCGGCCACCCGTTCAATATACGGGAGGTAATCCTCGTAGGTGGTGACGGGGATCGCTGCAAAGGCGTCCCGGGCCCCGGGGCGATGGAGCCCCCAGCGGCGCCCCCACTCGGTGTTGCCGTTCAGGGCCAGGATCCGCTGGAGGGTACGTTCGGCGACGGCCCGGGCCGAGGCCGCCTCCCGGAGGGTGCGCTCGGCCCGGAGTCCGAGGGTGCGGGCGAGGACGGGGTAAGCGAGGCGGAGGAAGAGCGTTTGCACGTCGGGTCACCTCTGGGACGGACCGGCCCTTGCCGGCATATGTATCGCAGGCGGTTGCGTGGGCTCTCCGTTGCGTGGGCTCTCATCGGTAGGGAAAGCTAGCGGCGCGGTCCTTGTCAAGAGGCTGCCCACCGCCGGGCCTGCCCGGTCGCCGGCGCTCGACCGGGCGGATGGACTCTTCGGCGTTCCTCTCGATTTCCCCGCCAACCAGTGCCGAGAATGCGGGTGCGGAACTCCAAAAAGTGGGCTTTTTCAGTTCTGCGCCCTTATTTATAATGGTGGTATCCCTCTTCAATGCTGATTCACTTGCGGGTCTCCCCCGCTTCTCTCAGGGCCGAGAGGAGGATGTTCGCTGTGGAGCCACGTTCGCTTTATGAACGGCTTGGCGGCGAAGAGGGCATCGCGCGGGTGGTCGACACCTTCTACGACATGGTCCTGGCCGATCCGCGGGTGGCCCACTTCTTTGCCAACACCGACATGGCCAGACAACGCCGGCACCAGACCCTGTTCCTCAGCTTCGCTACGGGTGGACCGAACAGGTACACAGGGCGGAGCATGCGTGCGGCACACCAGGGGCTGGGCATTCGCCCGGAGCACTTCGATGCCATCGTGGAGCTGCTCGGCCGCACCCTCAGGCAGTACGGTGTCTCGGAAGCCGACATTCAAGAGGTAGAGGCGCGGCTGATGACGATGCGTCCGGAGATCGTCGAATAAGAAACAGACGGCGCCATCCCGAAGGGGGTGGCGAGGACCCGGCGGCTCGGGTGGATCGCGGCACATAACACCCCCCATCCCCGTACGAATGGAAACGGAGGGATGGGGGATGCAGACCCACGGCGTCACCGACCGAGATTTCGTGCGCCGGTCCCTGGAAGAGAACCGCTTTTGGCTCCGCATCATGAAAGAGCACTCGCTCTTCTTGAGCGAGGGCTTTAACCGCCGGGACGCCGACCTGATTCGGACGGCCAACCGATTCTTCGAGGAGTTTGACCGGCTGCTGCGCCGGGCCAGGGAGTTAAGTCCCCTCGCCGGCGCCGGAGCGGTCCGGCGATTCAATCAGGAAGTGATTCGCGCTGTCCGGGACCTGCGCAACTTCAAGCAGGAGGTCCTCTTCCGGATCATCACCTGCCGCATCGCCGGGTTCAACCTGCCCCTGCTGGTGGACCATATCCGCCGGGAAGCCGAGTACTTCATCACCGTCCTCACCCGGTTGAACGAGGGGATCGACGAACCAGTTGAGGCGGCCATCGCGCGGGAGAACGTCTTCTGGCTCCGGATCATGGCCGACCACTCCCGGTTTATCCGCGACCTGCTGGATCCATCCGAGCGCCGGCTGGTAGAGACCGCGGACCAGTTTGCAGACCAGTTTGACCAACTCCTCGCCCAGGCCCGGGACCTGGACTCGATGATCCAGGGATTTTCCCCGGTGCTGGTGATTGTGGGGGGCCACCTCCTGGACCAGCCCACGCTCATCCGGCTGCAGGAGGAAGAGGAGCGCGACAAGGAAGAGCGCTTGCTGGTCGAGGAGACCCCGCCGGCGCTGGCCCGGTTCAACGAGGAGGTCATCGGGGCTACACAGGAGATTCGGGACTTCAAGCGGACAGCGGCCCGGCTCCTGGCCGACTGCCGGGCGCTGAGCGTCATCAATCCCCTGCTGGCCGACCACGTCGCCCGGGAAGCGGAGAAGTTCCTGGAGATCCTCGGCCAGTTAGAACAGCGGTTGGGGCCCGTCCGGGAAAAGGCCCTGGTGGTTACGCAGCCGGCGCCCCCCTGTCCGGAGCTGGAACCGCCGTGCGGCCAATAGGATACGCAAATGCCGAACACAGCGGCCCCCGGGGAACGAGCCCCGGGGGTTTCGCCGCGGCGCTCATGGCGATGCTTCCGGTGCGGCCTCTGCCTCCTGCCGGCTGCGGTCGTCCCGGGCTGCGGGGACCGGGGTGACGGCCACAACCTGGAGCCGGTGGTGCCCGGCGTCGTACTGGAGGAGCAGCCGGTGGCCGGCGAGTTCCAGCTGCCAGCCGCTCGCGACCCGAGCGAGGTGCCCCTGGCCGGTGGCGACGAACCGCCGGAGCCCCCTGAGGATCCGCTCCTTGACCTCCGGCTCCAGCAGTTCCAGGTCTGCCCAGGCCGCGATGGTCCAGTCCAGGAGGACCCGCCGGGGGTGGGGGAAGGCCTCTCCGGCTGCCTCCTCCCGGGCGGGATCTGTGAAGGCCGTCCGGGCCTCCGGTGCCGTTGCCAGGGCGCCCAGGACCGGGTCCCCGGTCTGCAGGTAGAGAAGGTAGAGGGAGAGGAGCGGCCATTGCTCAGGAGGGAGGGCCGCCACCTTCTCGGCGATCGCACTGCGGTCTGGCTGGGAACGCATGGGCCACCTCGGTAAGAACGGTCTTCGAAATTTCATTATGTAGAGGGAATCGAAAGTCCTGCTCCACCGGACGGCGGCGGTAGTCTACCGAAGGGTACCTCAGTACCTGCCGCAGGACACCCCAGTAGGAGATGGCCCTGGCCGGGCCGAAGTTGTTGAGACACGGGAGGTGGGGGAACCCTTGCGCAGAGCGGACGCGCCCGGCAATCGGAACCGGATCCTGTACTGGCTGGGCGGGCTGCTGGCGCTCCTCGCGGCGGGGGTCGCGGCCCTGATCGCCCTGGCGCTGCAGCCCCGGGATTCCGACCGTACCCCGATCGCGGGACCCGAGCGCACGCTCATCTGGATCTACGATGCCGAGCGGCCCGATGCCGGAGCGGTGGCGGCGGTGGTGGAGGAGTCCCGGGACCGGGGCACCTTGCGGGTGGTGGCCTTCCCCGTGCCCCCTGACCTGGTCCAGGTCCATGCCGGGGCCGGGGCCCGGCGGGCGTGGGAGGAGCTGGAGCGCTCCCTCGGGCGGCGGGTCCACCATGCGATCTTCCTGCCCGCAGGGGTGATCGCCCGCCTCATCGATGCCTCCGGCGGCATCGCCCTGGGGAACCGGAGCCTCACCGGGGCGGAGGCCGTCGCCTACCTACTGGCGGGGGAGGACCAGCCCCGGCGGGCCGTGGAGGTGTTCCTGGCCCTGGCCGAGGCGGCGACGGCCCGGGGGGTGAACCTGGGGATCCAGGACGCCATGGCCCTGGCCGGGCAGGTGGAAACCGACCTGGACCTCCTCTCCCTGCCGGCGGTCCTCAGCCGCTGGAGCGGCTACCCGGCGCCCCAGGTGGAGACCCTCGCCACCGGGGACCTGGCGGCGGTCCGGGACCGGCTGCTGCCGGATGCGGGGGGGAGAGGATGAGTTCCGGAATCAGACCGGGGGAGCGGGCCCACGTGCTCACGGTGAGCCTGCCGCCCCGGCTGCGGGCGGTGGCCCGGTGGGTCCTCCCCGGGGCACCGGTGGCGGACATCGGCACCGACCACGGCCGCCTGCCGGTCTACCTGGTGCAGCGGGGCCAGGTACCCCGGGCCATCGCCTCGGATCGGCTGCCGGGCCCCCTGGACGCGGCCCGGCGCACCGTCGCGGCGGCCGGGGTGGCTGACCGGGTCGACCTGCGGCTGGCCGACGGGCTGGCAGCCATCGCCCCGGGCGAGGTGGCGACGGTGGTCCTAGCCGGGATGGGCGGCCTGCTGATGCTGAAGATCCTGGCCGGCCGGCCCGAGGCCCTCCAGGGGGTCCGCCGGCTGGTCTTGCAGCCCAACACCGACGTGGAAGAGGTTCGGCGGTGGCTCCATGCCCACGGGTGGCGGCTGGTGGCCGAGGACCTGGCCGAAGACGGGGGCCGGTTCTACGTGATCCTGGTGGCCGAGCCTGCCGGCGCTCCCGGTCAGGCCAGGCCGGGGGCGACCGGCCCGGAGGCATCCGGCCCGGAACCGTCCGACTCGGAGGCGTCCGGCCCGGGTGCGGCCGGCGGACCCGCCGATGCCTTCACCGAGGCCGATTGGGTCCTCGGTCCCTGCCTTCGGCGGCGGGGCGGGCCCCTCTTCCGGCGGTACGTGGAGCGGGAACGGGATCGGGTGCGCCGGGCCCTGGCGGGGGTCCGGCAGGCCCGGCAGCCGGATGCGGAATTGGAGGCGGCCCTGGCCCGCCGGCTGCAGATCCTGGAAGCAGAACTGGCCCGGCTGGACGGTGAGCCGGGCATTGGGGAGGGGGAAGAGGCGCGATGACCGTGGCCAAAGTGGCGGATGTGGTGTCCATCCTCGAGTCCTGGGCGCCCCGGGAGTGGGCCGACTCCTGGGACAACGTGGGTCTCCTGGTGGGTGGGATGGACCGGCCGGCGGAGCGGATCCTCGTCGCCCTGGAACTGACGGACCCGGTGCTGGCCGAGGCCGAGGCCTGGGGCGCGCAGCTCCTGGTGCTTCACCATCCGCCCATCTTCAAGCCCCTGCCGGCCCTCCGCTTCGACCGGGGCGCCGGGCCGCGGCTCGAGCGGCTGGTCCGGGCGGGCATCGGCGTCTATGCAGCCCACACCAACCTGGACGTGGCCCCCGGCGGTGTCAACGATCAGCTGGCCGCGGCGGTAGGGCTTCAGGAGCCCCGGGTGCTGAAGCCCACCGGGGAGGACCGGCCCCTGAAGCTGGTCACCTTTGTCCCCCGGGACCATGTGGACCGGGTTCGCAAGGCTCTATCCGACGCCGGGGCCGGGGTGATCGGCCTTTACGCCGAGTGCAGCTTTGAGACCCCGGGGACCGGCACCTTCCGACCTCTGCCCGGGGCCAACCCCTACCTGGGCACCGTGGGGGAGTTGGAGCGGGCCGAAGAGGTCCGGCTCGAGATGATCCTGCCCGCGTCCCGGGCCCAGGCGGCAGTCTCCGCCTTGTTGGAGGCCCATCCCTACGAGGAGGTGGCCTACGACCTCTATCCCCTGCAGAACCCTGGTGTCCGCCGGGGGCACGGCCGGGTGGGCCGGCTCCCCCAGCCGATGCGCCTTGGCGAGCTGGCGGAGCGGCTGAAGGAGGTCCTCCGGGTCCCGGCCCTGCGGATGGTGGGCGACCCCGAGCGGGTGGTCTCCGTCGCCGCCACGGCGCCGGGGAGCGGCGCTTCCCTCATCCAGGCTGCCGCGGCGGCCGGGGCGGAGGTGCTCATCGGGGGGGACATCGACCACCACGACGCCTGGGATGCCCTGGATGCGGGGCTGGCAGTCCTCGACCCCGGCCACTTTGCCACCGAGGTGCTGGTGCTGCCCGAGGTGGCCCGGCGGCTCCGGGAGGGCCTCCAGGCCCGGGGGCTCGCCGGGGAGGTGCGGGTCGCCGAGTCCGGCACCGGGCCCTTCACTTTCTGCTGACGGGCTCGGGCTGTGCTCTGCTGACGGGCTCGGGCTCTGTTCTGCGAACAGGACCGGGCTGTGTGCCAGGAGCGGGGAGTGTTCTGCTGACGGGACCGGGCGGTGGCACCGCCGGGGTACCCGAGCGGGGGAGCCTTCGGCTCCCCCGCTCGTTTCCCACTGCCCGGAATTCTCCGGCCGGGCTGTCCGGTGTCCGGGGTTCCGGCCGCCCCTCTCAGAGGGCACCGGCCAGTTCTTCCAGGCTCCGGACCAGCCGGTTCACCGGCCCCGGTGCGCCCAGGATGTGGAGCAGCACTCGCTCCAGGGTGTACGGGCCCGCTCGGATGGGGTCGTCCCGGATCACCGCCGTCCACCCCCGGCCGGCCATCCGTCGGGGAGTAGCCTGCCGGCCGCCCAGCGCGTGGAGATGAGCGCAACAGGTCAGGCTGTCCAGGCCCCGGATCTCGATGACGACCTCGGTCATCGGACGCCCTCCTTTGCGGGAGCGCGTGGGATCAGGGTGGCCCGGCGCCCCGCCCGGGATAAGCCCCGGGCCGCCGCCAATCTTCGCCTCCGGCCCCACGGCTGGCGGCGGGATCCTGGCCGGCGAGGCGGCTCACCGGTTCCAGGTGACCTGCGGCTCCGGTATCCCCAGGGCGTGGTTGACGGCCCGGGCGCAGACAAAAAGCAGGTCCGAGAGCCGGTTCAGGTACCGCAGCAGCTCCGGGTCCACCGGCTCCTGCCGGGCGAGGGTCACCAGCCGGCGCTCGGCCCGCCGGGTCACCGCCCGGGCGGTCTGGAGGGCGGCCGCGGCCAGGCTGCCGCCGGGGAGGATGAAGTGCCGGAGGGGCGGTAGGCCCCCGTCCAGCTCGTCGATAGATGCCTCTAGCCCGGAGACGTGGGCAGCGGTGATCCGGGGGGCTTCGCCCTTGCTCCGCTCCGGCGGCACCGCCAGGTCCGCGCCCACGTCGAAGAGCTCCCGCTGCACCCGGAGGAGGATCTCCCGGACCCGGCCCAGCACCTCCGGTTCCGGTCCGTCCCCCGGGGCCTGGAGATGGGCCAGGGCCAGCCCGATGAGGCAGTTGGCCTCATCCACCGCGCCGTACGCCTCCACCCGCAGGGCATCCTTCGGGACCCGCTGGCCCCACCGCAGGCTGGTCTCGCCCTGGTCCCCGGTGCGGGTATAGATCTTCACCCGGCATCCCTCCGCTTCCGGTGGTTCTTCCGGTAGTTCCACCCGGCGCGCCGCCCCTCCTGCCAGGGGCGGCAGCCCTTTCGATCCTGTGAGACCATTGTGGTAAAATAATGCCAACACGCGCACCAATACCTTAACGGAAGCCACCAGATTCGGGAGGTCGTGCGATGCCTCTGCCGACGCGCGAGGAAGCCCTGGCGCTTCTCAAGGAATATACCCAGGATCCCCGGCTGCTGAAGCACATGCTGGCCGTGGAGGCCTGCATGCGGGCCTATGCCCGGAAGTTCGGGGAGGACGAGGACCTCTGGGGGCTGACAGGGCTGCTCCACGACATGGACTACGAGAAGTGGCCCTCTCCGGAGACCCATCCCCTGAAGGCCGCGGAGATCCTCCGGTCCAAGGGGTACCCGGAGGAGATGATCTACGCCATTCTCTCCCATGCCAACTATCTCCAGCACATCGCCCCCCGGAAGAGCCTCCTCGACCGCGCGCTCTTCGCCTGCGATGAGCTCTCCAACTTTGTCATCGCCGTCGCCCTGGTGCGGCCCAGCAAGTCGATCCATGAGGTGGATGTCGCCGCGGTGAAAAAGAAGCTGAAGGACAAGCGGTTCGCCGCCGGCGTCAGCCGGGAGGATGTCTACGCAGGGGCGGAGGCCCTGGGCATCCCCCTGGACGAGCACATCGCCTTTGTCATCGAGGCCCTCAAGCCCGTGGCCGAGGAGCTGGGTATCGCCGGCACCCAGGAACTGGGGGCGGCCGGTGCCGGCGGCTAACCCGGGGGATGCAGGGCCTATGCAAGGGTGAATAAGGCCGGCAGGAACCGCCCGCTCCCCGGTGGAACCTTATTCATTGCTGCATAATCCTCGTCCCACCGGGGCTGTCCAGCCGCGGGGACGCTTGGGAGGGTTCGACGCCATGGCGAACATCCGCCTCGTCACCGAGATCCCCGGTCCGCGCTCCCGGGCCCTGCTGGAACGGAAGGAGCGGGTGGTTCCCCGGGCCCTGTCGGTCCACGTGCCGGTGGTCATCGACCGGGCGGAAGGCGCCCTGATCACCGACGTGGACGGCAACACCTTCATCGACTTGGCCGGCGGCGTCGGCTGTCTCAACGTGGGCCACAGCAACCCCGAGGTGGTCCGGGCGATCCAGGAGGCGGCCGCCCGGTTCACCCACACGGACTTCAGCGTCGTCCCGTACGAGAGCTACATCCAGCTGGCGGAGGAACTCAGCCGCCGGGCCCCCGGCTCCTTCCCCAAGAAGGTGGCCTTCTTCAACTCCGGGGCGGAGGCGGTGGAGAACGCGGTCAAGATCGCCCGGAAGTACACCGGCCGCAAGGCGATCATCGCCATGGAGGGGGCCTTCCACGGCCGAACCAACCTGACCATGGCCCTGACGAGCAAGGTGAGGCCGTACAAGGAAGGCTTCGGCCCCTTCGCTCCGGAGATCTACCGGGTGCCCTTCCCCTACGTCTACCGCTGGCCCGGCCGGCCGTCGCCGGCGGAGGTGGCCCGGCAGGCCGCCGAGGCCCTGGAGCGGGCGTTCCTGACCGTGGTCTCCCCCCAGGAGACCGCGGCGGTCATCCTCGAGCCCATCCAGGGGGAGGGCGGCTTCGTGGTGCCGCCGGCCGAGTACCTGCCCATGGTCCAGGCCATCTGCCGCCGGTACGGGGTGCTTCTGATCGTCGACGAGATCCAGACCGGCTACGGCCGCACCGGGCGGTTCTTCGCCAGCGAGCACTTCGGTATCGAGCCGGACCTTATCACCGTCGGCAAGTCCATCGCGGCGGGGATGCCCCTCTCCGGGGTGATCGGCCGGGCGGAGATCATGGACAGCCCCGAGGATTCCACCATCGGCGGTACTTACCCCGGCAACCCGGTGGCCTGCGCGGCGGCCCTGGCGGTCCTCCGGGAGATGGACCGCCTGGGGCTGGTGGAGCGGGCCCGGGTCATCGGCGACCGGATCCGGCAGCGGTTTGAGGCGATGGCGGCCCGGAGCCCCCTGGTCGGCGAGGTCCGGGGGCTGGGGGCGATGATGGCCATGGAGCTGGTCCGGGACCGGGAGACCCGGGAGCCGGCCACCGAGGAGACGGCGGAGCTTCTCCGGCGGTGCATCCGCCGGGGGGTGATCGCCCTCCGGGCGGGGATCTACGGCAACGTGGTGCGGATCCTGGCGCCCCTGGTGATCACCGACGACCAGCTGGACGAGGCCCTGACGGTGATGGAGGAAGAGCTGCTGGCCCTCAGCTGAGGATCGGCTGCCGGGGGGGCAGCGCCAGAGAGGGGCAAAGAGCCAGGGGCGAGGAGCCAGGGGAAGAACGGGAGGGCGGCCCGGCCGGCGGGCCGCCCTTCTGCTGTCCCGGAGCCGCCCTCCGCGGTCAGGGGTTCATGGGAGGCGAAGGATGGGCTTCGGGGGTGGGTCCTGACGGGTACGGTGGTGCCGAAGCCTGAATCACCAGGTAGCAGAGGTCCCCGACGGTTTCGGCCTCCAGAATGCTCTCCTGAGGGAGTTCGATGTTGAACTCGTCCTCCAGGCTTTCGATCAGCCCCTCCAGGCCATCGTCCAGGTCCTCCAGGAGTTCTGCCAGGTCGGTGTCCATCGTCACCTTCCGGGGGGCGGCGATCTCCCGGATGCACCGGAGCACTTCCTGCTTGGTCAGCACGGGGGCTCACCTCCGGCGGGTAGTCTGTCCGCTCCGGCTCCGGCCATGCGGGGTTGGTGCCCAAGGAGGGGGACAAGGGGAAAGCAAGGCTTGGAGCAGGAATGTGTGGGACCTCCTCGAAACGTACCTGGAAAAGAGGGTGTTGCAGTTCAGCGGCAGTTCTGGCCGATTGGCCGAGGGGGGCTATCCCGACCGTGGTGGCATGGCCGCGCCGGGCCAGGGGCGGCCCGGCGGCGGTTGCCCCGAGCACTGGGAGACTGAGGGAGGAACCGATGGTGTCCGGTAGCAACAAGATGGCGGAGATCATGGCTGCTGCCATTCAACTGTTCAAGGACAAGGGGTACCATGCCACCTCCATGCAGGACATCGCCGATGCCGTGGGACTGCAGAAGGGGAGCCTGTACCACTACATCTCCAGCAAAGAGGACCTCCTCATCCTGATCATCCGGGAGGCTCTGGCCCAGTACATCAGCAACCTGGAGGAGATCGCCCGGAGCGACCTGCCCCCCCGGGAGAAGTTTGCCGAGGCGGTCCGGCATCACCTGAAGGGGATCGCCACCAACCTGGGGATGCTGACGGTCTTCCTGCGGGAGGCCCATGCCCTCACGCCGGAGCAGCGGGCCATCGTGGACCGGGAGACCCGGCGGTACAACGAGTTGGTGGAGGGGATTTACCAGGAGGGGGTGGCCGAAGGGGTCTTCCGCCCCCTCAACCCCAAGCTGGTCTGCCGCACCGTCCTGGGCGCCTGCAACTGGTTCTACCGCTGGTACCGGCCCGACGGCCCCCTCTCCCTGGAAGAGATGGCCGACTTCTTCGTCGACGTCCTCTTCCGGGGTATCGAGGCGAGGTCGGAGGCCTCCGAAGCGGCATCGCCGGGATCCGGAGGGCCGTCGGCGCCGGCCGGAGGGGCCGGTCCCTCCATGGGGGCCTGACCGCCGAAGCCTTCCTGGCCCCTCTGCCCGCCGCGGCCCCGCCTCCCTTGACCGCGGGACGGCCTTGCCCACATTGTGGAAGGTGCGGATGGCGTGGCCATGCTGGCTGGCAGCGGCGGCAGGAGGAGGGTGGTCACCGTGGCCCGCATCCCCCGTCCGGTGGTTCAGGCCGTGATTCCGGGCACCCCGGCCTGGGAGGTTGGAATCCGCCCGGGGGACAAGCTGATGGCGATCAACGGCCGGCCCGTCCGGGATATCCTGGACTACCAGTTCCTCCAGGCGGAGGAGGAGCTGGAGCTGACCGTCGAGCGCCCCGGCCAGGGACAGTTCACCCTTCGGGTGGTCAAGGACCCCGACGAGGACCTGGGGGTAGACTTCGGCGGCAAGGCCACCTTCGACGGGGTGTACACCTGCCACAACCGGTGCATCTTCTGCTTCGTCCATCAGCAGCCCCGGGGGCTCCGCCCGACCCTCAACCTGATGGACGACGACTACCGGCTCTCCTTCCTCCACGGCAACTTCATCACCTTGACCGACCTACCGGAGGAGCACTGGCAGCGGATTATCGAGCAGCGGCTCTCGCCCCTGTACATCTCGGTCCACACCACCGACGACGACCTCCGGGCCTTTATCATGGGCACCGAGGCGGCCCGGGGTATCATGGCTAAGCTCCGGCGGCTCGCCGAGAGCGGCATCCGCTTCCACACCCAGATGGTGGTGATGCCGGGGCTCAACGACGGCGAGGTATTGGACCGGTCCATTGCCGACCTCCTGACCCTGGGGCCGGAGGCGCTCCTCTCCATCGCTGTGGTGCCGGTGGGCCTCACCCGGTACCGGGATAAGCTGTACCCCCTTCGGACCTACACCCCGGAAGAGGCCCGGCAGATGCTGGCGCAGCTGGAGGCCTGGCACAAGCGGCTGATCCCCGAGTGGGGCTTCCCGGTGGTCTACCCCTCCGACGAGTTTTACATCCTCGCCGGCCGGGAGGTCCCGCCGGCCTCGTTCTACGGCAGCTTCGACCAGCTGGAGAACGGGGTGGGGATGGTCCGGCTCTTCCTCGACGAGCTGAAGCAGGTGGGGCCCCGGCTCCCCGACCGGCTGCCGGAGCCCCGGCGGGTGACGGTGGTGACCGGGATGCTGGCCCGGGGGGTGCTGCAGCGGGCGGTGGACCGGCTGAACCAGGTGGAAGGGCTTCAGGTGGACCTCCTGCCCGTGGAAAACGAGTTCTACGGGCCGACGGTGACGGTGGCGGGGCTTCTCACCGGCCGGGACATGCTCATGGCATTGGCGGAGAAGGAGGACCTGGGGGACCTGGTCATCCTCCCCGCGGTGGCCTTCCGGGATGGGGACGGCCGGACCCTGGATAACTACACCCTGCCGATGATCCAGGAGAAGCTCGGCGGGGTGGCGGTCGCCACCGCAGGCTCGCCCCTGGAGCTGGCGGAACTGGCCACCGGCGGCCGGTTGAAGTCCGGGGGCCGGCGGCGGTTCAAGCTGCGCCGGGAGCTGCGCTTTACCCTGGGTGCGGCGGAGCCGGGTTACTACGGCTTTACCTCGCCTTTTGGGGACAAGAAAACCCGGTAAAGGCGCCGGGGGCCCCTGATTGACATCTGGCCGGCGGCGTGGTAAAGTACAATACTGCCTGAAGCCCCTGCCGGCAGCCGCCGGCACGGGTGCCACGCCGGTGGTAAGGGAACCGAAAAGTTCCCGGTTGACACCGGCGGGGCGGGGCGATAAACTTAAGACTTGCCGCAGCGCCCCAGGGCGCTGCAA
>JAKKUO010000067.1 GCA_021890795.1 Bacillota bacterium | reverse complement strand
CTGCGCCGGCAGGCGGGTCTGTACGGGGCGTAAGGCTGGCGGCTCCAGCGCGCTTTGCCGGCGGGGAAGGCTCGCCGGGGCGCCGCGGGCGGGATAGGCTTGCCCTGGTGTCCCCCGGGCGGGGGAGGCGCGCCGGGGCGCAAGGTTGGGTACACGGTTACGAGCGGGGCTCTGGCTGAGGCCAGAGCCTTTCTTGTTGCTGCAGCCGGCGCTGGCCACCGTGGGCCGGGGGCGCCCCCTCTGCCCAGGGACCCCGGCTGTCCGTCCCTCCAAGAGCCCTGGATGGTCCCTCTCAGGGGCCAGGCCGCCCCCCTGCCAAGGGGTCTCCTGCTTCCCGTCCCCCGGGGCCCGGACGGCTTCGGTCGCATATGGTGGGGTGAACCGCAGCCGGGAGGAGGGCGGGCCGTGCCGGACTGGGTCGTGGCCGCTCCGGGGTGGGTCGCACTGGCTCTGGTAGCCGGTGCGCTGCTGCTGGCTGGCTGGTGGGTCGCGGGGAAGCGGCGGGGCGCTGGCCGCCGGCGGAAGGTGCCGATCCTGAGCCTGGTCCTGCTGGTGCGGAACCAGGCGCCCCAGGTAGAGGGGGTGGTGCGCCTTCTGGGCCACTACCTCCAGGGGCAGCAGGTGGCGGAGCAGGTGGACCTCCTGGTGGTGGACTGCGGGTCGGCGGACGACACCCCGGCCATCCTGGAGCGGCTGGGGCAGCAGTGCCCCGGGCTCCGGGTGGTGGCCGGTCCGGCAGACCCCGGCTGGGGAAACGGCCCGGCAGACTCCGGCGGGTGGGGCGACGGGTGGCACCAGCCGCTTGCCCGGGCGCAAACCTCCCCCTGGGAGCCGGCAGCGACCCTGGCCCAGGGGCGGCTGCTGGTGGTGCTGAACCTCCTGGGGGCCACCGAGGTCCGGCCCCTGATCGAAAGCGCCGCCGCCCTCCTTGGTCACCGCACTGGGGAGCGGGCCCTGGCTGGTGCCAGGGACGCTCACCTGCCCGGGGTGGAGGGGTGGCCAGCTCTGGAGGGGCGCGATCTGGCCGGTCCCCTCCGGATGGAGGGAGCAGAGGGCCACATCCGTTCCCCCCGCCCGGGGTCGGAGGGATAGGGTGGAAAAAATTAGCAGGAGCCCCTGCCTCCGGCGGCGAAAGGGAAGCCGGAGGTGAGGGGCGTGTTTTTCGCGATCGACCGGGTGCTCCGGAGGGAAGTCGCTCGCCTCTTCCGGGGGCTGCAGGACTGGCTCCTCCCGGTGCCGGCTGGCTGCCCCTTCTGCGGGCGGGTTGTCCAGGGGGACCACCCCGCGTCCCCGGGGCAGCCCTGCCCGGACTGTCGGGCCCGGGCTGCCTTCCCGCCGGGCCTGCCCCTCTGTCCCCTCTGCAGCCGGCCCCTGGACGGCCCCTGGGCCCTCTGCCCGGACTGCGCCGCGGGCACTCCCCTGGCCGGGGTGGCGGCGGTGGGGCTCTACCGCCCGCCCCTGGACCGGGCCATCGTCCGGTTCAAGTACACCGGCCGCCGGTACCTGGCGGAGCCCCTGGGCTTGCTCCTGGCTGCTGCCGTCCGCCGCCGGTGGCCCGATCCCCCCTTTGCCGCGGTGGTGCCGGTGCCCCTCCACCCCGGCCGCCGCCGGCGCCGGGGCTTCAACCAGGCTGAGGACCTGGCCCGGGTCCTCGGCCGGGAACTGGGGCTCCCCCTGGCGACCCGGTGGCTCGCCCGGGTCCGGTCTGGCGCACCCCAGGCCCGCCTCGGCCGGGCGGGACGGCAGGGGAACCCGGGGGCGGCCTTTGTGGCCGAGGGGGTACCGCCGGGAGCCCACCTGCTCTTGGTGGATGACGTGCTGACCACCGGGGCGACCGCCCGGGCGGTGGCTTCGGCCCTGCGGGCGGCCGGGGCCGGGCAGGTCTCCGTGGCCGTGGTCGCGGTCAGCCCCCGGCCGGTCTGGTGACCCCTGCCCGGTGTGGCGGCGGTGCGGCGCCGGTCTGACGGCCCCCGGCGCGGCCCCCGCCTGGCCGCCCCAATTGCCCATTAACAAATCGCCGCCTGCCTTCGATAAAGAAAGTAGACGAGAGGTGACGGGAGATGGCACGGATTCCGCCCAGCCAGTTGCTTTCGCAACTGTTTGGGGTGCAGGGAGGGCCCAGGCCCGGGCGCCGGCCGGCGGGGGAGCCGGCGGGCCCTGCCCGGGCAGACGTGCTGGAGGTGTCGCCTCAGGCCCGGGCGGCCCTGGAGGCCCTCCGGAAGATGGGGGCGATGCCGGAGGTGCGGCAGGAAAAGGTGGCCGCGCTCAGGGCGGCCATCGCGGCCGGGACCTACCGGCCCGACCCCCGGGAAGTCGCCCGGCGGCTCCTGGAGTCCGGCGCGCTGGACTCCGAGTAGGGCTGCGAAGGAAGGTGAAGGGGCTTGGCCGCCAACCCTTGGGCCGATCTGCGAGGGGTCTTGCAGGAACAGCTCGCGGTCCTGCGGGACCTGGTCGCCGTCGGGGAGAAGATGAGCGAGGTACTGGTACAGGGGCGGCCTGAGGACCTGGAGACCCTGGTCAGCGGCCAGCAGGCCCTGGTCTGGCGCCTGGGCCGGCTGGAAGAGAAGCGGGCCCAGGTCCAGAGCCAATTGGGAACCCTGGACGGCCGGCCGGCGACAGAGCTCACCCTGTCGGAACTGCAGGCCCTGGCGCCCGAGGCGGAAAAGGCCCCCCTGGCGGAGCTGAGCGCGGGGCTGGCCGACGCTGCGGCTTCCCTGCGGGAGGTCAACGAGCGGAACCGGGCGCTCCTCCAGGGCGCCCTGGCCTATACCGAGTTTGCCCTCCAACTCTTGCGGCCCGATGCCGGCTCCGGCGCGGCCGCGACCTACAGCCCCCAGGGACGGCCCGGGGGCACCGGAAGCGGACCCCGGCTGGTAGACGGCCGGGCCTGAGGAGGTAGCGGAGTGCGCACCACGTGGTTGGGTCTTGAGATCGCCCTGCGGGGCCTCCAGGCCCAGCAGGTGGCCATCAACACCACCGGGCACAACGTGGCCAACACCAACACCCCCGGCTTTACCCGCCAGGGGGTGCGGATGGTGGCCACCGAGCCCCTGAGCAACGGCAGCAGCCGTATCACCGCCGGCATGATCGGCACCGGGGTGGAAGTGAACAAGATCCACCGGATCCGGGACGAGTTCCTGGACTACCACTACCGGCTCCGGAGCGCCGCCAACGGCGAGGCCAGCCAGTGGGTGCGGGTCTTTGACCAACTGGAGGATATCTTCCGGGAGCCCTCGGACAACGGGTTCCGGGCCCAGATGGACCGGTTCTGGGATGCGATGCAGAGCCTCTTCAACGATCCCAGCGCGCCTGCCACCCGGGCCGAGGTGGTGGAGTCGGCCCGGGGGCTGATGGACGCCATCCGGGACACGGCCCAGCGGCTGGAGGACCTCCACGCGGCGCTCAACGACGAGCTGGTCACCCGGATTAACGACATCAACCGGATGCTGGTCGAGCTGGCGGAGCTGAACCGGGACATCGCCTTCGCCCAGGCCCGGGGGGAAGAGGCCAACGACCTGATGGACCGGCGGGACCTCCTGGCGGACGAGCTGGCCCGGATCGCCGGCGCCCGGATCTACATGAGCAAGAACGGGATGTACGCGGTCTCCATCGGCGGCCGGCTGGTGCTCCAGGGGGAGCTGATCCAGGGCTTCGACCTCCAGGATGTGGACGGCGACGGGGACCAGGATATCGTCTGGGTGGCGGACAACCAACCGGTGACCATCACCGGCGGCGAACTGGCCGCGATCCAGAAGGCCCGGGATGAGACCATCCCGACCTACATCCGCTACCTAGAGACCTGGACCCGGGCCCTGATCGACAACTTCAACGCCCAGCACCGGGCCGGATACTTCAAGGATGCGGCGGGTAACCCCCAGACCGGACAGGACTTCTTCTCGGCCAACGCCGCCGCGACGGGGCTATCCTACCTCAAGTCGGTGGCGGTGATTGTAGAGCCCTGGCAGGTGGCTGCGGCAGGGGACCCGAACGTCTACCACGACGACGCTACCAACGTCCAGGCCCTTTTGAACGTGCTCGAGAACCCCACCCTGGTGACCCACCCGGACCTCAGCCCCGGCGGTACCTCCCTCCAGGGGTTCTACCGGACGCTCATCGCCGAACTGGGGGTGGCCGCGCGGCACGCTCGGGCCATGGAGACCACAACGGAGATGCAGCTCGACCAGGCCAACAACCAGCGGCTGTCGGTGATGGGCGTGAACCTCGATGAAGAGATGACCCGGCTCATCCAGTACCAGCACGCTTACGGGGCGGCCGGCCGGCTGATGACCGCGGTGGACGAGATGCTCGACGTGCTGGTGAACCGGGTCGGCCTCGTCGGGCGGTAAGGAGGTGTGAGGGGTGCGGATTACCAACCAGGTGATGGCCAACGTCACCATCTATAACATCAACCAGATTCGGAAGCGGCTCTACGCCGCGCAGACCGACCTGGCCTCCGGCACCCGGCTGCACCGGCCGTCGGACAGCCCGCCCGACGTGGTGGAAACGATGCGGCTGTACAGCAGCCGCACCCGGCTCGAGCGGTACAAGACCAACATCGCCGACGCCAAGGCCCGGCTGGAGCAGACGGACCTCGCCCTGCAGCAGCTGGTGAGCGTGGTGGTGCGGGTCCGGGAGCTGGCGATCCAGGGGGCGAACGCCTCCTCCTCCGACCTCTCCCGGAATGCCTCCGCGGAGGAGGTGGAGCGGCTCCTGGAGGCGGCGGTGGACATCGCCAACAGCCAGTATGCGGGCAAGTACCTCTTCGCCGGCACCGCCAGCGACGCTCCGGCCTTCAGCATCGCCGGCGGCGTGGTGACCTACAATGGAAACAGCGATAAGATCTACCGGGAGATTGCCCCCAACATCCGGGTAGAGGTCAACGTCACCGGGGACCAGCTGATAAACCTTAACCTTTTTGGTATCCTCAAAGATGTCGCAGACCATCTCCGGGCCGGGGACCTGAACGCCCTCAGCGGCCCGGACCTGGCGGCCCTGAATCAGCTCGAGGATGGGCTGCTGGGGCTCGTGACGCAGCTTGGGGCCCGACAGCGCTCGGTGGAGCTGGCGGAGAACCGGGCGATGGAGCTGACCTACACCCTGGAGGCCCACATCACCCAGACCGAGGGCATCGACTTCGAAGCCACCCTGCTGCGGTTCAACCAGGAGGAGCTGGCATACAAGACCGCGCTGGGCGTCACCGCCCGGATCCTGCCGCCGTCGCTTCTGGATTTCCTGCGTTAGGGGAGGCGGCAGCGGTGGTGGCTGAGACGGCAGCGGCGGCAGCGGCGGCCAGGGTCTTTGCCTTTCCCGAGGGGCTCATCGGCCTGCCGGAGGTGCGGCAGTTTGTGCTGGAGCCCTTCCCGGGGCTCGAGGGCATCGCCTGGTACCTCAAGGCCGCGGACGGCTCTGGCCTGGAGTTCCTGGTGCTCAACCCGGAGCCTTTCTTCCCCCGCTACCGCCCGGAACTGCCCCCCGGCGACCTGGCAGCCCTGGGGTCGCCGGCCCCGGAGGAGCGGGCCATCCTGGTCATCGCCACGGTGCCGGAGGATGTCCGGCGGATGACCGCCAACCTGCGGGCGCCGGTGGTGCTCAACGTGACCCGCCGGCTCGGCCGGCAGGTGCTCCTGGCCGGCGACGAGTATGAGGTGCGGACGCCGGTCTTTGCCCTGGGGGCCGTCGCCTCCAACCAGCCCGGCGGCCTGGTCTCCGGGCCGGCCAGCGGCCGGTAAAGGGCTGCCACAGGCGGACAGGGAGGTCTGAACCGGTGCTGGTTTTGTCCCGGCGGGCCGGGGAGAGCATCCTAATTGGCGACCAGATTGAGATTCGGGTCCTCCAGGTCCGGGGCAGCGGCCCCTCTGCGGTGGTGCGGCTGGGAATCGTGGCGCCGCCGGAGGTGAAGGTGCTCCGGGCGGAGGTGGTGGAGGCCGTCCGGGAAGAGAACCGGCTGGCCGCCCGGCCTCTGGGCGTGCAGTCGGAGGCCCTCAAGGGGCTCTTGCAGGCAGCCCTGGAGCGCCGGGGGGAGGCCCAGGAGGGCGGTGGGCCAGAGGCCCGGGGCGAGGGCAAGCCCGCAGATGGCCAGAAGGGCGAGTCCGAGGCCGGGGGCGACGGTGCACCCGGGCCAGCAGAGCCGCCGGAGGCATGAGAATCGGAGAGCCACTGGTATCGAGAAAGAATCAGCAGCCGCGAAAAAGCGTCAGCCGGCCCATCGGGGCCGGCGTTTGTTTTCCGTTGTTGCGGCTGGACTGACACTTCGGCGGGACCACGGTTGCCACCGGACTACCACTTCTCGGAGAAGTCCAGGCTGTACTGCCGGGGGTCCCGGCCGGCGTAGCCCTGGAGGCTGGCCCGGGCGGCAGGGAGGCGCTGGAGTTGTGCCGCGAGCCGGTTCCGCAGGGTCTGAAGCCGGGCCATGGCCTGCTGCTCCAGCCCCTGGATCTCACGGAAAAGGGCGGCCACCTGCCCGCGTTCCGCCTCGGTGGCCGCGACCCGGGCCGCTGCCAGGGCTGCCGGCAGCCGGTCGAGGCACCGCTGCCGGTGCTCGAGCAGGGTAGGCAGTTCCCGAAGCAGCGCGGGCTCTTCCTCCGATGAGGAGGTTGGCGACGCGGCGGGATCGTGCTCCTGCACCCGCTCGGCCAGTCGCTGGGTGAGGTCGCGGAGCTCCTGGAGGATGGCCAGGGCCTCTCCCGCCGGCGAGGTGCCGGCCGGGGCTGGGCTGCGACCCGGTGTCTGGCTGGATTCCGGCCCTGTCATGGATTCCGGCCTCGTCATCGGTCAGAACCTCCTTGGACGAGTCGGGCCGCACCGGCCCTGGCCGGTGCGGCCGCCCTAGGCCCTGGTGGATGCCTGTGCAGCTTCGGGCTGCGCTCCCTTCTCGGCAGCGGCCGCTGCCTGGGCCCAGGCGTCCCGGAGCTCCGAGAGGTAGGTTATCAATTCCTCCACCAGAGCGGGATCCTTCCGGATATCGGCGTCCACCGCGATCCGCCGGAGCCGGAGGTAGGTAGTCTGCAGGGTCGCGGCGATCTCTCCGGCGCTGAAATCGAGGGAGGAGAGGAGTTCCGTCAGGATGTCCTGGACCCGGACCAGGGAGCGGTGGGCGTCCTGCAGATGACCGGCGTGGAGGGCCTCCCGGGCCTGCCGGAGGTTCCGCAGGGCCGCGTCGTACAGCATGAGGATCAACCGCCCCGGGGACGCGGTGGCGACGGCCAGGGTGCGGTACTGCTCGTAGGGGTTGAACATCACGCCACGCCTCCCGTGGAGTGGTGGGCGGGCCGCGGGCCAGCCGGAGGCCAGGCCGCAACCCGGCAGCGGCCTGGGGATGTCCGGCCTCGGGCTGCCTACTGCATCCAGCTAATCAACTGCTGGGCCAGGTAGGTGGCTTGGTTCTGGAGCGAGGAGAGGGCCATCTCCATCGCGGTGAACTGCCGGTACAGGGCCTGCTCCCGCTGGTCCAGCACCCGCTCAAAGGCCTCGATGCGCCGGTCGTAGTCGTCGATCACCCGCTGCAGCTCGTCGAGGCGGGCGGGGATGAGACCGGCCCGGACGGTGGTGCCCCCCACGGTGCGGGTGCCGGAGGCGATGTAGGCCTCCAGTTCCCGCAGGAGGCGGACGGCGATCCCCTGCTCACCCGCGGTGACGGTGCCGTCTCCGTCGACATCGGCCTCCTGGTTGAAGAGGGCCAGGACCGCCTCGGGGTTGGTCGCCAGGGCGTTGCGGAGTTTGGTCTCGTCGATCTCCAGCTTCCCGGATAGCCCCCGGTCTGCCCCGGAGGTGGTGATGCCGATGGCGGAGAGCCGGTCATAGGCCAGAGGCGGGTTGGCGATGACGGGGTTGGAGACCGCCTGCCGCAGCCGGCTCTTCAGGCTGGAGAGGAGGAAATCTCCCCGCAGGAGCCCCTTCTTCCGTTCGGCATCGGTGGTGGGGTTCTGGACGGTCTGCTCCTGGAGCCGGGTGGTAATCAGGTCCAGGGTGGCGTTGTACTTCTCCACCCAGGCCTTGATGTTGGCCACCGCGGCGTCCAGGTCCTGGGCGACGATCAGGGTGACCGTGGCCGGCGAGCTGGGGTCCGTACCGGCCTTGAGGAGGGTCACCTCCAGGCCGGAGATGACATCCTTCAGGGTGTTGCTCTGGCTGGTGACCGGCAGGTCGTTAATGTAGAGGATCGCGTCCTGGGGGAGCCGCTGGTACTTCACCTGGCCGGTGGCCGGGTCCACCAACCCCAGGTCCCGGGCGAGGCCCGTGTCGTGGACCGCAATCGTGTTGCCGGTGCCGGTCCGGTCGTGCTCCAGATAGAGCCGGTTGTCGATGACGGTGGCGTGGATGCCCAGGTTGGCGGCGTTGATCCGCCGGGCGATGTCCTGCAGGGTATCTGTGGCCTCGGCGGTGATGGTGGCGGTGGTGGTGACCCCGTCGACGGTGATGTCGAAGGTCAGGGTGAGGTCCGGGGCCTGCCCGGCGGTCCAGCCCGTCTTCTGGTCGCCCCACACCCGGTGGGCGGTCGCGAGCTGCCCGATCTTCAGGGTGTAGGTGCCCGGCACGATCCGGGTGACGGCGGTGACGGCGCCGGTGGCCACCGCAGCATCGGAGGTGGTGACCTTGTACGGGAGCACCGTCTCCGGGGTCTTCAGTTTCGTGATTGCGTCCTTCAGCGCGGAGAGGGAGGAGCTGATCTCGTTCCAGAGTTCTTTCCGCAGCTCGTACGTCCGCTGCCGCTGCTCCAGAAGCTGCAGCGGCCGCCGCTCGATGGCCATGAGCTGAGCCACGATCTGGTCCGTGTCCAGGCCGGAGTACAGGCCGCTCACCCGAAAGGTCATGGCAGAACCCCCTTTCCCGCCGGGGACTGGGGCCCCCGGCGGCGGCAACGTCAGCGGGGCTGGAAGAGGCGGTGGGACCGCCGCTCAGGCGCGGCGGTCCACCAGCAGCCCCAGGAACTCCCGGATGCCGGCCGCGACCCGGAGGACCTCTTCCGGCGGCACCTGGCCGATGACCTCGCCGGTCAGGGTGTCGATGATCTTGACCACGATCCGGTCGGTGGCCTCATCTACGTAGAACCGGAAGCTCCTGGCGAAGATCCGGGCGGTTTCGTTCAGCCGGCCGACTGCCTTCTCCAGTGATTCTGCGTCCCACTGGCCGACTTCGGGGAGGTACACCGATGCCGGCGCTGGCGCGGCGGCATTTCCGCCGCTCTGGGATACATTCCCACTGGTGTAGGACGGGGCCGGGGAGGGGGTCCGGTCCAGGCCGGAGCCGGCCGGGGCGGTGGGGAGTACCCGGGTGATCTCCATCTGTCCTTTCCCCCCACACTAGACAGGGGGCGGGGCCGCAGCGTCACCCTGCGACCCCGCCGGCCAACTGCTTCCCTTACTGGAGCAGCTGCAGGACGGACTGCGGCCGGATGTTGGCCTGGGCCAGCATCGCGGTGCCGGCCTGCTGCAGGATCTGGTTCTTGGTGAAGGCCACCATCTCCGCCGCGATGTCCACGTCCCGGATCCGGGACTCGGCCGCGGTCAGGTTCTCGATCGCGGTCCGGAGGTTGTTGATGGTGTGCTCCAGCCGGTTCTGATAGGCGCCGAGCTTGGAGCGCTCGGTGGAGACCTGTTCGATGGCCTTATCGAGAGTGGTAATCGCAGAGTCCGCTCCGGTCTGGGTCGTGACGTCGATGCCACTGACGAATTGCGAGTTCGTGGTGTCACCCAGGGCACTAGCCTGCATGTCGTTGATGGTCACGCTGATGGACTGACCAGCGTTGGCACCGATGTGGAACACCCCGGTGAAATTGCCATCCAGGAGCTTCTGGGTGTTGAACTCGGTAGTCGTGGCAATCCGATTGATTTCCTGGATGAGCTGGGCGATCTCGGCCTGAATCTGTTGACGGTCCTCCTGGGTGTTGGTGTCGTTGGCCGCCTGGACCGCCAGCTCCCGCATCCGCTGCAGGATGTTGTGGACCTCGTTCAGGGCGCCCTCAGCGGTCTGGATGAGGGAGATGCCGTCCAGGGCGTTCTTCTCCGCCATCCGGAGGCCCCGGATCTGGCTCCGCATCTTCTCGGAGATGGCCAGGCCCGCGGCGTCGTCCCCCGCCCGGTTGATCCGGAAGCCGGAGGAAAGCCGCTCCAGGTTCTTGTCCAGGGCCGCGCCGGTGGCAGCCAGGCGGTGCTGGGCAAAGAGGGCGCTGATGTTGTTCTGGATCCGCATTCTTGCTCCTCCTCCGTGAGTGGAGTGTCCCCGCGTCCCTGCGGGGGCGGAGCAGGGCCGGTGCCGTTCCGGCCGGCCCACGGCACCGGTTGCCCACTCCTACCCTGTTTATCGACCCGGGTCGGTTGCCGATTAAGAGTGCAGAGAGCGGAATGGAATGGGTTTCCGGCCGCAGATGGTGATAGTTCCTTTCTTTCTCCCGCTTTCGGCCTCTGGCTTACGAACACCCTACGGGGCGGTTCCGTGGTAATCGTCAGGCCCGGGGTCGGAGGTGCCCCCGCCTGGTCCCGGTGCACCATTTACCCACAATATCCACAAGCACTTCTCCCCAGGCTGTGCATAAGTGGCCTACTTGTCCACAACCGTCCGGTCAGGTTTCAGCCCACCGGCTGTCCGGCGTCATGGCAGGAATCCCTTTTTCTTCTTCGCAGGGCTGAAGGTAAATACCCATGTTGCAGCGAAACTTCCTCTACGCAGGGGATTGCGTCAATAGAATCCAATGCACCCTGCGCAAAAAAGGGGAGTCAACAGAAGAAAGGAGCGAGGTGTGTGCGGTACCCGGTTCGGAAGCGTCCTTCCGCCCTGGTGGCGGTGCTGGCGCTGGCGGCGCTGGTGCTGGCCGCCTGCACCGGCGGCAGCGGCGCCCAGCCCACCGGCCAGCAGGAGGCCGGGAGCAATCAGCAGGCCTCATCCTCCGAGGACACGACCCAGTCCCAGGGGCCCGTCACCCTGGTCTGGGGGCGGGGCGCGGACAGCAGCAGCCTCGACCCCATCAACGTCACCGACGGCGAGTCCATCAAGGTGACCAACCAG
>JAKKUO010000023.1 GCA_021890795.1 Bacillota bacterium | reverse complement strand
TTTATTTGCCCAGCCTTTTCCTGCTGCCCCGCCCCACTAAAATGTTACGCGGTGCTCCCGTTCGCTTCGGCTGCGCCGCCGGGCCGCGCCGCGCGGCGCCGGGAGCGCCACGGCCGGGGGGAACGGGAGTTGGTTTCTCCAGAAGGGGCCGCATCCGGGGGCCAAAGGTGCCGGCCTCAGGGGAGTGCGGGCGCCGCCAGCCGCAAGGTCCCGTCGGCGTCCACCTCCGCCCAGGCCCCCCAGGCCTGGAGCAGCCGGGCGAGGTCCCCGAGGCTCAGGTGGAGCCGGCCGCCGACCAGGTGCGGCCGGACCCGGGAGAGCGCCTCCGGACCCGAGAAGACCCCGGTGTCCAGCTGGAGGCGGGTGTCGCCGAAACGGACGGACCGGGTCCGCTCCTCCCACGCCAGTTCCTCGCCGGAGGGCACCAGGGCCGGAGTCGCCCGGACCAGGAACTCCCGGAGGGGGAAGACCCACGTATCCCCCACCCGAACCCCCCGGACGGGCCCGCCGGGGAGGCCCTGGGCCTCTCCACCGGCTCCGACCCGGATCTCCCGGTACGTGAGGACCCCCAGGCCCGGATAGAGCCGCACCAGTTCGTACCCCGGGCCGTCGGGCCGGGGGGCGAAGGGAATCTCCGCCACGCCGGCAGCGTCGGTCCGGATCTTCCGACCGTCCGCCAGGGCGAGGGTCCGGCCCGCGGCCGGCCGCCCCGCCGCGTCGGTGAACCGGACCCGGAGCCGGACTTCCGGACCGTGGGGCACCGCGGCCAGGGTCAGGTCCGGGCGCCGGGGCTGCCGGAACCGGTCGGCCTCCAGGGGATGGCTCAGGACCTCCGCCCGGTACGGGACGGCAAAGCTGGCCAGGGGCAACTCCGCCACCCACTGCCGGACCGGGTTGGCCCGGTAGAGCCGGTAGTCGCCTTCCTCGTCATAGGCGATCTCCTGGTGGAAGGACCCGTCCGGTCCCACCGGGATCTCCACCGTCCGCCCCGAAGGGTAGACGAGGCGCAGGGCGGTGGTCGGATGGGGCGCGTCGGGGTCCTGGGCGACCGCGCCGGCCAGGGGCAGCCGGTCCCCCACGGTGATCTGAGACCAGCCGAGGTAGGCCGCGGAGCAGCAGTAAAGCCGGGGCAGGGTCTCCAGGCAGAGGCCGGTGGCCGACTCCTCCGGCCGGCAGACCGAGGCGGAGGGCGCAACCGGCACGGTGGTGACACGAACTTCTCTTGCAGAGCCCGGACTGGCGACGGGAGCGGCCACCACCGCCAAGAGTGCGCCGGCGCCGAGAAGGCCAGCGGTAAGGGTCGCGACCGCCACCCCGGCGACCAGGAGGGCGGTGGCAAGGGGGCGGGAGCCCATCGGACCTCACTCCTGTGCTTATGGTCATCCTTTTCTTGCATTTGACGCCGCAAACCCCCGTCCTCGGTTCCACGTGGCGCCTGCGGTCACCGTCCCCGGGTGACGATCCGGATCTCCTCCGGCGGCACCTGGGCCAGGCCGCTCACCAGGTCCGCCACCGCCGCAGCCTGCTCCCCGGTGATGCCCTCCGTCCCCAGGATCACCTGGGCGCCTCCTTCGGCGCCGAGGATGACCACCGCGTCCGGGTAGCCCCGGCCCCGGAGGAGGCTCTCCAGGGTCATCTCCAGGGCCATCCGCTCTCCCAGCTCCAGGTACCGCCGGGCGGCCTGGCTCCGCTCGGCCTCGCCGGTGCCCTGCCCCTCGAGCACCTCCCGGAGCATCTCCCGCTCCTGGGCCCGGGCCCGGTCCCGGTCCAACCGGACCAGGGCCAGGGCGGCTGCCGGCTCGGGCTGCGCCACGGCCGGCCCGGTGGCTGCCAGGCTGCCGGCCGCCAGCCCCGGTGCCGCCCCTGCCGGTGGCGCCAGGGCCGGAACTCCGGCGCCTTCTGCAGGAGCCGGCCCGGCCGCCGGTCCTCCAGAGAGGCCGCCGACGGGTTCGAGGGCCGGGAGGGCCGGCGGGGCCGCCGGCCCGGGGCCTGTCCGACTCTGGAGGAAGATCCGCACCCGGGCTGTCACAAAAGCCGTCATCGCCGCCACCAGAAGGAGAAAGAGCCCCAGCCTCAGCCACGCAGACCGGTCGGGAATCTGCCTCACCGCCCGCCACCTCCTGCTCCCTGCGCTCCCGGGGTCATCGCCAGCACCGCCACCCGGTTGGGGGGGACCCCCAGAGCCAGGGCGGCCGCCTGGGCGAGTTCGGCCCGCACCAGCGGGTACCGGGCCCCTTCGGCCACCACCACGACCCCCTCCACCCGGGGCCCCTCCTCCCGGAGGACAAAGGGGGCGGCGCCACCGCCGGCCGCGGTGGCCATGGCCGGCCGGCTGTCGGTGTCCGCGTCGGTGGTCTGCCGGGTGCCGCCCCCGGCGTCCTGCTCCCGGATCGACCGGGTGGTGGTCCGCTGTTCCATGGCCGGTACCCGGGTCGGGCCGGCGGCCAGCCGCACCAGGACCCGCACCTGGCCAGCTCCCTCGACCATGGATAGGATCCCCTCCAGTTCCCGGGCGAGGCGGGCCTCGTAGCTGCTCAGGCTGTCCGCCCCCGCCCCTTCGGGTCCCCCGGCGGCCGCGGCGGTCTGCGGCTGCTGCTCGCCGGTGTCCCAGGGCAGGTCCGCCTGGACGTAGGTCCCGGGAGGCCGCCGCTGCCGCCGGTCCGCGGTCCCGGCAGGGTCCCAGCCCAGGAGCCACAGGCCCAGGAGCCCGATGACCAGGATCAGGGCAATGCTGCGCGCCTGGGACTCCTTGAGCCCCAGCAGTCGGCCAAGCCTGGCCAGGAGCCCCTCCTGTTCGGTATTCTCCGGCCGATCCGTCACGGCCCATCCTCCCTTTCCGATCCGGCCGGGGCCGATCCGGCCACCAGCACCACCACCTGCTCCGGCCGGAGGCCGAGCCCTCGGGCGACCTCCGCCTGAACCGCCGCGGCCAGGGGATGGAGGCCACCCTCCCGTGGGGACGGCCCGTTCCCGTGGGCCGGCGCCGGGGAGCCTCCCGGAGCGGGAGCCGGCCCACCGGCCGGAGCGCCTCCCTGGCCCCGCACCGGCCCGCCGGCGGGGTCTTCGGGTGCCACCTGCACCGGCGCCACGGGATCGACCGGTGCCACCGGCGCTACCGGGTCCACTGGCGGGCCCGGTTCCCGACTCCCCCCAGGGGCCGGGCCCTGGTCCCCGCTCCCCCCGGGGACGCCGGCAGGGCTCCGGTCCCCGGCCAGGGTGCTCCAGGAGCTCCCCGGCTCCCCCGGCGGCAGACCCTGGGTGGGGGCCGGGGTCACCCGCACCCGGACTTCCACCACCCGGGGCGGTTCCCCCCGGGGCCCCGGCGGCGAGAGCACCGCTTCCGCAGTGGCCGCTCCCACCCCCGGTACACCCCTGGCGAGGCCGGCCGCTGCCTCCGCCACCCGCTGCCGCATCTCCGCTAAGGCCTGGTCCTGGACCCGCTCCCGGAGGGTCCGGGCCCGCCGGGAGATCTCTTCCGGGGCGGGGAAGGGGGCGTCATCCCCCAGGGAGAAAGCCGCCGCTCCGGGGTCCAGGGGCCGCCGGACCAGCGCGAAGGCAGGCTCCAGCACGGTCTGCACCAGGAGGAGTCCCACCACCACCCGGACGAAGCCTCGCATGGAGCCCTGGGGCAGGGCGAGGTCCAGGGCGGTCCCCACCAGGATCAGGGCGACCAGGGACCGGACCATCTCCTTCAGCCCTTCCACCGGCATCCCCCCTCCGCCGTCGGGGTGACCGCCCCGGGAGCGCCGGTCCCCTCAGCGCATCATGACCGTCAGGTTCCCCATGCCCACCACCACCGCCACGGTGAGGAAGAACATCATCGCCACCACCCCGAGGGTGCCGCCGATGAGCACCAGGCTCGAGGCCACCGCGTTTAGGGTGGCGGCTACAGGCCCCTGGCCGACGGGCTGGACCAGCGCGGCCGCCGCCCGGTAGATCAGCACCAGGGAGAGGATCTTCAGACAAGGGAAGACGGCAATCAGGAAGATTGCAGCGAGCCCCAGGAGCCCCAGGCCGTTCTTGACGAGGATCCCGGCGGACCAGACCAGTTCCGTCGCGTCCGAAAAGATCTTCCCCACCACCGGCACCAGGGCGCCGGTGAGGTACTTGGCCGTCCGCATGGCCACCGAGTCCCCCACCGCTCCGGCTGCTGCCCGGACGGCGCTGAAGCCGAAGAAGAGGGTGAAGAGGAGGCCCATGGTCACCAGCGCCCCCTGGCGCAGGAGGCCGGCGAGGTGGCTCACCTTCAGCTTCTCGTTCAGCCCCCCGGCGATCTCCAGGACCACGCTGAAGAAGATCAGGGGGAAGACCACCCGGGTCACCACCCCCACCACCGCGGCCAGCAGGGCCGGGAAGATGGGCTGCAGCACCGCCGCGGTGGTGACGCTGCCCATGGCCACCAGCACCGTCAGGAGCATGGGCAGCAGGGCCAGGAGAAAACTCTGCAGCTGTTCCATCGCCCCCTGGGCTGCGCCCACCGCCAGCCGGAACCCGGCGAGGACCATCAGGCTGAGGACCAGGTAGACCACCAGGTGGGCCACCTGGGCCGCGCCTTCGTGGGCGAAGGCCCCGGAGAGGTTCTGGAGCACCGCGGCCAGCATGGCCATCACCAGGAGCCGGACCAGGAGGCCCGAGTTGGCCATCACTTCCCGAAGGAGGTAGTGGGCGAGCCCCCGGGCCAGGGCCGCGGGCTGCCAGGGGCTTTCCTCCCCGCCGGCGTAGAACCGCAGGACCTCCTGGAGCCGGAGTTCCGGGGCGTACCCCGCCCAGGTGCGGCTCAGCTCCGCCAGCATCTGCTCCAGGGGGCCGGTCTCCAGAGCCCGGAGCTGCTCCTGGGCCAGCCGGGCAGGGTCGAAGGGCTGCTGCGGCCAGCCGGGGCCGGCCCCGGGCGGCGCCCCCGCCGGCAGACCCCCCGGGGTCTGGGGGTCGCCTGCCGCCGGCGACCCGGTGGTCTCCGCCCGGGCCCGGCCGGCGGGAAAGGCCAGGCCTAGGGCCGCCAGCAGCCCCAGGGCCGCCAACAGGGCCAGTGCCGGTCGGGCTTGCCGGAGGTGGGCCGGCCGATCGGGACCGGTGCGGATCCGCGCCACGGCCACCCTCCTCACGCCAGCATCTGCAGCAGGGTGTCGAGGATGGCGAGCAGGACCGGCAGGGCCAGGATCAGGATCAGCACCTTGCCCGCCATCTCCACCTTGGCCGCGACCGCCTTCTCCCCGGCGTCGCTCAGCACCTGGCTGCCAAAGTCCGCCAGGTACGCGATGCCGATGATCCGGAGCACCGTGGCCAGGTACGGGGTCTCGACCCGGGCCCGCTGCCCCAGGCTCTCCAGGGTCTCCACCACCGCCAGGACCCGGTCCAGCATGGCCAGGAAGATCACCGCCCCGGCGGCC
The DNA here is from genome assembly GCA_021890795.1 of Bacillota bacterium. GTDB lineage: Bacteria > Bacillota > Sulfobacillia > Symbiobacteriales > ZC4RG38 > ZC4RG38. Next base: position 27,388 of record JAKKUO010000023.1, on the reverse strand, counting down.
AGGGAGAGCAGCATCGCCAGTTCCGGCCGCTGCTGCCGGAGGACCAGGAGGATGCTCCCCGCCACCAGCCCCAGCCCCACCACCTGGAGGATCTCCACCGCGGTCCCTCCCGCTAGTAGAGAAAGAAGATGGTCTTCATCGTCTCGAAGAACCGGGCGACCATGGACATCACCATCAGGAGCACCACCACCACCCCGGCAATGGTGACCATCAGCCCGTGCTCCTCCCGGCCGGCCTGCTTCAGCACCACCACCAGCGCGGCCACCAGGATGCCCACCGCCCCGATGCGCATGATGACCGAGACGTCCACCGGCCCGCCTCCCCCCTCGCCGGATCCCGCCCCGGGATCCTCCGGGCAGCCTCCCGGTAGCAGGCAGAAACCCTACAGCAGCAGAATGGCCGCCGCCAGCCCTCCCAGCAGTCCCAGGTGCCGGTAAAGCCGCTCGTACCGCAGGCGGTCCGCCTCCGCGGCGGCCTCCGCCGCCCGGAGCCGCTCCCGGCAGAGCCGGAGGTGCCGGATCTGGTCCTGCCGGTCCGAAGCCCCCAGCACCGCGGCGAGTCCGGCCAGGGCCTCCCGATCCGGGGGAGCCAGGGCGGATCCGGCCCAGAAGGCCCCAAGGGCCATCTGCAGGGCCGCCGCCGGGGTCTCCGCCCGGTCGCAGGCCGCGGCGGCCCGGCCGAAGAGCCGCCGGGCAGCCCCGCCGGCGGCTGCGGCCCGGCCCAGGGCCTCGGGCAGGGGCACTGCCCCGTAGCCAATCTCCGTCTCCAAGAGGCTGAGGCCCGCCTGGATCTGCCGTAGCTCCTCCGGCCGCCGGGAGAGGGGCTGGGCCAGCTGCCACCCCACCCCGGCCCCTGCGCCGGTGACCAGCAGGGCCCCGATCACCTTGGCCCACATGCCCACCCCTCCTGCCGGCTGCCCCTCCGGTCCCTCGGGGCCAGGGTCCCCCGGAGCAGGGGCTCCCCCTCGGGCAGCCGCCAGACCTGCTCCACGGTGCCCGGGCCGAGCCGCCGGCTGAGGAGCACCGCGCGGGCGAAGGCACCCTGGGCCAGCAGCCGGCGGAGGGAGGGCCGGCGCCGGGCTTCGTCGAGGGAGCCGGCATGGGCGGTGGCCAGGACCGTCACCCCGGCCAGGAGCCCTTCCAGCACCGCCCCCGCGTCCTCGTCCCGGCCCAGCTCATCCACCGCCACCACCTCCGGGGAGAGGGCCCGGATCACCAGGAGCATCCCCTCCGCTTTGGGGCAGCCGTCCAGGACGTCGGTCCGGGGGCCGAGGTCCAGGGTCGGGACCCCGCCGGCGGAGCCGCCGATCTCCGACCGCTCGTCCACCACCGCCACCTTCTGGGGCCGCAGCCCGGCGGCGGGGTCCCCGGTGGAGGCGAGCCGGACCAGGTCCCGAAGGAGCGTGGTCTTCCCCGCCTGGGGCGGGGAGATCAGGAGGGTAGAGAGGAGCCGGCCGCCGGTCACCAGGTGGGGCAGAAGCCCCCGGGCGGCGCCGGGGAGCGCCCGGGCGATGCGGAGGCTGAGGCTGGCCACCGGCCGCACCGTCCGGAGCCGCCCCCCTTCCACCACCGCGCGGCCGGCGACACCCACCCGGTGGCCGCCGGGCAGGGTGACAAAGCCGCCCCGAAGCTCCTCCTCCCAGGCGTACACCGACCCCTGGCAGACCAGTTGAAAGGTGGTGGCCACATCGGAAGGAGTCGCTCTGAGCGCCCGGCCGGGTTCCTCCGTCAACTCCCCGGCGGGGGTGACAAAGCCGGACCGACCCGGGCCGATGAGTTCCACCGGCCGCCCGGCCCGGAGCCGGATCTCCTCGGGGCCGGGGAGGAGAAGCCCGGCGGCAGTCCCCACCGGCTCCCTGAGCCCCGCCGCCAGGTAGCGCAACCAGTCCGTCACCGCCTCACCCCCTGTCCGCATTCACATGGGTACGCGGCAGGGGACAGGTTATGCCTCCTGGCCGGGGAAAGGGCAGAGGCGGCAGGGATGCGACGGAGCCCGAGACGCGGAGCGCCCCGGGCCGGCGGGATGGACCCGCCGGTCCGGGGCGCTCGCCAGGGCTCAGGCCTCCCGCTGCCGCTGGGCGAGGCTCCGCAGCGCCGGGTGGCGGAAGAGCAGGGTGAGGAGCACCATGCCCACGATCAGCTCGGGCAGCATGAAGGTACCGTTGTACAAGATCGAGTAGACCCAGACATTCTGGCCGCCGGCGTACTCTGTGAAGAAGATCACCCCGGAGATGACGTGGGAGACAAAGCGGCCGAACATCCCGATGAAGGTGCCCAGCCACGGGTGCCGGGGGGTAAGACCCGCCAGGCCCAGCAGGGCAAAAGCCAGAGGGTAGTCCAGGATCGCCTGGACGGGATGGACCACGTAGCCACCGAGGAATTGCTTCAGAAGGCCCAGGCCCAGCCCCGCCAGGACCCCGGCCGCGGTGCCGTGGCGAAGGGCGATGAAGATGATGGGAAGCATGCCGCCGGCGGTCACATCGCCGCCCTGGGGCATCTGGTAGACCTTAATCTCCGAAAGCACATAGGCCAGGGCCAGGGCGACGCCGGACTCGACGACGGCCCGGGTGTTGAGGCGCAGCGCCATGGGACCGACCTCCTTTGTTCCCAGGTGGCCGCCACGGGGGTCAGGAGCGACCCGGGGGCACCGGTGGCCGAGGGGCGCGCCGCAAGCCGCGGGCCGGTAGCAAAAACGCACCGCGGCCGGGCCGCGGTGCGGGTCTCCCTTCATTCGTTCGGAAGGTGTTCTCCGCTCGCCGCTTCCCTACGCCGGCATGACCCGGATCAGGTTCAGGGGTCCCGGGGTTGGCCCCGGTTCTCAGCCGCCCTGCCCCGAAGGGCTCGCGACTCCCCCAGCGGTCACGGGATCTGTTATGCAGGATGAAATTGTCCTGCTCTTACTTATACCCCTTTTCCCCGGCCGGTGGCAAGCCCCCGGGGCTCATCTCGAAAAAGACGGCGGAGGCCCCGGGAGTAGCCTCCGCCCCGGTACCCGTCCTCAGTCCTCCTCCGCCACGACCCCCACCAGGGTGCCGCAGCCCGGGCAGACCACGCTCACGCCCTGGTTCCGGTCCGCCAGGGCCCCGGCGGCCAGGGCCAGAAGCTGGCCGCAGTTGGGGCAGTGGAGCTCGGCGAGGCCGGCGTCGTCATCGTCCTCGTCGTCCTCCTCATCCTCCCCGTCCGGGATGTAGACATCGCCGGCCAGGTCGGTGAGGTCTTCATCCACCTCGTCGATGTAATCTGCCAGCTCGTCCTGGGCCTCCCGGACCTCGTCGATGGCCTCCGCCATCTCCCCCAGGATGCCGACCACCTCCGCGAGCACCCGCCCGTGGGCGGAGCCGTCCTCGATGGCCAGACCCTCTACAAGACCGCTCAGGTAGGCGACCCGGGAACGCAGACCTTCCACCGCTGAGCCCCCCTAGCAGGAAAAGCCTTGGGGCCTGTTATAGGGTGCCCGGACCGGGGTCGTCTTCATGCGAAAGACAAGCCCCGGGCAGGGCCGGCGTTGCCAGCCCTGCCCGGGACCGACCCAAAGCCAGAAGCGGCACCGGTCCGGCAGCCGGCGGCAGCGCCGCCGGGCGCCCCGGCGCCCGCCCTTACGCCCGGCCGAGGTACTCGCCGGTGCGGGTATCGACCCGGATCTTGTCGCCGACGTTGATAAACAGCGGCACCTGAAGGACATAGCCGGTCTGGACCTTCGCCGGCTTGGTGGCCCCGGTCGCGGTGTCGCCCTTGAAGCCGGGCTCGGTCTCCACGACCTCCAGCTCCACGGTGTTGGGCAGTTCGATGCCGATGATGCGGCCGTTCCACTCCACCAGGTTGACGTTCATGTTCTCCAGGAGGAAGTTGGCCGCCTCCCCCACCTGCTCCCGGGTGAGGGTCACCTGGTCATAGGTCTCGGTGTTCATGAAGGTGTACATGCCGTCGGCCTCATAGAGGAACTGGTACTCGGAGCGGTGGACGTTGGCCCGGGGCACCTTGATGCCCGCGTTGAAGGTGGTCTCGATCACGGCCCCGGTCATGACGTTCTTGAGCTTGGCCCGCACGAAGGCTGCGCCCTTGCCGGGCTTGACGTGCAGGAACTCGATCACCTCATAGACGCCGCCTTCGTACTCGATGACCACGCCGCGCCGGAAGTCGTTGACGTTGATCACGCACCTCTACCCCCTGCAAAGGATCCGACAAGAGTGCGTTGGCTATTCGAGGATGATCAGGTCCTTGGGCGACTGGCTGAGGACTTCCGCTCCGGTCTCCGTGATGACCACCAGGTCCTCGATCCGCACCCCGCCCCAGCCGGGCAGGTAGATGCCGGGCTCAATGGTCACCACGTGGCCGGGCTCCAGGACCGTCTCTCCCCGCTGGGAGACCCGGGGCTCCTCGTGGATGTAGAGCCCGACCCCGTGGCCGGTGCCATGGCCGAAGTACTCGCCGTAGCCCCGCTGGGCGATGTAGTCCCGGCAGACGGCATCGAGTTCCCGGCCGGTGATCCCGGGCCGGGCGGCCTCCACCCCCAGTCGCTGGGCCGTGAGGACGATCTCGTAGATCTCCCGCTGCTTCTCGTCGGGCTCGCCGACCATCACCGTCCGGGTCATGTCCGAGCAGTAGCCCTGGTAGACGCAGCCGAAGTCCAGGGTCACGAACTCCCCCCGGCCGATCACCCGGTCCGAAGCCACCCCGTGGGGGAGGGAGGACCGGGGTCCGGAGGCGACAATGGTGTCGAAGGCGAGGGCGCTCGCCCCCTGGCGCTTCATGAAGAACTCCAGCTCCAGGGCCACCTCCCGCTCCGTCACCCCGGGCCGGATGTAGCCGAGGATGTGCTGGAAGGCGGCGTCGGCGATGGCCGCGGCCCGGCGGATCGCCGCCACCTCCTCGGGATCCTTGATCTGCCGCAGGCGCTCCACCAGGCCCGCGGCGGGCACCAGTTCCACCCCGGCGTCCCCGAGGGCCTTCTGGTAGGCGGCGTGGGCATCGACGGTGACGTAATCCGATTCGAAGCCCAGCCGGCGTACCCCCTCCTGTTGGAGCAGAGGCACCAGGGTCTCCACATACCCGCCGTCGCCGGTCCGGTGGATCTGAAAATCCGGCGCCTGGGCCGCTGCCTGCTCGGTGTACCGGAAGTCGGTGAGCAGGTGCGCACCCCGCGCGGTCACCAGCAGCACCCCGGCGCTGCCGGTGAAACCGCTCAGGTAGCGCCGGTTCTCCGGCTTCTGGACCAGCAGGCCGTCCAGTCCCTTCTCCGCCAGGGTTGCCCGCAGCCGCTGCAGGCGATTCATGCTCCCGTCTCCTCCCCCTTTTCCCAGGCGCCTGTGGGGCCCCGCCACACGGCGATCGAACAAAAATCAAAGGAAGCGGGCCGACCTGGGCCCGCGCCTATTCTTTGCCCCGTCCACCCCGCAGGAGGCCGGCCACTGCCTCCAGCCCCAGGAGGTAGCTCAGGGGGCCAAAGCCACAGATCTGGCCCACCGCCACCGGGGCGATGACCGAGCGGTGCCGGAAAGGCTCCCGGGCGTGGATGTTGGAGAGGTGTACCTCCACCGTCGGGATCCCGACCGCGGCCACCGCATCCCGGAGCGCGTAGCTGTAGTGGGTCAGCGCGCCGGGGTTCAGCACGACCGCGTCGTAGACCCCCCGGGCGGCGTGGAGCCGGTCGATCAGATCCCCCTCGTGGTTGGACTGGAAGCAGTCCACTTCCAGCCCCAAGGCCTTCCCCCGCTCCACCAGCATCCGGTCGATCTCCGCTAGGGTGACGGTCCCGTAGACCTCCGGCTCCCGGGTGCCCAGGAGGTTGAGATTCGGACCGTGCAACACCAGCACCCTTGCCAAGTCCACGCCCTCCGTGTCAGCAATACCCGAACTAGTTTAGCACAACAGGGCTGGCATGAACAAGTATGGAACCGCTGTCAGGCCCTGGGGTCGCCGCCACCAAGATCAGTTCCCCGGCCCGTTTCCCGGCCACCGCCAGGTCGGAGGCCCGGACCCGGCAGCCCAGCCGCTGCGGCGGACCGTCACCGCTCACGGCGCCGACCGATCTCCTCTGGGTGCCCGACCTCCCAGGCGCCCGATTTTCGATGAGAAGGAAAAACTGGCCTCCTGGACAAACTGGTACGAAAGAACCAGCCCCGCGGCCGGAGCCGGGCGCTCCAAGGGAGACGACCCCAGGCGCCTGCCCGGTCGCCCCGCCCGGGAACCGGATGGAACCCGCCTACCGGTGGCGGCCGGGGCCGGCCCGGGTGAACCGGTCGGGGAAGACGGAGTCGGGAGGTCGGTACGAAGATGGCAAGGCCGCTTTTCCCGGGACGCTCTTCTTCCTTGCGCCCGTCCCACCCCAGCCCGCTGGCCTGGTTCCTGATTGCCATCCTGATCCTCGGCGCCGGGTGCGGCCGGCAGCAGCCCACGGAGCACCCTGAGCCCGCACCAGCCGCCGCGACCGGGCCGGAGCAGCCCCAGGCCGGTACGGCGGGACCGGAAGTCGGCACTGCCCAGCCCGGGGCTACCCGGTACCAGGTGGTGGCCGGGGAGTCCAAGGCGGCGTACCGGGCCACCGAGAAGTTCGTGAACCGGGAGCTGCCCAATGAGGCGGTGGGGGTCAGCACCGCGGTGGAGGGCGAGTTCCTCGTCAGCCCGGACGGGACCCTCCAGGCCGGGACGGTCCGGGTGGACCTGCGGCAGCTCAAGAGCGACTCCGCCCGCCGGGACAGCCGGCTGCGGACCCAGTGGCTCGAGTCGGACCGGTACCCCTGGGCGGAGTTCACCCTGGCCGAACCCGTCTCCCTGGCGGCTGCGGACGGCCAGCCCGCAGAGGTGACCATCGTCGGGGACCTGACCGTGAAGGAGGTCCGGCGCCGGGTGACCTTCACCGGCACCGTCACCCGCACGGGGGAGAGCTTGCGGATTCAGGCCCGGGCCCAGGTGAAGATGACGGACTTCGGCATCGAACCCCCGAACATCGCAGGCTTTCTGAAGGTGGACGACCCCCTGGTCCTGGAAGGGGACCTGGTCGCCCGGCCGGCCGGTTAGCCTGACCGCCGGCCGGTTTGCGCGCTCGGTGGGCTGGTTCGCTCATTCGGGGGGCGGTTCGCTCGCTCGGGGGCCGGTTCATTCCACCGCCGGCCGGTGATCCCGGCCGCCAGGCGGTGGCGACCGCCCGGAGCCGGCCCCGTATCCCCGATGCCGGCTCCCGTATTCCCGGAGCCGACCCGGGTCACGTCCGGTCCTTCTCGAGCACACAGATCACCAGCCGGGTGAAGTACTCCGGGGCGAGCCAGGCCAGGGGCCGGAGATAGGGCCGGAGCGGGGATTGGTAGTAGTACGCCACCCGGAGCGGCAGCCGGTTCAAGAGTTCCCGGAAGCGCCGGATGGTCATGCGGTTGATGTAGGTGAGCCGCCACTCCCCGTCCCGGGGGTTGCCAAACCGGAGGCTGAGCCGCCGGTCGCCGTCGGGCAGGTGGGCCACCAGGGCCTGATACGCCTCGCCAAGGACCGGTTCCGGGAAGAACCGGTGGACCCAGGGGATGCCGATGGCATCCGAGAGGTGCGCACCGTAGGGGTGGTAGTAGGGCGGAAAGCTGATGTAGACCCGCCCCCCGGGGGCCAACACCCGGTACACCTCGCGGAATACCGCCTCGGGGTCCGCGAGGTGCTCCACCACGTCGGACATCAGCACCGTGTCGACGCTGCCGTCGGGCAGGGGCAGGGACCGGGCATCCGCGGTGAGGAACCGGACCCGGTCGGCCACCCCGAGCCGCCGGGCCAGTGCCTCCCCCTCTTCCCGGTAGTGGGGAACGATGTCCACCCCTACCACGTGGGCAGCGCCCAGGGTGGCGCAGTAGACCGCCTTGCCGCCGGCACCGCAGCCAAGGTCCAGGACCCGACGCCCGGCCACCATCGTCTGGGGGTCGGTGTAGAAACGGAAGACCTGCAGAGTGCGGGGCGCTTGCTCGAGTTGCCAGTCGGCGTAGGTGCCCCGGCCCTGGAGAGCCCGGTTAAAGGGATGGTCCGGGAGCGGAAACAGCCGATTGAGCAAGAGCAAGAACCGCGTGGCCAGGCGCAACCGGATCACCTCATTAGCGATACAAAATGACAATTTCCCCGCCTGCCGGCGAATCCCTGCCGCGCCGCCGACCGGCGCGTCCCTGCCGCCCCGCCCGGCGACCCCTTTCCAGGGAGGGAGCCGCGCAGGCTCCAGAGCCGGCGCCAGTGCTACAGCGCCGGTGCCATGGCTTCCGACCCGGGTCCGCACACAGCATTCGGGCCCACCGCCACCTTTCCGGAAGGTGTGCGGTGGGCCCGATAGGATCCGTACCCTCCGCCCCAGGGCGCCGCAGAGCCGGGCCGGGGGAACCCAACCCGGCTCAGGCGGACCGCCACCCGGCCGGATTGGGGTCCAGGTCGCCGATAGTCCGGCTCCGGCCCATACTCCGGACCACCCCGGGCCGGCCGTACCGGTCCCGGAAGTACCGCCAGTAAAGGAGTTCCTCCTTGCTTCCGACCCGGCCGCCGGAGGGCAGCGCCCCTTCCCGCTCCAGGTCCCCGTCGGAGATAAGCTCCTCCGCCAGCCGCTCCAGGTACTGGCCGGTGCCGGTGCCCAGGGAGAACTTCTCCTTCCGCCGGCCGGTGATCTCCGGCGGGAGGAACTCCTCAGCCACCCGGCGCAGGAGCCACTTCTCCGTCTGCCCGTCAGGGCCCAGCAGGATGGCTGGGTCGATGGCCGCTGCGGCCTCCACCAGCGGCAGGTCCAAGAAGGGCACCCGGGCCTCCAGGCCGTGGGCCATGGTCTCCCGGTCCACCCGCTGCAGGCCTGTGTTGTGCATCCCCCGGGTGATCCGCCGCAGTTCCGCCCCCAGGTCCGCCGGGCCCGGCAGCCCCTTCAGGTAGTGGTAGCCCGCGAAGAGCTCGTCGGCCCCCTCCCCGGTGAGGACCACCTGCACATGCCGGCTGGCCAGGGCCGCGGCGAAGTAGGTGCCGACGGCACTCCGCACCAGGGGCACGTCAAAGCTTTCCAGGTGGTCGATCACCCGGGGCAGCGCCGCCCGGACCTCTGCCGGGGTGTAGGCGTACTCGTAGTGGTCGGTGCCGAGGTAGGCCGCGACCCGCCGGGCCATGGCCAGGTCCGGCGATCCCGCCATGCCCACGGCGAAGGTCTTCAGCCCCGGCCCGGCAAGCCGCCGGGCCACCGCCGCCACCAGGCTGGAGTCCAGGCCGCCGGAGAGGAAGACCCCCACGGGCACCGGGGCGGCGAGGCACCGGTCCACCGCCTCCACCAGCCGCCGGCGCACCAGGGCGATGGCCGCCGCCGGGTCCCGGAGCTGCCCCGGGCTCCGGGGCCACCGGTACCAGCGGTGGAGCCCCGCCCCGGTCCGGTACCAGTGGCCCGGCGGAAACTCCTCCACCTGGTCCGTGACCCCCAGGAGGGCCTTCATCTCCGAGGCGAACAGCACCTGCCCCCCGGGCCCCCGGGCCCAGTAGAGGGGCTTTACCCCCAGGGGGTCCCGGGCGAGGAAGATCCGCCCCCGGCGGTCCCAGACGGCCAAGGCGAAGGTGCCCCGGAGCCACCGGAGGCACCGGGGGCCTTCCTCCTCGTAGAGGTGCAGGACCACCTCGGCGTCGGCGCCCGTGCGCAGCCGGTGGCCCCGGAGCCGGGCCTGTAGCTCCCCACGGTTGAGAAGCCTGCCGTCGAGGACGGCCCAGAGAGTCCCGTCTTCGTTGGAGACCGGCGGATGGCCCGCCGGCAGGCCGTCCGCCGCCACCAGCAGATGGCCGAGGCCGCCCCCGGGGCCCTCGAACCGGCCCCGGCCGGCAGGCCCCCGCCAGGGCATGGCGTCCAGGAGGGCATCGACGGAGACCCGAACGGGCGGCGCCGCCCCCTCCGCCTCCACCACGGCGCCGGCGATGCCGCCCATCAGACCCCCACCTCCACCGGCGTGCTGTCGGCGACCGGCGGGTAGCCGTGCTCCCGGAGGATCCGGCCCACCCGCTCCTCCTCCCGGAGCGGCCGGCCGGTCGCCGGGTCCACCGCCACGCAGGCGCCGTCCACCATCCGGGTGACGACCCGCCCGCAGGCCGCGGGGTTTCCCCGGAGGTGGGGGGCATCGAGAAGGCCGATCTCCACCGCCCGGGCCAGGGTCTCGGGGTCGGTGTAGGGGTCGGGCGTCCCCGGCGGGGCGATGCGCCGGATCGCGGCCAAGAGCACCCTGGCCTCCTCCAGCAGCTGCCGCTTCCGCTCCTGGACCGCCGGGTCCCGGGTCATATCCGGCATGCCCAACAGGGCCTGGCGGATGGCCCCGTCGGCGATCTTGCAGTTCTCGATGACGTCCTCGTGGGTGGCGGCGTGGTGGGCCTCCACCGCCGCCACCACGTGGACGATGTGGGGCCGGAGCTGCATCTGCAGGTACGTGGTAGCCGCCAGGTGGCCCCGGGCCACGTCCAGGTCCGCAGGGAAGGAGGTGAGACCTCCCCGGGTCTCCCGCCAGACCCGGAAGTCCGGCCCGGCCAGGGACTCCACCAGTTCCAGCTTGGCGAGCATCTTGGCCAGGTCCATGGTGGGCGAGGTGCCCGGCGGGTTGTTGAACATCAGCTGCTGCACGTAGTCCCGCACCCCCGCGGCCCGGGCGTTGTACGCCGCCAGGTAGGCCGCGACCACCGCCACCACGTCCGGCGCATCCCGGAGGCTCCAGTGGTGGGACTCGTTCATCTCCACCGGGATCCCCCGCTCCGCGTGCCAGGCCATCACCTGCTGGGCCTCGGGGATCGACTCCCGCAGGGGCACCCGGCTGCGGTTGTCCAGCTGGCTGTACCAGAAGAGGGGGGTGGCCAGCCAGGCGTTCCGGATGGTCTCCAGGAGCAGCGGGGCCCACATCAAGCGGTCCCGGGTGCCGCTGTAGCACCGCATGAGGGGGTAGTTCCCCAGCCGGCTGTGGGCGTAGATCTGCTCCAGGTCTTCCCGGGTCCGGACCGGCACCCCGCCCGCCCCGTCCTGGGACGGGTCCATCTCCTCCGGCCGGAAGAAGTGCTCCTGGGCGTTCTGGTCGGTCCCCAGGGAGATGACGTCCAGCACCCCCGACCGGGCGATCTCCACCACCCCGGCCACGGTTTCAGCCACGGTGGGCCGGCCGTAGTGATGCCGGAGGAGCGGGTACGGCGCCTTCCAGAGGATCCGCTCCACCAGGGTCTGGGGCGGGATCCCCTCCGCCCGGTCCGTCTCCTCCCCCTCGCCGCCGGCCAGCCGCCGGAGGCAGGCCAGGGCCTCCCGGGGACCATCGGCGCTCTCGAAGACGTGGTGGAAGAGGCCGGCCTCCCGGGCCACCGCCGCGGTGGGGCCCGTGCCTCCGAAAAGCCAGACCCGCCGGCCAAGGCCGGTGGCCGGATCCACCTCTCCCCGGGCCGCCAGGGCCGCCTTCAGTTCTGCCAGGACCCCCCGGGCCGCCTCCGGGGTGAGCCGGTAGCCCACGGCCACCACCCGGGGGTCATACTGATCGATGGCCGCCATCAGGTCCGCCACCGGCACCGCCGGCCCCAGCATCACCGTCTGGAAGCCGACCTCCTCGGCCAGCCGGAGGAAGTTGACCACACCGGCCACGTGGACGCAGTCCCCGATGGCCGCACCCAGGATCAGGCGGTCGCGCAACCGGCCACACTCCCCTCCATCACAAAAGTAAGGATCTCGTCGGGCCCGAGGCCGCTCAGCCCCATCCGGGCAAGAGTCCGGCCCTGGGCTGCGTAGTCCCGGCCGTGGAGGCTGGCGGCGAGGTGCACCAGCCCGGAGATGGCCGGCGTCTCCACCCCGGCCGCCGCGCCCAGGGCGGCAAGGGGCACGAGCCCGGTGGGGACGTCTTCCCAGAGGTACCGGTGGTCCAGGCTCAGGGGAGCGAGGATGTCGGCATAGGCGGGGTTGCGGGCGAGCGCGGCCTGCAAGGCCGCGGCTTCTGCTCCCCACGCCTCCGCCAGCCCGCCCGCCGGCTCCTCGCCCCAGGGGTCAGGGGGAGCCCCTCCGTAGGCATCCCGCAGCCACTCCAGCAGGGAGCGGACCGGGGTGCCGAAGGCCCGGGCCACCGCCAGCCGTTCCCCGTCCACCGTGGCCACAGCCCGGGCGACCCCGGGGGTGACTCCCTCGGCGTAGAACCGGAAGCCGGGTCCCGCTTCGATCCGACCTGCGTTCAGCAGGGTGATGGCCGGGTGCAGGACCGCGCCCATGTTCTCCAGGGAAGTGTGGAGAACCGACGGGGCCGGCTCCAGCATCGGCAGCAGCGGCCGGAAAAGGGCGATGAGCTCCGGGGTGCGCCGGGCTGGCAGGGCCGCGACAGGCACGGTCCGCTTCACCCCCAGGATCGCCGCCACCCCGGGCCCCAGGGTCCGGCTGGCGAAGGGGAAGGTCTGGGCCTCCCCCACCAGCACCCGGGCGGAACACCCCGCCGCGTCCAGCTCCCGGACGAACTCCAGGGCGCCGCCGGTGCGGCCGGGCAGCAGCAGCACCGCCTGGCCGTCCTGGAGATGGCCGGCCAGCCGCCGGGCCAGTTCTCGGTGGGCGCTGGCCGGCACCGCCACCAGAATCGCCTCCGCGCCCCGGACCACCTCCCCCAGGTCGCAGGAGACCCGGCGGGGCCGGACCCGGACGGGGCCGTCCTCCTCCGGGACCTCCAGCAGGATCCCGCCCTGGGCCTCGACCGCCGCCAAGGGAGCCGGTGACCGGTTCCACAGGCGCACCGGCACCCCCCGGGCAGCCAGGTACCCGGCCAGGGCGAGCCCCCCGTGGCCGGCCCCCAGGACCGCAACGGGGCCGGCACCGGCCCGGGGCTCCAGGGGGCGCAACGGGTGGGGGCGCAGCCCCCGGGCGGAACGCACGACCGCCATGGCACTTCCCTCCCTCTTGCCCCTGCACACGGGAGCGGGCAGCGACCGGGCTCCCGGGAGGGAGGCGGACGCCCGGCCACGGGGACAGAAAAAGCCCCGCGGCACCCGCGGGGCCTCACCCGCGGCCTCTACCTCCTCCGCAACGCCTGCGAGGTTAGCTGACGGGCTCGGGCACCGGAGGTTGCCCTATCGGCACCGGGCCTCGTCCCGGCACCCTGCGCCCGACCGGCTGGCCTGGGCATTGGGCGCCGGGCGGCTCGGCCCCGGAGCCGAATTCGCCCCATTCGTGTGGGTCCCCCGCTCCCCCGGCACCAGGGGATTCGGCGATTCCAGGCGGCCACTGACCGGCGGCTGCCCCCCCGGAGGGGCAGCCGCCCCCGACTCCGTGTGCGGCAGGATGGGCGCCGCTCGTATGCGGACTTTTCCCACCCCTCTCTACACTCTGATGATACCAGCCCGCCGCGCAATCATCAACTCCAATTTTGGCGGCAAAGTTGTCGGTTGACATGTAACTGGCTTGGGGTCAACGGGCCGCCCGGACCTTCCGACGGCCCGGGCCCAGTCAGGCCGGCCCGACGCCCTCACCGGGCCGGCAGGACCACCGCCAGGAGTTCCCCCGGCCCGTGGACCCGCCGGACCAGGGTATGCTCGATGTCCGCGGTGCGGCTGGGCCCGGTGATAAGATTGAGGCTCCCGGGCATCTCCCCGGCGGACGCCATCCGGCTCAGGTGCCGGAAGAGGTCCGGCAGGTCCGGCAAGAGCTGGTCCTCGGTGAGCACCGCCACGTGCAGGGGCGGCAGGAGGCTGAGGCTCCGGGGCCGGCCCGGCCGGCTCATGAGCACCAGGGTGCCGGTGGCCGCCAAGGCCCAGTCCACCCCGGTGATCCCCGCCCCGGCCTGGGCCGCCGCGGCCCGGAGGGCCTGGGGATCGACCCCCGGCGTCGCCTCCCACCAGCCGATCCCCGCCGCCCGGACCGCGCCCGGCAGCCCGATGGCCCTGAGGATCGGGTCGGCCGCGGCCACCACCTCCGTCACCCCCCGCTCCCGTAGAGCCTGGACGACGGCCGCGACCGCCTCACCCGGGTCCCGGGCCCGGATGCCGATGCCCTGGACCTCCCCCAGGGCCGCCACAAACCGGTCCGCGAGGTCCCCGGAGGCCGGGGGGCGCACCGATCTAGCGCCGTCCACCGTCTGCCACCTCCCCGGTGTTGCGCTCCGGCTCCGCCTCCCGGGCCAGGTCCGCCCACCGCTCATGGAAGGGCCGGGCCGCGGGGGCCGGGAAGTCCCGGCCTTCCCCCCAGGCGGCCAGGGGCCCTGGCAGCCAGCGGAGGCGCCCGTCCCGGACAAAGGGGCGGGCGAGGGCCCGGAGGAGCCGGACGGTCCACCGGTACCGGCCCGGGGTTCGCCAGGCCCAGGCCCAAAACCGGAAGAGAAGCCGCTCCCACCGGGAGGCCCGGGGCGAGGCCATCCGCTGATGGCGGAGGTCCAGGATGAAGCGGTGCAGGGGAATCTGCACCGGGCAGGCCTCGGTACACGCGCCGCAGAGGCTGCAGAGGTCCAGCACCTCCCCCGCGGCCTCCATCCCCTTGAGGAGCGGGGTGATCACCACGCCGATGGGCCCGCTGTACGGGGGCAGGTAGGCGTGGCCGCCCACCTGCCGGAAGACCGGGCAGGCGTCGAGGCAGGCCCCGCACCGGAGGCACCGGAGGGCCGGCTGGAAGGGAGTGCCGAGGAGCCGGGAGCGGCCGGCATCCAGGATCACCACGTGGAACTCCTCCGGGCCGTCGGCCTCCCCCGGCCGGCGGGGCCCGGTGATCGCGGTGACGTAGCTGGTGAGGGTCTGGCCGGTGGCGCTCCGGGGCAGGAGGGTGAGGAGGGGCTCCAGGTCCGCCCAGGTGCCCACCAGCTTCTCGAGGCCCATGATTGTGATCAGCACCCGGGGCAGGGTGGTGACCATCCGGCCGTTCCCCTCGTTGGTCACCAGGACCACGGTACCGGTCTCCGCCACCCCGAAGTTGGCCCCGGTGATGCCGATCTCCGCGGCGAGGAACTTCTCCCGCAGCACCCGGCGAGCCACCTGGGTGAGGGCCTCGGGGTCCGGGGGCATCGGCTCACCCAGGTGCCGGCTAAAAAGCCGCGCCACCGCCTCCCGGTCGTAGTGGATCGACGGGCCGACGATGTGCACCGGCCGCTCCCCGGCCAGCTGGATGATGTACTCCCCCAGGTCGGTCTCCACCACCTCCACCCCGGCGGCTTCCAGCCCGGCGTTCAGGTGGATCTCCTCGGTGGCCATGGACTTGGACTTGACCGCCAACCGGGCCCCGTGCCGCCGGGCGATGGCCACCACGCGGGCCACCGCCTCCTCCGGGGTGGCAGCAACGTGCACAAAGCCGCCCCGCTCCCGGACCGCCCGAACGAACTGCTCCAGGTGCCGCCGGTGGTCCGAGAGGACCCGATCCTTGGCGTCCCGGGCCCAGTCCCGGAGGGGCTGCAGCCTCCCCTCCCGGCGGAGCCGGTCCCACTGGCCGAGGCGCCGGAGGTAGCTGGACCGGGTGGCCTGGGCCAGGGCCCGGCGCTTGGCCTCCTGGGCCAGCTCCCGCCGGGTCCGCTCCCGCACCGGGGACGTCATCGGCCATCCCCCTCCCGGACCGCGGCGGCCCCTGGCCCGGGCTGGGTCGGAACGCTCCCGGCCGCCGCCCGTCCCCTGGCTTCGCCGGAGCCCGGCGGCGACGCCCCGGGCCGGGTAGCCATCTCTAGAAGCTCGGCCAGGTGGAGCACCCGGGGGCCGCCGCCGGTCCGCCGGAGCCGGCCCGCCAGGTGCATCAGGCAACTGCAATCAGAGCCCACCAGGTACTCGGCCCCGGTGGCCCGGACGTCCGCCAGCTTGTCGTCGGCCATGGCCACCGCCACCTCGGGGAGCTTCACCGAGAAGGTCCCGCCGAAGCCACAGCAAAGATCGGCCCGCTCCAGCTCCCGGCGCTCGACCCCCTCCACCTGGTCCAGGAGGGCCAGGGGCTCTTCCTGCACCCCGAGCTCCCGGGTCAGGTGGCAGGACCGGTGGTAGACCACGGTCCCCGGGAACCGGGCGCCCAGGGCCCGGAGGTCCGCCCCCAGCACCCGGACCAGGAACTCACTGAGCTCATAGGTCCGGGCGGCCAGGGCTCGGGCCTCCTCCGCCAGGTCAGGCCGGTCAGCGAAGAGTTCCGGGTAGTGGTGACGGATCATGGCCGCACAGGAGCCCGAGGGGGTGACCACGTAGTCGTAGCCCCCGAGGGACCGGACCAGCCCCTCGGCCATGGCCGCGGCGGCCTCCCGGTGGCCGGCGTTCCAGGCCGGCTGGCCGCAGCAGCCCTGGGGCGGGAACGCCACCTCACACCCAAGCCGGCGAAGGAGCCGGACGGTGCTCTCCCCCACTTCGGGGAAGAAGATGTCCACAAGGCACGTGGCAAAGAGGGCAACCCGCATGGCAAGTCATCACCTGATAGAATCTTTCGCTGTTGGGGCGAGGATTTCCCTCTGCCTGGGCCGAGTTCTCCCTCTGCCCGTGAATGGCCCGTGGCGTGCCCGTGGCCGGGGGGTTCTCCCCTGGCCGGGGCCAGGGGCGCTCCGGCGCGAAAGAGGCCCTGGGATGGCCTCCAGCCCATCCCAGGGCCCTTTTCCGCCCTAACGCCGTCCCGTGCCGATGCCCCCGGCCGCCGGGAGCCCGCCGGCGGGACCCGTCACCGCCTCCGGCCCCGTTCCGGGCAGCAAGGCCACCAGGGGCCGGTCCAGGACCGGGTGGCGGCCCACCGCCAGCCGGTCGCCGTAGACCTCCCGGAGGAGCCGGGGGGTGAGGACGGCGGCGGGGGGGCCGTCGGCGAGCAGACGCCCCCCATGGAGCATCAGGATGCGGCGGCTGTAAAGGGCGGCCAGGTTCAGGTCGTGGAGCACCGCCACCACCCCGAGGCCCCGCTCCTGACTCAGCCGGACCAGGAGGTCGAAGAGTTCCGCCTGGTGGTGCAGGTCCAGGTGGTTGGCGGGCTCATCCAGGAGGAGCCACTCCGGCTCCTGGGCCAGGGCCCGGGCGATGGCCACCCGCTGCCGTTCGCCGCCGGAAAGGGCGGTGAAGGGCCGCTCCGCCAGATGGGCCACCCCGGTGGCCGCCATGGCCGCCGCCACCACCGCCCGGTCCCCGGGGCCCTCCCGGCGCCACCGGCCGAGGTAGGGGTACCGGCCCATGGCCACCACCTCTACCACCGGGAAGTCGAAACCCCCGGGGAGTTCCTGGGCCACCACCGCGATCCGGCGGGCCCGGTAGGCGGGGGGCAGCCGGTGGACCGGCACCCCGCCCAGCCGCACCTCCCCGGCCCCGGGGCGCAGGGTGCCGCTCAGGCAGCGGAGGAGGGTACTCTTGCCCGCCCCGTTGGGCCCCACCAGTGCGACCACCTCGCCGGGGGCCAGCCGGAAGGAGACCTCCCGGAGCACCGGCCGTCCCCCCAGATCCACCGTCAGCCCCTGGGCCACCAGTTCCGCCATACCGTCACCTCCTCGGTGGGGGGTGCCGTCAGCCGCGGGCACGGACCCGGCCCCCCGCCAAACGGGTACCGTCACCCGGAGAACCGCCCCAGTTCCCGGCGCAAGAGCCAGAGGAAGAAGGGTCCGCCCATCAGGCCGGTGAGGATCCCGACGGGCAGCTCCTGGGGGGCCCAGAGGCTCCGGCCCAGGGTATCGGCCACCAGCAGGAGGAGCCCGCCCCCCAGCGCGCTGGCGGGCAGGAGCACCCGGTGGCTGGGGCCGAGAGCCAGCCGGAGGATGTGGGGAACCACCAGGCCGACAAAGCCGATCAGCCCCGCCACCGCCACCGTGGCGGCGGTGGCCAGGGAAGCCCCGAGCCAGACCCAGGTCTTGGTGGCCTCCACGTTCACCCCGGCCTGGGCCGCCGCCTCCTCTCCCATGAGCATCAGGTCCAGGTCCCGGGCGAAGTAGATGAGCACCGCCGTCCCCAGGAGCACGTAGGGTGCGGCGAGGCGCAGGTGCTGCCAGGTGGCGGAGCCCAGGCCGCCGGCGAGCCAGTACAGGAGGGCCTTGGTCAGCCGCTCGTCGCCGACGGACTGGAGGTACGAGATGACCGCGGCGCAGACCGCCCCCACCGCCACCCCGGCCAGCACCAGGTGGCTGGCCGCCACCCGCCCCCCGGTCCGGGAGAGCCCCCAGATCAGGGCCACCGCCGCCAGGGCGCCGGCGAAGGCCAGGATCGGCACCAGCCCCACCCCGGCCCACTCCCAGCGCAGGTCGAGCCAGAGGGCCAGGGCCGCTCCCACCGAGGCCCCGCCGGAGACCCCGAGGAGGTAAGGATCGGCCAGGGGGTTGCGGAGGAGCCCCTGGAGGGCGGCCCCGCTCACCGCGAGCCCCCCGCCCACCAGGACCGCCAGCAGAATCCGGGGCAGCCGGATCCGCCAGAGGATCGAATGAACGGCCGCGGGCACCGGCTGGCCCAGGAGCCCCGCCAGGATCTGCCTTGGCGGCACCGGCACCGGCCCCACCCAGGCGGCGACCACCGCGGCGGCGACCAGGGCGCCGGCCAGGAGGAGCAGCACCGTCCGGGGCCGGGTCTGGGGCCGGGGCCGGACCGGGAGACCCGTCCGGAGCCGGGCCGGGAGGAAGGCCAGGGGCCGGAGCTTCTCACCCGGGGTCCTCACCGGCCCGCCCCCTGGGACTGGATCGCCCGGGCCACCTGCTCCAGCCCCTCGACGATCCGTGGGCCGGGCCGGGAGACCAGGTTGTCCTCCACCACGTGGATCCGCCCCTGGCGCACCGCGGTGGTTCCGGCCCAGGCGGGCAGGGCACCGGACCGGAGCCGCTCCGCCCACTCGGCCTGGGTGGTGAGGATCACCTCCGGATCCCGGGCGATGATCGCCTCGGGGCTGACCTGGGGCCAGGGGCTCTGGGCGTCGCCGGCCACGTTGATGCCGCCGGCCAGCCGAATCATGTCGTCAAAGAAAGACCCCGGACCGGCGGACATCAGGGGATCGTCCCAGACCTCCCAGAAGACCCGAGGCCGGTGGGAAAGCGCGGCGGCTTGCCGCTGGACCGCCTCCACCCGCTCGGCCATCGACCGGGCCAGGGCCTCGGCCGCCTCCTGAGCCCCGGTGATCCGGCCGACCAGCCGGATGGAGTCGATCACCTCCGCGACCGTGCGCGGCTGGATCACCAATACCGGTACCCCCAGCTCCTCCAGCTTCTTCCACACCTCATCGCTGCCGCCGATGGCCAGGGCCAGGTCCGGCGCCAGGGCCGCCATCGCCTCGTAGTTAGGATTCATCAGGTCCCCGATCCGGGGCAGAGCCGCGGCTTCCGGCGGGTAGTCGCTGAAGTTGTCCACCCCCACCACCCGGTCCCCCAGCCCCAGGGCGAAGAGGATCTCGGTGTTGGATGGGGCGAGGGAGAGGATCCGCCGTGGCTCGGCGGGGATGGTCACCGTCCGGCCCGCGTCATCGGTCACCGTCATCGGCCAGGTGGCCTCATCAGCCCCGGTCCCGCCGGAGGAGCCGGATGGGCCCTGATCGCCGGTGCCCGGCGCTGCCTGCTCCGGAGCCGCCGACCCGCCGGCATCTCCCGGGGCGTCCGCCGCACCCCTGCCCGGGCCAGCGGCGCAGCCGGCCACCAGGGCCGCGGCGGCCAGAGTGAGGAGCAGCCGGGACAGGAGCCGGGCCAGGCGGGGAAAAGATCCGAAAGGTCCTAAGCTTGCAACGGGGAGCCGCATCGCTCTCGATCCCTCCGTTCACCCGGTTCCCCAGGGCCCGGTCCGACCTTGACCCGGCGCGCCGGTGCCGCGCCCAGCGGGCCCATCGGCCCGGCCCGCCCGCCGGGCCCGGACCCTGGTAGCAAACACCCGTCATCCGATCGGAAAACCCCGGTCGCCTCCGACCGGGGTTTCGGTACAATATGCCATAGGGTGCCGCGGCAGCCGCGGCACGGCGCTGGCATCTCCCCCCTTCCGCGAGAGGCTCGATGCAGAGGGGACAGGCAGGTCTCCTGGCTCCCGGATCCTCACCCCCCTGCCCCTTCCCACCGGCCCTGGCCGGCAGTGGGATCCTGCAGGGGGATTCCCCGGTCACAGTGGCGGGACCGCGCCGGACTTGCGAGGAGGCTCGCGCACCGGACTTCCCTTTTCACCCGCAAAGAGCGGGCACCTGTCCCCGCCCATATGCAGTTGTGGCAACGCAGTAACAGCAGGGCCTCCAGATGGGGGCCGCCCTTGCCCCGATTATACCCCCGGGTCCGGGGGCTGGCAAGGACCTTCCGGCCGGCCTGCCCCCGGAGCCCCACACAGCACAGAGTGCGGAAAGGAGTCGGAACCGATGGCAGAAGGACTACCAGGGAAGACCCCCGCCGAATCGGCGGTGCAGATGACGGAACTGGTACTGCCCAACGATGCCAACATCCTGGGAAACATGCTCGGCGGCCGGGTGATGCACTATATCGACATCGCCGGCGCCCTGGCCGCGGCCCGGCATGCCGGCCGGGTCTGCGTCACCGCGTCGATGGAGCGGCTCGATTTCCTCCACCCCATTCGGGTGGGGGATGTGATCGTCCTCGAAGCCCGGGTCCACTGGGCCGGCCGGACTTCCATCGAGGTCGGGGTCCAGGTCTACGCCGAGCGGGTGGGCGGCGGGGAGCGGCGCAAGACCTGCGAGGCCATCCTCACTTACGTGGCGGTGGACGACGAGGGCCGGCCGACGCCGGTGCCGCCGGTAATCCCCACCACTCCCGAAGAGGAGGAGCGTTACCGGCAGGCCGAGGCCCGGGCCGCGGCGCGCCGCCGCCGGCGGGAGGAGTAGCCGTTTGCCGCTCCCCTGCAGGGAAAAAGGGCCATGGGCCTCAGCAGGGAAAAGGGGACCACGGGCCCCAGCAGGGGAAGGGCGCGGGTGCACCCCGCCCAGGGAAAGGAGGAGACGGCTTGGCTGAAACCGGGATCGGGTCCAAGGGCAGACCCATTCTGCTCTGTGACCTGGACGGCATCTGTGCAGACCTGGCCAGCAAGTGGCTGGAGCACTACAACCGGGACTGGAACGACAACCTCACCCTGGACCGGATCACCGAGTGGGAGTGGCACCGGTTCGTCAAGCCCGAGTGCGGCACCCGGATCTACCACTACCTCAGCCGCCCCGGGTTCTTTGCCGACCTCCGGCCGATCCCCGGCGCGGCGGAGACCCTGGCGGCGCTTTCGGAGCGGGTGGAGGTGGTGGTGGTCACCGCCTCGCCCAAAGAGGCGATGCGGGACAAGGTGCAGTGGGTCCGGCGCCACCTGCCCTTTATCCCCCGGGAGAACATCGTCATCACCTACCGGAAGGACCTGGTCCGGGGGGACTTTCTCTTCGACGACGCGCCCCGGAACCTCCGGAACTTCCCGGGGATCCGGATCCTGATGGACTACCCGTACAATCGAAACTTCCACGACTGCTACCGGGTCCACTCCTGGGCGGAGTTCCACCAGCTGATGGACCGGCTCCTGGACGCCATGGCGGCAGGGGAGCGGCCGCCGGCGAGCCCCCAGCACCGGCTCCCCCTGTGAAGAGGCCGGGGAGCCCTGTGAGAAGGCCGGGGGCTCTCCCCCACCAAGGGGTGCGGCGGCCCCTGGCCCTAGTAGTACACCTCCACCCCGTACCAGACCCGGGCTCCCAGCCGCCGCCAGAGGGCGGCCACCGGGGTGCCGGGGCCGGTCTGGACCAACGCCTCCCGGGCGCCAAGGCGCCAGGCATCCTCCAGCCGCCGGCGGGTGAGAAACCGGCCCAGCCCCCGGCCCCGCCAGGGGGGCAGCACCGCCGCGCCGTACAGTCCGGCTAGCCCCTCCCCGTCCAGGAACAGCATCCCCGTGCCCACCGGCTGCCCGTCCCACTCGGCCAGGTAGAGGTGCAGCCGCTCCCCGGGAGCAAGCCGCTGCCCCATTCCGGCATAGGCCTCCCGGAGGGGCGGCTGCAGCTGTGCCGGCACCCCGAGGGCGGAGAGCAGCAGGTCGGCCCAGTCGGCCTCGGCTCCGGCCGGCAGGGCCCAGACCCGGGCCTCCGGGGGCAGCGGTTGCGGGGCAGGAGCCGGAGCCCCGGGGGCCAGGCCCAGTACCACCTGCCGCTCCCGGAGGGCAAGGCCCTGGGGCCGCCAGCGGCCGGCGGCGGGAGTCACCAGGAAGCAGGGGAGCCGGTCCCGGGCCTCCAGCCAGGCCGCGGCCCGGGCCGCGCCGGCTGGGTCCGGCTCGGCCAGGGGAACCGCGTAGTTGAAGAGGGGCCACCGGAGCCGGGGGTGGGCCACCAGCAGCCAGCCCGGCCACTCCGCCACCTCCGCGCCGAGAAGCCGCTGGAACCGGGCCCGGTGCTCCTCACCCTTCCGGGCGGCCGCCCGACTGGCGGCGCCGGGGTCGTTGGACTCGCCAGCGGGATCCGACATGTCAGCCCATCGCCCTCCTTACAACCTGCGCTGCCGTAACCTGGCGGAGACGTACTTCGTCTAACCAGTGAAGTATTCGCCAGGAGGGATGTTCATGCTGTTGAAGGATGTTCGCTGGCTCCGGGTCCTCGCCCTCGCCAGTGTCCTCTTCCTGGTCTCCGGGGCGTCCCCCATCGCGCCGGTGGACCAGGCCCTGGCAGCCCCCGCGGCGGAAGGCGACCAGAAGACCATCTCGGTTACCGGCCGGGCGGTCCTGGAGGTCTCCCCGGACACCGCCCAGGTCACCCTCGGGGTGAGCCAGGTGGCCCCGACCGCCGCGGAGTCGTACAACCGGGCCGCCAACGCCATGCAGCGGCTGGTGGCAGCCATCCGGGAGCAGGGGATCGCCGAGTCCGAGATCCGGACCAGCGGCCTCTCTATCTACCCAGAATACGAGTGGAACAGGGAAGAGCGGCGGCTCGTGGGGTACCGGACCACCGCCACCGTCACCGTCACCACCCGGAACCTGGACCGGGTGGGGGCGATCATCGACGCCGGGGTGGCCGCAGGGGCGAACGAGGTCCAGGGCATCCAGTTCCTGGTCCGGGAGGAGGCCCGGCACCTCGACGCGGCCCTGGAGCAGGCGGTGGCGGACGCCAGGCACAAGGCGGAACAGGTGGCCAGGGCCATGGGAGTCAAGGTCGGCCGGCCGGTGCAGGTTCAGGTCCACGACATGGGCTCCTCCATGCCCGTCCTGGTGAGGGAGGCGGCGGTTGCGGCGGACGCCGGCGCCCGGGCGGGGATGCCGGTTCTCCCCGGGACCAGCCGCTACCAGGTGGAGGTCCAGGTGGTCTTTGGCCTGGAGTAGCGGGGAGGAGCGCCCACAACCCTCGGGGCCCGCGGGCTGAGCCCGCGGGCCCCGCTCTTTCCCACCTCACCCTGGCGCCCGACTCACCCTGGCGCCCGACTCACGGCCGGCCGGCGTAGAAGTCCACCACCGCATCGGCGATGGCCGCCGCGGCCCGGCGCTGCCAGTCGGGGCTGGCCAGCAGCACCGCCTCCTCCGGATGGGTGATGAAGGCCAGTTCCACCAGCACCGCCGGCGCCTCGCTGAACTTGATGACGTAGAACATCTCCTCCCGGACGCCCCGGTCCGGCCGGCCCAGGGCGCCGACCAGCCGGCTCTGGATGAGGCTCGCCAGGTACTGGCTCCGGGGGGCGTTCAGGTTGTCCCAGCTGTAGTAGACCTCGGTCCCCTGGTGGCTGGTGCCGCCGGCGTTGGCGTGGATGGAGATGAAGAGGTCGACCCCGGCCTGGTTGGCCAGCACGGTCCGGTAGTGCAGGTCCGCCCGGGTGCGGCTCCCCAGTTCGGCGGGCACCGGGGCCTCCGGCGGCAGCGGGCGCCGGTCGTCGCTCCGGGTGAGGAGCACCTCCGCCCCCCGGCGCTCCAGCTCCTCCTTGAGCAACAGGGCCACCTGCAGGTTGATCGCCTTCTCCTCCAGGCCCAGGGCACGGTTCACCGCCCCGGTGTCATCGCCCCCGTGGCCGGGGTCCACCAAGATCCGCTTGCCCTGAAGCCCCGGGCCGTAGAACCAGACCTCAAACCCTCCCGGAACCTGCTTCACCGCATAGGGCCGGGCTGAAGGGATGTGGAACCGGAGATGCCCCGTCTCGGTCTGCTCCGCCGAAACCCCCGGGGGCAGGGGGACCGCCGCCACCGCGGCGCCGGGGAGGTCCACCCGGACGTCGCCCCCCGCGTGGTCCACCCGGGGCCGGACGGCCCCGGCCACCTGGAACCGGTAGACCACCGCGTCGCCCTCGGTCCGGCTCTCCACCCCCAGGACCCTGGGCCGGAACTCCAGCACCAGCCGCCCCGAGGTCTGCTCCCGCACCGAGTACGCCGGCGGCGCGTGGAACCGGACCACCACCCCGGCCGGGGTGACGGCGAGGTCTCGGACCCCGTGGGCCTCCACCGGGAGATGGGCCACGGGCCCGGCCGGGTCCGGGAGGCGGATGAGCAGCCCCTCGGGGGCCTCGCTATCCACCTGAACTCCCCGGAGGTCGCCGGTCAGCTCCAGCCGGAGGAGCCCCGGCCCGGGGGAGTGGAGCCGGACCCGCTCGATCCGGGCGCTGTGATCCGCCACCGGGGCGGTGTAGGCTCCGGCCACCCAGCCCCGCCGGCCATCCTTCAGCGCCACCTCCAGCCAGTCCCCCTGCCGGCCCAGGACCTTCAGGGCGGTTCCCTGGGGAAGCACCGCCTGGACCCGGTGGTCCAGCCCGGTCCCGGTGCGGAGGTTGAGGCCGTCGGGGTCGCTCACCACCCGGACGGGGAGGAAGCCGATGCTCCACTCCCCCTCCGCCAGGGTGTAGAGGGGAGCCCGGTCCCAGTCCGCCCCCTGGTCCTGAAGGTTCACCTGGGGGCCGGGAACCCATCCCCGGGCGCCCCGGGCGGTCTCCACCAGCACCCAGCCCTCTGCAGCCCCCAGGTAGGCCAGCGGCTCCCCGGCCCGGGCCACGTCCACGGACCCGTAGGCCACGTGCCGGCCCAGCCGCACCGGCTCCCCGTCCACCACCAGGGTCACCTGCTTGGGCAGCTCCGGCAGGGCCGCCCCCGGCCCCGAGGTCGGCCCGGACGCCGGGGCGGGGGCTGGCGCCGGAGACGACACCGGCAGCCAGGACGGAGGTCCGGCATCCGGCGCCGGCGGCGAGCCGGTCGGGGTCGGGGAGGGGCCTGGACTGGCAGGCGCCGGGGCGGAAGATGGGCCCGGAGCAGGCCTGAGTTCGGCCTGGAGGTATTCACTGAAGACCCAGCCCTCCTGGCCGTCCGGGAGCCGGATCCGCCACCACTGCCCCCGGATCTCCAGAAGTGGGAACCGGTCGCCGGTGGCCACCTGGGTCCGGATCGGGTGGTCGAGGCCCGGACCCGCCCGGACGTTCAGCCGGTCGGTGGTCACCACCGCTTCCGCCTCGCTGGGGGCAAACTCCACCCGGGCGACCCACCCCGCGGCCCAAGCGGGCCGGCCGTCTGGCAGCCGCACCTGCAGCCATTTTCCCTCCAAACCGACGACTGGAACCCCCTCCCCCGCTGGCAGCACCCGGAGGACCGGTGCGGCGGTAGTCGGGGCCGCCCGGAGGTTGAGGCCGTCGGAATCGATGGGATAGAGGGTGGCGGCCGCGGTCGCCTGGCTCACCGTCAGGGAGGCCACGATGCCGATGAGGAAACGACGCATGGAGGCCCGTCCCGCTCCTTCTCTCTATCGGTCGCCCCGCCCGGGCCCACCCCCCGCACCGGATTGCGGGCCCGCGGGGGCCATACCCCCGCCAGGGGAGGCGCCGGTGGCGGCAGGCGCCGCCCCGGCTGGCGGCGGGGAACCCTCGGCCGCTCGGGTGCCGCCCTTGGGAGCCGATGCCCCGGCGGAACCTGTCCCCGCGAGGGCTTGTCCGTTGCCGGCGGCGGGGCTGTCCTTGCCCGCCCCCTCCTCGGCGGCCTGGGCCGCCAGCTCCGCCCGGTACTGCCGGCGCCACTCGGGCTCCCC
Organism: Bacillota bacterium; assembly: GCA_021890795.1. Lineage (GTDB taxonomy): Bacteria > Bacillota > Sulfobacillia > Symbiobacteriales > ZC4RG38 > ZC4RG38. The sequence goes on along the minus strand of JAKKUO010000023.1, from coordinate 1,609 downwards.
GTTCTCCGGGGGTGCGACATCATAATTTGCGTCACGGGTGTAGCGGTTTTTGGGGTCCCAGAGGAGCCACTGGTAGATCCCGGCTTCCGCCAGCCCCCGGATCTGGGCCTCCACGTCTGCGGCGGTGTAGTCCTTGCCTACATCAAAATCCTGGATCCAGGGCCGATGCTTCTCCACCGGCATCCCCCAGGTACGTTTCTGGGCCCGGACCATCGACTCGTAGACGATCCGGCCCGGGTCCGCGTTGGGGTTCGCAATCCCGTAGGTGCCAGGGGCGTAGTGGGACGGGTAGACCATCGGGCAGATGTAGTCCACCACCCCGGCGATCTCCTCGTAGATCTGTCCGATCTCCATGTCGTCCCCCAGTGCCACGGAGGTGGTGAGGCCGAAGACGTCCGCGGCCACGAAGACCCCGTAGGGGGCCAGTTCTTCCTTGGCGTACTTCAGGAAGCCCAGGATTGCGTCGGCCCGCTGGCGCACCGGTACCTCGTAGTTGTAACCCGCGATCCGGTGCTCCGGGAACCGGATGTAGTCGAACTGGATCTCGTCGAACCCCACCGCCGCTGCGGCCTTGGCGATGGCCACGTTGTACTCCCAGACCTGGCGGTTGTAGGGGTCCGGCCAACGGATGCCCCGGCGGTCCACAAAGGGGGTGCCGTCCGGGTGGTGGATGGCGAGGTCAGGGCGCTTGGACCCCAGGAGGGGATCGGCATAGACCACCAGCCGGCCGATGACGTAGATGTTCCGCTCCTTGAGGTACCGGATCCGCTCGTCAATGTCCCGAATCTTGTTCGCGCTGGCCCCGATCTCCCTCGCCAGGGGCACCTCCACGTCCCAGGAGATCCGGCCGTCGTCATCCTTGATGTCGATGACCACCGCGTTGAGTCCCTTGGCCAGCATGAAATCGACCAGTTCGTAGAACCGGTCTGAACCGGCCGTCCAGCCGGTCATGTAGATCCCCCGGACATCGACATGTTGCCGGCGCCGGGGCGTCGGATTGTCGGCCGGCACGGTCTGCGGCCCCTGCCCAGGTCCCCCGCCGGGAACGGCGCTGGGACCCCCAGGACCCGAACTGCCCCCGCCCGCTGCGGGGCCCGGGGCGCCTGGATCCGGATGCCCGGCATCGGGAGAACCGCCGGAACCGGAGCCGCCTGGCTCCTCCTCGCCCGCCGCTGGCGCTGCCCCCGGTTCAGGGGCCCACCCTGCAGCCGGGTCCTCCTGGCCCTGCGGAACCTGCGGTGCGGCAGCGCCCGGCACCTGGGCGGCACCACACCCGGTCAGCACCAGGCTGCTGACCAGCGCACTGACCACCATCCACCTGCGCACGCTAGATCCTCCCAGTAGTAGTACGTATTGTAATGATACCATGGCTAACAGGTTAAGTGGGACCGTTGCAAACATGAAAAATCTCCGTTCACGTATGAGACGGAGCCGGCAGCCGGTCCGTTTCGGCTTTTCGCCCCTCAGACCGGCACTGAGGCCTCCTTCCCCGTCCTGATTCCCGACCGCCACCGGGCCCGCACGGGGTCCGGAAAAAAGTCCGGAGCGGATGGAAATCGAGTAGGAGGGGGTGGCTAACCCCCGTCCTCTCACACCACCGGACATGCGG
>JAKKUO010000066.1 GCA_021890795.1 Bacillota bacterium | reverse complement strand
CTGGGCGCCCTGGTCCTGGGGGTGCTGGAGGTCACCGGCATCCTGACGGCGGTGCAGGGGTGGCTGGCGCCCCTCACCGAAGGGTGGCTCGGCCTGCCCCGGGAGGCGGCCACGGCCTTCGTCATGGGCTTTGTCCGCCGGGATTTCGGCGCGGTGGGGCTGAGCACCATGCCCCTCACCCCCGCCCAGACGGTGACGGCCCTGGTGACCATCACCCTCTTTGTCCCCTGCATCGCCTCCACCCTGGTGCTGCTGAAGGAACGGGGCCGGGCCGAGGGGGCGCTCATCTGGCTCGCCGCGATGGCCACCGCCTTCCTGGTGGGGGGCCTGGTCCACCACTCTGGCCGCCTCGGGGGGGCGATCCTCGGCGACGCCGGGGCCCCCTGGGTGACGGTGCTGGGCTGCGCCGCCGCCGTCGCGGGGGCCGCTTTCCTGGCCCAGGCGGTCCGCAACCAGCGCCGGGGGGCGATGGAAAGGGGCCTGGAGGAGGCCGCCGACTGAGCCCTTGCCAAATCCGCCCCGGATGGGCTAATGTGGCGGAGGAATCATCCGGGAGGGATCGCCTGTGTCCGAACTGAGGTTCTCCTACCAGGGCGCGCGCCCTTTTCTGTCGGAGCACGAGCTGGAGTACCTGGCCCCGGCGGTCCGGCTGGCCCATGAGCGGCTCCACAGCCGCCAGGGACCCGGGAGCGATTTCCTCGGCTGGGTGGACCTGCCCCTCCGGCCGGACCGGGAGGAGCTGGAGCGGATCAAGGCGGCTGCGGCCCGGATCCGGGAGCAGGCGGACGTCCTGGTGGTGATCGGCGTCGGCGGGAGCTACATGGGCGCCCGGGCGGTGATTGAGGCCCTGGGCCACCCCTTCCACAACCTGCTGCCCCGGGACCGGCGGCCCGGGCCGGCCATCTACTACGCCGGCCACAACCTCTCCAGCACCTACCTCCAGCGGCTGCTGGAGATGCTGGAGGGGCAGGAGGTGGCGGTGAACGTCATCTCCAAGAGCGGCACCACCACCGAGCCCGCGGTGGCCTTCCGGCTGGTCAAGGCCCTCATGGAGCGGAAGTACGGGAAGGAAGAGGCCCGGCGCCGGATCTACGTCACCACCGACCGGGCCAAGGGGGCGCTCCGGCAGCTGGCGGAGGCGGAGGGCTACGAGCGGTTTGTGGTCCCCGACGATGTGGGCGGCCGGTACTCGGTGCTGACCGCGGTGGGGCTCCTGCCCATCGCCGCGGCGGGGATCGACATCGACCGGCTCCTCGCCGGCGCCGCCCGGGGGGCCGAGGCCTATCGGGTGGCCGAACTGGAGCAGAACCCCGCCTACCAGTACGCCGCGGTCCGGACCGCCCTCTACCACAAGGGCAGGCTGATCGAACTCCTGGTGAGCTACGAGCCCATGCTCCACTACGTGGCCGAGTGGTGGAAGCAGCTCTTCGGCGAGAGCGAGGGCAAGGACGGCAAAGGGATCTTCCCGGCGTCGGCCGACTTCACCACCGACCTCCACTCCCTGGGCCAGTACATCCAGGAGGGGCGGCGGCACCTCTTTGAGACGGTGCTCTGGGTGGAGGAGCCCCCGGCGGACCTCACCCTGCCCTCTGACCCGGGGAACGCCGACGGCCTGGAGTACCTCGCGGGCACCTCGGTCCACAGCATCAACCGCCGGGCCCAGGAGGGGACCATCCTGGCCCACGTGGACGGCGGGGTGCCGAACCTCCAGGTCATCCTGCCGGCCCTCACCCCGGAGCACCTGGGGCAGGTGCTCTACTTCTTCGAGAAGGCCTGCGCGGTGAGTGGCTACCTCCTGGGGGTCAACCCCTTCGACCAGCCCGGGGTGGAGGCCTACAAGCGGAACATGTTCGCCCTGCTGGGCAAGCCCGGCTTCGAGGCGGAGCGGCAGAAGCTCCTGGCCCGGCTGGAGGAAGGCCGCCAGGGTTGAAGGGGGCCAGGGGGCAGAAAGCGGCCGGGGTCGAGCGAGTTGTCGGGGCTCGGGAGACCCCTGGGACGAGCGACCGGGGCCAAGTGAGCCGTCAGGGCTGCGGGGACGCTTCGGACGAGCAACCGGGGCAGGCCAGGCCTGCCCCGGTTTGTTTGGTGAGCGCTCCCAGAAGAGTGGCTCCTCCCCGCTCCCAGAAGGGTGGCGGGTCACCGCTCCCCGCAGGGTTCCTCGTCATCGCTCCCAGAAGGGCGACCTGGCGTACCGCGTCGCAGGCGGCAAACTGCCCCTCACAGAGCCTGCCGCCGGGGGCGTCAGAAGACCTGCCGCCACGGCCGGAGGTCCCAGGTGGCAAAGACCCCGGCCTCGTAGAAGGGGTCGTTCTCGAGCAGGCTCCGGGCCTCGGCCTCGGATTCCGCCTCGTAGATGATGAGGGCTCCGCTGTCGTCCGTGAAGGGTCCCGAGGCCCAGAGCTTGCCCTTCTCCTTGAGGCCGGCCAAGTACTCCCGGTGAGCGGGCCGGACCGCCTGGATCTTCTCCGGGTCCCGGTGGTACTGGATGAACGCGGCGTACTTCATCGGCGCTCCTCCCCTGAAGGTGTTACGTAGGAGTTTCGCCCCGGGTGAACCAACCCCTGCCCCGGGGCGATCCTCCGACGAGGGGGCCGGGGTGCCGGCGGCGGGCCTGGCCAGGGGGGCGCCGGCGCCGGGTTGGGCTGGGCCCGGGCGGTGCGCGCTGGCCGGGGCTGCTCCTTTCCCGTACCTTCCGACAGGAAAAATGAATGTGTCCTTCCAATTCTGTTCATGTTCCCCTGCCAGGCCGGGGGAGTACGGCGAGGGAGGTGCGGAGGTGTACACCATTCGCCCGTGCACCCCGGCGGACGCGCCCGGGGTGGTGGCGGTGGCCCGGGCCACCTGGCGGGCTACCTACGCGGGAATCCTGCCGGAGGAGGTCCAGGAGCAGGCCCTGGCCCAGTGGTACGCGCCGGAGCTCATCGCCCGGCGGGCGGCGGCAGGCCGGATCGTCTTCCTGGTGGCGACGGATGACGCGGGCCAAGTGGTGGGCTACATCCAGTTCGGCCCCCGGGAGACTCCCGGGGATGCGGAACTCTGGGCGATCTACGTGCTGCCGGAGCACCAGGGGCGGGGGATCGGCCGCCGGCTTCTGGACGAGGCGGTCGCCCGGCTCCGGCAGCGGCGGCCGGTGGAGCGGGTCTACGTCCAGGTGGAGCGGGAGAACCGGATCGGCCGTGCCTTCTACGAGCGGGTCGGCTTCCGCCCGGTGCGGGAGTACGAGGATGAGATCTTCGGCCACGCGTCGCCCATGGTGGAGATGTGCCTCACCTTGCCATCCGCCACGGAAGCGGCAACCTGACCTACCCCGAGAGGACCCGGCCCCGGATGCCGACCACGACCTGCCCGCCTCGCCCGTTGGAGGGGGCAGGGGTCGGGGGGCCGCCGGTGCGGGCCGGGGGTTCTGACGGACCACCAAGCCGGACAAAGGAGGCACCGGGGCATGGCCTTTGCGTATCCCGGGGATCTGATCCCGGTGATCCAGGCCCGCTGGGAAGAGGGGCGGCGCCGGGGGTCGGTGATGCCCACGGATCGGCTGCCGCCGCCTGAGATCATCCGGACCGTGCTGGAGATGGCCTATCACCTTAGCTTTCAGACCGAAGAGCAGCGTCGGATTCAGTGCCAGATCGCCCTCTGCTCCCCCGACCTCGTCGATGCAGCCAACAACCCGGCTCTGGAGCAGGTCGTCTTCCGGCCACCCCGGCCCTTTACCCTTGCGGAGCTGTTGCAGCTGGCTCCGGCGGCGGACCCGAGCGTCGCCCTCATCGGGGTCGAGCCCCGGGCCGGGGGCAGCGGCCCCCGGGCCGAAGGCGGGGCCTGCCAGGCGGCAGACGGCGGCCTTCGGGCGGAGGACCGCCTCCAGATCTGGGGGCTGGTCAACATCGGCTCGGACTGGTGGGAGTTCAGCCACGGGAGCGGCTTGGGCCCCGCGGTCTTCCCGCCGCCGTGCCTCATCGTCTCGGTGATGGAGCCCGGCTCCATCTCCGTCTCCTGGGGCGGGCTGGTCCTGGCCACCCTCCGGGACGGCCGGGTGGCCCTGCCCCAGGAGAACCCCCTCCACCGGGGGCCGGCGGCCCGGTTCCTCGCCCCCGGGGCCGAGGCTTTCGCCCGGGCGGTGCTGCGGGAACTGGGGCTGGACCGGTGGGACCCGGAGGGGGAGGACGAAGAGTACCCCCAGCGGTTCTACCGGCACTACCTGGAGCGGCTGGCCCACCACATCCGGATGCGACAGCACGGCGGCACGGTGCTGCTGGTTCCCGGGGGTGTGAGCCCGGAGGACCGGTGGATGGCCCGCCGGGTCGCCTTCAAGTACGTTGCCCCCGCCCCCGGGGTCTGGGAACTGCTGGTTCGGTGCCTGGTCCTGCGCCGGCGGCTGGCGGACCGGCAGGGCCAGATGGAGCGGGCGGAGACCATCGCCGGGGCCGAGTTCCGGGCGCTCCAGGACCTCAGCCTGGAGCTGCAGGCGGTGGAGCGGGCCCTCTCCGAGTCCGTCCGGTTCCTTGCCGCCCTGGCCGCCGTGGACGGCGCCCTGGTGCTGAACGATCGGTACCAGCTCTTGGGGTTCGGGGCCGAGGTGATCGCCATGGCGCCGGAGCTCCGGACCATCCGCCTCGCCCGGGACGCCCTGGCCCGGGAGACGGAGCCCTGGCCCATTGACGCCTTCGGCACCCGGCACCGGTCCGCCCTCCGGTTCTGCTACCACTGCCCCGACGCCCTGGCGGTCATTGTCTCCCAGGACGGAGACGTGCGGGTGGCCCGCCGGGTGGGGGACGACGTGGTGCTCTGGCCCGAGGTGACCCTGGGGGAACTGGGGATCTGAAGAGGGGCATAGGGTGATGACGGCAGGGGCGGCGAGGGAGGGGGGACGGGATGGCGGTCATCCGGTGGCTGCAGGCCCTGATGCCCGGGGACGGCTGGGTGACCTTCTGGAGCCTGGTCACCCGGATCTACTCCGAGGACGTCTTCATGGTGCTGATGCCGGTCGCGTACTGGCTCCTGCCCCGGCGGCAGAGCCGGCTCCTGGCCGGGGTCTTTCTGGTGAACATCTGGCTGAATGACCTCTGCAAGGCCCTGGTGTGGCAACCCCGGCCTCCTGCCGACGGGATCCGGGTGGTGCCGGTGGACGCCGGCGGGCCCGGGTTTCCCAGCGGCCACGCCCAGGGCACGGCGGCGGTCTGGGCCACCGTGGCCGGGCTCTGGCGCCGCCGGTGGCTCACGACCCTGGCGGGGGCGGTGATGCTGCTGGTTGGGGTCTCCCGGCTCTACCTCGGGGTCCACTGGCCCGGAGATGTGGCCGGAGGATGGGCCCTCGGCCTCGGGGTGGCCTGGGCGGCGCCCCGGGTCCAGGCCCGGGCCGGCGCGACCTTGGCCCGGGTGGGGCTGTGGGGGCGGGTCCTCCTGGGCCTGGCAGCGCCGGTGCTGATGCTCCAGCTCTTCGCCTGGGTGCCGGTCCTGAGCCGGCTCGAGTCCGCCCACCTGCCCGGCGTGCTGGGGGCCCTGGCGGGGTTCTGGGCGGGCAGTGCCCTGGAGGAGGCCTACGTGGGGTACCGGGCCGGCGGCCGGTGGCTCCACGCTCTGGCAGCGATCCCGTTGGGGCTGGGGCTGCTCCTGGCGGTCCGGTACGGCCTGAAGGCGGTCTTTCCCGGCGGGCCAGCCTGGGACTTTGTCCGCTACCTGGCCATCGGGCTTACGGCCACGCTGGTCTGTCCCTGGCTCTTCCGTCGGCTCCCTGGGGGCAGTGGGGCCGGACGGGAGGCGGCGTGAAAGAACGACACGGAAGGCGGACCGGACCGGTCCGCCTTCCGTCATGATGGATTCTGCACAGCAGGAGCGCCCAACCCCGTCGCCCGCGCTCCCGACCCAACCTCCCTGGGGCGGGGTTGTGCGCGAAACGGTGCTGTCCGGTCAGGCGATGCGCAAGGGGGTGAAATCCAGGGCGTCGCACGCCACCAACTTGTACTCTACGCCGTCCAGGACGCCCTGGAAGGCCCGGCTGTGGGCGCTCGGGCCGTGGAGGTGGCCGTAGACGCAGAGCCGGACCCCCGGAGTGGCGGAGAGAAGCCGGCTGAACTCGGTGGGGGCGCCGTCCTCGCCCACCGGCGGGTAATGCATCATCACCAGGATCGAGGTGGCGCCGGCCTTGAGGGCGCTCTGGAGCGACAACTGCAGCCGCCCCACCTCTCGGGCGTAGATCTTCTGGTTGTGGGCCGGGTCCTCGTCCCACCCCGGAGCGCCGGGCAGGAGCCAGCCCCGGGTGCCGCAGATGGCCAGCTGGCCCGGGAGCATGACGTGGTCGTTCTGGATAAAGCGCATGGTGGGCAGGGGCAGGGCCCGGATCTTGCTGATGGACTGCCACCAGTAGTCGTGGTTGCCCTGGATCAGGATTTTGGTCCCCGGCAGGGCATCGAGGTCCTGGAGGTCGAGGAACGCTTCTTCCAACTCCATCGCCCACGAGATGTCCCCGGGCACCAGCACCACGTCATCGGCCCCGACGACGGCCCGCCAGTTGGCGAAGAGCCGCTCGGCGTGGTTCGCCCACTGGGGGCCGAAGATGTCCATGGGCTTGGGTTGGGCCCGGGAGAGGTGAGGATCCCCGATGGCGAAGATAGCCACGCGCACTGCCTCCTACGCAGCCCCGGTGCCTCTGCAGCACGTGGCGGTGCTCGCACCGGCCAGAGGGTTGACGCAAAGGGCAGGATGATCCAGGCGTGCAAAGAGACTGCCGCGCTATGGTAGCCGATGGCCGGCGTCCCGTCAACCCTTGGGCCGGCCGGAACCCCGGCGGGCCCAGCCCCGGGGCCAGCAGGAACCCCGGCGGTCCGGGGCGAACCGGGGTGAGGTCGGGGGATTCGACTTGAGCGTTCGGAGGGAGCCGCATGCGTCAGCTGCTCGTCACCGCAGCCATCGTCCAGGAAGGCGACCGGGTTCTCCTGGCCCGCCGGCGGCCGGACAGCCATCTGGGGGGTTTCTGGGAGTTTCCCGGCGGCCAGGTGGAGCCCGGGGAGACCCCCGAGGCCGCCCTCTGCCGGGAGATCCGGGAAGAGCTGGGGTGCGAGGTGGAGGTGGAGTCCCTCTTCGATGTGGAGACCCACCTGGACCCGGCCGCTGACCGCCAGGCGGTCATCCTCTTTTACCGCTGCCGGCGGGTGGCGGGGGAGCCCACCTCCCGGGAGGGGCAGGAGGTCGCCTGGGTGACCCGGGGAGAGCTGCTCACCTATCCCCTGGCCCCGGCGGACCGGCGGGTGGCCGGCCGGATCGCCCTGGCGGCCGGCGCCGGGACGGCCGTGGCGGAGGGCGGTGCGCCTGCCCTGGCCCCGGAGGAAGCGCCGACCGGCGCCCACGGCTCCGCCTCGGGTGGGACGCCGGCTGGGCAGGCTCCGGGAGAGGCGCCGGCCGGGCCGGCCACGGGCCGGGCCCTTCTGGACCGGGTGGTGCTGGTGCTCTACCAGCCCCAGGACGTGGTGAACGTGGCCGGCGTCATCCGGGTGATGAGCAATTTTGGCCTGCGCCGGCTGCGGCTGGTGGAGCCGGCAGCCTTTGATCCGTACCGCATTTTGGGGATCGCTCACCACACCGAGGCGATCGTGGCCGGGGTCGAGCGGTATCCGGACCTGCCCTCGGCCCTGGCGGACTGCGGCCTGGTGCTGGGGACCACCAGCCGTCCCCGGGAGGTGCGCCGGGAACGGATTACCCCCCGGCAGGGCGCGGGCCTGCTCCTCCGGGCCGCGGCCCTGGCCGCCGGGGCGGAAGCCGGCGGGGGCACGGGGGCGCCGCCAGCCCCTGGCGCCGCGGCCGGGGCCGGCGGGCTGGCCGGCGGGCTGGTGGCAGTGCTCTTCGGCCGGGAGAAAGACGGCCTCCCCAACGAAGCCCTCCTGGACTGCCACGGGATCATCACCATTCCCACCGCGCCGGAGAACCGCTCCCTCAACCTGGCCCAAGCGGCTTTGGTGGTGGCCTACGAACTGTGGCTTGCCGCCATCGGGCTGGCGGATCAGCCTCTGCTGCCCCCGGCCCGACCGGCTGCTCCCGGCACTCCGCCGGACCCGGGGGCGCCGCCCCAGGGGGATGAGCCCCGGAGTCTCATCCGTGCCCTGGAGGAGGACGCCCGGCTGGCGTCGGGCCAGCAGCGGGAGGAGATGTTCCGGGCCGTTGCCGACTTGCTCCGGGCTCTCTACCCCGGTACCACCGACGCCCGGGTGGCCCGGTCGGTGGAGCGGCTGCGGGCGGTCTTGCTCCGGGCCGCGCCCCGGGCCGACGAGGCGACGATGCTGGCCCATCTCTTCCAGCACGTGGCCCGAGCGCTCCGGGAGGCCCGGGGTGCAGGCGGCGCGGAAGGGTAGCCGACAGGGACGCCCCGGAGTTCGGGACCGGCATGGTCCCCGGGCTCCGGGGCGTCGCGTCTTGGCGGTCCCAGGGTGGCTTCGCAACCCTTCCAGGCGTGATCCGCACGGTGTCCACGTATGTATAGGCCAGGCGGAGCGAGCCGCCGCCGACCCCTCTCGTGATAAGCCAGGTGGGCCGTCCACGTTGGACCTCGGGGCTGCGGGGAGGTTCCGACTTGACCAAGCGTTTGCTTTACGGCTAGAATGAAAGGAGATTTTCTCTTTACGGATAGAATCAGCAATTGTGACAATCCCGGAGGCGGCTGCAGACTTTCACAGCCCAATGCCGGAAGCCCCTTTGCAGGGCCCCGGGTGAGGCGAGCACCCCGGGGAGAGAGCCCCGGGAGAAGGGGGAGGAGCGCGGGATGGTGAAGCTGGTCGCCCTCTACAGGCGTCCGGCGGACCCGGAGGCCTTCGACCGCCACTACCGGGAGGTCCATGCCCCCCTGGCGGCCCGGATGCCGGGGCTGCGCCGGATGGAGGTGGCCCGGGTCACCGGCAGCCCCATGGGGGAGAGCCCCTACTACCTGATGGCGGAGATGTACTTCGACAGCCTGGCGGACCTGGAAGCGGCCCTCAGTTCCCCCGAGGGGCGGGCCGCCGGAAAGGACCTGATGGGCTTTGCCCGGGACCTCGTCAGCCTGCACATCGCCCGGGTGGAGGACGCCTGAGCCGGGGGAGGGGGCGGGGTGACCTACGCCGACATCCGGGTGAGCCGGGAGGGGCCGGTGGGCCGGATCGAGATCCACCGGCCGGAAAAGCGCAACGCCCTCCGCCTTCAGACCATGGACGAGATCGCCGGGGCCCTTGCGGCCTTCGAGGCCGATCCCGGGGTCCGCTGCGTGGTCATCCACGGCAGCGAGGAGTGCTTCGCCGCCGGGGCGGACATCGACGAGATGGCCGAGGCCGGGGCCATCGAGATGTACCTCCGGGACCAGTTTGCGGTCTGGGACCGGATCGCCCAGTCGCCCCTGCCCAAGGTGGCCGCGGTGAGCGGGTACGCCCTGGGCGGGGGGTGCGAGCTGGCGATGCTCTGCGACCTCATCGTCGCCAGCGAGACCGCCCGGTTCGGCCAGCCGGAGACCGGGATCGGGGCGATGCCCGGAGCCGGGGGCACCCAGCGCCTCGCCCGGGCGGTGGGCAAGGCCATCGCCATGGAGGTGGTGCTGGCCGGCCGGGTCCTCACCGCCCGGGAGGCCCTGGCCTGGGGCCTGGTGAACCGGGTGGTGCCCCGGGAGCTGTACCTCGCCGAGGCGATGGCCCTGGCCCGGAAGGTGGCATCCCAGCCGCCGGTGGCGGTGCGCCTCGCCCGGGAGGCGGTGCTCCGGGCCTTTGACACCACCCTGGCGGTGGGGCTCGACTACGAGCGCAAGGCCTTCTACCTGCTCTTTGCATCCGAAGATCAAAAGGAAGGAATGCGGGCCTTCCGGGAGAAGCGGCCGCCCCGGTGGCAGGGGCGGTGAAGGCAGGGGCGGTAAAGGAGGGGCAGCAGCGGCGGGGTGGTCCAGCAGGGGCGATCGAGGTGGGGGGAGGAGCCGACGGTGAACTGGGAGACGGTTCGCTACGAGACCGGCGGCGGGGTGGCGGTGATCACCCTCAGCCGCCCGGAGACCTACAACGCCTTCAACCAGCAGATGCACCGGGAACTGGCCGAGGCCCTCCGGCAGGCGGAGCGGGACCCCGGGGTCCGGGCGGTGGTGATCACCGGCGCGGGGAAGGCCTTCTGCAGCGGCCAGGACCTCGCGGAGGTGCCCCCGGACCTGGAGTTCAGCGACCTGGTCCGGCGGTACTACAACCCGCTCTTTCTGCAGATCCAGCGGCTGGAGAAGCCGGTGCTGGCGGCGGTAAACGGGGTGGCCGCGGGGGCGGGGATGAGCCTCGCCCTGGCCTGCGACCTGCGGATTGCCCACGAGGAGGCGGTCTTCACCTCTGCCTTCGCCCGGGTGGGCCTGGTGCCGGACACCGGGCTCAGTTACCTCCTCCCCCGGCTGGTGGGCCTCGGCCGGGCGATGGAGCTTTGCCTCCTGGCCGACCGGATCGACGCCCGGCAGGCCCTCGAACTGGGGCTGGTGAACCGGGTGGCCCCGGCCGGGGAGTTTGAGGCCGCCTGGCGGGAGTGGGCGGAGCGGCTGGCCCGGGGGCCCCGGTCCCTGGGCTACACCAAGCGCCTCCTCTACCATTCCCTCCGGGCGACGGTGGAGGAGCAGCTCGAGTACGAGGCGTGGCTGCAGGGGCTGGCCGGGGCGACGGAGGACGCCCGGGAGGGGAGCCGGGCCTTCCGGGAGAAGCGGCCGCCGGAGTTCAGGGGGCAGTAGCATGCGGAACCCTCGGACACCGCCGCCCGGATGGACCCCGCGGCGGATCGCGGTCATCGGCGCGGGCACCATGGGCGCGGGGATCGCCCAGGTGGCGCTCCAGGCCGGGCTCCAGGTTGTGCTCCACGACGTCTCCGCTGAGGTGCTGCGCCGGGCCCGGGAGCGGATCTTCGGCGGCCTGGCCGAGGCCGCGGCCCGGGGAAAGCTCCGGGAGGAGCCGGGGGCGGCCCTGGGCCGGCTTACCCTGGCCGCGGACCTGGGCGCGGCTGCAGGCTCCGAGGCGGTGGTGGAGGCGGTCCTCGAGGACCTGGAGCTGAAGCAGCGGGTCTTCGCCGAGCTTGACCGGCTCTGCCCGCCGGAGGCGATCCTGGCCACCAACACCTCGTCCCTCCCGGTGACCGCCATCGCCCGGGCCAC
>JAKKUO010000022.1 GCA_021890795.1 Bacillota bacterium | reverse complement strand
GGTGGGTGTTTCTACTCGAAGGGAACGCGCCGGTGACCTTTTTTGTCAACCACCGCCCGGACTCCCCGGCATTTTACACCCTACCTGGGACACTAACGAGGCAGGAGCCCAGCCTTACAACTGTAGGCGTTCGCAGCCGTTCCACCGGCAGGATGACACCGGCAATGCGGCTATTCCGCTCCGAGGCCGGGAGGCAGGGATGGCCGCACCGCCGTTACGCCATCTGCGGCCCCCGGCATCTGCGGCAAGGAGACAACCCCGGAGTTGAAGCCGAAGGCTACCGCCGCCCCCAACAAGGCGTGCAGGCCCATCTGCACCCCTTCCAGGAGGCCCACAGCCCGGAAGCACCGCAATTCCCACAGCAGGGACGAACACCCCGGGCAGTGGTCCGGCTCGAACAGGAAGTGAAGCTCGCCAAGCTCAACTTGTAAACAAAATAAGGAAAGGCTGCGCAGCCGAGGTGCGCAGCCTTCCGCCTTTCATAGGGAGGGAGCGCATGGTCACAGACCGCCGCCCCCCGCCAGGGCAGCAAAGCACCCGAGGGCGGCCATCTCGGCCAACTCGCAGATGGCTCCGAGGGTATCGCCGGTGAGCCCGCCCAGCCGGGCGGCGAGGACCCGGCCAGCGAGGAGGCTTGCCCCGGCAGCGGCCACCCAGGCCGCGAGGGACCGGGCCAGGGCCGGCAGCAGCCAGGGGCTCTCCAACAGCGCGCCGCCCAGTGCGACGCCTAGCCCCGTCCCCCCGGCCGCCAGGGCCGCCGCGGCCGGGACCAGCACCGCCAACCCCAGGCCGAGGGCCGCCGCCCCGGAGGCCCGGGCCGGGCCCAGCTGGCGGCTGAAGGCGGCTCCCAGCCCGGCCCCGGCCGGGTGCGGCGGCAGAAGCCCCGCCGCCAGCGTAATAGCCATCCGCCCCAGGGCCGGGGCCACCAGAAGAGCCACCGGAAGGAGATCCCCGGGGATCTCCAAGAGCAGTCCGGCCCGGACGAGAAGCGCCAGGGCCCCGGCTGCGGCCCCCATCGCCCCCACCCGGCTGTCCTTCAGGATCGCCAGCATCTGCTCCCGGCTGCGGCCAGAGCCCAGGGCGTCAGCGGCGTCCATGAGCCCGTCGAGGTGCAGGCCGCCGGTGACCCACAGGCCGGCAGCCACGGCAATCGCCGCCCGGACCGCCCGGCCGAAGAGAAGCCCGGCCACGGCATCCACCGCCGCGACTACCATCCCCACCGCGAGGCCCGCCAGGGGGAAGAGCCAGGCCGAGCGCCCCAGCTCCCCGACCCAGTCCTCTGCCTCCAACCGGCCGGCGGGCAGCCGGGTGAGAAAGCCGAGGGCGATGCGCAGGGGCCTCAGCCCCTTTCCCAGGGTCCCCATGGCCTACCCAATCACCTCGCCCACCCGCCGCAGGTCTACCGCGATGCCGGCGATGCAGGCGTAGACCTGATCTGCCTCCCGGGCGAGGAACTGGTTCACCCGCCCCTGGCCATCCCGGAACCGCCGGCCGAGGGGGTTGTCCGGCACCAGCCCCAGGCCCACCTCGTTGGAGACGGCGATGAGGTGGACCCCCTCCCTCCGGCAGAGGGCGATGAGCTCCACCAGCTCCCGGCGGGCCGTCTCCTCGAAATCCTCCGGGGACCGGAGCAGGTGGTTGGAAAGGAGCAGGGTGACGCAGTCCAGCACGACTGCGTCGGCTGGCTCCCCGGCCAGGGCCTGCCGGAGGGCCGCGGCCGGCGCGTACCCCTCCTCCACCGTCCGCCAGTGGGCCGGCCGGGCCTCCCGGTGGCGCCGGATCCGCTCCGCCATCTCCGCGTCCGTCGCGTGGGCGGTGGCCAGGTAGATCACCCGCCGGTACGCTTCGGCAAGGCGCTGGGCAAACCGGCTCTTCCCGCTCCGGGCCCCGCCCAGGACCAGGGTCAGCCGCCCCATTCTGATGCCCTCCCTTCGGCTCCGTCTGTGCAGGGCGGCGGGGCCAGCGCCGCTCCGCCGCCCCTCCTCCGGGCAGGCAGCTCCCTAGGCCCCCTCCGGCTCCCGTCCACCGCCCCGGGCCGCCAGCCGGGCGACAGGGGTCCAGGGCTGCCGGAGGCCCTGGGTGACGCCGGGGAGGTCTTCCGGGGCCACCGCCGCCAGGACACAGGTAGCCGGGCCGGCGGACTTCCGGAAGTCCCAGCCCGGCTGGGGCTCGAGCCATTCCAGGTCGAGCCCCGCGCTCCCGGCCATCTCCTCTGCCTCCGCGGCGATCCCCCGGGAGCCCACGGGCAACAGGTCGTGGACCCGGGGGTCTTTCGCCAGCCGGAGCACCAGGGGGAGGTCGGCGATCTCCGGGTCCGCCAGGGAGACCTCGTCCCCCACCTTCGGCCGGCCGATGGCGACGATGAGATCGCCCGCTACCGCCCCCGGGGGCGATCCCTCCGCCAGCCCCAGGGCCGTCACCCCGAGGCCGGTCTGGACCGTGGGGATGTTCTTCTCCCAGGAGCCGGTGATGGCGTCGGGCCCGAGGCCCGCGAGCCGGGCTTCCGCCTCGATGCCCGCGAGGATCTCCTTTCCCGTAGGCTCCGGTTCCACGCAGGCGGTGTTGACCAAGAGGAGGGGCCGCCCGCCGGCCGCGACGATCTCCATCAGCGCCACCCGGGCGGTGAACCGGCCCAGGACGTAGCCCGAGACCCGGACCCGGTCCTGCTCCTTGGGCCCGATGCCGCCGGCCGCGTCGCAGGCCACAAGTAGCCTCACCCCGCCCGGCAGGTCTAAGACTGTCACATCCCGGCGCCGCATGGCGGATCCCCCATCTGCACCCCCGGGCCACGGGCCGGCAGGCTTACCAGGGTGCCGGCCCGGTTCCGGGTGTTGCAATCCAATAGCTGAGCGGTGCCGGGGAAGCCTCCCCGGCACCGCCGCCCATTCCGCTACCGGATGGTCACCGGCACCTCGTCCCCCTCCACCCCGGGGGTGACCGGGGTGACCACCAGGGTGAAGCGGCCGTCGGCGTCGCCCCCGGCCAGGATGTAGATGCTCTTCGTCGCCCGGAGGGTGAGGCCCCCGGTGACGGTCACCGGCGCGCTGGACGGCGTCTCCCGGACGTCGAAATAGGCGCCGGCGCTCAGGCCGGTGGCGGAGAAGGTGACGATGATGTCCGCCTGGGCGTAGGCGGGGTTGCCGTAGGCGTCGGTCACCCGGAGGAGGAAGGGCCCGGTGGGTCGGTAGGCGTCCACCGCGAGGCCCTCGCCCCCGGAGCGGACCACCTGCACCCGGGCCGCAGGACCGGCGGAGACCTGGAGCCGGCCAGTGCCCTTCCGCACCCCGCCCACCACTGGCACCGCGACCTCAACGGTCAGGGGACCCCGGCCGGGGTAGATCACCGCGGTGTACTCGCCGTTGCCGTGGGCGACAAAGCCCGTGGGCTCAGGCTTGTCGTAGGCCAGGTCGCCCTCCGTCACCGCAAGCCGCAGGGCCGAGGCCGGCAGGTCCGAGACCCGGGCGCCGTGGGGGTCGGTGACGATGGCCTTCACCGTCACCGGCTCCCCCGCCGGCACCGCGGTCCGGCGCTGGCCCCCGGCGTCGAGGAACTGAACCTGGATGCTGTGCGGAACCGCGTGCCGGACCTCCACGGTCATGGTGGCTCGAGCGAGGCCCCCGGCCAGGCCGTCGGCGCTGGCGGTAATGGTATAGGTGCCGATCCCCGGCGGCAGGCTCACCTCCACCGTCGCCAGGCCCTGGGCGTCCGCCGTCACCGTCGCCGTCCGGCGCTTGCCGCTCAGCTTCACCTCCGGGTGGCTGGCGGTGAAGGTGATGGGAAGGCCGCCCGCCGGGGTGGGGTTGCCGTGGAAGTCCTGGACCTGGACCTGGAGGCGGAAGGACTCCGTCCCCGCCGGCACGTAGACGAGGTCCGTCCCCTCGGCAAAGGCGATCTGGTACGCCGGGCCGGGGGTGAAGGTCACCCGGGCGCTCCCCTCCGCCAGCCCCGGCGCCCGGGCCCGGAGGGTGAGGTCGCCCACGTAGCCCCGGGACCGGAGGAGGAGCCGGGCCTGGCCCCCGGTGAGGGTGACGGTGTAGCGACCGCCCAGGGACTGGAGGGGGATCCACTCCCCGGGCCGGCCGATGAGGGGATCGACGTAGGCGATGTCCAGCTCCTCAAGGGCCCCGGACCGGGATGCGATCACCTCCACCGTCGCCTCTGCCGGCCCCAGCACCGGCACCCCGGCGGGGTCGGTGGTGGTGACGGTAAGCCCGATGGCCTCCGGCGCGTACCGGCCCTCGGGGTCCACGTAGTCTGCCGCCGCCCGGGCCACGTTCGGGTCCGCAGCCAGGGCGACCCGGCTGGCCGCCTGGGCCACCACGCCCTGGATGGTGGCAGTGGCGGGCTCGACATCGTCCAGGGCCACCGTCACCCGGATCTCCCCGGGCCGGCCCTTGAGGGACCGGAGCCGGACCACCGCCGGCGCCGGGTCAGGGGAGCCGGCGTAGGTCACCTTCCCCTCGGCGCGGCCCCCTTCCAGCACCGCCGGGCCGGTGACGGTCACCTCCAGCTCCCAGAGGCCGTAGCTGACCGGCCGGCCGGTCTGGTCCACCACCCAGATGGAGACCGGCGCCACCTCCTCGCCGGTGTTCACCGCCAGGTACTCCGGCGCCTCGATGCGGATCCCCGCGGCCTGCTGGGGCACCATCTCCACTGTCTTCCGGGCGACGAGGGCCTCCCCCTCCGGGGTGAGGGTGCTGGCCTCCAGGTCGTAGACCAGGCCCACCAGGGAGAGGCCGCCGGTGGTCCGGACCCGGAACCGCTGGGCGCCGTCCGCCAGAGGCCCGACGGGCTCCACCGCGATGCCGGGCCGGTTTCCGACCACCGCCAGGCTGATAGGCTCGCTGTGGCTGAGGACCGGGGTGCCCCGCTCGTCCACCACCACCGCGGTGAACATCACCTCGGCCCCCTCGCTGGCCACCAGCTCATCGGGGCCCTTCAGCTCCAGCCGGGCCGGCTCGCCGTAGACCCGGAAGGTGGCCTTCGCCTCGGTCCCCAGGGCCCGGGCGGTGAGGGTGTAGACCCCCGGCCGCCAGGCGACGAAGACCCCGTCCTCAAAAACCGCCCCGGACTGGGGCTCCAGGGCCCATTCGGGCTCCACGGCCATGGGCCGGCCATCGGCGTCGTAGGCCCGGAGGGTGACCGGGGTCTCGGTAAGCCGGGCCACGGTGGCCTCCGCCGGGGAAATCTCCAGCCGGGCGACGGGGGAGACCACCCGCACCGGCACCCGGGCCGTCGCCTCCCCGGAACGGAGCTCCAGGTAGCCACTGCCGTTCCGGGTGGCGGTGAAGGTCCGGGTCTCCGGGTCGAAGGTGCCGATGCCGCCCACCACCTCACCGGTCAGGGGCGCATCGGGGATGGGCTGGCCCCGATCGTCCAGGACCTGGACCGGCACCTCCCGGCTCTCCCCGACGGTCAGCTCCAGGGTGCCCTCCACCTCGACCTCGAGGGTGGCCGCCGCCCGGGACCCAGCGGCGACAGGGATCTCCACCCGGGCGACGTTCCCCGCGGCGTCGGTGGCCACCACGGCGATGGGGTTTCCGTCTGCCGGCACAGAGACGTTCACCCGGAAGTGGCCGTCCTCCCCCACCGGCACGGGGATGCCCGCGACCTCCAGCCGGGCCAGGCGCCGGTTCTCCCGGACCGTCCCCTCGACGGTCACCGTCGCATCCGCCCCGGCGGCCTCCACCGGGCCCGTGGGCGCGGTCAGGGTGATGGTCGGGGCCTCGGCGTCGTGGTGGCGCTGGTAGAGATTCCGGCCGGCTTCATCCTTTGCGACCCGCATCGCCGCATCCACCAGCCGGAAGACCGTCCCCCGGAGGGCCGGCTGGTTAGGGGCCGCGGTGAGGTCCAGGTCCTCGGGGAGAATCCCCGCGGCCTGGGCGGCCCGGAAGTAGTTATCGGGCCAGTCGGACTCCGTCACCTCGATGCCGGCCAGCCGGACCACGAGGGTGACCGCCTCGGCATGGGTCACCTCGGCGTCGGGGTAAAACCGGCCGTCCCCCCGGCCCGAGATGTACCCCAGGTTCCTGGCCACGGCCACGAACCCCCGGGACCAGTGGCCGGCCACGTCGGGGAAGGAGTAGACCTCCCGGTTGAGGGGCTCCATGTAGGCGAAGCCGGCAGCCCGAACCAGAATGGTGACGATCTCCGCCCGGGTGATCCGGTCCTCCACCCGGAGCCCCCGGGCGTCCCCGGTGACGATTCCCAGGGCCCGGAGGGTCTCTGCCGCCGCCACCGTCGGGTCGGCGCCGGCTGTCGGGGCGGCGGGTACGGACGTGTCATCGGCCGCTGGTGCTACAGGCGCGGAGGTGTCGCCGACCCCGGAGACCACGGGTGCAGAGGTCTTGCCAGCCTCCGGCGCCACGGGCGCGGTGGTCTCGCCGGCCGCCGGCGCCGGTACCAGGCCGAGGGCCAGGGCGAGGACCAGTGCCATGGCAAGCCAACGCTGCCGGGGCATGCCATCCACTCCTTCGTCGAGGGTTCGTCGCGGAGGTTTCTCGCAGGGGCCCTGGCGGCGCCTTGGCGGGATCCTGAAGGGGGGATCAAGCCGGAGCGGTCTGGCGCCTCCGGCGGAGAAGCCGGTAGGCCTGCCAGCCAAGGAGGAGGCCGTGGACGGGCCGGAGGCTCGCGGTAAGGTGCAGCCGGCCCCTGGTGGGCTCGGCTCCCCGGGCCGGTCGGATCCCAAGGCGCACCGCTCGGGGCGGGATGCCGAGCCAGGCCAACAGGGAAGGGACGATGCCCCAGAGCCAGCCCGCGGCCAGCGCGGCCAGGTGGGGCTCGTCCGCCGGCCCCACCACCAGGTCCACTGCCACGGCGCGCCACCGGACCCGTCGCCGGACCCGGGACCAGAGGAACCCCATCGCCCCGGCGGCGTCCCGGAGGCCCCCTGGCCTGGGCGTCGCCTGGCGGTGGTCAGCCTGCAGCAGGTCCGCCAGGTCCCACCGGCGGTGCCAGGCTCTCCCTGCCAGAAGCCACTGGATACGGAAATTCGCCAGAATCTCCCGTTCCACCTCCAAATCAGCGGTGATTTTCATGGGTACGGAAACCATCAATACCAGGAGAATGAACAGGGCGCCGCCCAGGGCTAGGCCCAGGGCGGACAGGGTCATCGACAGGGCCGGTGAGAGCCAAAACAAAAGGGGAACACCTCCCGCACCGCTCTGGCGGTAGTGTTCCCTTTGCCCACAGGATCTTCCAGTCCCATATCGGGACGGCAACGGCCGCGCCTTGGTCCACCCACCTCACGGGCGCTACCGGCTCAGCCGCGGCGCCCAGGCTCAGTCCCAGGCTCAGGCCCAGGCTCAGTCCCTGCTGCCTCTTTCCGCATCGAGCCGCCGAAGGAGGGACTGCCCCTCGGCCCGGGGCTCCACCGGCGGCAGCTCCGACAGGTCCTTGAGGCCGAAGTAGGTGAGGAACTCCTGGGTAGTGCCGTAGAGAATGGGCCGGCCCGGCCCGTCCCGGCGACCCACCTCCCGGATGAGGCGCCGCTCCAGAAGGTTGTCCAGGATCCGCTCGACGCTCACCCCACGCACCGCCTCGATCTCCGCCCGGGTGATGGGCTGCCGATAGGCGATGATGGCCAGGGTCTCCAGGGCGGCAGGAGAGAGCCCCCGGCCTTTGGGGGCCAGGAGCCGCTCCACGTAGTCCGCCAGCTCCGGCCGGGTGACCAGCTGGTAGCCGCCGGCCACCTCCCGGATGGCCAGCCCCCGGCCGGGAGCCTGGTAGTCCCGGCGCAGGTCGTCGATCAGGATCCGGGCCTCCCGCTCCTCCACCCCGAGGACCTCCGCAATCCGGGCGGCGGTGAGGGGCTCCGGTGACGCCAGCAGGAGCGCCTCGACCACAGCCTTGCCGAAGTCCCAGATCAAGCCTCGTCTGCCTCCTCCGTCTGCGCTCCCGGGGCCGGCCGGATCCAGATCTCCCCGAAGACCTGGCGCTGCTCCGCCACCACCTTCCGCTGCCGGACCAGCTCCAGGAGGGCCAGGAAGGTGACGACAATCTCCAGCCGGGAGGCCCGCCGGTCAAAGAGCTCGTGGAACCGCACCCCGCCCGGACACTCCCGGACCCGGGCGAGGATCTGCCGGACCTTCTCCCGGAGGGGGATCTCCTGCCGGGGCACCTCCCGCCAGGAGGACTCGGCCTCCAGCACCTGCCGGAAGGCCGCCACCAGGTCCTCCAGGGTGACCCCCACCAGGGGCGGCGGTCCCCCCGGCGGCTCCGGATACCAGCCCCGGGTCCAGACCCGCTGGGCCTGCGCCTCCCGCCGGGCCAGCTCCCGGGCTGCCTCCTTGTAGAGGGCGTACAGCTCCAGTTGCCGGACCAGTTCCGCCCGGGGATCCTCCTCCTCTTCCCAGGTTCCCTCGGGCTCCGGTTCCGGCCGGGGCGGCCGGGGCAGGAGGGTGCGGGCCTTGATCTGCAGCAGGGTGGCCGCCATCACCAGGTACTCCGCGGCCCGGTCGATGTCCAGGTCCGACAGGTCGGCGATGTACGCCAGGTACTGCTCGGTAATCCGGGCGATGGGGATGTCGTAGATGCTAACCTCTTCCCGGCGGATGAGGTACAGCAGGAGGTCCAGGGGCCCCTCGAAGGCGTCGAGCCGCACCGGCAGCCCCCGCCATTCGGTCCCCTGGCCGGTCCGCTCCGGCGCTGACACCACCGTCACCCGCCGCCTCACTCCCCTGTAAATGTGGCCGCTGCCATCTTTCTCTAGTTTACCGCCCGATCCCCCGGGGGACAAGGCGGCCGCGGGCACGGCGGCGGGCAGCGGCTGCCGCCGGGCGGCGCGCAGCGCCCGCCCAGCGGCCCGTCAGCCGACGAGATCGACCACCAGCGCCACCGCGCCGTGAACGAGACCGCCGATGAGCCAGATGAAGGGCGCGAGGAGCAGCCGGAGGATCTCGCCCCGCCGGTCGAGGACGAGGAGCAGCATGAGGAAGAACATGCCGTACTGGTCCAGGTAGAAGGCGACCCGGCTGCGGCCAAAGCCGGGAATCAGCCGGCTGAAAAACCGCCACCCGTCCAGAGGGGGCACCGGCAGGAAGTTGAAGATGGCCAGCCCGAGGTTGATGAAGCCCCCGTACCGGATGGCCTGCACCAGGAACCGGCCCGCGCCGCCCGGGCCAGCGGGCAGAACCGGGTCCAGCAGTTCTGACCCGATCAACAGTACGATGGCCAGGAGGGTGTTCATGGCAATCCCGGCCAGAGCCACCGCCAGTTCCCCCGCATACCGAGGCCGGAGCCGCCAGACGTTCACCTGGACCGGCCGGGCCCAGGCGAACTGGCCGCCGGAGAGGAGGAAAATCAGCGCCCCAAACCAGTCCCAGTGGGCCCGGGGGTCGAGGGTCAGGCGCCCCTGGTTCCGGGGAGTGGGGTCGCCGAAACGGTCGGCCACCCAGGCGTGGGCAAACTCGTGAAAGGACAGGCCCAGGACCAGCCCGGGGATGCTCAGGATCAGACGGATGACGTCCAACGGTGCCCCTCCTTCTCACTGCCTGGCCGGTGCGCCGTGGGCTCAGCGATGCCGGCCCACCCCTGCCCGGTCACCGCAGCCGCTGCGCCTCCGGTCCAGCCCCGGCTTCCCGGGCCATGGCTTCCCGGGCCGCGGCCAGGGCCACCGCCAGCTCCGCCTCCCGGCCAACGGCCCGGCCGTCGAGCCGGGCCGCCCGGGCCGCCGCCAGGGCGACGGCGTAGGCCGGGCCCGGCGGCAGCCCCGTCTGGCGCAAGTCGTCCCCGGTGATGGCCGGCCGGATGTGCCGAAGTTCTGCCCAGTACCGCTCGACCCATCCCCGGGCCGGGGTCCGCTCGCCGAGGAGCCAGAGGAGCAGGAGCCCCTCCGGCGGCCGCGGCTCCAGGATCCCGACGGCCTGGGAGGGCCGGAGGTCGGGCCGGGTGAGGATGGCCAGGGCCGCGGCGACCCCGGCCACCGCCCCGAGGAGGGCCTCCCGGTCCCGGCGGCTGAGCCGGAGCCGCTCCGCCAGAGCCCCGGCCCGGGCCTCAGGGGAGGCGTCCGGGGCGCCGCCGTCTCCGGGGTACTTGCCGCCGCGGCCCGGGTCGCCGCATCCCGCTCCGCATGCCCCGCCCACCAGCAGGGCCGCCAGGTAAAGCCGCCAGGGCTCCGCCGCCCGGGCGATGGACACCACTGCCGGGGGCAGCGCTGGGGACGCCGGGCCCGCTCCAGCCTCACCGCCGGACGCTGCTCCCGGGCCCGCACCGGCGCCGGCCCCGGCGAGGCATTCCCGCACCCTTTCCACGAGGGCCTCCGTCTCGTCGGTCCAGCGCACCTCGGGCAGAACGTGCTCGAGGGCCCCCAGCTCGCGGAGGACCTGGAGGCAGGCCGGGGCCGCGGGCTCCTGCAGGAGCCGGATGAGGTCGTTCCGGACCCGCTCAGGGGTCACCCGCTCGAGAAACCCGCCGGCCACCGCCTCCCGGGCGAGCCGGGCCGTCTCGGGCTCCAGCCGCATCCCGTACCGGCCGGCAAACCGGGCGGCCCGGAGGATCCGGGTCGGGTCTTCCACAAAGCTAAGAGAGTGCAGCACCCGAACTACACCCTCCTGGAGGTCCCGGTAGCCGCCGAAGAAGTCCACCAGCTCCCCGAGCCCTTCCGGGGTGAGGCGGATGGCCATCGCCCCGATGGTAAAGTCCCGGCGGTAGAGATCCTCCCGGAGGTCGGCCGCCTCCACCTCGGGCAGGGCAGCGGCGTAGGCGTACAGCTCCCGCCGGGCCGTGGCCACGTCCACCCGGAACCCCTCGGCATCGTAGACGTGCGCGGTGCCGAACCGGGGGACCGCCTCCGCCCGGCCTCCCAGCCGCTCCGCCAGCCGCCGGGCAAAGGCGATGCCGTCCCCCTCCACCACGATATCCACGTCCAGCACCGGCCAACCCAGGAGGAGGTCCCGGACAAAGCCCCCCACCGCGTAGGCCGGCACCGCGGTCTCCCGGGCCACCTCGCCGGCGGCCCGGAGGGCCCGGGCCACCGGGGGCGGCAGGTCCCGGGCCCGGTCCCGGATCGCCGCCCCGGCGACCTCGCCCCCAACGCCGGGCTCGTAGAGGGGCCGGTGCCAGTGGGGGACTGGCGCTCCGTAGAGCCGGCCCAGGACGTCGGACCGGGTGACGATGCCCACCAGCCGGCCGTCCTCCACCACCGGCAGCCGACCGATGTCCCGCTCCACCATCAGGGCCTGGATCTCATCGAGGGGCAGGTCCGGCGGGATGGTGAGAGCCGGGGAGCTCATCACGCCCTTCACCGGGGCGTGGGTGAGGCCGTGGCGCCGGGCCTTCTCCACGTCCCGCTGGGAGATCACCCCCACCACCCGGTGGCCGCTGTCCACCACCACCAGGCCCGAGTAGCCGTAGCGGAGCATCAGCCGCTCCGCCTCGCCGATGGACACGTCCTGGGGCACCGCCCGAACCGGGGTCTTCATCAGGTCCCGGGCGGTCAGCGGCTGGCCGACCCCCACCTCCGCCAGCACCTGGAGCAGACGCTCGGCCGCCGCCTCCGCGCTGAGCCCCCGGACCGTGGCCGAGGCCGCGCCCCGGTGGCCGCCACCGCCAAAAGCCGCCATCACCCGGGCGGCGTCGACCCAGGGGACGGTACTGCGGCCCACCAGGTGCACCCGGTCCTCCATCCGCACCACGACGAAGGTGGCCGCGGCGGGCCGCAGGTCGCAGAGCTTGTGGACCAACCGGGCCAGGCCTCCGACGTAGGCGGCGGTCTCCCCCACCGCGACCTGCACCCGGACGCCCCGAACGGTGTGGACCCTGCTCCGGGCGATAAGCTGGGCCAACAGTTCCTGCTGGGCCGGCTGCAGCTCCGGCCGGGTGAACCGGGCCACCACCTGGAGGCTTGCCCCCTGCTCCAGGAGCCAGGCCGCGGCCCGGACGTCCCGGGGGCTGGTGGTGGGGAGGGTCAGGTGGTCGGTGTCTGCGTAGATCCCCAGGAGCAGTGCGGTGGCCTCGAAGGGCGAGGGGCGCACCCCCGCCTCCTCCAGGAGCTCGGCGAGGAGGGTGCAGGTGGCGCCGACGGGCTCCACCACCTCCAGCTCGCCCCCCAGGTCCCCCGGGTCGCCAGGGTGGTGGTCGTAGAGGTGGAGCCGCAGCCCCTCCCGGCGGACCACCTCCCGCAGGGGACCGAGCCGGGCCGGGTCCCGGGTGTCCACCACCACCGCCATCTCCAACCGGTCCAGGTCCAACTCCTTCGGTTTCCGGGCCCGGACCTGGTACCGGTGGAGGGAGGCAAACTCCGCCGCGCCGGGCAGCACCAGCCCGGGCAGCACAACAGCGGCCCCCGGGTAGAGCACCCGGGCGGCCACCGCCGCCCCCAGGGCGTCGGGGTCGGTGTTGGCGTGGGGGACGATGATCCGCCGGGGCCGGTCCGGCGGCGCGGTCACGACAAAGGGTCCGCTGGTCACCTGGATCCCTCCGGCGACGGCTGGGCTCCACCCCCGGCCGTCCGGGGCGGCGCCCCCGGCGCGGTGGCCGGGGTCAGCCGGGGATACTGGAGGTTCGGGATGGGCACCAGGAGATTGTACCGGTCGATCTTTCGATTCGTCTCCCGGATCCGCTCCGCCCGGTCTGGGTGGTCCGGGTGGTCCCGGAGCCAGGCCAGGTCCGCCTGGATCTCCCGGCGCAGCTCGATCCACTCCGGCGCCACGCCGGCGTTTTTCAGGATGTGGTGGACCAGCCAGTCCTTCTCAAAGGGGTTCTCCGTCAGGTCCAGGGGCTTTCCCCGGCCGGGGAGGTTGTCGAAGTCGCCCCGGGCCATGGCCTCCTGGATCTGCTCCTCTACCCAGTCCCGGTAGCCTTTCACCGCCAGGGGGCTGGGTTCCGGATTGGTCCAGTAGGGGGAGAGCCGGTCCCCAGGCTCCGCCGGCCGGTCCCGCCGCGACTGCTCCATGGGGCCTCCGCCTCCTCTTCGCCTTAAGATTGGCGCTTCGGGGCCGGCTTCCTCCCGGCTGGACTCCCGGCGTGTTCCCCTGACCGCCGAGCCCGTCGATCTGAAGCCGAGCCCCCTGGACCCGGAGCCGCTCGGGCCGCCACCGGCCCGCAGCGGGCCGAAGCCGCTCCGGCTAGCGCCGGGCAACTCCGCACCCGTTCCGGCTACCCTACCGCCAGGCCACCCCGGCCCGAAGCCGCTCGGGCATCCGGTCAAACCGCAGGAGGTCCTCCCAGGTCTCCCGTTCCACCACCACGTCCGCTTCCCCGTCTCGGACCAGGACCACCGCCGGCTTTGGGAAGCGGTTGTAGTGGGACGCCATGCTGTAGTTGTACGCCCCGGTCACCTGAACCGCCAGGATGTCCCCTCGGGCAATGGTCTCCGGCACCGGCAGGTCCCGGATCAGCACGTCGCCGGACTCGCAGGTCCGGCCGACGACGGTCACCAACCGGATCCGGGGCTCCGCGGCCCGGTTCGCCACCACCGCGTCGTACCGGGCCTGGTAAAGCGCGGGCCGGGGATTGTCCCCCATCCCTCCGTCCACGGCCACGTAGGTGCGCACGCCGGGGATCTCCTTGATCGCCCCCACGGTGTAGAGGGTGGTGCCGGCCTCCCCGACGATGGACCGCCCCGGTTCCACCACCAGCCGGGGAAGGGGCAGCTCGTGGGCCTCGCACCGGGCCCGTACCGTCCGGGTCAGCACCGCGACGAGTTCCGCCGGCGTCGGGGCCCTATCCTCGGCGGTATACCGCACCCCGAGGCCGCCGCCCAGGTTCAGCTCCGGGCAGGTCCACCCGGTCTCCCGCTGCACCGCGGCCATGAAATCCACCATCCGCGCGGCCGTGACCTCGTACCCGCCCAGGTCCAAGATCTGGGAGCCGATGTGGCAGTGCAGGCCCACCAGGTCCACCGCCGGCGTCTCCAGGGCCCGCCTGACCGCCTCCAGCCCGGCCCCGCCGGCGATGGGGATGCCGAACTTGCTGTCCAGCTGGCCGGTAGCGATGTAGTGATGGGTGTGGGCCTCCACCCCGGGGGTGATCCGGAGGGCAATCCGCGGCCGGACCTCCCGCTCGGCGGCCATGTCGGCCAGAAGGTCCAGCTCGGAGAAGCTGTCCACCACGATTCGGCCCACCCCGGCCCGGAGAGCGAGGTCCAGCTCCTCCGGGGTCTTGTTGTTCCCGTGGAAGATCAGGCGCTCGGCGGGGACCCCAGCCCGGAGGGCTGTAATGAGTTCCCCGCCGGAGACCACGTCCAGGTAAAGCCCTTCCTGATGGACCAGGGCCGCCATCGCAGTGCAAAGGAAGGCCTTTGCCGCGTAGGCCACGATGAAATCCGGCCAAGCGGACCGAAAGGCGTCGACGTAAGCCCGGCAATTCTGCCGGATCAGTTCCTCATCCAACACGTAGAGGGGCGTCCCGAACCGGCGGGCAAGGTCCACCGCCCGGACCCCGCCGATGGTCAGGTGTCCCTCGGCGTCGATGGCTTGGGTGCCATATAGGTGCATCTACGCGGTCCGCCTCCTCAGCACTCGTGCAGCGACTTTGAAATCATTACGAAGGTAGCACGGCGGGGATCCAGTGTCAACGCCGATGGGCGGCTCCCCTGGGGGCGGCGGCAAGGCCAGGCGAAGGGATGTCTCACCCACCGGACTTTTCGACGGGGTCCGTTGAGCCACTCTGCACATCCGTCGGGACGCCGGGTGGCACCGGCAACGTTTCGCTAGCAGAAGCGGCCCCTCCTGCACGGGGTGCAGGAGGGGCCAAATCTTCTCCCAGACCTTGCGTGCCCGGCTCTGGTTCCCGGTCCTGGAGCCGGGGGATGTCCTGACCGACGGCGGCAACTCCGTTCCCGGCAGCAAGACACCTTCGCCGGCAAGGTGGTGGCCGCGCTCCGGCACGAGTTCGGTGGGCACGAGGTCGTCCCCCGGTCCAAGTAGGGGGCCGGGCTCACCGGCCGGGGCGCCGTCCCTGGCCTGCCACAAGAACCCCTTGACCGCGACGAGTGGTCAAGGGGTTCTTACTCTGTTGGGTAGGGACATTGCTAGGTGAGGACGTTGCCCCCGTCGCCGCGAGGTGTCAGCCATGCATGGAAACCGCTGGGCGATCCTTGAAGAACTGGGCTTCGTGATCCTCTCCCTCGCCGCGGTCTACTTCATGCTCCCGCGCCTCGGGTTCTGGGGCAGCCTGGGCGCCCTTGCAGTCGCTGCTTTCGTATACCGGGTGGTCATCCACCTGATCGACCGGCGCGGGTAACGCGGCCCCGGGGCAGCGCCGCCCCGGGACCGGCCCACCATAGCGCAAAAAGACAGAGCAAGGGGGCGCACGTGCCCCCTCCTGTGCCAGCAGCCCGGGGACCGGACGGGCCGGCCCCGGCAGGTACGGGTTCTGTCCTTCAGCGGCTCGTGCCCCGGTCGGGCTCCACCCGGAAAGCGATCTTCACGTTGGCCTTGTACTCGACGATGTTTCCGTCCTGCACGTCGGCGGTCAGGTTGTAGACCTCAACCCCGCTGATGTTCCGCACGGTCTTGGCGGCTTCCTTGACCGCCGTGTGGACCGCGTCCTGCCAGGAGGTTTTCGACTGCCCCACAAGCTCCGTCACCTTGATGGTGGTCACGACGGCTCCTCCTCCCCCTCTGCTGCTGGTTCCGCTCCTGCCAGCCCACCGACCGCGGGCCAGATGGGCCCCTGGCCTTCCGGGGCCACCAGATCCGGAAGCCCTGGCCATAGCCGATCCGCCTTCCACCGGCCGCCTCTTTGGGCCGGCGGGTCGGGCGTCGCCTGCCGGTCCGCTGCCCCGGTCACGGCTCTCCCTCCGCTCCGGCGGAGTTGACCGCGACCGGGGTGGGTACCAACCCCCGACCGAGCCTGCGGCGATCGGGACCCTCCCCCGGTCCGGTCTCTCCCTAGGATGCGAAGGCGGAAGGGAAATATGCGCCGGGAACGGGCCCCGACCGGACCAGGGTCGCCCGGGCCGGCGGCTCCGGCGGGTCGAGGCGCCGGGCGATCCGCCAGAGCCCGGAGAAGATCAGCACCAGGGCCAGGAGCATCAGCCCCAGCACCCAGGGCCTGCGGATGGCTGGATCGTGCCTCATGGCGCATGCCACCTCGGGCATAGGGTCTCACAGCCCGGCGGTGTTTACTCCTTATCCCTAATCCTCCGTGCCAGTGAGGTACTGCCGGATCTGGTTGAGCGCCCGCCGCTCCAGCCGGGAGACCTGCACCTGGCTGATGCCCAGGAGCCGGGCCACCTCGGTCTGGGTCTTGTCCCGGAAGTACCGGAGGAGCAGGATCTCCCGCTCCCGGGTCCCCAGGTGGTCGAGACCCTCCCGCAGGGCCACCCGGTCCAACCAGAGGGGCTCGCTCTCGTCGGAAGCCAGCTGCTCGTGGAGGTAGATGGGCTCGTCGCTGCCGGTGTAGATGGGCTCGTGGAGGGAGGCCGGCGGCCGCACCGACTCCAGGGCCTGGATCACCGTCTCCATCGACTCCCCCAGGGCCCCGGCCACCTCCGCCAGGGTGGGCTCCCGCTCCAGGGTCCGGTAGAGCGCCTCCTGGGTCCTGCGGGCCTGCGCGGCCAGGGCCTTCATGGTGCGGCTGACCCGAAGGGGGCTGTCATCCCGGAGGTACCGCCGGATCTCGCCCAGGATGAGGGGCACCGCGTAGGTGCTGAACTGCACCGGCAGGTCCAGGTTGAACCGGTCGATGGCCTTCAAGAGCCCCAGCCGCCCCAGCTGGTAGAGGTCCTCCTGTTCGCGGCCGCTGGCCTGGAACCGGTGGACGATGGACCGGACCAGCCGGTCGTGGCGCAGCACCAACTCCTCCCGGGCCTCCTCATCCCCCGCCTGGGCCCGGGCGATCAGGGCCCGGGTGGTCTCTTCTGCCCACTGGCGTTCGACTCCCCGCTGGGCATCGGTCACCGGCGGCCCCCCCTACTGCCCGCCGGTGGTGACTGGCCCACAGGTTCCCGTCCGCTTCCGCATCCGCACCCGAGTCCCGCGGCCTGGCTCGGACCGCACCTCCAGGTGGTCCATGAAGTTTTCCATAAAGATGAAGCCCAGCCCCATCCGATCCGGGTCCGTGGAATAGGCCGGCTGCCGGGCCAGTTCCAGGTCCGCCATGCCGCACCCCTGGTCGATGACCTCCACTTCCAGCTCTCCCGGGTGAAGCGACACCTCCAGCCGCACCACGCCGTCGCCCCGCCCCTGGTACCCATGGACGATGGCGTTGGTTACCGCCTCGGAGACCGCCACCTTGATCTCCTCCACCTCGGCAACGGTAAACCGCAGTTGGGCCGCCATCTGGGCCACCAGGAGCCGGGCCAGGCTCACGTGTTCCGGCAGGCTGGGGATCTCGAGGACCACCCGGTTGTGCACCGCAACCCCACCTCCCTACCCGGCCGTGCGGCCGGGGCCGGATTCCCGGACCTCCATCAGCCGGTAGAACCCTGCCATCTCCAGAACGGGCCGGATAGCCGGCGGCGGGTCCTCCAGCACCAACCGGCCGCCCCGGTGCTGGAGTCGCCGGAACCGCCCGAGGATCGCCCCCAGCCCGGAGGAGTCGATGAACTTGAGCCCCGCCAGGTTCAGCACCAGCCGGCTCACGCCGGTCCGCTCCAGTTCCGCCTCCACCTCCTCCCGGAAGGTTCCGGCGGTCATCAGGTCCAGGTCCCCCCGGACCCGGACGTAAAGGGTATCGCCCTGCACCCGGGTCTCCAGTTCCACCGCCCATCCCACCCCCTTGGATACGGAAAGTGGTTTCGCCGGCAGACCCTGGATCTCCTGTGTCGAACCGGAGGATTCGTGCGACAAGATCCCTCGCGCCCGCGCCAAAGGCCCCGGGAGGCCCGGGGCCTTGCGCGATATTCGCATCCCGATGTCAGATCCCGTTGTCCGCGGCCTGCCCCCGGGGGCCTGGCGCCCCGCGCCGGGGTGCGCCCGGGATCCCCGCCGAGCCTGAGCCCGCCTAGTCTGACTCCGAACCCAGGACCCGCCCGAAGGCCTGGCGCAGGGCGCCCCACAGGGTGAGCCGGGGGATGTTCTCCGCCGCCACCAGCTCGTAGGCCGCCTCCTCCCGGCCCCCCACCACCGCGCTCACCCGGCCGACCACCTGCCCCTGGGTGACCGGCGCCTGCAGCCGGGGGGCGACCTGGACCCGCCACTCTACCTTCTCCCGGTCTTCCCGGGGCACGGTCACCGCCACGGGCACCCGGGGCACCGCGGCCACCTGCCGGCGCATCCCCCGGAGCACCGGCACCGCTGCCAGGGGCTTGCCCGCCGGCGCGTGGGTGACGGTGGTGAACCGGGCAAGGCCATACTCCAGTAGCCGCAGGGCGTCGGCCTGCCGGGTGGCGGCGTCCGGGGCCCCCAGGACGACCGCGATCATCCGGGTTCCGCCCCGCTCCCCGGTGGCCGCGATGCTGTACCCCGACGCCTGGGTGTGGCCCGTCTTCAGCCCGTCCACCCAGTCGTAGAAGTGGACGAGCCGGTTCCGGTTGAGCATCTCCGTCTCCCGGCCGTCCGGGTGCTGAAACAGCTCGTAGAAGACCTTGGAATGGCGGAGAGCCTGGGGGTACCGGAGGATCAGCTCCCGGGCGATGACGGCGATGTCGTGTGCCGTCGAGTAATGACCAGGTGCGTCGAACCCCGTCGCATTTTGGAACTGGGTGTTCTGCAGCCCCAGCCCCCGGGCCCGGTCGTTCATCATCGCCACGAACCCTTCGTGGGAGCCCCCGAGGTGCTCCGCCACCGCCACCGCGGCGTCGTTGGCGCTGCCGACGGAGATCGCCTTGAGCAGCGCCCCGAGAGGGTTTACCTCCCCTACCTCGAGGAAGACCTGGGTTCCCCCCTGGGATTTGGCCAGCTCGCTGGTGGTCACCGCCTCGTCCCAGGTGGCCTTGCCCGCGGCCAGGGCGTCGTAGGCCACCAGCAGGGTCATGATCTTGGTGACGCTGGCCGGGTTGCGGCGCTCGTGGGG
Organism: Bacillota bacterium; assembly: GCA_021890795.1. Classification (GTDB taxonomy): domain Bacteria; phylum Bacillota; class Sulfobacillia; order Symbiobacteriales; family ZC4RG38; genus ZC4RG38. The sequence continues at coordinate 14,562 of JAKKUO010000022.1, read as the reverse complement.
GTTCTTGGCCAATAGGATCCGGCCGCTCCGGGCCTCCATCAGTACCGCCGAAGGGCTCCCGATGGCCAGGGCGGGGCCGGCGGTCTCCCCTGGGGCATCCTGCGGTCCCCGGGCAGGCCTCCCCTGGGCTTCCCCGGGCTGGCCCGGCGCCGCGGCCGGCCTCCCCGGTGCTTCCCCGGGCTGTCCCGGCCCCGACGGGGTCCCCCCGGGCTCCGGCGCCCCGGGGGCCGTCCCTGCCGGAGCCGCCGCCGACGGCGCCGCCAGGGCGGTCACCAGCAGGGTGAGAACCAACAGCAGCCCCTTCCGCCAGCCCGCCCGGCCCGCCCAGCGCCTGGCCCCTACGCGCACGTGGGTCATGGCCCTCAACCTCCTGGGGCTATTCTCCCCAGGGTGGAGCGGCAGCCATCCCGGCAGGGATTGGCACCGCCAGGGAATTCGCGCCGCCAGGGGCGGGGCGGCCGGGATCGCCCCGTGCCGGGGCCACCCCGTCGGGCGGGAGCCACCCTGTCGTGCCGGGGCCACCCTCTCAGGCCAGAATGGCGCTGGCGAAGCTCTGGCCCTGCTGGCCCCGCCAGGGCACCCCGAGGAGTTCGGCCACCGTCGCCCCCAGGTCCGCGAGGGTCGGCCGGGTGCCAAAGTAGGCGCCGGACCGGATCGGCCGGCCGGTGATCAGGACCGGAACGTACTCCCGGGTGTGGTCGGTGCCCCGGAAGGTCGGGTCGTTGCCGTGGTCCGCGGTGAGGATCAGCACGTCCCGTTCTCCCAGGAGCGACCGCAGCCGGGGCAGCCGGTCGTCCACCTCCTTGAGCGCCCGGGCGTAGCCCGCCGGGTCCCGGCGGTGGCCGTAGAGCATGTCGAAGTCGACCAGGTTGGCGAAGATGAGCCCCTGCCACCGCTCCGCCATCAGCTCTTCCACCACGTCCAGGCCGTGGGTGTTGTTCTTGGTGGGAATCGCCCGGGTGATGCCGTGGCCGCTGAAGATGTCCCGGATCTTCCCCACCGCGGCCACCTCCAGCCCCGCCTCCTTGACGAAGTCCAGGAGCATGGGCGGGGGCTCCAGGGCGTAATCATGCCGGTTCGCCGTGCGGGTAAAGCCCCGCTCCGGATCCCCCACAAACGGGCGGGCGATCACCCGGCCGACCCGGTGTTCGCCCTGGAGGAGGCTCCGAGCCACCTCGCAGATGCGGTACAGCTCCGGCAGCGGGATGATCTCCTCGTGGGCCGCGATCTGGAAGACGCTGTCCGCGGAGGTGTAGACGATGGGCCAGCCGGTGCGCATGTGCTCGGCGCCCAGCTCCTTGATGATCTCGGTGCCCGAGGCCACCTTGTTTCCCAGCACCCCGCCGATCCCCGCGGCTTCGATGAACCGCTGGATCAGGTCCTCGGGAAAGCCGTTGGGGTAGGTGCGGAAGGGCTCGTCGATCCGGATCCCCACCATCTCCCAGTGGCCGGTCATGGTGTCCTTGCCCACGCTGGCGATGGCCATCCGGCCGTAGGCCCCCTCGGGGCGGTCCACAGGAGGCACTCCCTGGACCTCCAGGAGGTTCCCCAGCCCCAGCCGGCCGAGGTTCGGCAGGTCGAGCCCGCCCATGGCCCGGGCGAGGTTGCCCACGGTGTTGGCGCCCTCGTCGCCGTATTCGGCGGCGTCGGGCATCGCACCGATCCCGACGCTGTCCAGGACGATCAGGGTGACCCGTTCGACCGCTGCTGCCATCCTGGGCGTCCTCCTCTGCCTTGACAGGATTCGACTGAATCGACGGGATACGCCTGAGCCGGTATCGACAAGGAGGCCGGCAGCCTCGGCGCCGCGACCACGAGCGGAGAGGCCAGAGGCGGGGGGGAACCAGGGGCGGAGAGACCAAGAGCCGGCCCCCATGGGCCGGCTGCGCTGTCGTCGGCGCCGGTGCGGCTTCTCCTTCGGTTTCCCGGCCGGGGCGCCGCTCCCCTATGCCCGGGGGTGGGTGCGGGAGTAGATCTCCTTCAGCCGCCCCTTCATCTTCACGACCTCTTCGTAGACGTGGGTGGTGGAGATGTCCGCGTGGCCGAGCATCTCCTGCACCGACCGGAGATCGGCGCCGTTCTCCAGGAGGTGGGTGGCGAAGGAGTGCCGCAGGGTGTGGGGGGTAATCTCCTTGTCGATCCGGGCGTCTTCTGCGTACTTCTTGACGATCTTCCAGAATCCCTGCCGGGTGAGGCGCCGGCCGTGGTGGTTGACGAAAAGGGCCTGCTCCCCCGGATCCTTCACCAGCCGGGGCCGGCCACGCTCGAGGTACTCCCGGCAGCTGCGGATCGCCAGGGAGCCCATGGGCACCACCCGTTCCTTGGCTCCCCGCCCCCGGCACCGTATGTAGCCCATCTCCAGGTTCACGGCCTCGACGTTGAGGGCGACGAGCTCCGAGACCCGGATTCCCGTGGCGTAAAGCAGTTCCAGCATCGCCCGGTCCCGGAGCCCTGCTGGCTGGGAGGGGTCCGGCTGCTGGAGCAACAGCTCGACCTCCCGGACGGTAAGCACTTTTGGCAGCCGTTTCTCCAGTTTGGGGGACTCCAGGTTGACCGTGGGATCGGCCTCCACGTACTTCTCCCGGACCAGGAACTGATAGAAGGCCTTCAGGGCCGCGAGCCGGCGGGCGATGGTGGCGGTGGCCTTCCCCTGCCGCTGGAGATAGAGCAGGTAGTTGACGATGGTCTGGGTCGACGCGCTGTCCAGGGTCGCTGCGTCCTGCTCCAGGTACTGCTGGTACTGGCGCAGATCCCGGCCGTAGGATTCCAGGGTGTTCATCGCCAGCCCGCGTTCGACACTTAAGTAATTAATGAACTCATTGATCAGTTTTTTCATCGGGCATCCCCTTCGTTCCAGTTCTGGAACCTATTCTGTGCCCGTGCCGGGGCGGAGTATGCACACAAGGGGCGGCGCCACTGCTCCCCCCGGCCGGATGCCCTTTTCAGGGGCGGCGGGCTTCCCGACGGTTTCCCTTTACCTTATGACGACCGACTTTGGCGTATGAACCCCGGGCGGCTCCTGCAGGGGCTCGCCCTGGGGGGCGAGTACGGGGGTGCGGCGATCTACGTGGCCGAGCACGTGCCGGACAACCGCCGGGGGTTCTACACCAGCTTCATCCAGATCACCGCCACCGGCGGCTTTTTCCTCTCTCTCCTGGTCATCCTGGCGGTGCGCCTTGCCGTCGGTGAAGAGGCCTTCCGGGCCTGGGGCTGGCGGATCCCGTTCCTCCTCTCCATCGTCCTGGTTGGCGTCTCCCTCTGGATCCGGATGAGCCTCCGGGAGTCGCCCCTCTTCACCCGGCTCAAGGAGAAGGGGAAGGCCTCCCAGGCCCCGATCCGGGAAAGCCTGGGGGACCCGCGCAACCTGCGGCTGATGCTGCTTGCGCTCTTCGGGGCCACCGCCGGCCAGGGGGTGGTCTGGTACACCGGCCAGTTCTACGCTCAGAGCTTTCTCCTCAACACCCTGGAGGTCCCCTTCCTCACCGTCACCATCGTCATGGCCGCGGCCCTGGCCCTGGCCACTCCGTTCTTCGTGGTCTTTGGCGCCCTTTCCGACCGAATCGGCCGCAAGTGGATCATGATGGCCGGCAACCTCCTGGGCGCGGTGACCTACATCCCCCTCTACTCCCTCATGTCCGCCAACCGGGAGAACCCGGTGATGCTCACCCTCCTGGTCTTCATCCAGGTCCTCTACGTCACCATGGTCTACGGCCCCGTCGCCGCCTTCCTGGTAGAGTTCTTCCCGGCCCGGATCCGGTACACCTCCCTCTCCCTGCCGTACCACATCGGCAACGGGGTCTTCGATGGGTTGGTGCCCTTCGTGGCCACCTGGATCGCCGCGGAAACCGGCCACGCCTACGCCGGCCTCTATTACCCCATCGGGGTGGCGGCGCTCACCTTTGTCATCGGCTCGATCTACCTCCGGGAGACCGCCCGGACCTCCATCTGGGAAGAGGTGGGCGGCGCCCAGGAAGCCGCCGGAGAATAAACCCGGGGGTCAGCAGGAAAACAGGCGAGGCGGCATCCGCAGGGGATGCCGCCTCGCCTTTCGCCTCGCCATTCCCATGGGGCCCTGGACGCCACCGCCAAGGCCCTCTCCGGTCCAAGGACCCTTCGGGCCTTCCCCCTACCCAAGGACCTCCTCCAGGGGGACGTAGGGCAGGCCGTGGGCCCGGGCCACCGCCTCGTACACCACGTGCCCCTCCACCACGTTGGCCCCCCTGGCCAGGGCGGGGTTCTCCCGGAGCGCCCGGCGCCAGCCCTTGTTGGCGATCTCCAGGGCATACGGAAGGGTAGCGCCGGTGAGGGCCAGGGTGGAGGTCCGGGGGACCGCCCCCGGCATGTTGGGCACCGCGTAGTGGACCACGTCGTACTTGACGTAAACCGGGTCCGCGTGGGTGGTCGTCCGGTCGATGGTGGCCACCGAGCCCCCCTGGTCGACGGCCACGTCGACGATGACGGAGCCGGGCTGCATCGCCCGGACCATCTCCTCGGTCACCAGCTTGGGCGCCCGGGCACCGGGGATCAGCACCGCGCCGATCACCAGGTCCGCCTGGGTAACCGCCGCGGCGATGTTGTACTCGTTGGAGTACAGGGTCTCCACCCGGCCCTGGAAGATGTCACCCAGGTACCGGAGGCGCTCGGCGTTGATGTCCAGGATGGTGACGTGGGCCCCCAGGCCCACCGCGATCCGGGCCGCGTTGGTCCCCACGGTGCCGCCGCCGATGATCACCACCCGACCCGGGGCGACACCCGGCACGCCCCCCAGGAGGACCCCCCGTCCCCCCTGGGGCTTTTCCAAGAACCGGGCACCGATCTGAACCGCCATCCGGCCCGCCACCTCGCTCATGGGGGTGAGGAGGGGCAGACTGCCGTCCGGAAGCTGGACCGTCTCGTAGGCGATGGCCACCACCTTCCGGTCCATCAGCACCCGGGTGAGCTCCGGCTCAGCCGCCAGGTGCAGGTAGGTGAACAGGATCTGCCCTTCCCGGAGCAGGGGGTACTCCGGCTGCAGGGGCTCCTTGACCTTCAGGATCATCTCCGCGGCGGCGTAGACCTCCGCTGCGGAGGGCAGGATCTGGGCCCCGGTGGCCCGGTACTCGTCATCGGTGAATCCGCTCCCCAGGCCGGCCCCGGCCTCCACATAGACGGTGTGGCCGGCCCCCGTCAGGGCCTTCACCCCCGCCGGCGTCAGGGCGACCCGGTGCTCGTATGGCTTGATCTCCTTGACCACGCCGACCTTCACGATGGATCTGCCCCTCTCCTGGTTCGGCACCGGCATGGCGCGCTCCGTCGCCACCGGCGCGGGCCCGCGCCGGAGCCCCGGCTCCTGCCCGGGCGGAGCCAGGCGGACCGGTGACGGACGCGACGTCCGGAAACTCTCTTTTCATTGCGATTATCCCAGACGCCCCTGGGCAACACAAGGGGCCGTCACGGAGCCAGGGCCAGCCGGGCGGCGAGCCCGAGGAGGAGCGGCGTCACCCACCCCTCCACCAGGGCGGCGACCACCGCCAGGGCCCCGGCTCCCGCCATCCAGCGGGTGTAATCCCCCAGCTCCCGGTAGAAGTGGGAGCGGCTCCGCCGGGCCCGGCCCTGGACCACAGCGAGCGCGAAGTCCAGGGCTCCCGCCCCGGCCAGGGCCAGCGCGGGGATGGCCACCAGGTTGTGGGGCAACAGCCCCGCGGCGGCCAGCACCGCACCCCGCCACCCGAGCTGAGCGCTCAGGAACCCGGCGGCAAAGCCGGCGACAAAGCCCCGGAAAAAGAGCAGGCCAAGCCCCACCAGGCTGCCGGCCACGGTAAGCCCCAGGAGCCAGAGGAAGGCCACCAGCCGCAGGTTCCGGACCGCCAGGGCGAGGGCCGGCCCGGGCTCCAGCCGGCCCAAAGCCCCACCCTGCCCCAGGGCTGCCAGGTGGCCGGAGACCAGGGCCACCAGCTCCATCCGGTCCCGCTCCCCCAGGGCCCCGACACCCAGGGCGCCGAGGACCACCCCGAGGACCAAGAGGGACATTCCCAGGGCCAGGTGCCCGCCCCGCTGGGCGAGGGACCGGCCCAGAACCTGCTCCAGAAAGACCACCGCCGCCACCCCCGGTGGACGAACCTGGAGCATGGGTATGCAGGGCGGCGGGGGTTCAGTCCAGCGCTGCGCCGGAACCGGCCCCGGGTTCGGCAGGCCCAGGCTCAATCCAGGACCAGCCGGCCATAGATGCCGCCGGCGCCGGAGGCGATGGCCACCGCGCCCCGGCGGGCGGCATCGATCCGCTCCGCCAGAACCGGGCCCACCACCTCTGCCAGCTCCTCCCGGGTCGCCCGGTGGAGCACCGCCATCTCCGAGCCGAAGGCTTCCAGCAGCCGGTCCAGGGTGCGGCGGCCCACCCCCGGGACGAAGGCGAGGGGAATCTGGTGGACGTAGGGCGGCCGCCGGCGCCGGGCCCCCGGCGCCTGGTGGGGCGCCGGCGGCGGCGTCACCGGCGACTCCTGGTGGGTCGCCGGCGTCCCCAGCGGCTCGCCTCCGGCCGCGGCCAGGAGGTGGATCCGGTCCAGCACGCCAAGAACCAGCCGGTGGCCCGGGCCCCGGGGGCAGGCATCCTGAGGTGGCGGGCCCTCCAGGGGCCGATCGCAGGTAAGGCAGTAGCTCCGGTGGTACTTGCCCAGGCGCGGGTCCAGGCCGTAGTGGGCCAGGATCGCCCGGCCCTCCGCCTCCCGGAGGGCGAGGTGCAGTTCCCGGAAGGTGGGAGCCGCCACCGCCAGGGCGTTGTACTCCCGGGCGATCCGGGGCAAGGAGTGGGCATCGGAGTTGGCCACGTAGGCAAAGGCCTGGAGCTCCGGCAGCCGGTCGGCCATCTCGGTGTCCGCGGAGAGGCCGAGTTCCACCGCGGGGACATGGGCCCACAGCTCCGGCGGGATGGCCGCGGCCACGCTTCCTGCCGCGGCCAGGATGCCCTTGTACGGGGTAAAGGCGTGGGCCGGGATCACAAATCCGCCGAGCTCCGCCGCCACCGCCACCACCTCCGCGGCGCTGGCCCGGTGCCGCTGGGTGGAGAGGCAGGGGTTCTTCACCTGGGTCGCCTGCCACCGGGCGAACTCCTCCAGCTCCCGAAGGCCGGGGAGGTAGACCAGGAGGTGGAAGGGGCCGGTGCTCCCCGGCCCCGGATGCCAGACCTCCACTTCCGAGCCCGGGATCAGGGTGAGCCGGTCCCGGTACCGGAGGCCCCCACCGGGGAGTTCCTCCAGTTCCCCGGCCCGGGCCAGTTCCCGGAGCCGGGCCAAGGCCGGGGGTGCTGCGGCGTCGATGATTCCCACCATCCCCAGGCCCTTGCGGCCAGCGCTCTCCGCCAGGATGTTCTCCACCGTCAGGTCCCGGGCTGCGGCCATCTTGATCCCGCCGAGGTGGATGTGGAGGTCGGCGTAGACGACCTGCGGCTGCTCTCCCCGGCTCACCGGCCGGCCCCCCACAGCCCCAGCCGGGCCGCGGCCAGGCAGAGCCCGGCGATGGTCTTGGCATCCTGCAGCTCCCCCCGGAGGGCCTGTTCCAGGGCCTCTCCGAGAGGCAGGGTCACCACCTCGATGGCCTCGTCCTCGTCCCCCGGCCGGGGGTCGGGCACCAGGTCCTCAGCCAGGAAGAGGTGCAACCGCTCCGTGCAGAACCCCGGGGCGGAGTAGAAGCTCCCCAGGGCGGTGAGCCGGCCGGCCCGGTACCCGATCTCTTCCTGCAGTTCCCGCTCCGCGGCGGCCGCAGGCTCCTCCCCGGGCTCCAGGGTGCCCGCGGGCAGCTCCAGCAGCTTCCGGCCCGCCGGGGCCCGCCACTGGCGGACCATCACCACCCGGCCGTCCCCCAGCAGGGGCACCATCACCACCGCACCGGGGTGGTGGACCACGTCCCGGACCACTTCCCGCTCCCCAAGCCGGTACCGCTCCCGGCAAACGGAAAAGACCCGGCTCGCGAAGATGAGGTCGGAAGCGAGCCGGGTCGGATTCTCGCCGCTGTCCATGAGACAAGCCCCCTTCCGGGGGCCATTGTACCATAGCCGCGTCCCCGATTCCCGCTGAAGCCCCGATTCCCGAAGAAGCCCCCCTATTCCCGCAGAGACCCCGGCTCCGGTTCCCAGAGGGAGCCGAGTTCGGGTCTCCCGGGCCTCCCGGCCCCGGCCGGGGCCCAGGGGCGCGCCGGGTCCACCACCGCCTCCGGGTCGAAGAGCTCCCGGAGCAGGTCCCTCTGGGTTCGGAGGGCCAGGCCGTCGATGTGCCGCCGGTCCATCCAGGCGTGCCGGTCGGTCACCTCCAGGTACGGCCGCGGGCCCACGCCGCAGAAGATTCGGAACCCCCGGGCCAGAAGGGCCTCGAACTTCGGATCCCCCGGCCGGACACCGCTGCCGAAGGGGAAGATATAGACCGGCGTGGGCCCGACCAGGGGCTCCACCTCCCGCTTCCACCGGTCGGTATCTTCCACCAGGCTCTCCAGCCGGATCCGGGCCGCGTCCCGGTGCCCCCAGCCGTGGGAGGCGAAGCTCCAGCCGGTGGCCTTCAGCCGCTCCACCACCCGCAGGGCCTCCTGGCGCTCGGCCTCGTATCCGGGGGCGTCCGGGTCGTGGGTGGCGTAGCCGAGGATGCCCTCGTACCCGGTCAGGGCGATGATCCCCTTGGCGCCGCTCAGGGAAAAGTCCGGGTGTGCGGCCACAAAGTCGTCGAGGATCGGGACGATCTCGGCCCGCCGGGAGAGAAACCGCTCGCCCCGGGAGGTGACCACGAGGGCGGTCACCCGGCCGTCGTCGTCAACGACGAGCCGGTGGGCGTTGCCGTTCTCCCGCATATAGGCGTAGTAGTTCAGGTCGTCGATGGAGAGCACCAGGGGGCGCTTGCCCGGCGGCAACCGCAGCTCTTTCCGGACCAGGACCGTCCGGCCGTCCTCCACCTGCTCGTCGAAGAGGTCGCCGATGCCCACCAGCACGTAGCCCCGCTGGTAAAGGCCTTCCAAGATCCCTTGGAACTCCGGCACGGTGACAAACCAGTCGTCGTAGCCCTGGGCCATGGCGTCTCCGTCAAAGGCCAGCTCCGGGTAGACGATGAGCGGGTGGAAGAAGATGTGCTCCACCGGCCCGTCGTAGGGGACCCAGTCCGCCGCCGGGTCCTCCGCCGGTGCGCCCGACCCTGCACCCGGCCGGCTGGCCTCCGGTGGGGTTTCCGTCCCAACGCCGGGCTGGCCAGCCTCCGGTGGGGCTTCCGATCCGACGCCGGGCTGGCCGCCCACCGCCGGACTCTCACCCGTCGCCACCCCGGGGTCGCCCCTTCCTTCCCGGGGTGCCTGCTCCTCCCTGGTGACGGTCATCCATGCCGTCATGGCCACCGCCAGGGCCAGACCCGCCGCCAGGAGTCCCCCGGCCACAAGCCCGGCCCCCCGCCCCGGCCGCCTGTCATGGGCCGTGCCCGGCTCCGGGTCCCGATGGTTCACCCCAACCCCTCCTCCGCCGGCGGGGCTTCCCCGGCCGCCGGGTGCCCTGCCGCTGTTTGAAGCCCGTACCCCTTGAAGCCGCTGCTCCGGAAGCCGGTGCGCCTGAAGCCCGTGCTTCCTGAAATGCCCCTTGAAATAAGAAACGGCCCGGGCAACCCGCAGGTTCCCCGGGCCTGCTGCCAGTTCGACCCAGAACCGCCGCATACTGTGCCGTGGCTTGCCGGCCCTCTCAGCCGGGCCGGCCTCGACGCCCCTTGTCCAGGTCCGCCGGGGTCACCGGGGGGTGTAGATCCGCCGAAGGGCCAGGGCCCTGGCGATCCGCTCCTCCGCCAGGATCTCCGCCGCCTCGGCGGTGGTGATCCCCCGCTCCTGGGCGATCCGGAAGACCGTGAGCAGCTTGTCGTAGATGGTCGCCACCTTGGCGTAAGCCCGGTCCCGGTTGTAGCCCGAGGGGTGGAACTCCTCGGCCACATTGATCACGCCGCCGCCGTTGATGATGAAGTCCGGGGCGTAGAGGATCCCCCGTTCCATCAGCATCCGGGCGTGCCGGGGCTCCTGGAGCTGGTTGTTGGCCGCTCCCGCCACGATCTTGCACTTCAGCCGGGGGATGGTCTGGTCGTTGAGGGTGCCGCCCAGGGCGCAGGGGGCGTAGATGTCGCAGTCGACATCGTAGATCGCCTCCGGCTCCACCGGGGTGGCGCCGAACTCCCGGACCACCCGCTCCACCGCGGCCGGGTGGATGTCTGTCACCACCAGCCGGGCCCCCTCCCCGTGGAGGTGCTGGCAGAGATGGTAGCCGACCTTCCCCAGCCCCTGCACCGCCACGGTCTTCCCCCGGAGGCTCTCCTCCCCCCAGATCCACCGGGCCGCCGCCTTCATCCCCCGGTAGACGCCGAAGGCGGTTACCGGGGAGGGATCGCCGGAGAGGTCTGCCCGACCGGCCACGTAGGTGGTCTCAGCCAGGACGTAGTTCATGTCCTGGACGGTGGTGCCCACGTCCTCAGCGGTGATGTAGCGGCCGCCCAGGCTCTGGACAAACTTGCCGAAGGCCCGGAAGAGGTGCTCGCTCTTGTCCCGGGCCGGGTCGCCGAGGATGACCGCCTTGCCGCCACCCAGGTTCAGTCCCATCGCGGCGTTCTTATAGGTCATCCCCCGGGAGAGCCGCAGGACATCGTTGAGCGCGTCCTCTTCCTTTTCGTAGGGCCAGAACCGGACGCCCCCCAGGGCCGGGCCCAGGGTAGTGTCGTGGATAGCAATGATCGCCTTGAGGCCGCTGTCCCGGTCGTAGCAGAAGACCACCTGCTCGTGACCGTGTTTCCCCATGAGCTCAAAGACACCCACCGGGATCCCTCCTGTTCCAAGTCCAGCGGCAGCCGCCGGGAGGACCTACACGAGGAGGCTCAGGGCGATGGCGTTGAGCTTGCTCTCCGGGCTGTCCGCCCGGGAGACCAGCACCACCGGGGCCGCCGCGCCCAGGACTACCCCGCCCACCTTGGCGCCGGCGAGGTAAACCAGCCCCTTATACAGGATGTTGCCGGCCTCAATGTCGGGCACAATCAGGATGTCCGCGTGGCCGGCCACCGGCCCCCCGACCCCCTTGTGCCGGGCCGCCTCCGGGGAGACCGCCAGGTCCATGGCCAGAGGCCCGTCCACCAGGCACCGGCCGAACTCGCCCCGGGCGCCCATCTCCTTCAGGGCCGCGGCATCGGTGGTCGCGGGCATGTCGGGATTGACCACCTCCACCGCCGCCAGGACCGCCACCTTCGGCTCCTCGATGCCCAGGGCGTGGGCCAGGGAGACCGCGTTGCTGAGGATGGCCGCCTTGCCCGCGAGGTCCGGGGCCACGTTGAAGGCGGCGTCGCTGATCAGCAGCAGCCGGTCCAGCCCCGGCACCTCGAGGACGAAGCAGTGGGTGAGCCGCCGCCCGGTGCGCAGGCCAGTCTCCCGGTTCAGCACCGCCCGGAGCAGGGTGGCGGTGTCCAGCATCCCCTTCATCAGGACCTCCGCGCCCCCGGCCCGGACCCGGGCCACCGCCTGGGCCGCGGCCTCAGCCTTGTCGGTGACGTGCACCACCTCATGCCGGCTCAGGTCGAGCCCCACCGTCGGGGCCAACCGGCGGATCTCCTCGCTGTCACCGAACAGCACCGCCTGGCAGAGCCCTTCCCGGTCGGCCAGGGCGATGGCCTCCAGCACCGCCTGGTCCGCCGCCGCGGCCACCGCCACCCGCTTGGGCCCCCGGGCCCGGGCTGCTGCCAGAATCTCTGCAAAACTCTTCATGTTCACTTCCCCTCGCCTTCGGTGTAACTCGGTGGGTGTTGTGCTGCGTCCGTCGCTGCCATACGGCTCCAACCGGCCGGGGCGTCTGGGCGGAGGGGCGTCCTTCGGCTAGCCCGGGCAGAGAGCCCAGTCCGGAGTCCCAGTCCGGGGGCTCAGCCCGGGGTGTAGATCCGGCGGAGGGCGGCGATCCGGCGGATCCGCTCTTCCGCCAGCCGTTCGGCGGCCTCCTGGGTCGGAATCCCCTCCCGGCGGCTGATCGCGAAGATCGCCCGCAGCCGGTCGTAGATGGCCGCGGCCTTCCGCAGCGCCCGTTCACGATTATACCCCAGGAGTTCGTCCGCGACCTGGATGAGTCCCCCGGAGTTGATGACAAAGTCCGGGGCGTAGAGGATGCCCCGCTCCATCAGCATCCGGCCGTGACGGGGTGCAGCCAGCTGGTTGTTGGCTGCCCCGGCCACGATCCGGCACCGGAGCCGGGGGATGGTCTCATCGTTCAGGACGCCCCCCAGGGCGTTGGGGGAGAAGATGTCCGCCGGCACGTCGTAGATCGCCTCCGGCGGCACTGCCTCCACCCCGGGGTGGCGTTCCCGGACCCGGGCCAGGCTCTCCGGGGCGATGTCCGTCACCGTCACCGGGGCCCCGGCTTCCACCAGGTGGTCCACCAGCCGGGCGCCCACCTTGCCCAGCCCCTGGACTGCGACGTGCCGGCCCCGGAGGCTCGGTTCGCCCCAGACCTCTGCCGCAGCGGCCAGCATCCCCTGAAACACGCCGAAGGCGGTCACCACCCCTGAGTCGCCGCTGCCGCCGTGCTCCTCCGGCAGGGCCACCAGGTAGGGGGTTTCCGCCCGGGACCAGACAAAGTCTTCCTTGGCGGTGCCAAGGTCCGTGCCGGTGATGAACCGGCCCCCCAGGGTCTGGACCATCCGGCCGAAGGCCCGGAAGCGCTCCTCGCTCTTGTCAGTGCGGGGATCGCCCCAGATCACCGCCTTGCCGCCGCCGTGGTCCAGCCCCGCGGCCGCGGCCTTGTAGGTCATCCCCCGGGAGAGCCGGAGGGCATCCTCCAGGGCCTCCTCCTCGCTTCCGTAAGCCATCATCCGGGTCCCGCCCAGGGCCGGCCCCAGGGTGGTGTCGTGGATGGCGACAATGGCCCTCAGCCCCGTGACCCGGTCGTGGCAGAAGATGACCTGCTCGTGGCCGTACGCCGCCATCCTTTCGAAGATGTCCACGGAGGGTCCCCCTCCCCACCCGACCTGTTCCCTCCGCCCCGGGAACCCCAGCAATTCCCGTGCCAGGGATGGTGAGGGCCCGATGAGCCCCCGGGGGCGCGCCGGGGGCGGCAGGGAACCCCGCGCCCCGCCCCGGGTCCTGCCACCGGTTGCAGCATCGCTGCAGTCATATGCACGCAGGTCGATGCCGGGGGGACATCCACCGGGGTGGTGATGATTGCCAGTTCGCCGGGCCGGATCAGGTCCGCCGGCAGCACGTCCCAATATAGTTCCATCATTTCCACCGGGTAGACGGCCTGGAAGACGGGATTGAGGAACCGGCAGTTCACAGACCCGTCGAAGAGCATCGCCGTAGCCCGGTCCCCCGGGGCACCGGTGGCCAGAGCGAAGTGGGTCCAGTTGAGGGTGATGCCGATCTGGCATCGCTGCCCGCTGTCCCGGAAAGCCTGGACCACCAAGCCGCGACCACGTCTGACGCCGAGCCACTGAACGGCCTTGACTTGTGTCCTCTGACCAGTGTACTTCATACTCGAAAGTTCAAATACACATGGCACCACAATGGAGGTGCTGCGATGCCTTCGAACGATCAGATCCTTTTGGAACACCTCTTGCAACAGAGGAAGGCGGAAATCGCCCCGGAAATGAGTGACAACGACTTCTTCGAGCTATTTGTTTGCGAACAGATTCTCAAACAGTATGATCTTTCCTACGACGAGATCGAATCAGGAATTGTAGGAGGGCCTGGTGATGGGGGGATTGATGCGGTATATGTGTTCGTAAATGGACAGCTTGTTGTAGACGATACTGATGTATCACACCTTAAGAGAGATATCACGATCAATCTCACTGTCGTTCAAGCGAAGAACACTGGGGGCTTCCCCGAAAGTGCTCTAGACCGCCTCATCACAACGACATCAGAACTTCTTGATTTTTCCCAAAATCTATCTCGCTTAAGGTCTCATTATAATAGCGATGTTGTTGCTGCCTTCTCTAATTTTAGGACGATACACACATCGCTGGCCTCAAAGTTTCCATCGCTTGAGATTTCCTACTTCTATGCAACCAAGGGGCTCGATATACATCCAAATGTGGCGAGAAAAGTGGACACACTTAGGGGCATCATCAATAGGCTGTTCACAGATTGTCATTTCACATTCACTTTCTTGGGTTCCCGCGAACTCCTGAGGCTCGCTCGTCGTGAACCAACCCGGACACATAACCTGCAGATTGCAGAGGGCCCCATTACTTCGGGACAGGTCGGATACGTATGTCTAGTTCGACTCAAGGACTACTACTCTTTCATCACTGACGAAAATGGAAATCTGATCAAGTCAATGTTTGACGCAAATGTTCGAGACTATGAGGGTGCAACTGAAGTTAATGAAGCTATTAGGGAGACACTCGAGGCTGGAGGCCCAGAAGATTTTTGGTGGCTTAACAACGGCATCACCGTTCTTGGCTCCCGTGCCTCGTTAGCAGGCAAGACTTTGACAGTTGAAGATGCTAAGGTCGTTAATGGACTGCAAACTAGCACTGAGATCTTTAACTATTTCAGGGGTTAGTGTCCCAGGTAGGGTGTAAAATCCCGTGTAGTCCGGGCGGTGGTTGACAG
>JAKKUO010000100.1 GCA_021890795.1 Bacillota bacterium | reverse complement strand
GGCCGGCCCCGGGGCCCCGCTACCCGCCGAGTTGGGCCCGGAGCACCTCCGGCGCCGCGGCCAGGGCCTCGGCCAGTTTCTCCGGGCTCTTGCCGCCGGCCATGGCCATGTCGGGCCGGCCGCCGCCGCTGCCGTCGACCCGCCGGGCCAGTTCCCGGACCAGGTTGCCGGCGTGGACCCGCTTGCCGGCGAGGTCCTTCGTCGCCGCGGCGACGAGGGTCACCTTCCCCTCGGCCACCGCCGCCAGGACCACCACCCCGGAGCCGAGCTTATCCCGGAGGTAGTCCGCCATCTGCCGGAGGTCATCCGCGGAGCCGGCGCCGGTGCGGCCGGCCACCAGCTTCACCCCGGCCACCTCCTGGACCGCGGCCAGGAGGGCATCGGCCTCGTGGCGGGCAAGGCGCGCCCGCAAGGCCTCGACCTCCTTCTCCAGGCTCCGGAGCTGGGCCATGGCCGCCTCCGCCCGGGCGGGGACGTCCGCCGGGTTCGGGGCCTTCAGGGCCGCCGCGGCCTGCTCGAGCCGCTCCTCCAAGGTGCGGATGTACTCGTAAGCGCCCCGGCCGGTGACCGCCTCCACCCGCCGGACCCCGGCGGCCACGCCGCCCTCGCTCACAATCTTGAAGAGGCCGATCTGGGCGGCGCTGGTGCAGTGGGTGCCGCCGCAGAGCTCCTTGGAGTAGTCGCCGATGGAGACCACCCGGACGATCTCCCCGTACTTCTCGCCGAAGAGGGCGATGGCCCCCTCAGCTTTGGCCTCCTCCAGGGGCTTGTACTCCCAGGTGACCGGCAGCCCCTCCTCCACCGCCCGGTTCACCCGGTCCTCCACCGCCTGGATCTGCTCCGGGGTGAGGGGACCGTCGTGGGTGAAGTCAAACCGCAGCCGGTCCGGAGCCACCAGGGAGCCGGCCTGCTGGACGTGGGGGCCCAGGACCTCCCGCAGGGCCTTGTGCAGCAGGTGGGTGGCGGTGTGGTTCTTCATGGTGGCCAGCCGCCGCTCCCGATCCACCGCCGCGGTCACCCGCTGGCCCCGCTCCAGGTACCCCTGCTCCACGGTGACCAGGTGCAGGTGATGGCCGGCGGGGAGCTTCTTGGTGTCCTCAACCCGGATGGTGAGGCCCTGGGCGGTGATGAGCCCCTGGTCCCCCACCTGGCCGCCGCCTTCGGCGTAGAAGGGGGTCCGGTCCAGGACCACGATGCAGGTGTCCCCCGCCCCCGCGCCGGTGGGCTCACCGGTCTCGGGGTTGAGCACCGCCAGCACCGTCGCCTCGGCGACAAGGTCGGTGTAGCCCACAAACTCCGTGGGCGGCACGTCCTGGAGATGGTCGGCGAAGACCTTCAGCCGCTCGCCGGTGTAGGTGACGTCCCGGGCCGCCCGGGCCCGCTCCCGCTGCTCCTGGAGTCGCCGGTTGAAGCCCTCTTCATCGACCCGGAGCCCCTGCTCCCGGGCCACGTCCCGGACGATGTCCAGGGGGAAGCCGTAGGAGTCGTACAGGAAGAAGGCGTCGTCGCCGGGGATCTCCGTCCGGCCGTCCCGGCGCAGCCGGCCGAGGACCTCCTCCAGCTTCTCCATCCCCCGCTCCAGGGTGGCGAAGAACCGCTCCTCTTCTTTCTTGATCTCCTGCTCGATGAGAGGCTGGTTCTCCCGGACCTCGGGGTAGGCGTCCCCCATCAGGTCCACCACCGACTGGACGATTCGGTACATGAAGGGCTCCTTAAAGCCCAGGGTGCGGCCGTAGCGCACCGCCCGGCGGAGGATCCGCCGCATCACGTAGCCCCGGCCTTCATTGGAGAAGCGGACGCCGTCGGCGATGAGGAAGGTGCAGCAGCGGATGTGGTCGGCGATCACCCGGTGGGGCATCCCCTTCTCCCCGGGGTCGTAGGGCACCCCCGACAGCTCCACCACCCGGTCGATGATCCGGCGCAGGAGGTCGGTGTCGTAGTTGGACCAGACCCCCTGCAGAATGGACGCGGCCCGCTCCAGGCCGAGGCCGGTGTCCACCCCCGGCCGCTCCAGAGGGGTGAGCCGGCCGTCCGCGTCCCGGTTGTACTGCATGAAGACGTTGTTCCAGAACTCCCGCCAGCGGTCGCAGCCGCAGGTGTCGATCGCGCACCGCTCCGCGCCGCAGGAGTACTCCTCGCCCATATCCACGAAGATCTCCGAGCAGGGGCCGCAGGGGCCGGTGTCCCCCATGGCCCAGAAATTGTCCTTCTCCCCCATCCGGACGATCCGCTCCGGCGGGAGACCCAGGGACCGCCAGATCTCGTAGGCCTCGTCGTCATCCTTGTAGATGGTCACCCAGATTCGGTCCGGGTCCAGGCCCAGCCACTCCTTGCTGGTGACGAACTCCCAGGCCCAGGTCAGGGCCTCCTTCTTGAAGTAGTCGCCGAAGCTGAAGTTCCCCAGCATCTCGAAGAAGGTGTGGTGCCGGGCGGTGCGGCCCACCGCGTCCAGGTCGTTGTGCTTGCCCCCGGCCCGGACGCACTTCTGGGCGGTGACGGCCCGCTTGTAGGGCCGCTGCTCGAGCCCCAAGAAGACGTCCTTGAACTGGTTCATGCCGGCGTTGGTGAAGAGCAGGGTGGGGTCGTTGGCCGGCACCAAGGACGAGGAGGGCACGTGGGTGTGCCCTTTCTGCTTGAAGAACTCGATGAACTTGGTCCGGATTTCGCTGCCGGTCATCATGGCGGTTTCCTCCCTGCGCAAGGTCGGCCCCGGCGCCCGGGGCCCCACGGCCCCCGGGGCCAGTACGGGCCCGCTCAAGTCCGCACGGCACCGGGGCCCGCACAAATGAGAACCCCGTCCCGGGAGCCGCGCTCCAGGGACGGGGATCGCACCCCGCGGTACCACCCTGGTTACCCGGCGGCGAGGGCGGAGGTGAGGCCTGCAGGCCCCCCTGGGGAACGCCTTGGGGAAAGCAAGGCGGCGAACCCCCGCAACACCGGGTCCCTCGTGGGAGCTGTAACGGGCTCACCCGGCGGCGCCTCATGGGCAAGGGCCCCTCGACTCTCATGGGCCGAAGCCCTTCGAGCCTCATGGGCAGAAGCCCTTCGACGCCGCCCCTTGGGGATGGCGCTGGTCCGCCGGATCGCAGGGGCCTTCCAGCCCCGCCGGCGCCGGGCAGCTGTGGCGACCCGGGCCGCCGGGAGCCCCCTCTCTGGGCGCCGGTACTGGACCATGGGTCCCCGCATCGGGAATAGCGTTCTATCGCGAACACCGTTCTGGTACTTCCCTATCCTATCCAGAAGTCGGTGCCTGTGTCAAGGCGAGTTC
>JAKKUO010000065.1 GCA_021890795.1 Bacillota bacterium | reverse complement strand
CGCCGCCGCTGCAGCCCTCTCCCGCACCGGCCTCACCCCCACCCTATCCTATGGACTGGGCGGGTTTACGCCGGCTGGCGGATGGTGACAACGGCTCCCACCAGGGGCACGTGGTGCTCCACCGCGCCGTCCATCGGCACCACCACCAGGATCGGGACTCCTCCCACCTGGTAGATCCCGGCGAGCATCCCCTCGTACTCCGCCCCGCCCGCCCGGACCGTCACCTCTTTGCCGATGCACCGGTCGATGGGCGTGTACGCTGCGAACACCTTCCATCCCCCCATGCCGTGTCCGCTTCCGGCGCGGAGCCCTGCCCGCGCCCGCCACAAGACCGACCCGATCATAACAGAGGCCCCGTCGCGGCGGGCAAGCCCCGGAAACCCGGGCTGGGGGTGCTGGAAGATCGGGAAGGGGCGCCGGAAGGCCAGGATGGGGGTGCCGGGGCCGGGACCCACTACCTAGGACTGCCGGCCCTCCAGGCGGTCGCAGTAGGCGTGCATCGCCGCCCGCATGAACTGGGCCATGCCGGGCCGGATCTTCTCCCAGAAAGCGGTGAAACGCCCGTCGGTCACGTAGAGATCGGCCAGGCCCCGATAGACCTCCGGGGAGCAGGTGTAGAAGCGGCTTTTGATGTGCTGGTGGTGCCGCCGGATCCAGCTCTGGACCTCGGGATCGGCGGGGTCCCGGTCCATGAGGGCCGCCAGCCCCTCCAGGATCTCCTTCCCCTCGGCCTTGATGGCCTCCCAGTCCGCGTCGGTGTACCGCCGGATCCGCTCCATCGACTCCTGGTACTCCCGGCTCTGGCCCCACCGCCGCCGGACCTCCTCCTCGTACTGGGACGGATCGAAGCCGTCGAACAGGTCCTTGCCGGCCACAGGTTCCCCTCCTTCCATGGCTGCCAGCGTCCGGTCGATGGTCTGAATCAGCCGCCGGATCCGTTCCTGCTGCTGCAACAGAAGCTCCCGGTGGCGCCGCAGGGCCTCCCGCCGGTCAAAGTCGGGCCGGTCCAGGATCTCGCGAATCTCCCGGAGGCTCAGCCCCAGCTCCCGGAAGAAGAGCACCTGTTGCAGCCGCTCCAGATCCGCGTCGGTGTAGAGGCGATAGCCGGCCGCGGTCACCTGGGCCGGCCGCAGGAGGCCGATCTCGTCGTAGTAGTGCAGGGTGCGGACGCTCACCCCGGCCATCTCGGCCACGGCCTTGACCGTGTACGCCACGCCATCACCTCCGCCTTTGACCCTAAGGGATCACGTAACGTGAGGGTCAAGGGGTAACCGACGCAAGGAGGGGCCTACCACCCCGGCACGCCCGGCTGGCTGAAGCCGCGGCACCCACACCCCTTCGGACCGCCGCGGGGTGCCCGGGCCGCCGCCGGGTGCCGCTAGCCGGGTGCCGCCAGCGGCTGCCGTTGGCCCAGACTCTCCCTCTGCGGAAGGATGGGGCTGATGTACCCCTACACTAGAGGCGGGCCGTCGCGGTGCCGGAGGGCATCCTGGACCGGAAGGCAATCGACTGGGTGCTCGACCCCCAGAACCAGGGGTAGTGACCAACATCCGGCACTTCCTCCCGCCCATGCTGCGGGGAGAGCCGACCATGGAACATCGCTTCACCTACGACGGCGACCGGGTCGTGCACTCGCCCTCCCCGGGCTTGTCCTGGCCGGCCGCACCGCCGCACCCTGATCAACCCCGTGGGGCCCGACGACCTGCGGCGGGCCGCCCATCAGACGCTGGAGGAATACTGGGTCCCCTACACCAGCAGCCAAGCACCGGCCGGACGAGGAAGCCCAGGGGCACAGGGAGCAGCGACCTTCCCATGAGCATCTACCGCAGCGCCGCC
This sequence comes from Bacillota bacterium, assembly GCA_021890795.1. Classification (GTDB taxonomy): domain Bacteria; phylum Bacillota; class Sulfobacillia; order Symbiobacteriales; family ZC4RG38; genus ZC4RG38. Next base: position 9,701 of record JAKKUO010000065.1, on the reverse strand, counting down.
TCCACCCAAACCGGGAGTTGGGTGGAAACGTTCTCCGTCCACCGCCGCTCCACGCCCACCGAATCTCCGTAAGCGGTGAACTCCGTGGCCCGGGGGACAGAAAGGCCCTGGCGGAGCCTCCGGGAGGGAACCGCACCCCTCCCGGGGACCCAGTCAGGGCGGGACCCCGCCAGGGCCCTCAGTCGACGTAGATCATCTTCACCGTCATGCCTCCGTCCACCACCAGGTTCTGCCCGGTGATGAACCCGGACTTCCGGGGGTCGGCGAGGAACAGGCAGGCCTCGGCGATGTCCTCCGGCCACCCCACCCGGCCCACCGGGTGCTGGGCGTGGTCCTCGGGCCGCAGCTCCGGCTCCCGGGCCAGGGCGGACTTCTTCCAGGCGGAGACCTCGATCCAGCCCGGGCTAATGGCGTTCACCCGGATCCCCAGGGGGCCCAGGGTGACCGCCAGGGAGCGGGTGAGGCCCAAAAGCCCCGCCTTGGCCGCGTCGTACGCCTCCCACCCCGGCTCGGACATCAGGGCCCGGGTGGAGGCGATGTTGATGATCGCCCCGCCGCCGGCGGCGCGCATGTGGGGAGCCACGTGCCGAGCGCAGAGGAAGGCGCCGGTGAGGTTGGTGCCGATCACCCGGGCCCAGCGCTCCTCGGCCTCGTCGTCCAGAGGGTCTCCCTGCGCCCAGGCGATGCCGGCGTTGTTCACCAGGACGTGGACACCGCCGAACTCCGCTACCGCCCGGTCCACCATCGCCCGGACGGAGGCGGAGTCGCTCACGTCACAGGGGATAAAGCGGCAGCGGCCGCCCCGGGACCGGATGAGGGCCTCGGCCTCGGCCCCGGCTTCGGGGTCGATCTCCGCGATCACCACCGCCATCCCCTCCGCCGCAAACCGGAGGGCGATGGCCCGGCCGATGCCCTGGCCGCCGCCGGTCACCACCGCGACTTTCCCGGCGAGCCCCTCCCCAGCAGGGGCGCCGGCTCCGAAGGGGGACGGCTCCACCTCAGATCCCCTCCTGCTGCCGGAGGTAGTTCAGGAGCCCCCGGCAGCCGGCCTCAACCAGCCGCCAGGTCTCGTCAAAGTCGCCGGTGTACCAGGGGTCCGGGACCTCCCGCATCCCGGTCTCCGGCGCAAACTCCAGGAGGAGCCGCACCCGGTCCGGGGGCGCCCCCAGCCGCCGGAGCCCGGCGACGTTCTCCTCGTCCATGGCGATGATGTAGTCCCAGGTGCCCAGTTCCTCCCGGCGGACCTGCCGGGCCCGAAGGCCCGTCTGGTCGATCCCCTTTTCCTCCAGCTTGGCCCGGGTACCCGGGTGGGGCGGTTCCCCCACGTGCCAGCCACCCAGGCCGGCAGAGTCGATCTCAAACCGCTCCTCCAACCCCGCCTCCCGCACCAGGTGGCGGAAGACCGCCTCCGCCATGGGGGAGCGGCAGATATTGCCAAGGCAGACAAAGAGGACACGCACCGGTTTGGACACAGAATCGCCTCCAACTGCAGCCGTGATGGTGATGGCGGACAAAGTGCCGGACTAGCCGAACCGGTGGGAGAGGTAGGTCCCCAGGGCGAGGAGGATGGCCAGGGCGATGCTCTCCGCCGCGGCCCGCTGCCCCAGGTCAAGGGGATCCCGCTCCCGGTCCCGGCCCCGCCAGATGGCCAGGACCGGACCCACCGTCAGCACCCCGAGGAGAAAGGTGACGCCAAAGGGAACCTTGGCCACCATGGCGAGCAAGAAGGCCCCCACGCCAGTGGTCCAACCGGTCCAGAAGGTGATGGCCATCGCCTCACGGATGGTTGCCCGCACACCAGTCCCCCCGCCGCCCTCCACCCCACCTGGCAGTCCCGGGGCGCACCGGCCGGAGTGGAGGGCCATCTTTCCTCTCTCGCTACACTACCATTCAGGCCGCCCGCGGGCAACGGGGTCTCTTCCCCCGCATCCCCGGGCGGCTCCCAGCCCAGGCAAAGCCGAGCCGCCATCGGCTGATCCCCGGCTTCAACACCGGCTGGTCCCCGGGCCTCTAGTTGTGATACTGTACCATTCAGGTGGGATTCGGATCCCCCTGCACCACACAGCCTGGAGGGTCTGACTTGACATCCCTGATCGCAGCCCTCGCCGGCCTGCCGGCGGAACTGCGCACCTTCCTGGTGGCCACGCTGCCGATTATCGAGCTCCGGGGGGCGATCCCCGTGGGGCTCTACCTGGGCCTTTCCCCCTGGGAGGCCATCTTCTGGTCTACCCTGGGCAACCTGGCGCCCATCCCCCTGCTCCTCGCCGGCCTTCTGGCCGCCCGCCGCTGGGCCCGGCACTGGCCCCTGGTCGGGCCGATCCTGGCCTGGATCGAGCGCCGGGTGGAGCGGCACCGGGGGCAGGTGGACCGTTACGGCCCCTGGGGCCTGGCCCTCTTCGTCGGGGTGCCGCTGCCCGGCAGCGGCGCCTGGACCGGAGCGGCCATCGCCGCGCTCCTGGACCTCCCCCTGGGCCGGGCCACCCTGGCCATCATCGCCGGGGTGATCATCGCTGGCGCCCTGGTGGGCCTTCTCTCCACCCTGGGCTGGTTGGCGCTGAGGTAGCCGGCGCCGGCGCCAGAAACCGCCAGGGGCTGACGCTAGCGTAGGACGGCAGGCGGCCCGCCTTCCCGGCGGGCCGCCCCTTTCTATTTCATTTCATCGGGCGCGGCTGCCGGCTCCGGGCCCGGATCCAGTCCGCCACCTGCCGGGCGAGGTCGGGCATCTCCGGGTCAGCCACCAGGTTGTGGTAGGCCCGGGGCACCACCCGGAACTCCCGGTCCGGGCTGCCCAGCCGGCGGAAGTAGGCCGCTGCCGCCCGGGAGTCCACCAGGTAGTCGTGCTCCGGAACCAGGATCAGGACCGGGAGCCGCACCCGGGGTGCCTCCCGGAAGGCCCGGCGGATACTTCTCCAGGCGGCCAGCCAGAACCGGGGGGTGTACCGGCGCACCCAGGACTCGTCCGCCGCGGTCCGCTCCCCGTGCTCCGGGTGCCGGCAGACCGGCACCGGCAGGGGCCATTCGGCCGGCCGACCCGGAGCCAGGAGCATCCTCACCGCCAGCCGGGCCAGGGCGCCCAGAGGCAGCCACCGGAGCTTCAGGCCGGGGGCCAGGGCCACCACCCCGGCCAGGTCGGTGCCCAGGAGGGTTGCGGCCCGGAGGGCCACATGGCCGCCCATGGAAAACCCCATCAGAAAGCAGGGCCGGTCCGGATACTGCACCCGGGCCAGGCCCACCACCGCGCCGGCATCCTCGACAAATCGCTCGAACCGGTCGATATCGCCCCGGGGGGCCGGGCTGAGGCCAAAGCCACGCTGATCCGGGGCCAAGACGGCCAGGCCCAGGCGCTGAAGCTCGTCCCCCATGGCCGTAAAGGGGCCGCTGTGCTCCCCCTGGCCGTGGAGGTAGACCACCACCGCTTCCGGGGCCGGATGGTCCCAGACCCGGACCGGAATGGGCAAGCCGTCGGGTGCGGCGACCTCCTGGAGCCGGTGGCCGTCGGTCCGGCCGGTGAGCCAGAGCGGCATCGGCATCCCCCCCCTGCGTCCCGATGGGGCCCGCCTGCAAAGCGACCAGGCCGCCGGACCCGGCCGGGTCCGGTGCCCGGCCTGGGCCCACCCTCCTGCCTAGAGGTCCTGCCTAGAGGAAAAGCCACCGGAACAGGAAGTAGACCAGCACCATCGAGCCGATGAACAGAAAGACAATCGGGAAGATCACCTGGTACGCGGCGATGGTCATGGCCAGGATGTCCAGCCAGGTGAACTGCGGCCGGGGCTCCGCCTCCTCCGGCTCCTCCCCGGGGCCATCCCCCGGGCCGGGAGCCAGCCGGGCCCCGGTCCGGGTCCGATCTTCCCAGTCCGCCCGTTGCTGCATGACGTCTCGCTCCCTTGACCCTTACCTGCTGGGGCGGGCCCACATGCCCCTCAGCCAATCCCCGTACAGCAGCCGGTACCGGCGGTAGTCCCGGAGCACCCGGCGGACAAAGGTCCGGGTCTCGGGAAAGGGAATCTCGTGCAGCCGATCCGCGCCTCCGGTCCACCGGCCCTGGCGCAGCCATTCCTCCACGTGCCGGCTCCCACCGTTGTATGCTGCCAGGGCCGCGGCCCAGTTGCCGTCGAACTTCTGCATGAGAAACCCGAGGTACCAGGTGCCCACCTCGATGTTCACCGCCGGGTCAAAGAGCCGGTCCGGGTCCAGAGGGCCGAGGCCCATCTGGGTCGCGGCCCAGCGGCCCGTCTCCGGCATCACCTGCATCAGCCCCCGGGCCCCCTGCCGGGAGACCACCCCCGGCTGCCAGTGGCTCTCCTGCCGGATCACCGCAGCCACGAGGTAAGGGCTGACCCCGTACCGGGCCGCCGCTTGAAACACCTCGTCCCGGTAGGGGAAGGGGTAGGCGAAGAGACCCAGAAGCCACAGGCCCGCCCCGACCACTACCAGGAGCGCCGCGAGCCGCAGCCAGAAAGGCAGCCAGGGCCAGCGCTCCGCCAACGCCCTCGGCCCGGGAACCCCGAGGCGCCGGCTCATCGGCCCCCGCCCCCCCGGGCCGGGTCCCCCTGGTCCCCGGCCCCCTGTCCGCCAGGCCCCCGGCCTGCTGCCTCCAGCACCCGAGCCCAGGCTGCCTCCACCTGGGCCCGGGTCGCGGCCAGGTCCCCCCGGTTGTCGATCACCACGTGGGCTCTGGCCGCCTTCTCGTTGAGGGGCCACTGGGCTGCCAGCCGCTGCCGGGCCTCTGCCTCCGTCAGCCCATCCCGCTCCCGGAGCCGGCGGACCTGGGTCTCCGGGTCCACGTAAACCACCCAAATCTGGTCGACCTGCCGGTCCAGCCCTGCCTCGAAAAGAAGCGGGACGTCCAGCACCACCGCGGGCCGGCCCGCCCGGGCGTACGCCGCAAGCTCCCGCTCCATCTCCGCCGCGACCAGGGGATGGACGATGGCTTCCAGCCGGCGCCGGCAGTCCGGGTCGGCGAAGACCTGCCGGGCCAGGGCCCGCCGGTCGAGCCGGCCGTCAGGGCCCACCACAGAGGGGCCAAAGGCCGCGACGATGGGGCCATAGGCAGGGCCGCCGGGCTCCTGCAGGGCGTGGACGATGGCATCGGCGTCGATGACCGGAGCGCCAAGCTCCCGCAGCATCCGGCTTACCGTCGACTTGCCGGAGGCGATCCCCCCGGTCAGGCCTATGCGGAGCACGGGGTCACCTCCGCTAGTCGGCAAGTTCGACCCGCCACTTGCTGAACTTCTCCAGGGTGGATTCCCGCAATTCCTTCTCCGAGTGGACCTGCAGGCGCCACCGGCCTTCCGCCACCTTGCGGACGTGCAGCTCTCCGGTGACGCCGTAATGGTCCCGGAGTTTTTTCATCACGTCCCGGAGCTCTTTTTCGCTCTCAAACTCAAAGGTGAGGTACTGCACAGACGGCACACTCCCTTGCGCTCATGTCGGAGGCGGGGGTGGCCCCGCCCGGGGCGACGGCCGGGCCGCATCACCGCTGGCACTGGGGGCACCAGTGGGTCCCCCGGCCCGCCACCCGGCTTTTCACCACCGCCGCCCCGCACCGGGGGCAGGGCTGCCCCTGCCGGCCAAAGACCCGGAGCAGCCGGTAGTAGTCCCCGGCCCGGCCCTCCCCGTCCAGGTAGAGGGAGAAGGTGGTCCCCCGATGGGCGATAGCCTCGGCCAGCACCGCCCGGATGGCCGCCCACAGGGCCTCCGCCTCCTCGGGGGTCACCTCCCCCGCGGGCCGGTCCGGCCGGATCCCGGCCCGAAAGAGGCTCTCGTCGGCGTAGATGTTCCCGAGTCCCGCCACCGCACTCTGGTCCAGCAGCACCGCCTTCACCGGCGCCCGGCGGCCGGCCAGCCGGCTGTGGAGATAGGCGGGGGTGAAGGCATCGTCCAGGGGCTCGGGCCCCAGGGTGAGGAGCCCTTCCGGCGTGCCCCGGCCGTCGGGGTCGGGGAGGTGGAACCCCCCGAAGGTGCGCTGGTCCTGGTACCGGAGTTCCTGGCCGTCGTCCAGGTGGAAGACCACATGGGTGTGGGGCGCCCGGGGCGCCCCGGCCGGGGTGAGGTAGAGCCGGCCGGACATCCTCAGGTGGCAGATGAGGACGCCGCCGCCCTCCAGGTGCAGGAGCAGGTACTTCCCCCGGCGGCCCGGCTCGGCGAACCGCCGGCCCCGAAGGGACCTCCGGAAGGTCTCCGGGTCGGGGTACCGGACCTGGGCGGGCCGGAAGACTTCTACCTCTTCGATGGCCCGGCCCAGAAGCCGCGGCGCCAGGGTCCGGCGGACCGTCTCCACTTCCGGCAGTTCGGGCATCCCGTCGCCTCCTGGGACCGGTGTCGTGTCTATCAGGGCGTGTAGGGCTCCATCTCGTACCAGTTCCGCCCCACCTTGGCCTCGACCTTCAGGGGCACCCGGAGGGTGAGGGCCCGCTCCATCTCCCCCACCACCAGCTCGTAGAGGGCCGGCAGCTCCTCCGGCGGCGTCTCGAAGACCAGCTCGTCGTGGACCTGTAGGAGCAGCCGCGCCCGGAGGCCGCTGGCGTCGAGCCGCCGGGAGATGGCCACCATCGCCTTTTTCATCAGGTCCGCCGCGGTCCCCTGGATCGGGGTGTTGATGGCGGCCCGCTCGGCGTTCTGCCGCACCGCAAAGGTGCGGGCGTGGATCTCAGGCAGGAACCGGCGCCGGCCGAGGAGGGTGGTGACGTACCCCTTCTCCCGGGCCTCCTGCACCTTCTGCTCCATGTAGGCTTTGACCCCGGGGTAGCGGTCGAAGTACCGCTGGATGAACTCCTTCGCCTCCCCCCGGCCGATGCCCAGGGCCCGGGCGAGGCCGTAGTCGCTCTGGCCGTAGATGAGGCCGAAGTTGACCGCCTTGGCCCGGCGCCGCATCTCCGGGGTGACCTCCTCCATGGACACCCCGAAGACCTCCGCCGCGGTGCGGGTGTGGATGTCCTGGTCCTGGCGGAAGGCGTCCAGTAGGGCCTCGTCCCCGGAGAAGTGGGCCACCACCCGAAGCTCGATCTGGGAGTAGTCCGCGGCGAAGAGCACCCACCCCGGCTCCCCGGGGATGAAGACCTTCCGGATCCGCCGCCCCTCCTCGATGCGGATCGGGATGTTCTGGAGGTTGGGATCGGCGCTGGAGAGCCGGCCGGTAGCAGCTACCGTCTGGTTGAAGGTGGTGTGGATGCGCCCGTCGGCCTCAATGAGGGGTGCCAGGCCGTCCACGTAGGTACCCTTCAGCTTGACCAGGGTGCGGTAGTCCAGGATCCGCTCCACCAGGGGCTCCTGGAGGGCGAGTTCTTCCAGCACCTCCGCGTCGGTGGAGGGGCCGGTCTTGGTCCGCTTGATCACCGGCAGCCCCAGCTTGCCGAAGAGGACATCGGCCAGCTGCTTGGGGGAGTTGAGGTTGAAGGCGTAGCCGACCCGCTGGAAGATCTCCTGCTGGACCGCGAGGATCCGCTCCTCCAGCTCCCGGCCCATCTCCTCCAGCCCCTCCCGGTGGACGGCGACGCCGGTAGCCTCCATCCGGGCCAGGATCCCCACCAGGGGCATCTCAATCTCGGCAAAGAGGCTCCAGAGGCCGGCCTCCCGGAGGGCCGCTTCCAGGGCGGGCCTGAGAGCCAGGAGCGCCCCGGCCCGGCCGGCCACCGCCCCCGGGGTCTCCCCCTCCGGCACCTCCGGCAACCCAAACTCCCGGGCCAGGTCCTCGATGCGGTAGGCGGTCCGGCCCGGGTTGAGGAGGTAGGCGGCGATGGCGCCGTCAAAGGCCGGCTCCGGCGGGGCGACCCCCCGGCGCCGGAGCCAGACCATCAGGGGCTTGAGGTCGAACCCCGCCAGGTCCGCCGCCCGCCCCCACCAGCCGTCCAGCCCCGGCAGGGCCGCCGCGGAGAGCCAGTAGTGGGCCCGGACACCCCCCTCCCCGGGCACCGCCAGGGCCACCCCCGCGGGCTGCAGCCGGCCGGTAGGGCTGCCAGGGGGAGCCGGCTGCATCGCCGCCAGCACCGCCACCCCCGGCGGCAGCTCCGCCGCCAGCGCCCGAGCCGCCTCCGGGTCCGCCACCACGGTGAAATCGGGAAGAGCCAGCCCGGCAGCGACCCGACCCAGGCCAGCCTCCCCCGCTGCGCCCCCGCCAGGACCGCCGGCACCCTCCGCTCCCGCCGCGCCGGTGCCGGCCCCTTCCCCGGGAGCCTGGGCTTCCGGCGCGCCCCCGGGCGGCGTCACCAAGGGCAGGAGGGAGCGGAACTCCAGCTCCCGGAAGAGCCGGCCGGCCGCTTCGTAGTCCGGCGGCTGCACCCGGAGGTCATCCAGGGTGACCGGGACGGGGGCCTCGCAGTCGATGGTCGCCAGCCGCTTGGAGAGCCGGGCGTCATCGGCGTGGGCCCGGAGCCGCTCCTGGAGCTTGGCGCCAGGGACTTTCTCTACCTGCTCCAGCACCGCCTCCAGCGAGCCAAACTGCTGGAGGAGCTTCACCGCCGTCTTCTCTCCGACCCCCGGCACCCCGGGGATGTTGTCGGAGGCGTCGCCCATCAGCCCCTTGAGGTCGACGATCTGGGCCGGCGTGACGCCGTAGACCTCGTAGACCTTCTCCGGGGTGAAGCGGACCACGTCCGTCACCCCTTTGCGGGTGAGGAGGACCGTCACCTGGTCGGTGACGAGCTGCAGGGCATCCCGGTCGCCGGTGACCACGAGCACGGCCATGCCGGCGGCCGCGGCCCGGCGGGAAAGGGTGCCGATGATGTCGTCGGCCTCGTACCGCTCGCACTCGACGCAGGGGATGCGCAGGGCGGCGAGGGCCTGCCGGAGGACGGGAAGCTGCACCTTGAACTCGTCAGGCGCCTCGGGGCGGCCGGCCTTGTAAGCCTCGTACCACTCGTCCCGGAAGGTGGGCCCGGGCAGGTCGAAGGCCACCGCCAGGTGGGTGGGCTTCTCCTCGTCCAGTACCTTGAAGAGCATCCGCAAGAAGCCGAAGACGGCCCCGGTCGGCTGGCCACCGGAGGTACGGAGCTCCATGTGGGAGAAGTACGCCCGGTAGGCCAGGCTGTTGCCGTCGATCAGGACCAGTTTCTCTGCTCCGGATTCCGCTTTGGACACACCGCTCACCCCGGTCACTGTGCCGCTAGGGTCACCGAGCCATCCTTGTCTCGTTCGCCGCCCACCGCACGCTTCCCTGCCGGCACAGCGGGCAGCCACCCGGTGAGGAACCCGTCACCGGCATGCCAGCCCCGGCCCCTGGGCAACGGTGGACCACCCTGCGCCTGGGGATCAGAGCCGCGCCTCTAAGAGCCGCAGGCCCACGAAGAGCAGCGTTCCGCCGATCACGTAGGTCCACCCGATGAAGGCGGTGATGGCGGCCTCCCGGCGATCGCCCCGGCGGGCGTAGAGAAACCGCTCCACCATGAGAGGATCAGGCAGAAAGGGGTCCCGTCCACCAGGATCACCACCCGCCCCTCCAGCAGGTTGGCAATGGCCCGGTCGGCCCGCTCGGTGTTCTGCACCTGAGGGAAGGGCGAGAAGTGGTGGTCCTCGGTCATCTGCTCCAGGTAGCTCGTCTCCAGGATCCCTTCGATGTCGATCCCCTCGATCCGGGTGCGAATCTCCCGGACCAAGTGCGGGTTGGCGACGTCCTGGTATAGCAGATCACCACGTCCGTGTTGGTCCGACTACGAAGAGGGCGGCGGGGACGGTGTCGATCAGGAGTGCGGCCGCGCCGCTCAGGA
>JAKKUO010000003.1 GCA_021890795.1 Bacillota bacterium | reverse complement strand
AGGCCACCCGGCTGGAGCCGGGTGGCCTTCAACATGCCTTGATTCAAGATGCCTTAGAATGCCCCCGGCCCGCTCATGGGGCGGTCGCCTATGGGGCCGCCCCAGCCCTGCCCAGGGCCATCCCTGCCGCCAGCAGCGCCAGCACCAGGAGCGAGGCCAGGGCCAGGGGCCAGTCCCGCTGCCGGACAAAGGTGAGGGCGGCCGCAATCACCCGGAGCACCGGGGTGACGGTGAGAAGCAGGAGCCCCAGGGCCATCACCGCCAGGGGGTCCCCTTGCCGCAGCCCGGCCGCCACGGCGCCGAGGGAAGCCGGGGCGGTCCAGTCCGGGCCGGTGCCCTGGCCCGACCGGGCGAGCATCAGGGCCAGCCCTGCCGCCATGACCCCGGCCGCCACTCCGACCCCGGCCCGCAGGACCCGGGCGAGGATCGTCTCAACCCTCCTCACCCCTGCCACCCCCGCCAGAACATCTGCAGGGCCGTGACCAGCAGGATCGGGATGAAGAGGGCCCGCAGGGTCCGCCCCCGGAGTCGGACCATCAGCCGGGTCCCCAGGGTCGCCCCCGTCAGCACCCCGAGGGCCACCGGCGCGGCGACCCCGGGGGCGATCTGCCCCCGGGCGAGGTAGACTGCGGCCGTGGCGGCGGCGGTCACCCCGATCATGAAGTTGGAGGTGGCGGTGGAGACCTTGATCGGCAGCTTCATCACCTGGTCCATGGCCAGTACCTTGAAGATCCCGGAGCCGATGCCCAAGAGTCCCGCCACGATGCCGGCCCCGTACATGATGAAAAGCCCCGGTAGAGCCCGCCCGGCTCGATAGGAAACCGTCCGGCCCAGGGCCGGGTCGTAGTACTCCCCTTCGAGGCGGAGCCAGCGGGAGAGGGCGTCGGGCCGGACCTCCCCCGGTAGCTCCTGCCGCCGGGACCGGTACATGGCCAGGGCGGAGTAGAGGAGCACCGCACCGAAGGCGAGATAAAGATAGCGGGGGCTGACCACCCCGGCCAGCAGTGCACCGGTGAGGGCCCCTGCGGTGGTGCCCACCTCCAGCAGCACGGCGATGCGCACGTCGGTCAGCCGGTCCCGCAGGTAGGCGACCGCGGCGCCGCTGGAGGTGGCGATGATGGAGACCGCGCTAGCCCCGATGGCCAGCCGGATGTCCAGGTCATATAGAAGGGTCAGGGCGGGGATGACGATCAGCCCGCCCCCGATGCCGAGCAGGGCGCCGAGGAGCCCGGCTACCACAGAGATGCTGAAAAGCGAGAGCGCGATGCCGCTGAGGGTCAACGGGTTGGATCGCCTCCGAAACCAGGCGCGGCTGCCCCAGGAGGGCGGCCATGGGACAGGAGGGCGGCTACGGGACCTCACCGCCTGCAGGTGAGGCGGCCCTGCGGGCTTCCCGTGGGCGAAGCGGCGGTCCCGCGGGGCGGTTATTCGGGCTCCCGCCGCCGCTCCAGGGCAGGCCAGAGCCGTTCCAGCACCGCGAGGATCTGGCCCAGGTTCCCTTTCAGGGTCATGGTCCCCTCGGACTCCCCGGGAAGACCGGAGATGCAGACGAGCCGGAGCCGCACCTCCATGCCGTCAAGGCCGCCGTCTGCCTCGACCAGGGTCTCCAAAAGGTTCAGCGGGGTCTCGGTGACACGCATGCCCCGGCAGCGGCAGGCGTGGATCAGGTCCGCCTTCCCCTCGATCAAGGTTGATCCTCCTCGTAAGGAACCCGCGGCGGCCTCGGCGGGTTCCGGCTTAGTGTGTGACCAGACGTGTCCCCATTATAGCCGCCGCTACCGGGAGAGCGACAGACTGGTGGGACGAGCGCGCCTCTGGTAGAATAGTATTGTCAACCGGTCACGATCGGTGCGAAAGGTTGGTACCCTAGTTCGACAAAATGATACCGCAGACCTCCCTGGGAGGTGCCGCGGCCTGGACACGGTCCGCCTTCCGGGGAGGTTCTTCGTTTTCTTGGGCGCAGGGGTTGGCCCCGGCCGGAGGCGGCGGCAGGAATTGGCCCCTTTGGGCCACAATCCTTTTTAGTGGCGAACCTGCGCGGCCACCGCACAAGCGGCGGAAGGTGCGGAGGAGCGACGGAAAGGCAAGGGGGGTCCAGCCTTGCAGGTGTACGAGATCCTATACAAGAAGCGCCAGGGCCAGGAGCTCAGCACCGCGGAGATCGATTTCCTGATCGAAGGGTATACCCGGGGGACCATCCCGGACTACCAGATGGCGGCCTGGGCCATGGCCGTCTGCCTCCGGGGAATGACCCCCCGGGAGACCGCCGACCTGACCATGGCCATGGTCCGCTCCGGCGTCACCGTGGACCTGAGCGGCATCGCCGGCGTCAAGGTGGACAAGCACTCCACCGGCGGGGTGGGGGATACCACCTCCCTGGTGCTCATCCCCCTGGTGGCGGCCTGTGGGGCGCCGGTGGCCAAGATGTCCGGCCGGGGGCTGGGGCACACCGGCGGCACCCTGGACAAGCTGGAGTCGATCCCTGGGTTCCGGGTGGAGATGACCCCGGAGGAATTTGTCGCCCAGGTGAACCGGATCGGTTGCGCGATCTGCGGGCAGACCGCCGACCTGGTGCCTGCGGACAAGAAGCTCTACGCCCTGCGGGACGTGACCGCGACGGTGGACAGCATCCCCCTCATCGCGGCTTCCATCATGTCCAAGAAGCTGGCCGGCGGGGCTGATGCCATCGTCCTGGACGTGAAGACCGGCGACGGCGCCTTCATGCGGGACGTGGAGGACGCCTTCCGCCTGGCTCGGGCGATGGTGGAGATCGGCACCCGGGTGGGCCGGGAGACCGTGGCCCTGGTGACGGACATGAGCCAGCCCCTGGGCCGGGCGGTGGGCAACGCCCTGGAGGTGGCGGAGGCCATAGAAACCCTTCGGGGCTTTGGCCCGGCGGACCTGGAGGCCCTGTGCCTCGAGCTCGGCAGCCACATGCTCCGGCTGGCCGGGGTGGCCCCGACCCCGGAGGAGGCCAAGAAGCGGCTCACCCGGGCTCTCCGGGATGGCAGCGCCCTGGCCAAGCTGAAGGAGATGGTCGCAGCCCAGGGCGGCGATGTCTCGTATATCAACCAGCCCATCAAGCTGCCCCGGGCGCAGCACATCAAGCTGGTCACCGCCCCCGCCGGCGGCTACGTGCGCCGGATCGGCGCGCTGGCGGTGGGGGAGGTGGCCCGGTTCCTCGGGGCCGGCCGGGCGACCAAGGAGGATACGGTGGACCCCGCGGTCGGGGTGGTGCTGCGGAAGAAGGTCGGGGACCCGGTGCAGCCCGGAGAGGCGCTGGCGGAGATCCACGCCAACCATCCGGAGCGGCTGCCGGAGGCGGAGGCGCGCCTTCTGGCGGCGATCGAGATCGGCCCCGAGCCGGTGACGCCGCCCCCCCTGATCTACGGCGTGGTGACCGCGGCGGGGGAGGAGCGGCTGGCTTAGCCGCGCCGGGCCGTCGCCCGGTGGCTAACGGGTCGTCACCCGGTTGCCCCTGGGGCGATAGAATGGATCAGGCCCGCAGCCCCCGGCAGGGGCAGGCTGCGGGCCTGATTTGGAAAGGAGGGTGGCGCCGGATGCCATTCCCCTTCGGTGGCGGGTTTGACGCCAGCGGGATTGCAACCTCCGCTTGGTCGCCCTTTATCGGCGCGCAGGCCGGTGCCGACGACCTCTGGATCGTCCCGGGCGGGGCGGCCTATCCTGCGGCCAACGCAACGGTCTATCGGGTCTACGAGTATGCGGTTCCGGTGACTACCGTCGCGACGGTGCCTTCCGCGTACCCAACGGTGGCCGGCATTCCGGGCATCGCCGCCTACCCGGCCGTGCCGGGCGTGATCTGAGCCCCTAAGGCCTGCGACCCCCCGGTTCCCGGGGGGTCGGCGCTTTTCCGGGGTAGCCTATGGAGTAGCCCACCCTCAGCCCTGGCGGAAGAAGAGGACCTCCCAGGCTCCGTCCTCGGTCTGACGGGTGGTGTGGTCAAAACCCATCCGCCCCAGGACCTTGTACAGGGGCTTGGGCTCGAAGGGGGCGACGAGGAGCAGCCGCTGTCCTTCCCGCAGGGCCTGGACTGCGGCCATAATCTTGTGGAAGGGCTCCCGGCCCGCCTTCAGGTCTTCCCGGACGTCGAGACGGACAATCTCCTCGGACACCGCTGTCACATCCTTACGCATACTCGATTCGATTCCCATTCTCAGTATCGCCAGGGGCTGCGGCAGTGACGCCGATCACCTGCGCCAGCGCCGGGAACCGCTATGCTGGATGTGCGACGAAGGGGGTGGAAAGATGGCCTTTCTGGATAACCGGGGCCTGGAGCCGCCGGAGCCGATGATGCGGGTACTGCAGGCCCTGGAGCAGCTGGGGCCGGAGGAGGAGCTGGAGGTGCTGAACGACCGCCGGCCGGTCTTCCTCTACCCGCTCCTGGAGGAGCGGGGCTATGTCCACGAGACCACCGAGAACCCCGACGGCACCGTCCGGATCCGGATCCGGCGGCGCCAGGGGTAACCCCGCCCGCCGGCTAATCTTCCACCCAGGCCCGGAGCCGCTCCTCGTTTAGGATCAGCCGGTTGCCCACCATCTCCAGGGCCCGGCTGCGGCGGAGCTCCGCCAGGGCCCGGGTGATGGTCTCCCGGGAGGCCCCGAGAAGCCCTCCCAGTTCCTCGTGGGTGTAGGAGAGGTCGACCTCCCACCCCTGGTCGGTGCGGCGCCCCCGCTCCCGGGCCTGCCGGAGCAGGAACTCCGCCAGCCGGGAGCGCAGGTCCCGGGTGGCCAGGGAGTGGATCCGGTCCTGGGCTCCCCGGAGCCGGTCCGCTACCTCCAGGAGGACCCGGCTCTGCAGGTGCGGGTGCTCCTGCTGGAGCCGGCGGTAGTCCGGGATCCGCATCATCCAGACCACCGAGGGCTCTACCGCCTCCGCGGTGGCCGGGTACGGCCTTTGATCCAGGGCCACCACCAGGCCGAAGGCCGCCGGGGGCTCCCAGATCGCGATGATCTGCTCCTGTCCGTCCGGGGCCACCCGGTAGACCTTCACCCGGCCCTCCCGGAGGAAGTAGATCGCCTCCCCCGGGTCGCCCTGCCGGAAGATGGTCGCACCTTTCGGGTAGTGGCGCTCGTGCAGGACCCTGGCCACTTCGTCCAGGGCCGCCGGGGGCAGGTCGGCAAAGAGGGGGATGGCGGCGATGAACTGCCGATCCTCGACCATCGGGCTGCACCTCACCCTGGGGCGCGGGCTGAGCGCCCGCAGCTGTCGAATCGCTCGCGCCAATTCCTGCCCCTTTATGGTAGCACATGCCGGCTGGGTCGGCGCTAGCCGCCGGGGCCCGGTCCAGCGGCAGGCCGGCGCCCGGGGGCAGGGTGGGCGGCCAGCCGGGACGGATCGCATGCCAGGGAGGTGAGGCAAGGTGGCAGAGAACCGGTCGGGAAGCGGCGGTACCCGGGAGACCATCTACCCGGAGCGGGCCCCCCGGGCCGCGGTGCCGGTGCCCTTCTTCGCCGCGGCCCTGGTGGCCCTGGTCCTCCTGGAAATCGTGATGGTGGCCCGGGCGGAGGCCCTGGTGCTGGGCTGGCGGCACAACCCCCCGGTCCTGGTGGCGGTGCACCTCTTCCTGCTGGGTTGGGGAACGACCCTCATCTTCGGCGCCGCCTACCAGATGGCGCCAGTGGTGCTGGAGAGCTCCCTCTGGCGGCCGGACTGGCCCCGGCTCCACCTCGGGCTCCACGGGGCCGGGGTGGCGGCGCTGGTCGCCGGCTTCTGGCGCTGGCAGCCGCTGTGGATCGCCAGCGGCGGCACCCTGGTGCTGGTGGGTGCGGCGCTCTTTGCCCTCAACCTCGCGGCCACCTTACGCCAGGCCCGGAAGCGGAGCCCGGTGGGGCTGGGGATGGCCGGGTCCGCCCTCTACCTGCTCCTCACGGTGAGCTGGGGCTGGATCCTGGCCCTCAACCTGCGGCTGGGTTTCCTCGGCCTGGCGGTCGATGCCCTTGTCCAGCACATGGTCTTCGGCCTGGCGGGTTGGTTCACCCTGATGATCGTCGCTGCCGCCTACCAGCTCATCCCCATGTTCGCGGTGGCACCGCCGCCGCCGACCCGGCGGGTCTGGTGGGTCACCGGCGGGCTGGCGGCAGCCCCGGCGGTCGCGGTCCTGAGCCTGGCCCTGCTGCCGGGGGCAGCGGGGGACCGGGGGGCCCGGCTCGCCCTCCTGGCAGAGGCCGGGCTGCTGGCGGCCTTTGTCCTGGATGTCTGGAGGATGCTCCGGCGCCGCCCCCGGCGCCCCATGGAGCCGCCGGTCCGGTTCGCGGCGGCTGCGGTGGCTGCGGTGGCCTTGACCATTGGCTGGGGGCTGGGGCTTCTCCTGGGGCTGGTGCCGGGGAGCGCCCGGATGCAGATGGCCTTCGCGGCCCTGGTGCTCCTCGGCTGGATCGGCACCATGAGCGTAGGCCAGCTCTACCGGATTCTGCCCTTTGTGGTCTGGCTCCACCGGTTCCGGCACCGGCGGACCCCCACGGAGCGGGTCCCCTTCATCCACGAGATGGCGCCCCGGGGAGCGGCCAACTGGATCCTGGGGCTCTGGATCCCGGGGGTGGCCCTGCAGGTGCTGGGCTTCGGCCTGGGCCACGGCGGCGTGCTCCGGCTGGGCAGCCTGGCCGCGGCGGCAGCGGTGGCGGTCTTTGTCTGGGTGATGGTTGGGGTCATCCGCCACCTCCGGGTGCCCCCCGGGGCTCCCGAGGAGCCGCCCCGGCCCCAGCCGCAGGGGCCGTGACCGGCACCGCCGGCGGGTGCCGGCGATCGGGCCACCTCCCCGTCTACTCTTCCCCACGCGAAAGGGATCCCACCGGCTACGCGCAGGTGCCCCCGCGGAACCGCGGGGGCACCTGCCGTCTGATTTGGAGCTCAAAACGATATCGGCCAGGAGAGGTGGTTAGAGGTTTAACATCAGCCAGGTGAGGACGAAGAGGATGAAGGCGATGAGCAGGGTCGGGGCCGCCTGCCGTCCCCGGCCCAGTTGCCGGAGGCTGAGGGAGATTCCCGCCATCAGGACCAGGAGCGGGACGCCGTTGCCGAGGAGCACCGGCCCAAGGGGGGCGCCGGCCCGGTAGACCTGGGCCAGGGCCACGGCCGCCGCAATCAGCCCTCCCACCGTAGCCAGGATGCCCATCACAGCCATCGGGTGCATCGGTCTGCCTCCTCTGTCTCCGGGGCCGGACAGCCCCTTGCGGCCGGCCCCACCGCTAGGTCAGGTAACTGCGGATACGGGCGAGCAGCACGTCGAAGCCAGGTTGGTTGAAGGCGCCTTCCGGGATGATGATGTCCGCGTAGCGCTTGCTGGGTTCGACAAAGGCCTCGTGCATGGGTTTGACGGTCTGCAGGTACTGCTCGATGACCGACTCGAGGCTCCGTCCCCGCTCCGTCAGATCCCGCCGGATCCGGCGCAGAACCCGGACATCCGCGTCGGTGTCCACGAATACCCGTAGGTCGTAGAGGCTCCGGAGTTCGGGACTGGCCAGGACCAGGATCCCCTCGACCAGGACGATCTCCCGGGGATAGACGGTGACCGTCCGGTCCTCCCGCAGGTGGGTGCTGAAGTTGTAGCAGGGGCGCTCGATAGGCCGGCCCGCCTTCAGATCGGCGATGTGCTGATAGAACAGCTCGTTGTCAAAGGAGTCGGGGTGGTCGTAATTCAACCGGCAGCGCTCCTCGTAGGAGAGGTGCCGGTTGTCCCGGTAGTACATGTCGTGGCTGAGCAGGACCACGTGCTCCGGAAGGGCCTCCACGATCCTGCGGGCCAGGCTGGTCTTTCCGGAACCACTCCCTCCGGCGATGGCGATGACGGCTTTGGGGATGACCATGGCGTAACCTCCTGCCCGGAGCCTGGCGTCGTTCCCATACGATTATTGCCCATGGGGCACCGGGGCGGCAAGGACAAGGAAATCTTGCTAGGGCCCGGGGCAGCCGGCCGCTTCAAGGGCCCGGAGCAGCTTGGCCAGCCGTTGGGAGACGCTGGTGAAACTTATGGATCACGATAGTTGAATTTCCCCGGCGGATGTAGTAGTGTACTAACCAGAGGGTGCGCCGGCCCTCCGCCCGGGGTCTCCCGGCGGGGGAGGGTGGCGCCCGCGACCATGGGTGCGAAGGAACAGGGAGGGGTTGCCATGGCCTTTACGCTGCCGCCGCTGCCTTACGATTACAACGCGCTCGAGCCCTACATCGACGAGCAGACCATGCGGATTCACCACGACAAGCACCATGCGGCCTACGTCAACAACCTGAACGCCGCCCTGGAGCAGGCCCCCGAGCTCCAGAACCTGTCCATCGAAGAGCTGCTGCGGAACATCGACAAGGTGCCGGAGAAGATCCGCACCGCGGTGCGGAACAACGGTGGCGGCCACGCCAACCACACGCTCTTCTGGGAGATCCTCTCGCCCAAGGGCGGCGGTGAGCCCACCGGCGAGCTGGCCGACGCCATCGCGGCGACCTTCGGCAGCTTCGAGAAGTTCAAGGAGCAGTTCTCCCAGGCGGCCGCGAACCGGTTCGGCAGCGGCTGGGCCTGGCTGGTCGTGGACCAGGAGGGCAAGCTCCAGGTCTACAGCACGGCGAACCAGGACAGCCCGTACATGGAGGGCCACACCCCGATCCTCGGGCTGGACGTCTGGGAGCACGCGTACTACCTGAAGTACCAGAACCGCCGGCCGGAGTACATCGCCGCCTTCTGGAACATCGTCAACTGGCCGGAGGTGGCCCGCCGGTACGCTGCGGCCCGGAAGTAAGGGCCGGCAGCCCTTCCGGCGAACCGGGAGCGCTCCCCGGGAGCGCTCCCGCTGCTTTTTCTCCCTTGTTTTCCTCCCGGCCGGGGCATACTAGCCCAGAGTAGCCGAGGGGGTGAAGGGATGGCCGCAGACCGCGGGGGCGAACCCGCATCCCGGCCGGAGCCCGCCGGCGCCCGGGCGGGGCAGCCGGGGGTCCGGGAGGGGCATCCCGGGGCCCGGGAGGGCCGGCTGACCGAGATGGAGCTCCAGATGCTCACCCACGCCCTGGATGCCGAGGCGACCCTGGTCCGCAAGTGCCTTCACTACGCCGGCGAGATGCAGGATGAGGAGGCCCGCCGGCTCCTCCAGGGGCAGGCGGCGGTGCACCGCCGGCACTTCGACCAGCTCCTCGCCCTCCTCACCGCGGGCGAGGAGACGTACATCACCACGGTGGCCAAGCAGATCATCGGCACGTGAAAAGACCAATCATCCCTGTGAGGAGGGCGGGGCGATGCCTCCGGAAAACCCGGGGAGCGGGATGACCGACCTGGACAGGGTCAAGGACTACCTGCTGACCTGTAAGTACCTGACCGGGTTTTACGACCGGGCCGCTCAGGAGTGCACCAACCCGGGGGTGCGGGAGCTTTTCCTGCAGATCCACGGCCAGGAGCAGCACGACCAGGAGGTGGCTTTCAGCTTCCTCACCGTCCGGGGAGCCTACCCGGTGGCCTTCGCCACCCCCGAGCGGCTCCAGGCCGAGCGGGAGCGGTGGCAGGAGGTGGCCGCCGGGCTGCCCGCGGAGGTGGGGCGGCCGGGGGTGGGGCCGGAGACCCGGGGCGAGCGCCCGACCCCCGGCATCACCGCCGGGCCGGGGGCCCCGGACGCCCGCCAGGCCCCGCCTCCGGCCCACTGAGGGCGAAGGCACCGGCCCCCGGAGGCAGAAGCGGCCGGCCCGGCGGCGGGCCGCTTCTGCGCGCACAGGAGCCGGCGCCTCCCTGGCCAGGCAGGAGCCGCCCCGGCCATGACCGAACTCTTCGGCGGGAAGGAGGCAGAGGCCGATGCCGGCGCGGATCCGGTGTGGCACCTGCGCCTGGGCGGACCACGAGGACTTCTACCCGCCGGGCCTGAAACCCGGGGACCGGTTGGGTTACTACGCCCGGTTCTTCTCCCTGGTCGAGATCGACAGCACCTTCTACGCCCTGCAGCCCCGGCGGAACTTCGCCGCCTGGGCCTATAAGACGCCACCGGGGTTTCTCTTCAACGTCAAGGCCTACGGCGCCATGACCCGGCACCACCGGCAGCCCCGGCCGGGGGAGGAGAACTTGGCAGAGGTCTTCCGCCGGTTCGCCGATGCCATCGTCCCCCTCCGGGAGGCCGGCAAGCTCGGGGCCATCCACTTCCAGTTTCCGCCGTGGTTCGTCCGCACCCCGGAGAACATCCGTTACCTTGCGTACTGCCGGGAGGCCTTCCCCGATGACCTGATCGCGGTGGAGTTCCGTCACCGGAGCTGGTTCGCCGACGAGGAGGCCACCGCCCACACCCTGGCGGTTCTCCGGCAGCTCCGGGCGGTCCACGTGGTCTGTGACGAGCCCCAGGTCGGGTCCGGCTGCGTGCCCCGGGTCGTCGCGGTCACCCATCCCGCCCTGGCGATCGTCCGCTTCCACGGCCGCAACCGGGCCACCTGGTACAAGAAGGGGGAGACCTCCGCAGACCGGTTCGACTACCTCTACTCCCGGGAGGAACTGGCGGAGATGGTGCCGGAGGTGCAGCGGCTGGCCCAGGAGGTGGAGGAGGTACACCTCCTGATGAACAACAACCGGAGCAACTACGCGGTGCGCAACGCCCTGGACATGATGGAGCTCCTGGGCCTGCCCACTCCGCCCCGGGACCACCGGGGGGTGCCGGTGCCCCCGGCCGCCGGGCCGGGCCAGCTCCGGCTCTTCTGAAGTCGCCGGACCGCGGACCAGCCGGCTCCGGCGCTTCTGAGGCCGCCGGCCGGGTCCGCCCTGCCGGCCGCCGGTCCCGCCCCCGGGCGGCTCTTCCCCGCCTGGCATGCGGCCGGGCCGGCTTTCCCGTTGCGGGGGTGCAACGATTTTCCCGCCGGCCGCCCCCGGATCGTTGCATCGGCATATTAATCAAATTGAACAACAATTCACTTGTACTTTTAACCTATCCGCGCTACAATGGGTGGTACCCATCCGACCTTGCCGGGAGCGGCAAACCGAAAGGGTTTCCACCTTCGTGCTTCTTGGGTCTCCTCGCTAGCAGCCACAGATGGATCCGAGATGGTTCCGGGCAGTGGCGCTTCCTTGCTGACCAGGCGGCGGGTGGAGTCGGCGGCGGTCCAGCCGCGACGGGGGTGTGGCAAATGGCAAAGATCCTGCCGCTGGCGCTCGGGCCCCGGAAGCGCCCACCGGCGGCCGGTGGCAACGAGGTGGACGCTGGCCTGGTCCGGCGGATGCAGCGGGGGGATGAGGCTGCCCTGGTCCGGGTAATGGAGCGGTACGGCCCGGCCATCCTGGCCTATACGTATCGGATTGTGGGGGACAGGCACCTGGCGGAGGAGATCCTCCAGGACACGATGCTGAAGGTCTGGCAGCACGCCAGGCTCTTCCGGGTGGACGGCCACCTGAAGGCCTGGCTGTTCAAGGTGGCCAGGAACAACGCCATTGATTACAAGCGCCGGAAGCGGCCGGTGGTGGAAGAGCTCGGCCCCACCCTGCCGGCCCAGACCCAGCGCCCGGACCGGGAGGCGGAGCGGGCCTGGGTCGCGACCCGGATCGATGCCGCGCTCACCGCCCTGCCGCTGGTCTACCGAGAGGTGGTGGAGCTGCGGTACTACCACCAGCTCGACTACCAGGAGATCGCGGAGGTCCTGGGTATTCCCCTGGGAACGGTGAAGAGCCGGATCTCCTATGCCCTCAAGCGGCTTCCCCGGCTGCTCCGGGACCAGGGGATCGACCAGCACCTGTTGGACCTGTGACGTGATACGGGACCCGTGACGTGACCAAGGGCCACAGGGCGCGCCGCCGGCCCCCAGGGTCCGCACCGGCGCGGCGCCGCGGGCCCGGTACCTGTGGGATCCCGTGCGATAAATTGCTATAATGGTTGCGAATGCCCCGGAAGGAGTCCGACCGATGGTCAGACAAGCCTTCAACCTGCCGAATCTGATCACGCTGCTGCGGATCCTTCTGATAC
This sequence comes from Bacillota bacterium, assembly GCA_021890795.1. Classification (GTDB taxonomy): domain Bacteria; phylum Bacillota; class Sulfobacillia; order Symbiobacteriales; family ZC4RG38; genus ZC4RG38. The sequence continues at coordinate 105,365 of JAKKUO010000003.1, read as the reverse complement.
CGATCTTCCTCCTGGTCCTGTTCAGTCGGATTCCCTCCGGGGAGCTGTGGGCTTCCGCCCTCTTTGTGGCCGGCGCGCTGACAGACGGCGTGGACGGGTACATCGCCCGGAGGCGGGGACAGGTGACCGTCTTCGGGAAACTCATGGACCCCCTGGCGGACAAGCTGCTGGTAGCCGCCGCGCTGGTGGCCTTGGTGGAGCTCGGGGTGCTCTCCACCTGGGTGGTGCTGGCCATCCTGGGCCGGGAGTTTGCCGTCACGGGCCTCCGGGCCCTGGCCGCAGCCGACGGCGTGGTCATCGCCGCCGGCCCCCTGGGGAAGGTCAAGACCGCCCTCCAGGTGGTGGCCATCCTGACGGTGCTGGTCGGGAGTCGGCCCGACCTGGGGCCAGTCCGGCAGATCGGGCCGTGGATGATGGCCCTGGCGGTGGCTGCCACCCTGGTCTCCGGCCTGGACTACGGCTGGCGTTACCTCCGGGCCGCCCAGGCCCGGTGAGGAGGTGCGGCGGCGTTGAGCGGACGGGCGGTGATCGTCTCCGCGGGCCGGGTGCAGGACCCGGAGCGGCTCCGGGCCCGGCTCAGCCCTCGCCCAGACGACCGGGTGATCGCGGCGGACGGCGGCGTGGCCCACGCCCTGGCCCTGGGCCTCAGGCCGGACCGGGTGGTGGGGGACTTCGACTCCCTGCCCCGGGAGCGGTGGCCGGAGGTGAAGCGGCTCGGCGCCGAGGTGGTCCGGGTTCCCCGGGAGAAGGACGAGACCGACACCGAGCTGGCGATCCGCACCGCCCTCGCCTGGGGGTGCACCGAGATCGTCCTGGTGGGGGGCGTGGGCAGCCGGCTCGATCACTCCCTGGCCAACCTTTTCCTCTTGGCCTCCCTCCCGCCGGGGGTGCGGGGGAGGCTTTTGGACGAGCGGAACGAGATCCACTTCCTCCGGTCCGGGGAGGAGATTCAGCTCCCGGCCCGGCCCGGGGCCTACCTCTCCCTCGTGCCCCTCACCCCGGAGGTGACCGGGGTGGAGGCCGCGGGGGTGCGCTGGCCCCTCCAGGGGGCCCGGCTCACCTGGTCGGCCAGCCTCGGGGTCTCCAACGAGTTTACGGCCCCGGAGGCCCGGATCCGGGTGGGGAAGGGCTGCCTGGCGGTGGTGGTGGCGGAGGAGTGAGGACGGTGGCGCCTGCCCCCGGGCAGGCGCCTTGCCATGCGGGGAGGATTTCTCCCCCGCGGGCCGAAGGAAATGACGGCATGGGTTTGCCCCTGGGCCGGGGCAGCCGGGAAGCCGGCAGCCCGGTCCGGGGGCTGGAAGCGAGGGTTTCGGGCATGGAGAAGGTGTACAATTCGGTTCCCAAGGTCGACTACTTCTTTATGGGCGGTTCCTCGACGTTCTCCATCCGGTTCCCCGAGGACCTGGGGGCCCCCGGGGTGCAGGTGGTGGAGCGGAAGCTGGTCTTCCGCACCCCCTACGGCGAGAGTCCCATCATGAAGCTCTTTGAGGTGGACGGCAAGCTGGTGCTGACCACCAAGATGCACGGCCGCCGGCTGGGGGTGAGCCGGGCGGACAGCTCCCGGCAGGTCTTCTGGGTTGCCCGGGAGGCGGGGGTGAAGCGCATCCTCGCTGAGGGCGGCGCTGGGGCCATCAACCACCTGCTGGAGCTCCGGGACCTGATCCTCTGCCACGACTACATCGACCTGAGCCTCCGCCGGGACGTGGAGCTGGGCGGGCCCCACCTCCTGGTGATGCGGGACCCGGTCTGCCCTCAGCTCCAGCAGCTGCTCTACGAGGTCGCCGCGGCCCAGATCCGGGCCAAGGGGGACGGCCGGCGGCTTTTCCGCCGGGGGATCTACGCGGTCACCGACGGCCGGCACTGGGAGAGCCGGGCGGAGGTGCAGATGCTGAAGCAGATGGGGGCCGACGTGGTCGGCCAGTCCCTCTGCCCGGAGGTCTACCTGGCCCGGGAGATCGGCGCCTGCTACGGGCGGATCGATATGATCGTCAATTACGCCGAAGGCATCGTTGAGGACTGGAAACACGAGGACCTGAAGGATATCTTCTATAATGAAGCGCACTTTATCGGCCAGATCATGCTGGAGGCCCTCCGCCGGGTCGACCTGAACCGGACCTGCCAGTGCGCGGATCTCAAGAAGCCCACGCTGCTGGTGGATCGGGAGTACGCCGAGGGCTAGCGGCGGCGAAAAGGAGGATTCCGGGTGATCGAACGGCACGTTCAGGCCTCCGAGTTGCGGGACCTGGTGGAGAAGGTGGCCGCCGGCGAGCGGCTCACCCGGGAGGACGGCTACCGCATCGCCCGCAGCCGGGACCTGCTCACCATCGGGTACATGGCCGACCTGGCCCGCCGGCAGCGGGTGGGGGACAAGGTTTACTTCATCAACAACTACCACATTAACCACACCAACATCTGCTACGCCGGGTGCAAGTTCTGCGCCTTCGCCAAGCCCCGGAAGGACCCGGAGGCCTACACCATGGCCATCGAGGAGATCGAGCGGGAGGCGGAGAAGGCCCGGGCCCTCGGGGCGACGGAGATCCACGTGGTCGGCGGCCTCAACCCCTACCTGCCGTACCAGTACTACCGGGACGTGATCCGGGCCATCCGCCGGGTCCACCCCACCGCGTGCATTCAGGCTTACGACGCGGTGGAGATCGAGTTCATCGCCCGGGTGGCCCGGAAGTCCATTCAGGAGGTGCTGGAGGACCTCCGGGAGGACGGCCTCACGGCGCTTCCCGGCGGGGGCGGCGAGATCTTCGCCGAGCGGGTCCACCAGGCCCTCTACCCCGGCAAGATCGGGAAGGAGAAGTACCTGGAGGTTCACCGGACCGCCCACCGGCTGGGGATCCGGTCCAACTGCTCGATCCTCTACGGCCACATCGAGACCCCGGAGGAGCGGGTCGACCATATGCTCGCCCTCCGGGAGCTGCAGGACGAGACCGGAGGGTTCCTCGCGTTCATCTCCTTCCCCTACCATCCGGAGAACACGCCCCTCACCCGGGAGATGCTGGCTGCGGGCCAGGTGCCCCACCCCACCACGGGGATGGACGACCTCCGGCACCACGCCCTGGCCCGGCTGCTCCTGGACAACATCCCCCACATCCGGATCTTCTGGATGGCGGTGGGGATGAAGATGGCCCAGACCGCGCTCTACTGGGGGGTCAACGACCTGGACGGCACCGTGCGCCGGGAGCGGATCATCCACGACGCCGGGGCCACCACCGCCCAGGAGGCGGACAAGGAGGAGATGGTCTACCTGATCCGGCAGGCCGGCCGGATCCCGGTGGAGCGGGACACCCTCTACAACGAACTGCGGGTCTACGACCCGGCGGCGGTCTGAGGGAGGCGAGGGGATGGCGGGCGCGGAGAGCTGGGCCGGCGCCGCCGCGGCCCTGGCCCGGAGCCCCGAGGCCGAGGCGGTCTGGCGGCTGGGGCCGGTGCGGCTCGGCTACATCGACTACCTCAACACCCTACCGGTCTACTACGGCATCGAGAAAGGGATCATCGACCTGCCGGTGGCCATCAAGAAGGGGGTGCCGGCGGAGCTCAACCGGCTCTTCCTGGCCGGCGGCCTGGACATCACCCCCATCTCGTCCATCGAGTTCGCCCGGCACGCCGACCAGTGCATCCTCCTCCCGGATCTGTCCATCAGCGCCGACGGCCGGGTGGGGAGCATCTTCCTCTTCACCCGGAAGCCCGTCCGGGAGGTGCGGCGGGTGGCCCTCACCTCCCACTCCGCCACCTCGGTGGTGCTGACCCGGATCCTCCTCCGGGAGCTGTACGGGGTGGAGCCCGAGTACCTGACCATGGATCCGGACCTGGGCGCGATGCTGGCGGTGGCCGATGCGGCGCTTATCATCGGCGACGCGGCGATCATCACCGCCTACCGGGTGGCCCAGGGGGAGTACCCCGGGGTGGAGGCCCTGGACCTGGGGGCGGAGTGGAAGCGGCTGACGGGCTGCCCCATGGTCTACGCCCTCTGGGTGATCCGCCGGGACTTTGCGGACCGCAGCCCGGACGGGATCCGGCTGGTGGCCCGGCTCCTCCAGGAGAGCCAGGCCTACGCCTGGTCCCGGCCCCAGGAGCTGATCGCAGAGGGCGTCCGGCGCCGGGGGCTCCCGGAGCCCGTGGTGGCGGAGTACTTCCAGCTCATCCGGCACGAGTTCGGCCCCCGGTATCGGGAGGGGCTGCGGATCTTCCTGGAGTACGCCCAGCGCCTGGGCGAGCTGGACCGGGTCCCCGAACTTGTGGTGTGGGGGGAGTAACGTGACCCTGGCGACCCTGGCGGAGATCACGCCGATCCTGGAGAAGGTGTACGAGGGCAAGCGCCTCACCTTTGAGGACGGCGTGGCCCTCCTAAAGAGCCCGCACCTTCTGGAGATCGGTGCAGCGGCGGACTACGTCCGGCGAAAGCTCCACCCGGACAACACCGTCACCTTTATCATCGACCGGAATATCAACTACACCAACGTTTGCGTCGCCCAGTGCAGCTTCTGCGCCTTCAAGCGGAATGTGGGCGACCCCGAGGGGTACGTGCTCCCCTGGGAGGTCATCGACGCCAAGTGCCAGGAGCTGAAGGAGCAGGGGGGCACCCAGGTCCTCCTCCAGGGCGGCCTCAACCCGGCTCTGAAGCTGGACTACTACCAGAAGCTGATCGACCGGATCCAGTCCAAGTGGGGGCTGACGGTCCACGGCTTCAGCCCGGCGGAGATTTGGTACCTGGCCAAGATCTCCCGGCTCTCGGTCCGGGACACCCTCCTGGCCCTCAAGGAGGCGGGCCTCCGGTCGATCCCCGGGGGTGGCGGGGAGATCCTCGACGACCGGGTGCGGTCGATCATCGGGAAGGGCAAGGTGCTGACGGACCAGTGGTTTGAGGTGATGGAGACCGCCCAGGAGCTGGGGATGAACACCACCGCTACCATGATGTACGGCCACATCGAGACCATCGAGGAGCGGGTCATGACCCTGATCCGGATCCGGGAGTCCGCGGACAAGTACCACGGGTACTCGGCCTTCATCCACTGGGACTTCCAGCCGGACAACACCGCCCTGGGGGAGGAGATGGCCCGGCATCCGGACAAGTACCACCTCGGCACCGGCCTGGAGTACCTGAAACTGCTGGCCGTGGCCCGGCTGATCCTCGACAACATCCCCAACCTCCAGGTCTCCTGGGTGACCCAGGGGCCCAAGCTCGCCCAGGTGGCCCTCCACTTCGGCGCCAACGACTTCGGCGGCACCATGATGGAGGAGAACGTGGTCTCCGCCGCGGGGACCACCTACCGGGTCACCCCGCCGGAGGCGGTGCGGCTTATCCGGGACGCCGGCTTCACCCCCGCCAAGCGCGATACCTTCTACAACATCCTGGAACGCTACTGACGGGGACCAGGGGACTCGGGCCGCCCGGAACGGGCGGCCCTGCTTGCAGTCCGGGAGGGTGGTCGGTCCGATGCGGGTTGCCGTCTTCACCGACAGCTACGAGCCCTACGTCAGCGGCGTGGTCCGGTCCATCCAGACCTTTGCCCGGGAGCTGGCAGCCCTGGGCTGCGAGACCTTCATCTTCGCGCCGGCCTACCCCGGTCACTCCCGGAGCAGCCCGGGCCTCTTCCGGTTCACGTCGCTGCCCGCGCCCACCCACCCGGAGTTCCGCCTCGCGATCCCCCTCTCCTGGCGGCTGGGCCAGACCCTGCGCCGGCTCCGGTGCGACCTGGTCCACGTCCACTCCCCGTTCCTCATGGGGACGCTGGGGGCCCGGTACGCCCGGCGGCTGGGGCTGCCCCTGGTCTTCACCTTCCACACCTTCTACCACCAGTACGTCCACTACGCGCCTCTGCCCCGGTGGCTGACCGAGCCTCTGACCACCCGCTGGGTCCGGGACTTTGCCGCCCGGTGCGACCTGGTGGTGGCCCCCAGCACCGCGGTCGCCAACTACCTGCGCGGGCTGGGGGTGGAGGTGCCGGTGGAGGTCATCCCGACCGGGGTGGACGTCCAGAAGTTCAGCTCCGGCCGCCGCGGGTGGCTCCGGGAGCGGCTGGGGCTCGGGCCGGAGGTGCCGGTGGCCCTTTACGCCGGGCGGCTGGGCCGGGAGAAGAACCTGGACCTCCTGCTGGACGCCTTCCGGTTGGTGGCGGAGCGCTGCCCCGACTGCCGGCTCGCCCTGGCGGGGGACGGCCCCCTGCGGCCGCACCTGGAGGCCCGGGTGGCGGACCTGGGGCTCGGCGGCCGGGTCCACTTCCTCGGGGCGGTGCCGCCGGAGGCGATGGCCGACTGCTACGCGGGGGCCGACCTCTTTGTCTTCGCCTCCACCACCGAGACCCAGGGGCTGGTGGTGCTGGAGGCCATGGCGGCCGGCCTGCCGGTGGTGGCGGTGGCCGGGCCGGGGGTGGAGGACGTGGTCTCCAGCGGCAGCGACGGCCTCCTGGTGCCCCCCGCGGCCCCGGTGATGGCGGAGGCGGTGGTCCGGCTGCTCACGGACCCGGCCCGGCGCCAGGGGATGGCGGCCGCGGCCCGGGCCAAAGCCGCCGCCTACTCCGCCGGCGCGATGGCCGCCCGGCTGGCCGCGGCCTACCGCCGGCTGCTCCCCGCGGAGCCGGCCTCCCGCCGGCGGGTGGGCTAGCCCCCGCGAGCGGGTGGGGTGGCCCGCTCGGCGGGTGTACGCCGGCCCCCACCCGCGGATGGGCTGGCCCCCCACCAACGGGTCAGCGGCCCCTGCCAGCGGGCGGGTGGCCGCGGATTGCCATCATCTTAAGGAGGACAGGTCGGTGCCGGTTTACCGTCTGCTCGCGCTGGATCTTGACGGCACCCTCCTCGATGCCCAGGGGAGGGTGCCGCCGGCCCACCGGGACGCGGTGCGCCAGGCCATGGCCCGGGGGCTGGAGGTGGTGATCGCCACCGGTCGGAGCTGGCACGAGATGGTGGAGATCTACCACGACCTCGGGCTCACCACCCCGGCCATCACCCTGACCGGGTGCCAGGTGGTGGACGCCCGGGGGCGGGTGCTCTGGGAGCAGCGGATGGACCCGGCCGCGGCGGAGCGGCTGGCGGCCTGGGCGGAGGCCGGCGGTTACTGCCTGGTCGCGGTGCTGGACTCCGGCGACGCGGTGGCCACTTGCCGGGCGCCGGATTTTGGCCCCTGGGAGCAGTGGAACCCCTTTACCCGGGTGGTGGGCCCCCTCAGGCCGCTGCTCCGGCGTCCGCCGCTTCTGATGGCGGTCTACGGCCGGTCCGCCTGCGCCGCGGCGGCGCCGCTGGTCCGGGAGCTGCCCCACACCCAGACCGCCTTCTGGGCCCCCACGCCCGAGGAGCACGTGCTCTGCTTGTGGCACCGGGAGGCAGACAAGGGGCGGGCCCTGGCGGCCTTCTGCCAGCGCCGGGGTTACCGGCCGGCGGAGGTGATCGCCATGGGGGATTCGGTCATCGACATCCCGATGCTCGCCTGGGCCGGGGCCGGGGTGGCCATGCCCGGCGCGCCGCCGGAGGTCCAGGCCGCGGCGGCCCTGCGCCTGGAGGGGCCGGACCCCTGGCCGGTGCGGACCGCGCTCCGGCGGCTGGGGGTGCTGCCGGAAGAAGCGGACGGCGGGGTTGGGGGCCCGGCGGGTGTGGGATCCTGATGCCGCGTCCCGCCCTACGGGTGCGATGATCCTGGATCCAGGAGGAGGCTTTCGGATGTCCCACCTGCCCGATGAGGTCCAGCGCCAGGTCCGGGAGCGCTGGGATCCGGAATTCACCTGGGTGGAGAACCAGTTCATTCCCTGGGCCCACCTGCAGAAACCCATTGCCCAGTGCCGGCTGGTGCTGATCACCACCGGGGGGCTCTACCTCGCCAACCAGTTCCAGGAGCCCTTCTCTTCCCATCCCCACGGGGACCCTTCCTTCCGGGAGTTTCCGGCGGCGGTGGCGCTGGAGGACCTGCGAATTGCCCATCCGAGCTACGACACGGCTCCTGCCGAGGCCGACCGGAACGTGGTCTTTCCCCTGGACCGGCTGCGGGAACTGGAGCGGTCCGGGGTGATCGGCCGGCTGGCGCCCTTCCACTACAGCTTCATGGGCCACCTCACCCGGCCTCTGCCGCTCCTCGCGGACTCCCTGCCCAACCTGGTGGAGCGGGTGCGCCGGGCGGAGGCGGACGTGGCCCTCATCGGGGCCGTCTCGCCCCTTTGCCATCAGACCGCCGGCCTGATCAGCCGGGCCCTGGAGGCTGCGGGCATCCCCACCCTGGTGGTGGGGGTGGAGCCCTCCCTCTGGGAGCGGGTCCGGCCGCCCCGGGCGGTCTGGAGCCGGCATCCCTTCGGTGCCCCCTTCGGCCAGCCGGGGAACCGGGGCAAACAGACGGAACTGCTCCGGATGGCCCTGGAGGCCCTGGAGACCATGCAGAACCGGGGATCGGTCTGGGAACTGCCCCTGGCCTGGCGGGACTGAGGGGCGGGATGGCCGCCGGGCGGCAAGCACCGCGGGCGGTTCGGCTCCCGGGCGGGCCGGGGCAGCCTCTGCCCGGCCCGCCCTTTCGTTCTCGGCTTTAGCGGATTAACGTGGCAGGGTAGAACATGTTGAACAAGTGGTCGAATCCGTCGCGGAGGTTTGTGAACGGCAACAGGAATCGGCCAGAGCCCCGTAGAAACTAACTGCCCATAAGCTCTGCACATGCGTCTCCCCTGCTGCCCGGCCGGCGGCAGCAGGCGCGGGAAGCAACACGGGGGAGGTCTTCATCGATGGGTCATGCCCGCAAGGCGGTGTGGGCGCTCCTCGCCCTGGCTGCCGTGCTGGTCACGGGCTGCGGGGCGCAGCGGTCGGAGAGCCCCTTGAGCCAGGCCTGCCAGGAGGCGGCCCGGGGCGAGACCGGCGAAAGCGGTGGCGCTCCGCTGCCGGACATCACCCTGCCGGAGCGGATCCGGCAGGCTGGCAAGATCGTGATCGGCATGGACACCACCTACCCGCCCATGGAGTTCGTCTGCGACGACGGGCGGACCTACGTCGGCTTCGACGTGGACCTGGCCCGGGCCCTGGCGGCGAAGATGGGCGTCGAGGTGGAGTTCGTCTCCGTCAACTGGGACGGCATCGTCCCGGGCCTGCTCTCCGGGCGGTATGACGCGATCCTCTCCTCGATGACCATCACCGAGGAGCGGCTCAAGGAGATCGACTTCGTCGAGTACGCCCAGATGGCCCAGGTCTTCGTCACCCGGAAGGACCGGCCGCCCATCCGGACGGAGAAGGACCTGGCCGGCCGGGTCATCGCGGTGCAGGCGGAGACCACCTCCCAGTACTGGGTGGAGAAGCTGCCGCCGGAGTACCAGCCGAAGGAACTGCGGAAGTTTGTCGACAACAACGCGGTCTACCTGGAGATCCAGACCGGTCGGGCGGATGGCGCGGTGACCGACGAGCCGGTGGGCCGGTACTTCGCCTCCTATTACAAGGACGTCATGGAGGTGACGGGCCTGGCGGTCGACCCGGAGCCCGTGGGAATCGGCATCCGGAAGGATGACCCCGAGCTGAAGGCCGCGTTCGAGAAGGCCCTGGCCGCTCTCAGGGCGGACGGCACTTTGGACCGGCTGATGCAGAAGTGGTTCGGCGGCGAGCTGGGCAAACCGGCCCAGTAGCCACAGCCTCGTGCACAGGGCCGAGGGCCCCGGAGACGGGTTCCGGGGCCCTCGGTGCGATTGTGGTCAGGGAGGGAATCGAGGGTGGCCGACAGGCTCGGCTTCTGGGAGCTTTCCGTTCAGGTTGTGATTCCGCAACTGCTGGTGGCTGTGCGGTGGACCCTGGCGCTCACGATCTGCGCCGCCGTCCTGGGCACCGCCCTGGGCCTCGTCATCGCCCTGATGCGCATCTCCCGCTCCCGGTCGCTCCGGGCGCTGGCCACCGGCTACGTGACCCTGCTCCGGGGGACGCCCCTGATGCTCCAGCTCCTGTTCATCTACTATGGGCTGCCGCAGATCGACCCGCGGCTCACTTTCGATCCCTTTCCCGCCGCGGTGATCGGGATGGGGCTGAACTCGGGGGCCTACATCGCCGAGATCATCCGGGCGGCGATCCAGTCCATCGACAAGGGGCAGATGGAGGCGGCCCGATCCCTGGGCCTTAGCTACGGCCAGGCGATGCGGTTCGTCATCCTGCCCCAGACCTACCGGCGGCTGATCCCGCCCATGGTGAACGAGCTCGTGGCCCTCTCCAAGGACACCGCCCAGGCGATGGTCATCGGCCTGGAGGAGCTTCTCCGGACCGGCAGCCACCTGGCCAGCCGGTTTGCCCGCCCTGGTCCCGCTTACCTCTGGACCGCGGTCTTCTACCTGGGCATCACCGTGGTGCTGAGCGCGGTGGCTACCCACCTGGAGCAGAAGCTGGAGGCGAAGGAGTAATGGCGGAGCCCATCATCCGCTTGGAGGGCGTGCGCAAGCGCTTCGGCAAGCTGGAGGTGCTCCGGGGCATCGACCTCCAGGTCTGGCCCGGGGAGGTGGTCTGCATCATCGGGCCCAGCGGCTCCGGCAAGTCCACCCTCCTCCGGTGCATCAACTACCTGGAGAAGGTGACCGCCGGCCGGGTCTACGTGGATGGGCAACTGGTGGGCAAGCGGGAGGTGGGGGGCCGGCTGGTGGACATGAGCGAGCGGGAGCTGGACCGGATGCGGGCCCAGATCGGGATGGTCTTCCAGCGGTTCAACCTCTTCCCCCACCTCACCGCCCTGGAGAACGTCACCCTGGCGCCGATCCAGGTAAAGAAGATGCCCCGGGCCGAGGCGGAGGCCCGGGGGATGGAACTCCTGCGGAAGGTGGGCCTTGCGGACAAGGCCCACGAGTACCCCGCCCGCCTCTCCGGCGGGCAGCAGCAGCGGGTGGCCATCGCCCGGGCCCTGGCCATGGAGCCGAAGGCGATGCTGTTTGACGAGCCCACCTCCGCCCTGGACCCGGAGCTGGTGGGCGAGGTGCTGGCAGTGATGAAGGACCTGGCCCGGGAGGGGATGACCATGGTGGTGGTCACCCACGAGATGGGCTTTGCCCGGGAGGTCGCGGACCGGGTGATCTTCATGGACGGCGGGATGATCCTGGAGGAAGGGCCGCCGGCGGCGGTGATGTCGGCGCCCCGGCACCCCCGGACCCGGGAGTTCCTGAGCAAGGTGCTGTGACCTGCATCACCCCGGCGGCCGCAGCAGGCCGTACCCCTGAAGTACCCGGAGGGCGAGTTCCGGCAGCCGTTCCAGGGACAGGCCGTACCGGGCCGGGTCCAGTTCACCCAGGCTCCCGACCACCCGTCCGTCGGGGTGGACCAGTACCCCCCGGGCCCCCAGGAGAGGCCAATCGCCGGGCAGCGGGTAGCGGTCGAGGTAGCCCCGGACGTAGACCACCGGTCCCTGCCAGCCCTGGGCCCGGGCCGTCCGGTCCCAGCCGCCGGGGGTGGCGAGGTCGACGGCCATCAGCACCGCCACCTGCCCCGCCAGGCTCTGGCGCAGCCCCTCCATGGCCTCCACGAGGCCGGGCTCCGGCCGGCGGGGGGTCCAGAGGACCGCCGGGCCCTCCAGGGCCGGCAGCGGCCGCCGGTTGGCATCCTGAAGGGGCAGGTCGAAGGGCTGCCAGTCTTCCCGGGGGGCGATGGGTCCCTGCAGCCCTGCGACCCGGTAGCCGTCCCGGACCGGGGCGACCAGCACCCGCAGGTAGCCCCGGGCCCGCCGGTCCGACCGCCGGTAGGTGACGGGCAGGAGCACCTGCTCCCCGGCCCCCGGTTCCGGCCCCGGCAGGAGCGCACCGCCCTCCTCCGGGAGGACCCCGAGGTCCGCGAGCCGCCCGTAGGGCACCTCCCGTTTTGGGAGGAGGGTTGCCGCCACCGCCGGGTTCCCCCTCGCCGCCAACTGGACAAAGGTCCGGGCGAGGTGCACCGGGTCGGGCCAGCCCGGCAGATCCGGGGTGCCGGCAGCGCCCGGGGCAGGGCTTTCCCCGGGCGGGGCCGGGGCGGCGCTGGCCGCGGCGGAGGCGGGGCCTTCCCCAGGCGGGGCCGGGGCAGCGCCGTCCGCGGCCGGGTGGGAACCGTCCTGGTCCGGGGTCGCTGCCGCGGCCGGGTGGGGAGCGCCCCGGCCCGGGGTCGCATCCGCTGTTGGTTGGGAAGCGTTTCGGTCCGGGGTCGCTGCCGCGGCCGGCAGGGGGAAGCCCTGAGCCAGGGCGACAGCCAGGGCGCTGGCCAGGCCGGCCGCGACGGCCGCCGCGCCCCACAGCAGCAGGCCCAGGGCCGGGGAGCGCCCCCGGCTGGCGCCGGCTTTCCCGTGCCCCGAGCCCCGGGCGGCGGACAGGTCGCGGGCGGAACCCCGGGCGTCCGGCCGGTCACCCGCGCAACCCCTGGCGGCGGGCTGGTCACCCGCGGAACTCCGGGCGGCGGGCCGGCTGCCTGGCGGCTGAATGGCAGATCCCCCCTTTGCTTCGCTAACCATATTTTCGCCGCCCCGGGGCCGATTTCCTTGTCCTGCCAGCGGGCGGCGGGGACGCCGGGCCTTCCCTTGAGGGGGGGCAGTGTAGGCGCTATAATATAACGGCATCGCGAAACCGGTTCCGAAGCTGGAGATGACCCTTCGGCATGGGACTGCGAAGCCTGCTCGCCCTGTGGGCCGGTAAACTGGTGCTCTGGGCCGCCCGGGCCGTTGGCAGGGCTGGATCGAGCCTGCCAGGCCGGGTGGCCCGACTGGTGGACCCCGGGATCCTGACGGCGCTGGCCGCCCGGACGCCGGGCGGCCACGCGGTCATTACCGGCACCAACGGGAAGACCACGACGGCCAAGATGCTGGCGGGGATCCTGGCGGTGGCCGGCCAGCGGGTAGTGCACAACCGGGCTGGCGCCAACCTGATCGCCGGGGTGACCACCGCGTTCTTGGCGGATGCCACCTGGTCCGGCCGGGTGCGGGGCTCGGTGGGGGTCCTGGAGGTGGACGAGGCCTCCATGGGGGCCACCTGCCGGGAGGTCCGCCCCCGGGCCGCGGTGGTGACCAACTTCTTCCGGGATCAGCTCGATCGCTACGGGGAGCTGGCGAATACCGTGGAGCTGGTCCGGCGGGGGCTGGACCGGCTGGCCCCGGGCAGCCCGGTGGCCCTGAACGCGGATGACCCCCTCTGCGCGGTGCTGGGGGCGCCGGCCATCCCAGAGGTGGCGGCGGCGGCGGAAGCGGCGCCCCAGGCCGGAGCTGCGGCGGCGAGGGCGGCCGAGGCCGGCCCGGGGGAGGCGGGAACGGCGATCCGGCCCGTCTATTACGGCCTCGAGGATACAGAGGTGGCCACCGGGGAGGAGGGGACCGCGGACGTCCGGCACTGCATCCGGTGCGGCCGGCCCTACGAGTACGAGGTCCGGTACTACGCTCACCTGGGCCGGTACCGGTGCCCCGGGTGCGGGCTCACCCGGCCCCGGCCCCAGGTCTATGCCCGGAAGGTCTACGAGTTGGGCCCCCGGGGCTCGACCTTTGAACTGGTGACCCCGATGGGGAGCTTTCTCTGCCGGCTGCAGGTGCCGGGGCTCTACAACATCTACAACGCCCTGGCGGCCGTTGCCGGGGCGGTCGCCCTGGGGCTTGACCTGGAGGCCATCCGGCGGGGGCTGGAGTCCACCGGCACCGCCTTTGGCCGGATGGAACGGCTGGAGATCCGGGGGCGGGAGGTCTTCCTCGCCCTGGTCAAGAACCCGGTGGGGTACAACGAGGTGCTGCGCACCGTCCTCAGCACCGACGCCCGGAAGAACCTGGTCCTCTGCCTCAACGACCTGGCCGCGGACGGTACCGACATCTCCTGGATCTGGGATGTCAATTTCGAGGCGCTCGCGGAGCGGGAGGCGGAGATCAACTTCATCCTCTGCTCGGGGCTCCGGGCCGAAGAGCTGGCGGTCCGGCTGAAGTACGCGGGGTTCCCCACCTCGAAGATCTCGGTGGAGCCGGACTTGGGCCGGGCCCTGGAGCAGGGGCTGGCCTTTGTCCGGCCCGGGGAGCTCTTGTACATCCTGCCCACCTACACGGCCATGCTGCAGATGCGGGAGATCCTGCGCCGGCAGGGCCACCTGCCTCCGCTCTGGGAGGTTTGAGGCGATGCCGAAGATCCGGGTTTGCAACCTGTACCCGGAGCTGCTGAACATCTACGGCGACCGGGGCAACACCATCGCGGTGGTGCAGCGGGCCCGGTGGCACGGACTGGAGGTGGAGGTGACCGACGTCACCCTGGGGGACCGGGTCGACTTCCGCCAATTCGACATCCTGCTCATCGGCGGCGGCCAGGACCGGGAGCAGCGGCTGATCGCGGAGGACTTCGCCCGGGTCAAGGGCAGCAGCCTCCACGAGGCGGTCCTCGACGGCCTGGTGGTGCTGGCCATCTGCGGCGGCTACCAGCTGATGGGTCGGTACTACCAGACCGCGGACGGGGCACAGCTCCCCGGGCTCTCCATCTTCGACGCCTGGACGGAGGCCGGCCCTACCCGGATGGTCGGCAACGTGGTGGTGGAGACCGAGCTTTTCGGCGAGCCCCGGACCCTGGTGGGGTTTGAGAACCACTCCGGCCGCACCTTCCTGGGCCCCACCGCCCGGCCCCTGGGGCGGGTGCTGAAGGGGCACGGGAACAACGGCCAGGACGGCCGGGAAGGGGTGGTCTACCGGAACGCCATCGGCACCTATCTCCACGGGAGCCTCCTGCCCAAGAACCCCCACCTGACGGACTGGCTTTTGCAGCGGGCCCTGGACAGGCGGTACGGCGGGGAGGTTCAGCTCGGCCGGCTGGACGACACCATCGAGGAGCGGGCCCACGCAGCCATGGTCCGGCGGCTGCTCCGGTGAGGGGGAGCGGTAGCGGCCCGAGCCGTTGCAGCGATCCGAGCGAGGGCGGCGACCCGAGCGGTGGTGGCGACCGGCGTTCGGATACGAGACCGCCGGCCGGGAATCCCCGGCCGGCGGTCTGCCTTGGGCATCTCTTCTGCTTCGGACCGGTTCTTTTCAGGCGGGGGTGTTCATCCCCCGGCACCCGGCGCGGTCTTCTCCTCCTGGAGGCTCCGCTGCCGCGTGCCCAGGGCGAGATCCACGATGCCAATGTAGACCAGCGCCAGGAAACCCAGGGCCTGCAGGGAGAAGACGGCGAAGAGCAGGAGCCAGGGCACCGCCCGGGAGGGCCAGCGCCGGCGGACGAACCAGTTGGCCGTGAAGTACCCCTGGATGGCCAGGGCATAGGTAAGGGTCAGGTAGGCCGACTGGAGCCACTCCCGGGCAGCCGGCGGCACCTGGGGCAGCACCATGCCCACCGCCACCGGGGCGAGGAGCCAGATCAGCCACCGGGGAAAGCTCCAGTGGGTGATCGGGGGCAGGGGTGGCACCCGGTGCCCCAGCCGGGGGAAGATCCAGACCGCCATCTGGTAGGCGGCGATGGCCAGGACGGCGCTGGCCCCCAGGAGGGACGATGGCAGGGCCAGCCGGACCACCCGGGGCATGTCGGCGATCATGAGCCGCATCCCCTCCAGCAGCGCCTGCTGCTGGGGGTTGGGACTGGAGACCATCCGTTCAGTGAGGGTCAGGGCCTGGGAAAAGCTCTCCTGCAGGGTCCGGGCCAAGAGGTCGATGGGGTTCTGGCCCATGACCAGCAAGGTGGCCAGGAGCCCGGCCACCGAACCCACCAGCATGGCACCGGTCATGACGGTGACGGTCCGGGAGGGCGGCTGCTCCCGGGTGAGCCCCCACCCGAGGGCGAGGCCGGGCAGCAGGCCTGTGAGCAGGGGGAGGAAGACCGCCGTGCTGATCCCGAAGAAGAGGAAGCTGATGGCCGTGGCGACGAGGCCGCTCAGCGCCCCGTACCGGCTGCCGTACCGCAGGTAAGCCAGCGCGACCGGGAGGGGCAGTAGGAAAGGCACCGGGAGGGCAAGAAGGTTGGCCAAGGCCGTCAGCACCACCAGCACGGCGGCCATGAAAGCGCCGAAGACCAACGCACGGGTACCGGTCGCTGTCATGGGGCACCCCTTTTCCCGAGGTTCTTTTCGAAGGTCCTTCACCATACTGGCATACCTCCCCGGTCCCGGGCAAGTCCGGCGCCCCTGGGCCGGATGCCTGGGTGGGGGAGAGGTCGGCTCCGGGGGGGAGGAGGCGCCCCCGTTGTATGTACCCCCAGGGGTATGGTATAGTGTCGATATGCCAGCAGAACCCCCGGGCTCCGGCAGCCGTGGGGCAGGGGAACCGCCACGGCAGGAAGGCTTGGGAGTGCGGCCGGCCAGGAAAAGTAAGACCTGAGCCGATGCGAGCCCATGTGAGCATGTGAGCCGAAGTGGTAAGGAGGCCGAAGCGGCATGCGCGATCTGGTGATCCTCGGTACCGGGCCCGCCGGCCTGACCGCGGCCCTCTACGCCGCCCGGGCCAATCTGCGGCCCCTGGTGGTGGAGGGGCATGAACCCGGCGGCCAGCTGACCATGACGACGACGGTGGAGAACTTCCCGGGCTTCCCCGACGGGATCCTCGGCCCGGAGCTGATGGACAACATGCGCCGGCAGGCCGAGCGTTTCGGGGCCGAGTTCCGCCCCGGCAAGGCGGTGGGAGTCGACTTCTCCAACCCCCAGGTGAAGAAGATCTTCCTCGATGACGGTGAAACTCTGGAGGCCCGTGCGGTGATCATCTCCACCGGGGCCTCTGCCCGGCTCCTGGGGCTGCCCCGGGAGAAGGAGCTCATCGGCCGGGGGGTTTCCACCTGCGCCACCTGCGACGGCTTCTTCTTCACCGGCAAGAAGGTCGCGGTGGTGGGCGGCGGCGACAGCGCCATGGAGGAGGCCCTCTTCCTCACCCGGTACGCGGCGGAGGTGACGGTGATCCACCGCCGGGACCAGCTCCGGGCGTCGAAGATCATGCAGGAGCGGGCCCGGTCCCACCCGAAGATTCGGTTCATCTGGAATACCGTGGTGGAGGAACTCCTGGGCGAGGAGCACCTGACCGGGGTCCGGCTCCGGAACGTCAAGACCGGCGAGGTCTCGGAGCTTGCCATCGACGGCCTGTTCATCGCCATCGGCCACGAGCCCAACACCGGCTTCCTCAAGGGGCAGGTGGAGCTCCTGGAGAACGGCTACATCAAGACCACCCAGAACGTCTTCACCAACGTGCCCGGGGTCTTTGCCTGCGGGGACGTGCAGGACTTCCGCTACCGGCAGGCCATCACCGCCGCCGGCACCGGCGCCATGGCGGCGATGGAGGCGGAGCGGTACCTGGAAGGCAGCATGACCCACGACTGGTCCGTGCGCTAGGCCCCAGCCGGTCCGGCGGGCCGGGACCATGCGCCCTGCGAGGCGGGGCCAGGCGACCCGCTGGGCCGGGGCCGGCCTGCCGAACCGGGCCCCGGTGGCTCACCGGAGGGGCCCGGGGCCAGTCCCGGGCTGCGGACGGCCGTCGGACCGGCCCCCGGGCAGACCGGGGGCCGGCTCCTCTCTTCGGCGCCCGGAAGGAGCGGCAGGGAGGCGTTGCCTGTTGAAACACCTGGTCATCGGCACAGCAGGCCATGTGGACCACGGCAAGACGGCCCTCATCCGGCGGCTCACCGGCCAGGACACCGACCGGCTGCCGGAGGAGAAGGCCCGGGGCATCTCCATCGACCTGGGCTTTGCCCACTTCACCCTCCCCAGCGGCCGGCGGGTCGCCATCATCGATGTCCCCGGCCACGAGCGGTTCATCCATAACATGTTGGCCGGGGTGACCGGCATCGACCTGGTGCTGATGGTGGTGGCCGCGGATGAGGGGGTGATGCCCCAGACCCGGGAGCACCTGGACATCCTCCAGCTCCTCGCCATCCGCAAGGGGCTCATCGCCATCACCAAGGTGGACCTGGTGGACCGCGAACTCCTGGAGTTGGTGCAGGAGGACATCCGGGCCGCGGTGGCCGGCACCTTCCTGGAGGGGGCGCCGATGGTCCCGGTCTCCGCGGTCACCGGCGAGGGGATCCCGGAGCTGGTGGCCCACCTGGACCGGCTGCTGGAGGAGACGGAGCCCAAGGACACCACCGCCTTTGCCCGGTTGCCCATTGACCGGGCCTTCGTGGTCCCCGGCTTCGGCACCGTGGTCACCGGCACCCTGGTGGCGGGCACCATCCGGGTCGGGGACCGGCTGGAGCTCCTCCCCCAGGGGCTGGAGGTCCGGGTCCGGGGGCTGCAGGTCCACGGGGAGCCGGTGGAGGAGGTCCAGGCCGGGCAGCGGGTGGCCGCCAACCTGGTCGGGGTGAACCGGGAGCAGGTCCGCCGGGGGAATGTCCTGGCCGCCCCCGGGGCGCTGCGGCCCACGGAGACCTTCGCCGCCCGGCTTCAGCTCCTGCCCTCCTGGCCCCGGCCCCTCCGGCACGGGGAGCGGGTGCACCTGCACACCGGCACCAGCGAGGTGGTGGGCCGGGTGCTGCTCCTGGACCGGGATGAGCTCCACCCCGGCCAGGAGGCGTACATCCAGTTCCGGTCCGAGGCTCCCCTGGTAGTGGGCCGGGGCGACCGGTACATCATCCGCAGCTACTCCCCGGTTCACACCATGGGCGGCGGCGCGGTCATCGACCCCCACGGCCGGTACCGGCGGAAAAACCCCCGGGACCTGGAGGAACTCCGGGCCCGGGAGTCCGGCGGCGCCGCAGGGGTGGTGGCCCAGACCCTCGCCCGGTCCGGCCCGGTGCCCCTCGCGCTCGGGGAGCTGTCCCGGCAGGCCGGCATCCCGCCGGAGCCCCTGGAGAAGGAGCTCCGGGAGCTGGAGGCCCAGGGGGAGGTCCGGAGCCTGGAAGGGGGGTACTGGATCCACCGCCGGGGCTACGGGGAGTTCGTCGCCGCCGCCCGGACCTACCTGGAGGACTACTACCGGCAGTACCCCCTGCGGGTGGGGGTACCGAAGGAGGAGTTCCGGCGGAAGGTGGTGCCGGGGGCGGACGCCCGGGGCTTTGCCGCGGTCCTGGCCGCCGCGGTGGCCGTGGGGGACCTGGCCCTGGACCGGGACCGGGTGGCCTTGCCGGGCCGGGAAGTCCGGCCGGGGCCCGAGGAGGCCCGGGCCCTGGAGCGGCTGGAGGCCGAGGTCCGGGCCGGGGGCTTCAGCCCGCCGACGGTGGCCGAGCTCACCGAGCGCCTCGGCCGGCGGGACGTGGAGGAACTGGTCCTCTACCTCCAGGAAAAGGGACGGGTGGTCCGGCTCGCCTCGGATTTCGTCATCCACGCCGAGCACCTGGCCGAGGCCCGGGAGCGGGTCCGGGCCTTCCTCCAGGCCCACGGCCGGATGACCGTGGCCGAATTCCGGGACCTCCTCCAGACCAGTCGGAAATACGCCCTGCCCCTTCTGGAGCACTTCGACACCGCCCGGTGGACCCGCCGGGTGGGGGACGACCGGATGGCCGGCCCGGCTCTCTGACCCCCAGGCCGGCCGGGGCATGCCGGCTGCCAGCGGGAGCAGGAGTTCCCCGGCAGGGAAGCGAAGGGATTCCATGGAAACGGCAACGGCCATGGCTGTGGCTGCGCCCCGGGGTCTGGCGCCGGGAACCCGGGGCAGCCGGGGGGTGGGAGGATGGCCCGGATCCTGGTGGTGGACGGGTCGATACTGGACCGGAAGCGGGCCGCCGCGATCCTGCAGGCGGCCGGGCACACGGTGGTGGAGGCCGCCAGCGCGGCGGAGGCCCGGCGGCTCCTGGGCCGCCCGGGCCAGCACTTTCACCTGCTGGTGACCGAACTCCATCTCCCGGACATGGACGGCCTGGAGTTCATCCGGGCTGTCAAGGCCGATCCGGCCGGGGCCGGCCTGCCGATCCTGGTGGTCACCCCGCTCCAGGCCCGGGAGGTGGTGATCCAGACCATCCTCGCCGGGGCGGAGCACATGGTGACCAAGCCCTATGCCGGGGAGACCCTCCTGCGCCGGGCGACGGAGATCCTGACCTCGTACAGCCTCACCCGGAACGAGGGGGAAACCCGGATCACCTGGTCCCTGGAGGAGGTGCTCCGCCGGGAGAGCAAGCGGGCGGCCCGGACCGGCCAGCCCCTGTCGGTCCTGGTCCTCCGGGGGCCCGCCGGGGCGGGCAGGCTGGCGGCGGAGGCGGTGCTGCGCCGGGTCCGGCTGCGGGAGACGGACCTGGTCATCCCCATCGACGACGGGATCGCCATCCTGCTGCCGGACACCGACGCGGCCGGGGCCCAGGCGGTGGCCGAGCGGCTGCGCCGGGGCGCGGCGGAGGCACCGTCCGCCCTGCCGGGCCAGGAAGGCCCTGCCGGCTTCGGCGCCCTGGCGATGGGCGTCGCCACCCTACCCGAGGATGGCCGGGACGCCGAGGCGCTGCTCTGGCTCGCTGTCCGCCGGGCCCGGCCGATGGTGGCGCCGTAGCGCCGCAGCCAACGGACGGAACCGATCCCGCCGGCCGGGGTCAGAGGGGACCCCGGCTTTTCCCGTGCCCTGGAGGACTGGGCCTGGGGCGACGGGAATACTACAAAGGTTGGAACATCCCGGCGGCCCTGGGGCGGCTCCGGGGCTGGGGCCGCCGGAGGAGGGAATGGGTTGGAGCTCATCGATCATCTGCGGGAATACGTGCGCCGCTCCAGCATCACCGGCCGGGAGGAGGGGTTGGCCCGGTACCTGCTGGAGGCCTGGGCGCCTTGGGTGGACGAGGCCTGGGTGGACCGGGTGGGCAACTACGTGGGGCTGCAGCGGGGCACCGGCGGCCCCCGGGTCCTGGCCGCGGTCCACCTGGACTCCATTGGGCTGATGGTCACCCGGATCGAGCCCGGCGGCTTTCTGCGGTTTCTGCCCGTGGGCGGGGTGGACCGGCGCTACCTCCTGGGTCAGGAGGTGGAGGTCCTCGGCCGGCGGCCGGTACCGGGGGTCATCGGCGCCCGGCCACCCCATCTCACCCGGCCCGAGGAGCGGGAGAAGATCCCATCCTACGAGGAGCTGTACATCGACACCGGCCTCCCGGAGGAGGAGGTGCGGCAGCTCATCGCGGTCGGCGATCCGGTGGTCTGGCGGCAGGAGCTTGTGGAGCTGCGGAACGGCCGGGTGGCCGGCCGGTACCTGGACAACCGGGCTTCCCTGGCCGCCCTCTGGGTCGCCCTGGTGGAGCTGCGCCGCACCGGCCACGGGGCGGACTTCTACGCGGTGGGGACCGTGGGAGAGGAGTTTGGCGGCCTCCCGGGCGCTGCCACCGCCCCAGTGGCCCTGGGCGCCGACGTGGTCATCGCGGTGGACGTCACCTTCGGCGAGCACCACGGGGCGAAGGAGGACCACTTCCCCCTGGACGGGGGGCCGACGATCCTGGTGGGCCCCAACGCCCACCCGGCCCTTGCCCGGCTGATGCGGGAGGTGGCCCGGCGGGAGGGGATTCCCCACCAGGTGGAGGTGGCGGCGGACAGCTCCGGCACCGACGCCTGGGCGATGCAGGTGGCCGGCGACGGGGCCCTCAGCGGGGTCATCTCCATCCCCCTCCGGTACATGCACAACCCCACGGAGGTGGTCAGCCTCGAAGATATCCGGCAGGCGGGGCTGCTTCTCGCCCGGGTGGTGGCGGCCATCGACCGGGCCTGGCTGGAGGAAGCCCTGGCCGGGTAGGGCTGGCGGGCCTGGCTCCGCCCCATCCCGTCCGGAAGGAGGAACGAGGCGCCGTGGATCTGGCGCTCCTGCGCGAGCTGACCGAGGCCGTGGGGACCCCGGGCCGGGAGGAGCCGGTCCGGGCGATTCTCCGGCGTTACCTGGAAGGTCACGTGGACGAGCTGCGCACCGACGCCCTGGGAAACCTGATCGCCCGCAAGGGCTCCGGGCCGGTGCGGGTGCTCCTTGACGGCCACATGGACGAGGTGGGTCTTCTGGTCTCCGGCTTCACCCCGGAGGGCTATCTCCAGTTCAAAAAGTCCGGCGGCATCGATGACCGGGTGCTGCCGGGGCGGGCGGTCTGGGTCGGCCCCAGCCGCCTCCCCGGGGTGATCGGCCTCAGGGCCCCGCACCTGAGCCGGGGAGAGAAAGAGCCCCGGGCCGTGCCGGCCCGGGAGCTGGTGATCGACATCGGTGCCCGGTCCCGGGAGGAGGCCATGGCCCTCTGTGACTACGGCGATCCGGTGGTCTGGGCTACCCGGCTCGAGGAGTTCGGGCCCTACGGGATCAAGGCCAAGGCCCTGGATAACCGGGTTGGCTGTGCCCTGGCCGCGGAGATCATCCGCCACGCCGAGGTGAAGAACATCAGCCTCTACGCGGTCTTTGCGGTCCAGGAGGAGATCGGCCTCCGGGGGGCCCGGGTCGCAGCCCGGCAGGTCAGCCCCCACGTCGCCCTGGCCCTCGAGTGCACCTCGTGCGGCGAGGGGCCAGGGGTGTCGCCGCCGGAGACGGTGACGCTCCTCGGCAAGGGGCCGGCTCTCTCCTGGATGGACGGCACCGCGATCGTCCCCGAGGGGCTCCGCCGGCACCTGGAGGCCCTGGCGGAGCGGGCCGGGATCCCTTACCAGTACCGGACCCTCACCACCGCCGGCACCGACGCGGGCCAGATCCACCTGGCCCGGGCCGGCGTTCCCACCGCGGTGGTCTCGGTTCCCTGCCGGTACATCCACTCCGGCGCGGGGCTGATCCACCGGCAGGACTACGAAGGGGCCCTGGCCCTGGTCCGGCTCTTTGTGGAGAGCATCGAGAAGGGAGAGTACCGCCCGTGAAGGAACTGCTGGCCCAGCTCACCGCGGCCTGGGGCCCGCCGGGTCGGGAGCAGGCGGTGGCCGCGGCCATCGCGGACCTCATCCGGCCCTACGTAGACGAGGTGCGGACCGACGCCCTGGGCAACCTCCTCGCGGTCCGGCGCCCCCGGGGGGCGGCGGGAACCGGGGCGGCGCGGAAGCTCCTCCTGGTGGCCCACATGGATGCCCCCGGTGGCATCGTCACCGGCTATACGGACCGGGGGCAGCTCCGGTTCGCCCCGGTGGGAGGCCTGAGCCTGGTGGCGGCCTGGGGGCAGCGGGTGCGCTTTGCCGACGGCCGGCTGGGGGTCCTGGGCGGGGAGCCGGTTGACGACCCCAAAGAGGTGAAGCTCCAGAACTGTTGGGTGGACATCGGCGCTCGCAGCCGGGAAGAGGCCGAGGCCTGGGTCCGGGCCGGGGAGTTCTTTGTCCTCCACGGGGAGCTGACTGAGCTCGGCTCCCGGTGGGCCGGTCCGGCCCTGGACAACCGGGCCGGCTGCGCTGCCATCATCGCCGCGCTCCGCCGCCTGGGCGACAGCCCCTGGGAGGTCCACCTGGCCTTCACGGTCCAGGGGCAGGTCGCCCCCCGGGGGGCCCGGACCGCCACCTACCAGGTCCGGCCGGATCTGGCGGTGGTGGTGGACGCGACCCCGGCGGAGGGGAAGGAGGGGGCGGCGGCCCGGCTGGGGGCCGGCCCGGCCCTCCGGCTGAAAGACGGCGGCTGGGCGCTCCGGCCGGCGGCTCGGGCGGCGCTGGAGCGGGCCGCGGCCGCAGCCGGGGTCCAGTGGCAGCCCGAGGTCCTGCCCACCGGCAGCACCGAGGCCGCCGGGGTGCAGAGCGTGGAGGAGGGGGTGCCCACCGGGGTGCTGGGGATCCCCCTCCGGTACCGGGGGACGCCCGCGGAGGTGGTGGACCCCGGGGACCTGGAAG
Source organism: Bacillota bacterium (assembly GCA_021890795.1). Classification (GTDB taxonomy): domain Bacteria; phylum Bacillota; class Sulfobacillia; order Symbiobacteriales; family ZC4RG38; genus ZC4RG38. Next base: position 81,824 of record JAKKUO010000003.1, on the reverse strand, counting down.
GGGCGGTGGCTTGGCTCCACGCCCTGATGAGCCAGGAGCCGGCTCCGGAGCTTGGGACGGGGGCGGCCGGCGGGGCCTAGGTAGGGCCCGCCGGCCGCCGGAATCCGTCGGATCGATCCGCAACCCAGGGGAGGCAGCAGCAACCCATGGCCGCACCGGGTCAGAACGGGGGTGGGCGTACGGACCGGCCGGCCCCCTTGGTGGAACACCTGGAAGAGCTCCGCCGCCGGATCATCTGGAGCCTGATCGCGAGCGCGGTGGGGATCGCGGTCGGGTGGGTCTTCGTCGGCCGGCTCTACCGGTGGCTGGCCGCCCAGGCGCCCCAGGAACTGACGGCCCTCAGCCCCACCGAGGTCTTCATGGTCCAGTTCCACATGGGGGTGATCGCGGGGCTGGTCCTGGCCTCGCCGGTCATCCTCTACCAGATCATCGCCTTCATCCTGCCGGCCCTGACGCCCCAGGAGAAGCGGTACCTCTTCACCCTGCTGCCCGCCGGGATCCTGCTCTTCGTTCTGGGCGTGCTCTTCGGCTACTTCGTGGTGTTCCGGGCCAGCCTCCGGTTCTTCGTCGAGTTCACCGCCGCCAGCAACACCCAGATGTTCCTCACCCCCCGGACCTACTTCAACCTGATCCTGCGGATCACCGTGCCCCTGGGGATCGCCTTTGAGCTGCCGGTGGCGGTCTACCTGCTGGCCCAGCTCGGGATCCTCAGCGGCACGCTCCTCATTCGGCTGCGCAAGTTCGCCATCGTCGGCGTCCTGATCCTGGCGGCCTTCCTCTCTCCGGGGCCCTCGGTCATCGACCAGCTGACCATGGCGGTGCCGCTGCTGCTGCTCTACCAGCTGAGCGTCTGGATCGCGCTGTGGGTCGAGCGCCGGCGGCTCCGCTCCCCGGCAGCAGGTGGCTCCCCGGCTGCCAGACCGTGAGCCGGCGCCAGAGGTAGTAGACCGGACCGAACCGCTCCCGGAGCCGCTGCCGGACCGCGGCCAGGGCCGCCTGGGCGGCGGCCGCGGCCTCCGGGGGCGGCGGCGCGCCCGGGGGACCGTACCGGACCCGCTCGTAGGCCGTGACCAGCGGGACCAGGGCCGGGTAGAGCTCCGGAAAGCTGACGGTGAGGACCCTCAGGTACTCCCGGGGCGTCTGGCTGGGCAGGGGTCCGTAGCCGAACTGGCCCAGGAGCCGGGTGAGGTGCTCGTAGGCTTGCTGGACCGCCAGCTGCGGCTGCCGCCAGGCGATGCCGGTGCGGAGCCGGAAGGCCGCGAGCAGGCTGAGGAGAGCGGCCAGGGCCCCCAGACTCAGGGCAGCCGTCCGGAGCCAGGACCCGGCCAGCCCAGGCCCGGCGGCCGGGGTCCCGTCGCCCCCGGTGGGGCCGGGGTCGGGCTCGGCTTCGGAGGGAGTCGCTGGCCGGTGCTCCCGGTCCAGGGTGGGGTCGTCCAGGAAGGGGTCCTCCAGTCCGGCCTCGGAGGGGGGAGGCGGGACGTAGCTCCGGTCCGGGGGCGGGATGTCGCCCCGGGGGGTCGGGTCAAAGATCACCCAGCCGTAGCCCGGGAAGTAGGCCTCGACCCAGGCGTGGGCGTCCCGGTTCCGGACGGCGACCTCCGTGGCGTTCCCCGGATAGACGGCAAAGCCCTGGACCCAGCGGGCGGGGATCCCCAGGGTCCGGAGCATCACCGCCATGGCGGTGGAGTGGTAGGTGCAGTAGCCGGCCCGGACCTCAAAGAGGAAGTGGTGGACAAAGTCCCATCCCTCCGGGGGGACCCGGGGCGGGGAAGGGACGTCCAGCCGGTACGGGTACTGCTCCCGGAGGTACGCCTCGAGGGCAACGGCCTTGTCGAAGGGGTGGTCGTAGGGTGCGGTGATGGCCTCGGCCAGCCGCCGGACCTCGGCCAGGGCGGGCCCGTCGGGAAACTGAAGGTACTCCTGGAGGTCCGGGGTGTCAGGAGACGCCGGCAAGGCCCCGGGTTGGGTGAGGGCCCGGACCTGCTGGGCCGAGGTCCGGCCGACCCGGGCCATCACCTCGTAGGTCTCCCCCGGCTCCGGCGCCCGACCGGCCGCCAGGGTCCCCTCGGGGCCGACCCGGGGGCTTGGCGCCCGGACCACCAGCGCGGGCTCCAGGGGCGAGAAGAGGGTGGCGGTCCGGAGGGTGACCGGGGTGATGCTCACCCGGAGGTACTGCCTGGGCACCTGGCTGTGGTACGCCGAGGGCAGCGGCTGGTCCGGGGGAAGTTCGGTCCATTCCGCCGGCCGGGGAAGGTACCAGCCCCGGCCGCTGTACGCCGTGTGCACGGTGCCCCGGAGGTAAAGCGGCCCCTCTACCCGCTGGTCCAGCCGGACCCGGAGGGCGACCCGGTCGTCGGGGACCACCGGCCCTCCCAGGGCGTCGGTGTCGCCCCCGAAGCCCACCTGCCGGAGGCCGAAGGCGGGCAACAGGCCGCCGCTGCCGGAGCCCCCCCGGAGCCGCTGCAGGGCCGGGAAGGCGGACCGGAGGTCTTCGGCCAGTGCACCCAGGTCTGCCGCCTCGTAGGTCGGCAGCAGCGCGGCTACGAGCACGACCCCGAGGCCGGCCACCGCGCTCCCGGTCCAGCCGGGCAGGTGGTTCACCCGCCAGCCCTCCCGGGCCCACCGGAGCAACCGGTGGGCCGGGTGGACCACCGACCAGAGGAGCACCCCTGCGGCGACGTAGGCGATGAGGAAGGGCTGGGCAGCGTCCCAGTACAGCACCCACTGGAAGCCGAAGATCCCGGCTCCGGCCACCAGGGACCAGAAGGTCTCTCCCCGGCCCAGGGCCTCCCGGAGGATGAAAAGGGCCGCTCCCAGGCCCGTCAGGGCGAGGAAGAACCAGGCCACCGACGGGGGCATGGTCTCGAACCGCCCTCTCGCGACCTGGCCTGCCCAGGGCCACAGGTCCCAGAGCAGCCTCTCCACCGGCGCGGCCGCGGGGAAAAGGCCGGTCCAGTTCCACCGCATGGCGGCGTACCGGGCGGCGATGGGCAGTCCGAGGCCGCCGAGGAAGGTGAGGGTGAGGAGCAGGATCAGCCAGCGGAGCCGGCGCCAGCCCAGCCACCCGAGGGCGGCGGCTCCTCCGGCAACGGCCAGGAGAGGGCCGGGGGAGAAGGACTGCCGCCAGAACCCCGCCAGGGAGAAGAGGAGCGCTGCGGTCATGATGCCGGTGAAGCCCACCGCCAGGGCCTGCTGGGCCGCGGTCGGCCGGACCGGGCGCATCATCCCTCACCTCCTGCCCGCCGGGCACCGGCGCCGGCAGCGGCCCCGCCCGGCTCCGGCGCAGCCAGCACCTGCATGGCGGCGAGGTCCCCGATGTCGCTCCCCGCGGCGACGGCGTAGACCGGCACCCGGGCCCCAGCAAGGCGCAGCCGGAGTTGGGCCTGGGCTGGCGCCTCCGCCTGGAGGGAGGGGTTCTCCGGGGCGAAAGTCTCGGCCTGAAGGGCGATAAGCATCAGCGGATGGCTCTCCCGGAGCCGGAGCACCTCCTGGGCCAGGGCGATGTCCAACCGGGGGGTGATGAGAGCCAGGGTGGCCCGGGGTGGCAGGGCCGGGGCCTCGAACTGGAGCACCTGGGCCAGGGGGGCGGAGCCGGACATTTCCACCCGGGCCAGTACCTCCAGCACCTGGTCCAGGGCCCGGTGGCCCCGGGTCAGGGGCACGTGGTGCCGCTGATCGCCCACCGCGACGAGGCTGAGGGGGAAGTGGCGCCGGGCCGCCAGGTCCGCCAGGCTCGCGGCCAGTTCCACGGCAGTCTCCCCGGTCTCTCCCCGGGAGCCCTGGACGTGGGCCGCGGCGCACAGGTCGAGGAAGATCACCAGTTCGGTGGTGGCGGTCAATTCGAACTCTTTCAAGTGCAGTTCGCCCCGCCGGGCGGAGACCCGCCAGTGGATGTGCCGGGGGTTGTCCCCGGGCTGGTAGGGCCGGATCCCGGCCAGGCTGTACGGGTCCACGAAGGCCTTCTGCCGGGTCCGGATGTGGCCGAAGGGCTGCCCCAGGGGTACCGGGGCCTCCCGGAGGGGCACCACCCGGGGGTAGACGGTCACCGGCCGGGGGCTCTCCACCGCCCGGGTGACGGTGAAGAGCCCGAAGCCGTCCCCGGTGACCGCGGTGATGGGGCCGATCCGGAAATGCCCCCGGCGCCGGGCCCGGAGGTGGAAGGTGACGACCCGGCTGCCCAGGGGGGCGACCGCCGTCGCCTGCCGGGGGGCGTCGCAGGCCACCAGGTGGGCCGGCGTGCCGTCGGTCACCTCGACCCACGGCAGGGGCAGGAAGCCTTCGGTCTCCACCCGCAGCCGCACCGGGATCGTCTCCCCCACCTGGAACTGGTACCGGTCGACGGCGAGGGTGCACTGGAGGGTCCGCTGGATCCCCCAGGCCCAGAGGGCCGCGGCCAAGACGAGCCCCAGGGAGGCGTAGAAGAGGTACCAGGGCAGGGCGCCCCCCGCGATCCGGGCAAAGCCGAAGGCCATCCCGGCCAGGATCAGGAGCCGTCCGTCACGAAGAGCGGGAATGGCTCCTCACCCCCGTCGGCACCGGTACCTCCTGGAGGATACTGGCCAAGAGGTCCGCCGGCGTCAGACCCCGGAGCCGGGCCTCGGGCCGGAGGAGGATCCGATGGCCCAGGACCAGGGGAGCCATCTCCTTGACGTCGTCGGGCAGGACGTAGTCCCGCCCCCGGAGGTACGCCAGGGCCTGGGCCGCCCGGTAGAGGGCGATGGCCGCCCGGGGGCTGGCGCCCAGGTAGACGTCCCGGTGCTCCCGGGTCCGGCTGATGAGGTGGAGGAGGTAGTCCTCCACCGAGGCCTCCACCTGGACCTGGGCCACCTCCCCCTGGGCCGCCACCAGTTCCTCGGGGGTCATCACCGGCTCCAGGTCCAGGAGGAGGTTCTCCCCGGCCTGGCGCAGGATCCGCCGCTCCTCCTCCCGGCTCGGGTAGCCGAGCCGGAGCCGGAGAAGGAACCGGTCCAACTGGGCCTCGGGCAGAGGGAAGGTGCCTTCGTACTCGATGGGGTTCTGGGTGGCCATCACCAGGAAGGGCCGGGGCAGGGGGTAGGTGACCCCGTCCACCGTCACCTGCCGCTCCTCCATCGCCTCCAGGAGGGCGGCCTGGGTCTTGGGCGAGGTCCGGTTGATCTCGTCCGCCAGGACGATCTGGCTCATGATGGGCCCCGGCCGGAACTCGAACTGCCCGGTGGCCGGGTTCCAGATGCTCACCCCGGTGATGTCCGAAGGCAAGAGGTCCGGGGTGAACTGGATCCGCCGGAACTGGCACCCCAGGCTCCGGGCCAGGGCCCGGACCAGGGTGGTCTTCCCCACCCCCGGCACATCCTCAATCAGAATGTGGCCCTGGCACAGCACCGCGACCAGGACCATCTGGACCTCCCGCTGCTTGCCGATGAGGACCCGGTCGATGTTCGCCACCACCTGGCGAAAGACCGGCCGAAGCTCGGTACCCAGGTACGTCAAGCCGATACCTCCCTGACCGGCGTGCCGATTTCGGTTGTCCGGAGGGGCGCCGCACGCCCCGGTCCCGGGGCCGGCAGCCTTTGGCCGGCTCCGTGGGAAGTCTTCCCTGGCAGAAGTCTGCACCGATTGTGACGTCTTTTCCTGCCAAGAAGTGTACCCAGTTGCCAGGCTCACCCGCCGCGGCGCCGCTCCCCGACCCCTCCCTTGCGAAGAAGACGGATTTGGGTTACATTTGGGTTCAGACGGCAGCGGGCGCCGGTTGGCGCCCGTTCCTCTGTCCTGTGGACGGGAAGTCGGCTTGGATGCCGCGGCGGCAGGTTGTCGCGATGGCTGCGCAAGCCAGATTTTTGATCCGGAGAATCGATTCGGTATGACCGGGGCAGATTCCTGCGCGGGCATGCCGGAGGCCGGAGGGAGGGATCGGAATGGCGATCGGCGGACCGCTTCCGGGCGGCGGGGGGTGGGCCCTCGGGCGCTGGGGCGGCGGATGGCGGCTGGCCCGGCAGTGGGGCGGCAGTCGGTGGTCGGTCCGGCGGTGGCGGGCCCTCATGGCCGCCGGCCTGCTCGCCCTCGTGGCCGGCTGCGGCGGACTCCGGGCGCCGGCGGGCCCGGGGCCCGGCCAGGAGCCCCCCGGCCCCGGCTCGGGGGCCGAGAGCCCCGAACCGGCGCCGGTGCGCCCCCGGCCGCGCCCGGAGGTGGGTGAGCCGGCACCGGACTGGCAGGGGGTGGACGTGCGGACCGGAAAGCCCCTGGCCGGGGCAGACCTCCGGGGCAAGGTGGTCCTCCTCAACTTCTTTGCCACCTGGTGCGGGCCCTGCAGGACGGAGATGCCGGACCTGGAGCGGCTGGCCGCCGAGGCGGGGGATGCCGTCGCGGTGGTGGCCATCGGGGCGGATCCCACCGAGTCGCCGGAGCAGCTCGCGGCCTTTGCCCGGTCCCTGGGAGTCACCTTCCCGGTGGTCCACGACGGCGGCCGGGCGGCCCTGGCCTACCTGGCCACCGGCATCCCGACCAGTTACTTTGTGGATCGGGAGGGGATCCTCCGGGTCCGGTTTCCGGGGCCCATGAACCTCGAACAGATGCGCCAGCTCGCGGCCCAGGCCGGGGCGACGCTGCCGGCGGGGGAAGCGGAACCCGAGCAGGGGGAGCCGGCGGACCCCGGGGGCGGCCCGGCGAGCCGGCAGGATGTCCCGGCGCCGGCCTCGAAACCTGAGGGGAAAGCCCCCGCTCCCGGGGCGGGGCAGCAGTCCGGCGCCGGGGCGGGGAGCAGCCGGTGAGGCAAGGCTGGGTCGCAAGGGTTTACCCCAAGAGATAACACCCAAAGATAACACCCAGGGCGGCAGCGCGGGAGGCGGCGGCGGATGGGGCGGTTCTTCCGGGGGGTGGCGACCGGGCGGGGCTGGTGGGCCGCCCTGCTGGCGGTCAACTTCCTCGGTTCCATCTACGGCTTCTGGTGGTACCGCTGGCAACTGGCGGAGACGCCGGTGCGCTACTGGCCGGTGGTGCCCGACAGCCCCGGGTCCACCTTTCTCCTCACCCTGTTCCTGGGGGTCCTGCTCGTGGGCCGGATCCCGGGCGCGGACCCGGAGACCGGCGCCCCGGTCGGCCTCCGGGGCTGGCCGGCCCTGCTGGGGGCCGTGGCCTTCGCTTCCAACATGAAGTACGGCCTGTGGACGGCCACGGTGTTGCCCCTCCACGCGCTGACCGCCGGCCGCTGGACCTTCGACGATGTGCACCTGACCCTATCCCACGCCGGGATGTGGGTCCAGGGCCTGCTCTTCCTGCGCTATTACCGGCCGAGCCCCGGCGCCGCCCTGGCGGCCTGGGCCTGGCTCTTCTTCCAGGACGGGGTGGACTACTGGCTCTGGCACACCCACCCGACCCTGCCGGACGAGGCGATGGAGCCCACCGCCCGGGCCGTTGCCCTGGCCCTCTCCCTGGTCTGGGGCGGGTGGACGCTGGTGCAGGCCTGGTGGCACCATGGGGGGAGGCAGATGCGATGGGCGACGAGATTCCCGTGATCCCGCCGGGCCCCGCCCTCCGGAACAAGGCGGAGCTTCTCGAGCGGCTGCGGAAGATCGAGGGGCAGGTGCGGGGCCTGCAGCGGATGGTGGAGGAGGACCGGTACTGCGTTGACATCCTGATCCAGCTCGCTGCGGTCCGGGCGGCCCTCAACCGGGTGGCCCTGCACCTTCTGGAGAGCCACACCCGGGGCTGCGTCGCCAGCGCCATCCGCCGGGGGGAGGGGGATCAGGCTGTCGCGGAACTGATGGAGGTTCTGGACCGGATGATGAAGAGCGGCAGCCTTTAGTCCAGCCGCGAATCCGGTTCCGCGGGCGGCCTCCGGCCCGGGTAGGGCCCGGCGGCCCCGGGGCGGGTTCGGGCCAGGGGAATTCCGCCGGCCGCCCGGTGGCAGTCTAATCCCGGGCATCGGGGAGGAGGCCGGCGGCCATGGACCGGTTTGTCTGCATCCACGGCCACTTCTACCAGCCGCCCCGGGAGAACCCCTGGCTGGACGCCATCGAGGTTCAGGACTCGGCCTCCCCCTTCCATGACTGGAACGAGCGGATCGCCGAGGAGTGCTATGCCCCCAACGCCGCCGCCCGGATCCTGGATGCCGAGGGGCGGATTGAGGGCATTGTCAACAATTACGCCCGCATCAGCTTCAACTTTGGGCCGACTCTGCTGGCCTGGCTCGAGGTCCAGCGGCCGGAGGTTTACCAGGCGATCCTGGCCGCGGACCGGGAGAGCCAGGCCCGTTTTTCCGGCCACGGCTCGGCCCTGGCCCAGGCGTACAACCACATCATCCTGCCCCTGGCCTCCGACCGGGACCGGCGGACCCAGGTCCTCTGGGGGGTTCGGGACTTCCAGCACCGGTTCGGCCGGATGCCCGAGGGGATGTGGCTCCCCGAGGCGGCGGTGGACCTGCCGACCCTGGAGACCCTTGCTGAGCTCGGCCTGCGGTTCACCATCCTCTCCCCCCGGCAGGCCCGGCGGGTTCGGCCCGTCGGCAGCCGGACCTGGGCGGAGGTCGGGGAGGGGATCGACACCACCCGGCCGTACCGGGTCCGCCTCCCGTCGGGCCGCTCCCTGGCCCTCTTTTTTTACGACGGCGCCATCGCCCAGGGGGTGGCCTTCGGCGGGCTCCTCCACGACGGCCGGCAGTTTGCCGAGCGCCTTGCCCGGGGGTTCCGGCCGGACCGGGGCGGCCCGCAGCTGGTCCACATCGCCACCGACGGCGAGAGCTACGGCCACCACCACCGGCACGGGGAGATGGCCCTGGCCTACGCCCTCCACTGGATCGAGTCCCGGGGCCTGGCCCGGCTGACCAACTACGGCGAGTACCTGGAGCGGTTCCCGCCCACCCACGAGGTGGAGATCCGGGAGCCGAGTTCCTGGAGCTGCGTCCACGGGGTGGAGCGGTGGCGGGGGGACTGCGGCTGCCGGCTGGGCACCGGCACCAGCCAGGCCTGGCGCAGGCCCCTCCGGGAGGCCCTGGACTGGCTCCGGGACGCCCTGGCGCCCCGGTACGCCGGGCTGGCGGCCCGGTATCTCCGGGATCCCTGGGCTGCCCGGGACGGGTACATCGACCTCATCCTGGACCGATCCCCCGGGTCCCTGGCCCGCTTTCTCGCCGCCCACGCCCTCCGGCCCCTCGGGGAGGGCGAGGTGGTCACCGTCCTCAAGCTCCTGGAGATGCAGCGCCACGCCCTCCTGATGTACACCAGCTGCGGCTGGTTCTTCGACGACCTGACCGGGCTGGAGACGATCCAGATCCTGCGCCACGCGGGTCGGGCCCTTCAGCTTGCGGAGGAACTCTCCGGGCCCGGCCTGGAGCCGGCCTTCCTGGAGCGGCTGGCCCAGGCCCGGAGCAACCTGCCCGGGAGCCTGGACGGCCGGCAGCTCTACGAGAAGATGGTGCGCCCGGCGATGGCGGGGCTGACGGAAGTGGGGCTCCACTACGGGATCCGGTCCCTTTTCGGCGTGAGTGCCCCGGAGACCGGGGCCGGGGAGGAGGGATCCCGGCCGGCCGCCGGCGGGGCGGGGGAGGACCGGGAACGGATCTACGGCTACGCCGCCCGCCGGGAGGCCTTCCACACCCTGGCGGCAGGGGACTGCCGCCTCGCCCTGGGTCGGGTCCGGCTGACCTCGGTCACCACCCGGGAGGCCGGGACGGTCACCTTCGGCGTCCTCCACCTGGGGGCCCACAACCTGATGGCCGGCGCCCGGGTGGGCGCCGGCCCGGACCAGTACCGGCGGATGGCGGCGGAGGTGGGGGAGGCCTTCCGCCGGTGCGACCTCCCCGGGGCGATCCGGCTCCTGGACCGGCACCTGGGGGGTGCCCGGCGCTCCCTCTCTTCCCTCTTCCGGGACGACCAGCGGCTCATCCTCGGCCGCATCCTGGAGGCGGCCCGGGAAGAGGCCGGGGCGGCCTACCGGGACATCCTGGCGGCCCACGGGCCCCTGATGCACTACCTCCGGAGCCAGGGGCTCTCCCTGCCCCCGCCCCTGGCCGTCGCGGCGGTCCAGGCCCTGGCCGCCGACCTCCGTCGGGCCCTGGCGGAGCCGGCGCCGGACCCGGAGCGCATCGCCGGCCTCCTGGCGGAAGCCCGGTACTGGCAGGTGGAGCCGGACCTCCGGGACCTGGGAGCGGAGCTCGCGGCCAGCCTCCGGCGCCTGGCCGGGGCGTGGGCGGCCCGACCCCGGGACCCGGAGCGGATCGGGCGGCTGACCCGGCTGGTGGAGCTGGGCTCCCAGTGGACCGGGGCCGTCGACCTCCGGCCGGTGCAGGACGTCTACTACCGCCTCACCCGGTCCGCCCTTCTCCGGGCGGGAGGACAGGAAGCCGCCGGGGGCGTGGAAGACCGGCGGTGGCGGGCGGCCCTCCGGGCCCTGGGGGAGCGGCTGGGGATGAGCCCCGCGGTCTGGGGGGAGCCCCGGGCGGGGAACGAGGGGAACTAGAGGTAGAAAGGCCCCAGGTCCGGCCCGGGGAACGCCGGCCGACGGGCCACCGCCTCCAGGGCGGCCCAGGTGCAGAGAAACCCCCCGGGGGCCACCCGGGCCATGGCCCCGGCCACCTCCTGCTCCACCTGGGCCCGGAGGCCGGGGGGCAGCCCGGTCTGCCAGCTGGGGGCCACCGTAGCCATCAGCCGGACAAAGCCGGCGGGGTCCTGGACCCGGACCGGCGTGATCACCCGGTTGAAGTAGACCGGCTCCAGCCCGGCCTGTTGGAGGTGCCCGTACAGCTCCTCTGGCTCCGGGAGCCGGGGGAAGGCCGGCGGGGCCAGGGGGCCCAGCCGCTGCCGCAGGGTCCCTTCCAGCAGGCCGGCCCACTCCCGGAACCCCGGCGCGGCGGCGCAGATGAGGATCAGTTGCCCGCCGGGGCGCAGGACCCGGGCCATCTCTGCCACCGCCTGCTGCCGGTTCTCGAACCAGTGGTAGGCGGAGTTGCAGATGACCAGATCGAAGGTCGCGTCGGGCAGGGGGAGGGCTTCCGCATCCCCCAGGAGGATGGTGGCCGGCACCCCGGCCTGGGCCGCCTTCTCCTGGGCCACGGCCACCATGCCCGGGGAGAGGTCGATCCCCACCAGCAGCCGGCAGGGGCCGAAGACCCGGGCGGCCTCCAGCAGGTTGATGCCGGTGCCGCAGCCCACGTCCAGGATGGCCGGCCAGGGGGGCAGGGGCCGGAGGAGGGGGAGGAGCCGGCGCAGGCCGGCCAGGTACTGGGCCCCCGCGGTGGCATCGTAGACCGGCGCCGATTCGCTGTACCCGCTGGCCAGGAGGGTCTTCCGTTCCACCGCCGCCGCCTCCTTTTTCTGGCCCCAGGCTATGCGGGCGGGGCGGGGAGGGTCCCGCGGTTCCGGGGCCCCGGAACCCGGGGGCCCGCCCCCGGCAGGGTGGGCCCTCGGCGGCGAGGGGCCAGCGGGCCCGCCGCCGAGTACGCTGGCAGGGAGCCCCCCGGACCATACGGGTACGGAACTCCCGGACCTGTCGGGTACACAGCCTGGAAGGAGGCTGCCCCATGCGCAGACGGTGGATCGCGGCGCCCCCGTTCCTTCCGCCCTACTTCCCCGGGGCACCCGTGGCTCCGCCCCCCATGCCCCGGCTCCCCCAGGGAATGCCGCCGCTGCCCTGGCCCCAGGGCGGGTTTCAGCCTCCCGCCTCCCCTCCGGCCGGGCAGGCGCCGACAGTGCCCCTCGGCCAGCCCCTCAGCCACCTCGCCCCGCCTCCGGCCTGGTAAAGGGCCCCCGCCCCGGTGGCCGGGGCCCTTCTTCTTGGCCCTTTGTCACTGTAGCCATTCGTCCGTGGACCGAGATTGTTGGCGGGTGGTCACCAAAGGGGACTAGTCGTGCGGTTGTGGACTTGCTACTATAAACAGTGGGAACGGTATCTCGCACCCGGGTGGGGGGCCGGTTGGGACCGGGCCCGCTCGCCGGCACGGGCCCTTGCCCGCGCCTTTCGGAACAGCGTTCCAAAATCAGTCGGCCTCGCACCTGGGAGGGTACCGGCCGGGAGCCACGACTTCCGGACCGACAACAACGACCACAGCGGTGGGGAAGAGGTGCAGAGCGTGGCCAAGTTCCAGAAACTGTCACCCCCGACGGAGGGCGAGCCGATTACCCAGGTCGACGGCAAGCTTCGGGTTCCGGATCGTCCGATTATTCCGTTTATTGAAGGGGACGGGACCGGTCCCGACATCTGGCGGGCGGCCCAACCGGTCTTCGACGCCGCGGTGGAGAAGGCCTACGGCGGCAAGCGGAAGATCGTCTGGTTCGAGGTCTACGCCGGCGAGAAGTGCCTCAACAAGTTCGGCGAGTGGCTGATCGAGGACACCATCACCGCGCTGAAGGAGTACCGGGTGGGCATCAAGGGGCCCCTCACCACCCCGGTGGGCGGCGGCATCCGGTCGCTGAACGTCACCCTCCGGCAGGTCCTCGACCTCTACGCCTGCGTCCGGCCGGTCCGGTGGTTCCCCGGGGTTCCCTCGCCGATGAAGGACCCCAGCAAGGTGAACGTGGTCATCTTCCGGGAGAACACCGAGGATATCTACGCCGGCATCGAGTGGAAGGCGGACTCCCCCGAGGCCCGGAAGGTCATCGAGTTCCTGGAGAAGGAGATGGGCGCGAAGGTGCCCCACACCCACAGCCCCGTCGGGGTGGGGATCAAGCCCATCTCTGAGTTCGGCTCCAAGCGGCTGATTCGGGCGGCCATCGAGTACGCGATCCAGAACGGCCGCAAGAGCGTCACCCTGGTTCACAAGGGGAACATCCAGAAGTTCACCGAGGGGGCTTTCCGGGACTGGGGCTACCAGGTGGCCAAGGAGGAGTACGGCGACGTCACCGTCACCGAGGAGGAGCTCTGGGACCAGTACGGGGGCAAGCTCCCCGAGGGCAAGATCCTCATCCGGGACCGGATCGCCGACATCTCCTTCCAGCAGCTCCTGCTCCGGCCCGAGGAGTGGGACGTCATCGCCACCACCAACCTCAACGGCGACTACCTCTCCGACGCGGTGGCGGCCCAGGTAGGCGGCATCGGCATCGCCCCGGGGGCCAACATCTCCTACACCGGCGGCTACGGCCTCTTCGAGGCGACCCACGGCACCGCCCCGAAGTATGCCGGCCTGGACAAGGTCAACCCCAGCTCGGTCATCCTCTCCGGCGAGATGATGCTCCGCTTCATCGGCTGGCATGAGGCAGCGGACCTGATCATCAAGGGCATCGAGCGGACCATCGCCAACAAGACCGTCACCTACGACTTCGCCCGGCTGATGGAGGGAGCCACCGAGGTCAAGTGCTCCGAGTTCGGCCAGCTGATCATCCAGAACATGGACGACTGACCACCCACATCCGCAGAGGAGGACCCGGGATGGCGTTCAAGCGACCCAAGATCAGCATCATCGGCGCGGGCTTTACCGGCCAGGCGACCGCGGTCTTTGCCGCCAGCCGGGGGCTGGGGGACATCGTCCTGGTGGACATCCCCCAGAAGGAAGGCTGGGCCAAGGGGCAGGCCCTGGACCTCTATGAGGCGACCCCGATCCTGGGGAAGGACCTGAAGATCGTCGGCACCGCGGACTACGCGGACACCGCGGGCTCTGACCTGGTGATCATCACCGCCGGGGTGCCCCGGAAGCCCGGCATGAGCCGGGAGGACCTCATCAGCGTCAACGCCGGCATCGTCAAGAGCGTGACCGAGCAGGTCGCGAAGTACTCCCCCGACGCTTACATCATCGTCCTCACCAACCCCGTGGACTCCATGACCTACACCGCCTACAAGGTGAGCGGCTTCCCCAAGAACCGGGTGATGGGCCAGTCCGGCGTCCTGGACACCGCCCGGTACCGGGCTTTCCTGGCCGAGGCCATCGGGGTTTCGGTGGAGGACATCACCGCCTTCGTCCTCGGCGGCCACGGGGACGACATGGTGCCCCTGGTCCGGTACACCTACGCCGGTGGGATCCCGGTGGAGAAGCTCCTGTCGAAGGAGACCATCGACGCCATCGTGGAGCGGACCCGGAAGGGCGGCGGCGAGATCGTCAACCTGATGGGCACCTCCGCCGGCTGGGCGCCGGGGGCCTCCCTGGTGGAGATGGCCGAGGCGATCCTCAAGGACAAGAAGCGGATCCTGCCGGCCATCGCCTACCTCGAAGGCGAATATGGATATCACGACCTGTACCTCGGCGTGCCGACCATCCTGGGCGGGAACGGGGTTGAGAAGGTGATCGAGATCGACCTCACCCCGGAGGAGAAGGCCGCCCTGGACAAGAGCGCCGCAGGCGTGGCCCGGACCATCGAGTTCGTCAAGGAAAACGTCCTGAAGTAACGCCAGAGGAGGAGAGACCATGACTGCCTCCCCGACCTTCAAGGCAGGCCTTGAGGGCGTTGTGGCCGGCACCTCGGAGATCTGCTTCATCGACGGCCGCGAGGGCCGGCTGGTCTACGCGGGTTACGACATCCGGGACCTGGCCGAGCACTCCAGCTTTGAGGAGGTCGTCTATCTCCTCTGGCACCGGCGGCTGCCCACCCGGGCGGAGCTGGACCAGCTCGATGCGGACCTGAAGGCGAACCGGGCCCTGCCCGAGCCGGTGCTGGCGGCCCTCCGGACCCTGCCCAGGGACATCCACCCCATGGCCGCGCTCCGGACCGGCGTCTCGCTCCTGGGGAACTTTGACCCCGAGGCGGAGGCGACGGGCCGGGAGGCCAACCTCCGCAAGGCCATCCGGGTGACGGCCCAGATGGCCACCCTCACCGCGGCCTGGGAGCGGATCCGCAAGGGCCTGGATCCGATCCCGCCCCGGACGGACCTGAGCCATGCGGCCAACTTCCTGTACATGCTCTCCGGGAAAGAGCCCGATCCCTTCTTCGCCCGGGTCTTTGACATCGCCCTGATCCTCCACGCCGACCACGAGCTGAACGCCTCCACCTTCAGCGCCCGGGTGACCATCGCCACCCTGACCGACCTCTACAGCGCCATCACCTCCGCGGTGGGCACCCTGAAGGGGCCGCTGCACGGCGGCGCCAACGAGCAGGTGATGAAGACCCTGGAGGAGATCGGCTCCATCGACCGGGTGGAGGAGTGGGTGAAGGAGGCCCTGGCCCAGAAGCGGAAGATCATGGGCTTTGGCCACCGGGTCTACAAGACCAAGGATCCCCGGGCGTACATCCTCGAGCGGTACGCCGAGGAGATCACCCGGCGCACCGGGGACACCAAGTGGTTCGAGATGACCCGGAAGCTGGAGCAGACCGTCCTGGAGCAGAAGGGCCTCTATCCCAACGTCGACCTCTACTCCGGGTGCATCTACACCGCGATGGGGATCCCGACGGACCTCTTCACCCCCATCTTCGCGGTGAGCCGGGTGGCCGGCTGGACCGCCCACATCCTGGAGCAGCTGGAGAACAACCGCATCATCCGGCCCATCGCCGAGTACGTCGGGCCCCAGAAGCGGGAGTACGTGCCCATCGACCAGCGGTAGGTCCCGTCATCCTGCGCCCCGCCCCCCGGCCGTCCGGGCCGGGGGGCGGCGGTCGCGATGGGGCCCTCCGCGCGCAGGATTTGCAACACCCTCCATGGAAGTGATAAATTTTGGTACACAGGAAGGGGGTGGGCCGATGCCGCCGCCGCAGCGGGGCCTGGCGATGGCACTCTTTCTGGGGCTCTTGCTCCTTGTCTTTCTCTTGCCCCTCTTGGTACGGCCCCCACAGGAGCCTTCTGTCCCCTATAGCCAGTTCCTGGCAGATGTTCGTGCCGGGCAGGTGGCGTACGCCCGGGTGATCGGTGCGGCGGCGGAGGCGTACTACCGGGATGGCCGCCGGGCCGTGGTGGTAGCGCCGAGCCAGCACCACCTGGGGACGGAATTGCTCCGGTACGGGGTGCGCCACGAGTACCTGCCGGTCCGGGGCCGGTCGCTCTGGGGGAGCCTCCTCTCCGCCCTGCTGCCCGGGGCGCTGCTCCTGGGCCTCCTGTGGATGCTCCTCAGCCGGCAAGGCGGCACCCACGGCCCCATCTTCACCTTCACCCGCAGCCGGGCCCAGCTCTACAGCCAGGACGAGCACCGGGTGACCATGAAGGACGTGGCGGGGCTGGCGGAGGTGAAGGAAGAGCTCTGGGAGGTCGTGGACTTTCTCCGGCACCCGGACCGGTACCTGGCCCTGGGGGCCCGGATCCCCCGGGGGATCCTGCTGGCCGGTCCACCGGGCACCGGCAAAACCCTCCTCGCCCGGGCGGTGGCCGGAGAGGCCGGGGTGCCCTTCTTCTTCGTCTCAGGTTCGGACTTTGTCGAACTCTTCGCCGGCGTCGGCGCTGCCCGGGTGCGGGACCTCTTCGAACGGGCCCGGCAGAATGCGCCCTGTATCGTCTTCATCGATGAGATCGACGCGGTCGGCCGGCAGCGGGGGGTGAGCCTGGGGGGCGGCGCGGAGGAGCGGGAGCAGACGTTGAACCAGCTCCTGGTGGAGATGGACGGTTTTGGCCCCCGGGACGGCGTCGTGGTGATGGCCGCGACCAACCGCGCGGACGTTTTGGACCGGGCTCTCTTGCGCCCCGGCCGGTTCGACCGGGTGATCCAGGTGGATCCGCCGGACCGCCGGGGCCGGGAGGAGATCCTCCGGGTCCATGCCCGGAACAAGCGCCTCGACCCGTCGGTGGACCTGGAGCAGGTGGCCCGGCTCACCGTGGGCTTTACCGGCGCGGACCTGGCCAACCTGCTGAACGAGGCGGCCCTTCTCGCCGCCCGGCGCCGGCGGCCGGCCATCGGCATGGCGGAGATAGAGGAAGCCCTGGAGCGGATCCTGACCGGCGGCCCCGAGCGCCGGCGCCGGCTCAGCCACCGGGAACGGGAGCGGGTGGCCTTCCACGAGGCCGGCCACGCGGTGGTCTCCCGGAAGCTCCCCGGGGCGGAGCCCGTCCAGAAGGTGAGCATCATCCCCCGGGGCCGGGCAGGGGGTTACGTCCTCTACCGGCCGGAGCTGGACCGGCTGGTCCGCTCCCGGGAGGAGATGCTGGATCGGATCACCGGGCTCCTCGCCGGCCGGGCCGCGGAGGAGGTGGCTCTGGGGGAGGTCTCCACCGGGGCCGCGGGCAACCTGGAGCAGGCGACGGAGCTCGCCCGGCGGATGGTGACCGAGTGGGGGATGGACCCGGAGCTGGGGCCGGTTTGTGTGGAGGAGAGAGGGGACCTGGGCCTGCCGGGCCTGGCGGTGGACCGGGGCATCTCCGAGCGCACCGCGGCCGCCGTCGACACCGCGGTCCGGCGGCTGATCGGCCACTGCTACCAGCGGGCGGTGCTCCTCCTCACCCGGCACCGGGACGCCCTGGAGCGGGTGGCCCGGGCCCTCCTGGAGCGGGAGACCCTCTCCGGCCGGGAACTGGACGCGCTGATCCAGGGCACCGGGTGAGGCGCCCGGAGGGTACCGGGTGACGCACCAGGGAGCACCGGGCCCAGAGCCATGGGTTGCCAGGCACCGGGTGGCCGGGGATTGACACTCCGCCGGCGCACCTGATAGACTATCGCTAACCGTCGAGCAAAGGCTGCAGTTGCCCCCGCTCCGGCAGCGGCACCGGCGGCGGGCAACTGCGGATTGAAATCGGGCAAAGGCTGAAGGGGGACCAGTAAGCACGGGCCGCGGTGCCCAGAGAGCCGGCCCTTGGCTGGAAGGCCGGCCCCAGCGCCGTGCTGAACCCACCCCCGGGCCCCGGCGCCGCCGGGGCCGGCCGGCGGCGACCCGAAGGACGGGGAAGCCGCCCCGGGCCTTTCCCCCGCCCGTTATCCCGGGGGACGCATTCCGGCTTCGGGCCGGTGTGCGGCAGAGTGGCCCCTCCGGGGCAATGAAGGTGGTACCGCGGGAGCCCCCCGCCCTTCACGGGCGGGGGGCTTTGGGCTTTTGGCCGGGGGCTTTGGGCTCCTGGCCGGCGGCGGCCACCGGGGTGGGGAGCCCCTGGCCCCGGGACGGCGGGGGAGCGGGCGGTGGCGGCCGGGGCGGAACGGGGGTTGACGCCGCTCTTGCCCGGAGGGAGCAAGGAAGGAGGGAGCGGCAATGGCGGAGGCGTGGACCGGAGCGGGCCGCCTGGATCCGGGGCGGCTCCGGCGGGTGGTGGTGAAGGTGGGTACCTCGATCCTCACCCACCCCGGCGGCCGGCTGCACTTCGGCCGGATGGAGGCCCTGGTCCGGCAGCTGGCCGACCTGCACGGGGAGGGCCGGGAGGTGATTCTGGTCACCTCCGGGGCGGTGGGCGCCGGCATGGGCCGGATGGGGCTCACAAGCCGGCCCCGGACCCTGGTGGAGAAGCAGGCCCTGGCCGCGGTGGGACAGGGGCTCCTTATGCAGCACTACGAGAAGCTCTTTGCCGAGTACGGCCTGGTGGTGGCCCAGGTGCTCCTCACCCGGGAGGACCTGGAGGACCCCCGGCGCCGGGAGAGTGCCCGGGAGACCCTGGCGGTGCTCCTGGGGTGGCGGACGGTGCCCATCGTCAACGAGAATGACACCGTCACGGCGGAGGAGATCCGGGTGGGAGACAACGACACCCTCTCCGCCCGGGTGGCGGCCCTGGTGGGGGCGGACCTCCTGGTGATCCTCAGCGATGTGGACGGCCTCTACCCCCGGGACCCCCGGACCTGCCCCGGGCAGGAGCCGGTGCCGGTGGTGACGGAACTGGGGCCGGACCTCTGGCGGGGGGCCGGCGGGGCCGGTACCCCCGTGGGCACCGGCGGGATGCGGACCAAACTCCAGGCCGCGGCGATCTGCATGGCCGCGGGGATCCCGATGGTGCTGACCTCGGGCCACCGGCCCGGGGTGCTGGCGGCCATCGGCCGGGGGGAGGTGCCGGGGACCCTCTTCCTCCCCCGGCCCCGGGCGGTTCCGGCCCGGTAGGGATCGCCGGCGCACAGGGTGACTCTGGTGGGAAAGGGAGGACGGTCGCGGATGGTGGAGCGGGAAAGCCTCAGCCCTCAAGAAGAGGTGCGGGTCCTGGCCGGGGCAGCCCGAGCCGCGGCAGCCGAGCTCGCCCGGGCCCCAAGCGCGGTGAAGGACGAGGCCCTCCGGGCCATCGCCCGGGCCCTTCAGGCCGCCGAGCCGGAGGTGCTGGCGGCCAACGCCGAGGACCTGGCTGCGGCCCGGGCCGCGGGGCTGCCGGCGCCCCTCATCGCCCGGCTCACCCTCACCCCGGACCGGTACGGGGCGATGGTCCGGGGGGTCCTGGCGGTGGCGGCCCTGCCGGACCCGGTGGGGGAGGTGGTGGAGGCCTGGGAGCGGCCCGACGGCCTCCGGATCGAGAAGGTGCGGGTGCCCCTGGGGGTCATCGGCCTGATCTACGAGTCCCGGCCCAACGTGACGGTGGACGCCGCGGTCCTGTGCCTGAAGGCCGGCAGCAGCGTCCTCCTTAAGGGGGGCCGGGAGGCGGAGCGGACCAACCTCGCCTTGGTGGCGGCCCTCCGCCGGGGGCTTGCCGCCGCGGGCCTCCCCCCGGGGGCGGTGGGCTACCTCCAGGGGGGCCGGGAGGCGGCCCAGGCCCTGATGCAGGCCACGGGGCTGGTGGACTGCCTCATCCCCCGGGGCGGGGCGGGTCTCATCCGGAGCGTCCTGGCCCAGGCCCGGGTGCCGGTGATTGAGACCGGAGCCGGGGTCTGCCACCTCTTTGTGGACCGGGCCGCGGACCTGGAGATGGCGGTGCGGATTGCCCTGAACGCCAAGTGCTCCAACCCGGCGGTCTGCAACGCCCTGGAGACCCTGCTGGTGGACGCCCCGGTGGCCGAGCCCTTCCTCCGGCAGCTGGGACCGGCGCTCCGGGAGGCCGGGGTGGCGGTCCGGGGTTGCCCCCGGGTCCGGGAGATCCTGCCCTGGGCGGAGCCGGCCACCGAGGAGGACTGGGCGGCGGAGTACCTGGACCTCATCCTCGCGGTCCGGGTGGTGGACGGCCTGGAGGCAGCCCTCGACCACATCGCCCGGTACGGCACCCGGCACTCGGAGGCCATCGTCACCCGAGACCCGGAGCGGGCGGAACGGTTCCTCCAGGAGGTGGACGCGGCGGCGGTCTACTGGAACGCCTCCACCCGGTTTACCGACGGCGGGGAGTTTGGCTTCGGGGCGGAGATCGGGATCAGTACCCAGAAGCTCCACGCCCGGGGACCGATGGGCCTCCGGGAGATCACCACCTACAAGTACCGGATTCGGGGCGCAGGCCACGTCCGGGGATGAGGGGGTGAGGCGCCGGCCACATCCGGGGGTGCGGCGCCCGCCGCACCCGGGGTGAGGCGCCGGCCTTCCCACTTCGGAAGGGCCCTCAGCAAGGGCCCCGCAGAATGATGGAACGATGTTCCCTCCAGCGGAACGTCGTGGTATAATGAGGGTAACCGAGGCCCGGGCAGGGCCGGTTCACGGACACAGGAGGGATCTCGCACTGGCCGAGGAAAAGTTGACGATTCAGGCCGTGGAACGGGCCCTGGATGTACTGCTGCTCTTTGCCGAGCGGCCTCCGGGCAGCGGGGAGGAACTCCCCGGCTTCGGGGTCACCCAGATCGCCGAGCGGCTGGGCCTGGCCAAGTCCACGGTCCACCGGATCCTGGCCACCCTGGAGAGCCGGGGGTTTGTCCGGCAGGACCCGGTGACCGGCCGGTACCAGCTCGGGCTGAAGGCCCTGGAGCTGGCGGGCGCGTACCTCGCCCAGGACGACCTGGGCGCGGTCGCCTACCCGGAGATGGTCCGGCTCCGGGACGAGGTGGAGGAGACCGTCAGCCTGTACGTCCGGGACGGCATCGAGCGGGTTCGGGTGCAGAAGGCCGAGGGCCGCCAGGTGGTCCGCCGGGTGGCGAACCTGGGGGAGCGGCTGCCCCTGCACCGGGGCGCCTCGGGGAAGGTCCTGCTGGCCTGGCTGCCCCCGGCGCAGCTCGACCAGATCCTGCACCGGATCTGGCAGCAGACCCCCTTTGACGTGGAGGCCCTGAAGCAGGAATTGGCCGAGGTCCGGGAGCGGGGCTGGGCCACCTCCGCGGAGGAGCGGGCCGAGGGAGTCGCCTCGGTGGCGGCGCCCATCCGGAACCGGGCCGGCGAGGTGGTGGCGGCCTTGGCCATCTCCGGACCGGTCCAGCGGTTCGACGATGCGGCCATCGAACGGTACAGCCGGGCGGTAGTGGCCGCCGCCCATACCATCGGGATGCGGCTCTAGGGCCGGGCTCCCCGGGGTGCGCCGCAGCAGCGGCGCGCTCTGGGATGCCAGAGCAGGGCCACGCCCTCGGGGATGCCCTTCGGACCCCGGGGGCGGAGGCCCCGGGTACGGGTGCATCGACCCCTGTATTTCATCAGTTATCCGAGGAATGCGAGGGAGAGGCTGCCATGAAGACTGCCTACCGGGATGCCTTTGGCGCCAGGGCGACCCTGGAGACCCGGGCCGGCCGGGTGACCATCTACCGGCTGGAGCGGCTGGAGGCCGCTGGGGTGGCCAGGGTCTCCCGTCTGCCCTTCTCCATCCGCATCCTGCTGGAGAACCTCCTGCGGAACCTCGACGACTACCTGGTGACGGAGGAGGACGTCCGGGCTCTGGCCAGCTGGGCCCCGGGTCCTCTGCCGGCCCGGGAGATCCCCTTCCTGCCCTCCCGGGTGGTCCTCCAGGACTTCACCGGCGTGCCGGCGGTGGCGGACCTCGCCGCGATGCGCAGCGCGGTGAAGGCCAAGGGCGGCGATCCGAAGCGGATCAATCCCCTGATCCCCGTCGACCTGGTGGTGGACCACTCGGTCCAGGTGGACGCCTTCGGCACCGAGTGGGCCTACCGGTACAACGTGCAGCGGGAGTACGAGCGGAACCGGGAGCGGTACCAGTTCCTCAAGTGGGCCCAGAAGAGCTTTGAGAACTTCCGGGTGGTGCCTCCGGGGATGGGCATCATCCACCAGGTGAACATCGAGTACCTGGCCAAGGTGGTCCAGCGCCGGGAGCGGGACGGCGAGGTGCTGGCCTTCCCGGACACCCTGGTGGGCACCGACTCCCACACCACCATGGTCAACGGCCTGGGTGTCCTGGGCTGGGGCGTCGGCGGCATCGAGGCCGAGGCGGTCATGCTTGGGCAGCCCTACTACATGCTCATCCCCCAGGTGGTGGGCTTCAAGCTGACGGGCGAGTTGCCCGAGGGCGCCACGGCCACGGACCTGGTGCTGACCATCACCCAGATGCTCCGGAAGAAGGGGGTCGTGGACAAGTTCGTCGAGTTCTACGGCCCCGGCCTGTCCAAGCTGAGCCTGGCGGACCGGGCGACCATCGCCAACATGGCCCCCGAGTACGGCGCCACCATGGGCTTCTTCCCGGTGGACGAGGTCACCCTCCAGTACCTCCGGGGCACCGGCCGGGACGAGGAGCTGGTGGACCTGGTGGAGCGGTACTGCAAGGAGCAGGGGCTCTTCCGGACCGATGAGACCCCGGACCCGGAGTACAGCGACACCTTGGAGCTGGACATGAGCACCGTCGAGCCGAGCCTTGCCGGGCCCCGGCGGCCTCAGGACCGGGTGCCGATGGTCCAGGTCCCGGAGAACTTCCGCCAGACCCTCAAGGATTACTTCGGCAAGGACCCCGAGGCGCCGGCCGCGGGCGGCGGCGTGGCGGTGGCGAAGAAGCTCGACCTCCGGCACGGCTCGGTGGTCATCGCCGCCATCACCTCCTGCACCAACACCTCCAACCCGTCGGTGATGATCGGCGCGGGCCTGCTGGCGAAGAAGGCCGTGGAGAAGGGGCTTCAGGTCCCGGCCCACGTCAAGACCAGCCTTGCCCCCGGCTCCCGGGTGGTGACCGAGTACCTGAAGGCCGCGGGCCTGATGCCCTACCTGGAGGCTCTGCGGTTCCACGTGGTGGGCTACGGCTGCACCACCTGCATCGGCAACTCCGGCGACCTGCCGGAGGAGGTGGCCCAGGTCATCCGGGAGGAGGACCTGGTGGTGGCCGCGGTCCTCTCCGGCAACCGGAACTTCGAGGGCCGTATTAACCCCCTGGTGAAGGCCAACTACCTGGCCTCCCCGATGCTGGTGGTGGCCTACGCCATCGCCGGCCGCATCGACGTCAACCTCGCCACCGAGCCCCTGGGGATCGGCAAGGACGGCCAGCCGGTCTACCTCCGGGATATCTGGCCGAGCCAGGCGGAGATCCGGGAGACCATCGAGCGGGTCCTCAGCCCCGAGATGTTCCGGGCCGAGTACAGCCGGGTCTTCGAGGGCGACGAGCACTGGCAGGCCCTGGAGGCTCCGGAGGGCGACCTCTACGCCTGGGACCCGAACTCCACCTACCTCCAGGAGCCGCCCTTCTTCAAGGACCTGCCCATGGACCCGCCGGGCAGCGCCGACATCCGGGGCGCCCGGGCTCTGGCCCTGTTGGGCGACTCCATCACCACCGACCACATCTCCCCTGCCGGCGCCATTGCCCCGGATAGCCCGGCCGCCCGGTACCTCACCGAGCGGGGCGTGGAGCGGAAGGACTTCAACACCTACGGCTCCCGCCGGGGCAACCACGAGGTGATGATGCGGGGCACCTTCGGCAACATCCGGCTGAAGAACGCCATGGCCGGCGGCAAGGAGGGCGGCTGGACCGTCCACCAGCCGTCGGGCGAGCTGATGACCATCTACGACGCCGCCATGCGGTACAAGGCCGAAGGGGTGCCGCTGGTGGTGCTGGCCGGCAAGGAGTACGGCACCGGCAGCTCCCGGGACTGGGCGGCCAAGGGCACCCAGCTCCTCGGGGTGAAGGCGGTCATCGCCGAGAGCTTCGAGCGGATCCACCGGAGCAACCTGGTGGGCATGGGGGTCCTGCCGCTCCAGTTCAAGGAAGGGGAGAGCTGGAAGTCCCTCGGCCTCACCGGTCAGGAGACCTTCGACATCCTTGGCATCGGCGGCGAGTTCAGGCCCCGGCAGGAGGCCACGGTGGTGGCCCGGCGGCCCGACGGCACCGAGGTGCGGTTCACCGTCACCGTACGCCTGGACAGCAACGTGGAGATCGAATACTACCGGAACGGCGGCATCCTGCAGACGGTGCTGCGGCGGATGCTCCGGGAAGCCTGAGCCGCCCCCTGGCGCGGCCACAGCCCCCTCCGGGGGACCGGAGCACGGGGTAGGGGCGCAGGCGCGGCCTGCGCCCCTGCTGCGTGGGGCCAGGGCGGGGGTGGCCAGGAGTCGGGGGCAAGGCCCGACCAGGGGGGCGGAAGGGTGCGGCGAGCGGTGGAACCTCCGGGGCCCGGAGGGCCTGGGCCCCGGAACCGTCTCGTGGTCTACGTCGATGGGCTGTGCGTCTACTGCCGGCAAGCAGGCCGGCTCATCCGGGCCCTGGACTGGGGGCAGCGGGTGGCGGTCCGCTCCTTCCGGGACGACGACAGCTACCGCCGGTTCGGGATCTCCCCGGTGGCCCTGGAAGAGGCGATGCACGTGGTGGTCCTCGCCCCTGGAACCTTCCGGGTGACCAGCGGCTTTCCGGCGGTCCTGCTGCTCCTCCGGCACCTGCCCCTGCTCTGGCCCCTCTGGCCGGTGGCCTGGCTCCTGGAGCGCCTGGGGTGGGGTGAGCGGGCCTATCGGTGGGTCGCCCGGCACCGGTGGATCCTCCCCGACCCCGGCCGCTGCCGGCAAGGGGCCTGCACCCGGCAGTGAGCCGGCTCCCCGGTTCCGGAGTCGAGCCGGCCCCTCGGTGGCCCCGTCCCAGGCCTGGGGCCCGGGTCCCCGCGGGGACCCGGGCCAGTCGGGGCCGGCTCAGCGGGCCTCCATCCGGCGGCCGTAGTGCATGGTGACGGAGGCCACCTCGTCGCCGCCGATCAGGTACTCAGCCTCCGGGGTCTTCAGCCGGATGATCCGCCGGTCAAAGTCGAAGCTGGTGTCCCCCAGGTGGAGTTCGTAGGTCTCGCCGGCGCTGGTGGTGGCCAGGATCTCCCCCCAGTGCCGGAGGGCGTGCTGGACCTCTTCCATCTTCACAGGCGCATCCCCCTCCCGTTGGTTTCTGGGTAGAGGGTGCCCCTTTCCCGGGGGGAATAACAGGGCCGCTTCCGGGGGCCATCGAAGACCGGAATCGCTGTGATTCGGAGAAAGAAGGGAGCCGGGGGTATTCTCCCGGCCCGTTCTCTGCTAGAGTAGAAGGCGGTTGGCCTGGCGACCAACAATGAAACGCCGTTCCAAAAACGAGAGGGGATCTGGATTGGCGACGCGGATCGTGGTCCTCAAAGGCGATCAGACGGGACAGGAACTCCTGGAACAGGCCTTGCGGGTTCTTGACCCCGGAGTCATCGGGGTGGACCTGGAATTCGAATACTACGACCTGAGCCTGGAGAACCGCCGCCGGACCCGGAACAAGGTGGTCCTCGAGGCGGCCGAGGCAATGGTCGCGGCGGGGTACGGCCTGAAGGCCGCCACCATCACTCCGGAGGGGAAGGGGGACGTGGGCAGCCCCAACGCGATCCTCCGGGAGGCCATCGACGGGACGGTCATCGTCCGGACCGGCCGGCTGCTTCCCGGTGTCCGGCCCATCGCCGGGGTCAGCGCCCCCATCAGCGTGATCCGGATGGCGGTGGGGGATGCGTACGGGGCCGAGGAGGGCCGGGAGGGCAGCGGCCTGGACGAGGTGGCCTACCGGGTCGAGCGGATCTCCCGCCGGGTCTGCCGGGCGGTGGCGGAGTTTGCCTTCCTTCAGGCCAAGCGGCTGGGGGGCAAGGTCTTCGGCGGGCCCAAGTACACCGTGAGCCCCATCTACGAGGGGATGCTCAAGGAAGAGATGGACGCCGCCGCCCAGCGGCACCCCGACGTCCCCTACGACCCGCAGCTCATCGACGCCACCTACGCCCTCCTGCTCTCCCACACCGGCGAGGCCCTGGTCATTCCCGCCCTCAACCGGGACGGTGACTGCCTCAGCGACCTGGTGCTCCAGATGTTCGGCAGCATCGCCGGGTCGGAGTCGCTCCTGCTGGCCATGGACGACGACCTGCGGATCAAGACCGTGATGGCCGAGGCGCCCCACGGCACCGCTCCGAAGCTGTACGGCAAGAACGTGGCCAATCCCCTGGCGATGATCCTGGCCGGGGCGGCGCTCCTGAGCCATATGCCCGACCCCAGCGCCCAGCGGGCCTCCCGGGCCATCTACGAGGCGGCTCTGGAAGCGATCAAGGCCGGGATCAAGACCATGGACCTGGGGGGCCATGCCAGCACGACGGAGTTCACCGACGAGGTCATCCGCCGGGTGCAGACCAAGCTGGAGGTCTGGGCGGCCATCGGGGTGGGCGCGTAGCCCCGGGCCCTACTCCCCCGCCCGGCAGCCCATGCCCACCGGTCGCCCGGCGAACTCCTGCCGCCAGCGGGCGTCCTGGGCCAGAACCCGGCGGTACTCCTCCGGGTCGAGCCGGCGGATCAGCCACCGGCCTACGGGACCGGGGCTGGTGGGGCTGCGGTCCGGGAAGAGCAGGGTCCCCTCTTCGCACCGCCGGAGGCTCTCCCGGTTGAGGCTGACCAGGGCGGCGAGGACCGCCGCCCAGATCAGGGCGGCGGGAACCCAGCCGAGCCAGGATCCGCCGGGCTCCCGGGAAAGCCGGCCTCCCCGGGCAGCTCGGCCCCTGCCGCCGGCCCGCCGGCCATGGCGGCGGTGTTGGGGGCCGTTTGGGACGCGTCCGTGCCTTGCGCTGTCCACCGCGCCTTTCCTCCTGCCGTATCCGGAGCTGCTTCTTCCACCCTGGTGTTTTCCCGGCTGCCGGTCTCCCCATGCACCCGGGGCCCGGCCGGCGCTGCCGGTTGCGGGCCGGGGGTGGAACCGACCGGCAGCCCCCGGCCGGTAAGGAGCCGGAAGAGAGACCGCAGGCCCAGGGTCCGGGCCACGTGCCCGGCCACCGCGGCCCGCTTGGCCAGGTGGGCGACAGGCCCTGCCACCTGGAGCCGGTAGATCAGCCCCGCCGCGGCCAGCCCCCCGAGGTCCAGGAGCACGCCTCGGAAATGGGGGCGGAAGGGGACCCCGGGGCCTCCTTCCAGCCGGCTGAGGAGGTCGTCGGCGGCGGCAAAGCCCATCTGCTCGCTCAGCTGACCGCTGGGGGCGAGGGGCCGGGCGTCCGGGGCCGGCCGGAAGGCGGCGCTGTCGCCGATGACGTAGATCTCCGGCCGGCTCGACCGCAGGTAGGCGTCTACCTCCACCCGGCCCGCCCGGTCCCGGCGGACCTTGAGCTGGGCGGTGAGGGGGTGGCCCTTCACCCCGGCGACCCAGATCAGCAGCCGGTGGGGGAGGACCGTGCCGTCGGCCAGTTCCACCCGATCCGGCCCCACCGCCCGGACCGGGCTGCCGGTGCGGACGTTTACCCCGAGCCAGCCCAGCCGGCGCCGGGCCCTGAGGGCCAGGCCCGGGTGCAGGCTCGGCAAGAGGGTGGGGGCCCCTTCCACCACCGTCAGGCTGCCGCCGGGGCGGCTGAGGGCGATCTCCGCCGCCAGCTCCACCCCGGTCAGCCCTCCGCCGACGATCACCACCGGGGCCTGCCGGGGCAGGGCGGCCAGGGCCGCCCGGATCCGCCGGGCGTCGTCGATCCCCCGGAGGAAGAGGGCGTGCTCCCGCACGCCGGGGATACCGTAATCCTGGTCGGCGCCCCCCAGGGCGAAGACCAGGTAGTCGTACTCCAGACTGCCGGCGGTGGTCTCTACCCACCGTCCCTCGGGGTGGATCGCCGTCACCTCGGCCTCCAGCCGCCGGACTTGGGGACCGAAATCGAAGGGCAGGGCGACGGTGGAGACCGGCCGGGTCCCGGCGGCCACCGTGTGGGTTTCGGTCAGCAAGGTGTGGAAGGGGTTGCGGTCCACCAGGGTGACCTGCAGGTCCCGGCCGGCCCGGGACTGCAGCCGCCGCACGCAGGCGACGCCGGCGTAGCCGCCGCCAAGGACCACAACGCGGGCGGGCATGTCGGGCACCTCCTATTGCGAACCGGGTAGGCTGCGAATCAGGCGGGTCTAGAACCGGCCATGGGAACTGGGCAGACGAACAACCGGGCGCGGGGCAGACGAACAACCGGGCACGAGAGCCGGCCAGAGACGGGCCTTCTGTCCGGGTGATGCTAGCATCCCCGGGAACGGGGAGCGGAGTCCCGTCAGGCGGCCTGTGGCTGACCTGGCTCTGTCGCCCAGGGCGCTGCTTTGTCGCGGCCACACCGGGCGCTACCCGGTTGCGGCCGCACCGGGCGATGCCCGGGCGCTGCCCTATCACCGCCGGCTCGGGCCGCCGGCGGGGCATGGGAATGTTCTCTCATTCACAATCCCCGATTCCATCGTACACCCGGAAGTCGTCAAAGGCAACTGGATCGTGCGTCAAAAGAGAACGTTTCCTGCGGTGGAACATCACCCCCTCGGGTGGTCATAGGACAGGCCCCGGCCGGGCATACCAAATAGGGTGGGTCCCGTTGCCAGGGCCGGCGGCCGCCGGCTCCGGGCGGCCGGTCCCACCGGGAGACTGACCCGAGGGGGATGAAAGATGGCGCTGCAGGAACCCGACCTCTCCAGATGGCCGGCGGAGCCGACCGGGGCTCCCCTGACCTTCCTGTGCCACGGGGAGCCGGCGGCGGAGGGGCTGCGCTGGTTCGCCCGGGGCCTCTCGGAGGCCCTGGAGCGCCACGGCCACGTACCCAGCCCGGCCGGGGGCGGCCCGCCCCGGCTGGTGATCAACCTGACGGACCCGAAGCGGCCCCGGCCCTACCGCCGCCGGTCCCAGGCGACTTTCGTGGTCTCGGTGGTGGAGGTGCCCGCTCCCCCGCCGGATGTGCTCAAGGCCGGCTATCCCATCTTGATCCGGTCCCTTTCCAACCTCTTGGTCTACCTGGTCCGGCCGCCGGACGGGGGTCTCCGCACCCATTTCGTCACCCTCGAGCAGGGGAGCTACGCCCTGGACCTGGCCCCCGACGACCCGGAGTACTTCGACGGGGTCTACCGCCGGATCGCCCCCCTGGCCTCCTCCACCCTGGTGGTGGAGAACATCTTCCGGCCGGACCTGGAGCCGGAGCTGTGGGACGGGGATGAGCTGACCGCGGCGCTCTACGAGGCCGGGCGGAAGCTCGATGCCCTGGACCTCCTGCCGGCCCCCTTTCCCATTCAGGAGCTGCTCCCCGAGCGGGACTTCCGGCACCTCCAGCGGCTGTATGGCCTCGGAGGGCTGAGCTACGGCAACCTCAGCGCCCGGAAGGACGCCCGCCGGTTCTGGATGAGCGCCAGCGGGGTGAACAAGGCGGACCTCCGGAAGGTCGGGGAGCACCTGCTGATGGTGACGGACTACGACCCGGCGCGCAACGCCATGGTGCTGAGCGTCCCCCCCGGGGTCAGCCGGCCCCGGCGGGTCTCGGTGGACGCGATCGAGCACTGGATGATCTACCGGGAGCACCCGGAGGTAGGGGCCATCGTCCACATCCACGCCTGGATGGAGGGAGTGCCCTCCACCCGCATCAACTACCCTTGCGGCACCCTGGAGCTGGCCCGGGCGGTGGCGGCGGAGGTGCGCCGGGCGCCGGATCCCAGCCGGGCGGTGGTGGGGCTCCGAAACCACGGCCTCACCATCTGCGGCCGCAGCCTCGACGACATCTTTGAACGGATCGAGGGGCGGATCCTCCGGCAGGTGCCCATGAGCTAGGCGCGGCGCCTGGCGGCGGGCGCGGGCGGCGGCAACAACAACAGGGCCGGCCCCGGGGAAGGGTGCCGGCTCTGCCGCTTTTGATTCTGGAATCTTGAAGTTCGTTGAACTAGCTTGTTTAACTTTGGTACAATCGGAGAGGATGCGCACCCCCGGGGCGGCGGCGCCGGCGGCACCCGGAGCAGCACCGGTGCCACGGCGCCGGGGGGACGGCTCCGAGACGCTGGAGGTGGGCTGATGAAGCTCTACGAGTACCTCGCCAAGTCCTTGCTGGCCGAGGTAGGCATCCCGACTCCCCAGGGCCGGCTGGCCACCACGCCGGAGGAGGCTGAGGCGGCGGCCCGGGAGATTGGCCCCTGCGCCGTCAAGGCCCAGGTGCTGGTGGGCGGCCGGGGCAAGGCCGGCGGCATCAAGCTGGCCAACACCCCGGAGGAGGCCCGGCAGCGGGCGGCGGAGATCCTCGGGATGAACCTCAAGGGCTACATCGTCGAAAAGGTGTGGGTCGAGCAGCAGCTCAAGATCGACCGGGAACTCTACGTCTCCATCACCGTCGACGGTCAGGCCCGGCAGCCCCTGGTCATCGCCTCCGCCCACGGCGGTGTGAACATCGAGGAAGTGCCCGAAGAGTACATCGTCAAGAAGAACATCGACATCACCACCGGGCTTCTGCCCTTCCACGGCCGGGAGATCGCCCGGCGGCTCGGCCTTTCCGGCGACCTGGCCAAGCAGTTCGCCGACATCCTGGCGAAGATGTACACCGCCTTCCGCAAGTACGACGCGGAACTGGTAGAGATCAACCCCTTGGCGGTGGTGGGCGACCGGCTCATCGCTGCGGACAGCCGGCTGAACGTGGAGGACGACGCCCTCTTCCGTCACCCCGAGCTCCCCCGGGTGGAGGAGGGTACCGAGCTGGAGCGGAAGGTCCGGGCCACGGGCCTCGCCTTCGTCCAGCTGGACGGGGACATCGCGGTTATGGCCAACGGCGCCGGCATGGCCATGGGCACCCTCGATGTGCTCTCCCTCTACGGCGGCCGGCCGGCCAACTTCCTGGACGCCGGCGGCGGGGCCAGCGTCGAGCCCATGGCCCAGGCGATCCGGTTCCTCCTGGAGACCAAGCCGAAGGCGATCCTAATCAACATCTTCGGTGGCATCACCCGCTGCGACGATGTAGCCCGGGCGATCGTGACGGTGAAGGAGACCGAGGGCATCCCCGTCCCCCTGGTGGTGCGCCTGGTCGGCACCAACGACGAGGAAGGCCGGCGGATTCTGGCGGAGGCTGGCATCCACGCCTACACCGACATGGGCGAGGCCGCGAAGGCTGTGGTGGCGGCGGCCTACGGGGAGGGGCGCTGAACGATGGCGGTCATTATCGACAAGGACACCCGGGTCGTGGTGCAGGGCATCACCGGCAACCAGGGCTCCTTCCACACGGCCCAGATGCTGGCCTACGGTACCCAGGTGGTGGCCGGGGTCAACTTCGACAAGGCCGGGCAGCAGGTCCACGGGGTGCCGGTGGTGGCCACGGTGCACGAGGCCGTGGAGCGGTACGGTGCCAACGCCTCCATCGTCTTTGTGCCGGCCCGGTTTGCCAAGGACGCGGCCCTGGAGGCCATCGACGCCGGGGTCGAGGTGCTGGTGCTGATCCCGGAGCACATCCCAACCCAGGACGCGATGGAGATCCACGCCGCCGCCCGCAAGGCGGGGGTGCGGGTGATCGGCCCCAACACCTTCGGCATCATCTCCCCCGGCAAGTGCAAGATGGGCATCATGCCCAACCACATCTACACCCCGGGGCCGGTGGGGGTGGTGGCCCGTTCCGGCACCCTCTCCTATGAGATCGCCTACACCCTGACCCGGGCCGGCTTTGGCCAGAGCACGGTCATCGGCATGGGCGGCGACCGGGTGATCGGCGTCAACTTCATCGAGGCTCTGGAGCTCTTCGAGCAGGACCCGGAGACCAAGGTGATCGTCATGGTCGGCGAGATCGGCGGGATCCAGGAAGAGCTGGCGGCCGAGTACATCAAGGCCCACGTGACCAAGCCGGTGGTGGCCTTCCTGGCCGGGCGGTCCGCCCCGCCCGGCAAGCGGATGGGCCACGCCGGGGCGATCATCGAGGGCAACCGGGGTACCTACCAGTCCAAGGTCCAGGCCCTGGAGGCCGCGGGGGTCGCGGTGGCCTCCCTGCCCTGGGAGGTTGCGGACCTGGTCCGGCAGAAGCTGGGGTAACGGTATCGGGGTGACGGCGGCGGATCCAGAGGGGCGCCGGGCCCGACAGGCCCGGCGCCCCTTGCTCTGCCCCGGCCGGGGGAACGGCCGGGGGCTGAGGCGCGTCAAACCTCCGGAGGACCCGGGTGCCGGAGGTGGGTCGCGCCGGCAGGGGGTGCTGCGCCCCCGGCAGCAGGAAAAGGGGGCGAGGCCGCGAACCCTCTTCCCGGAAAGAGAATTTCCGGAGAAGGAAAAGGGGCCCCCGGCCGCGAACCCTCTTTCCCGAGGGAACGGGAGAGAACCGGCCAGATCGTGGCCGGGGCCGGCCGGGTCCGGCCCCGGCCACGGCGCGCGCCCTACAGGAGGTTGAGGCCACCATGGGCAACGCCAATCCCCAGCCCGACCGGACCGACCCCCGGCCCCAGCCCCGGCGGATCCGCAGCCGGACCAGCTCCTTCGGCGTCTCCGAGCGGGTCAGCCACGACTCCAGCCCCTTCTACGCCCGACGGCTCTACGCGGGCCTGAACCTCCCTGGCACCGGGGATGCGGTGGGCATCGGCGCTGAGCTGCCCCCAGGGGTGGCCAACCGCATCTACTGCCGGGACGCCCGCTCCATGCCCGAGCTTCCCGACCACTCGGTCCACCTGGTGATCACCTCGCCCCCCTACGGGGTGGGCAAGGACTACGACGAGGACATGACCCTGGACGAGTACCGGCAGCTCCTCCGGGACGTCTTCCGGGAGGTCTACCGGGTCCTGGCCCCGGGGGGCCGGGTCTGCATCAACGTGGCCAACGTGGGCCGGAAGCCCTACATCCCCCTCGCCTCGTACATCACCCTGGACATGCTCGAACTCGGCTACCTGATGCGGGGGGAGATCATCTGGGACAAGGGGGCCAGCGCCGGCGGCTCCTGCGCCTGGGGCTCCTGGCAGTCCGCCAGCAACCCCTCCCTGCGGGACCGGCACGAGTACATCCTGGTCTTCTGCAAGGAGGTCTACCGCCGGGCCCGGGCCGGCCGGCAGGACACCATCACCCGGGAGCAGTTCCTGGAGTACACCCAGAGCGTCTGGACCTTCCCCACCGAGTCCGCCCGGCGGGTCGGCCACCCGGCCCCCTTCCCCCTGGAGCTGCCGGCCAGACTGATCCAGCTCTACAGCTTTGCCGGGGACGTGGTGCTGGACCCCTTCTGCGGCTCGGGCACCACCTGTGTGGCCGCCCTTCTGGCCGGCCGGCGGTACGTGGGGTACGACATCAAACCCGAGTACGTGGAACTGGCCCGGCGGCGGATCGCCGCGGCGGAGGCGGCCATGGCCCGGGCGGCCTCGGGCCGGGATGGCCGCCGTCAGGACCCCGGGGCAGCGGGGGCGGACGGTGCCGCCCCGTGACCTATTCCTCGCCCTCGATTCCCTGCCACTCCCGGTAGAGCCCGTGCTCCAGCCCGAAGTGGTCCAGGATCCGGCCGACGAAATGGTCCACAACCTCGTCGAGGGTCCGGGGCCGGTGGTAGAAGGCGGGCACCGGCGGCATGATGATGGCGCCGGCCCGGCTGAGCCGGAGCATATTCTCCAGGTGGATGGCATTGAGCGGCGTCTCCCGAGGGCAGAGCACCAAGGTGCGGCGCTCCTTGAGGCAGACGTCTGCCGCCCGGCTCAGGAGGTCCCCGGACAGGCCGCTGGCAATGGCGGCCAGGCTCTTCATGCTGCAGGGGACCACCACCATGCCGGCGGTCCGGAAGGAGCCGCTGGCGATGGGGGCCGAGAGATCGGCGATGCTGTAGGTGCGGCTGGCGAGGGCCATGACCTCCCCGGGGCTCCGGCCCAGTTCCTGCTCCAGGGTGCGCCGGGCCCAGCCGGTCATGACCAGATGGGTCTCGACCCCCAGCTCCCGGAGCACCTCCAGCAGCCGGACCGCATAGATCACCCCGCTAGCGCCGCTGACGCCGACGATGATCCGCATGGGTTGCCTCCTCACCCGGTCCTTTACTTGGAACCAGTATACCATGGCCGGGGCGCTCCACCAGGCCCCCGGCCGGGGCCCAGGAGAGCAAGCCGGGGGGAACAGGATGGAGGACAGGATCGGGGCGATGGTGGCGGAGTTCCGCTCCCTGCAGCCCCTCTACGAAGAGCTTGGGGCCCTGGTCTACCCGCGGCTCCTCCAGATGCTGGAAAGCCAGCGGATCCGGGTCCACTCCGTCACCTACCGGGTGAAGCACCCGGACAGCCTGGCCGAAAAGCTCCGGCGCCAGGGCAAGGAGTACCGGAGCCTCAGCGACGTCACCGACCTCCTGGGGCTCCGGGTCATCACGTACTTTGCCGACGATGTGGACCGGGTGGTGGCCCTGGTGGACGGGGCCTTCGCCGTCGACCCGGAGCGGTCCGTGGACAAGCGCCGGGCCCAGGAGCCGGACCGGTTCGGCTACGCCTCGGTCCACAAGATCTGCCGGCTGGCGGCGGATCCCGGGGAGCCGGCAGCGGTCCGGCGGCTCGCCGGCCTCAGCTTTGAAATCCAGATCCGGTCGATCCTCCAGCACGCGTGGGCTGAGATCGAGCACGACCTGGGGTACAAGGCGGCCCACACCATCCCCGCGCCCATCCGCCGCCGGTTCTCCATCCTGGCCAGTCTGCTGGAGTTGGCGGACGACGAGTTCATCCGGCTCCGGAACGAGCTGGCCGCCTACTCCCAGCAGCTCAGCGAAGCGGTGCGCTCCCGGCCGGAGGCGGTGGCCATCGACCCGGTCTCCCTGGCCGCCTTCATCCGCACAGACCCGGCGTGCCGCCAGCTGGACGAGGCGGTGGCCGGGGTCCTGGGGGCGGGGCTGGGGGAGATGGCCGCCGGGACCCCGGAGGCTCTGGCGGACCAGCTCCGGGGGGTCGGCATCCGGACCCTGGGGGAGCTAGCCGCGGCCCTGGCGAAGCACCGGGACCGGGTCCTCGGTCTGGCCCGGGCGGCCCGGGCCCCGGAGGGGTCCCCCCGCCGGGGGCTTGGGGTGGAAGTGCTGGTGCAGGTGCTCGCGGGCGGCGGTGGCGAACCCGGTGGCTGACGGGCGGCCCTCGGGGGCGCCCCGGTTTCCGTTGGCACCGGCTGACGCCCTCCGGCCTTCGTTGACACCGCCTGTCGAAGTTGTTAGACTGAATGTGGCGCGATCGGGCCGCCGAGCGCCGATTTTTCGTGTTCACCCGGCTCCGGCCCGGCGCGGGTTCGGATAAGTGAACCTGAGAACTAGAGGTGCTGCCCCGATGGCCTTTCGCGACATCCAGGAGTTTGTCCACGCGCTGGAAAAGCGCGGGTGGCTGCGCCGGGTGAAGGCCCGGGTTAGCCCGATCCTGGAGATCACCGAGATCGCCGACCGGGTGATGAAGCGGCCCGGCGGCGGGCCTGCCCTGCTCTTCGAGAACGTGGAAGGGTCCGAGTTCCCGGTCCTGATCAACGCCTTCGGGTCCATGGAGCGGATCTGCCTCGCACTGGGGGTGGAGAATCTCGACCAGATCGGGCAGGAGATCCGGGAGCTTCTCCAGCTCCCCACCCCGGGGGGTGGCCTCCTGGACAAGCTGGGCGCCGGCATGAAGCTCCTGGAGGCGCTCAAGAACACCGCACCCCGGCTGGTGAGCCGCGCCCCCTGCCAGGAGGTGGTGGAGACCGAGCCGGATCTGACCAAGCTGCCCATCCTCCAGTGCTGGCCTGAGGACGGCGGCCGGTTCATCACCCTGCCCCTGGTCTTCACCCGGGACCCGGTGACCGGCCAGCGGAACGTCGGCATGTACCGGATGCACGTTTACGACGCCCGCACCACCGGCATGCACTGGCACAAGCACAAGGACGGCCAGCGGCACATGGACCGGGCCCGGGAGCAGGGGGCCCGCCGGATGGAGGTGGCGGTGGCCCTCGGGGCAGACCCGGCGACCATCTACGCCGCGACCGCGCCCCTCCCCCCCATGGTGCCGGAGCTGATGTTCGCCGGTTTCCTCCGCAAGCAGCCGGTGGAACTGGTGAGGTGCAAGACCGTCGACCTGGAGGTCCCGGCCCACGCGGAGTTCGTCCTCGAGGGGTATGTGGACCTGGACGAGACCCGGATGGAGGGGCCCTTTGGCGATCACACGGGCTTTTACAGCCCCGCGGAACCCTATCCCGTCTTTCACGTCACCGCCATCACCCGGAAGAAGAACCCCATCTACCCCGCCACCATCGTCGGCCGGCCGCCCATGGAAGACTACTACCTGGGCAAGGCGACGGAGCGGATCTTCCTGCCGCTCCTGCAGATGGTGCTGCCGGAGATTCTCGACATCAACATGCCGGCGGAAGGGGTCTTCCACAACTGCGTCCTGGTCCGGATTAAGAAGCGGTACCCCGGCCACGCCCGGAAGGTGGTCCACGCCCTCTGGGGGCTGGGGCTGATGATGTTGGCCAAGCTCATCGTCGTGGTGGACGAGGACACCGACGTCCAGAACCTCTCGGAGACGGCCTGGACGGTCTTCAACAACGTCGACCCCCGGCGGGACATCTTCTTCAGCGACGGCCCGGTGGACGACCTCGACCACGCCGCCCCCTTCTGGCGCTACGGCTCCAAGATGGGGGTGGATGCCACGGCCAAGTGGCCGGAGGAAGGCCACACCCGGCCCTGGCCGAAGAAGATCACCATGGACGAGGCGATCCGGGCCCTCGTGGACAGGCGGTGGGCAGAGTATGGCATCGATGGGTGAAGCCCGGCCTCGGGTCAGCCCGGTGGCCAGGATCCGCACCTATGCGGAGCTGGTCAAGTTCGAGCACTCCATCTTCGCCCTGCCCTTTGCGTACCTGGGGACCTTCCTTGCCTCCCGGGGGTGGCCCAGCCCGCGGGTCTTCTTCTGGGTGACGGTGGCGATGGTCGGCGCCCGGACCGCGGCCATGGCCCTCAACCGGCTCATCGACGCGGCCATCGATGCCCGGAACCCCCGGACTGCGGGCCGCCACCTGCCCGCGGGCAAGGTGAGCCGGGGGGAGGTGCTGGCCCTGGCCCTGGTCTCCATCGGGGTGCTGGGGCTGGCGGCCTGGCAGCTCAACCCCCTCTGCCTCGCCCTCTTCCCCCTGGCGGTCTTCAACCTGGTGATCTACTCGTACACCAAGCGGTGGACCTGGCTCTGCCACCTGATCCTGGGGCTGGCGGACGGCTGGGCCCCCTTCGGCGGGTACATCGCGGTCACCGGCCGGATCGACGGCCTGGCCCTTCTCCTCGGGGTCATCGTCGCCCTCTGGGTCGGGGCCTTTGACATCATCTACGCCACCCAGGACTACGACTTCGACCGGCAGGAGGGCCTTCACTCCATCCCGGTCCGGTTCGGCATCCCCCGGGCCCTTCTCATCTCCCGGGTCGCCCACGGCCTGGTGGCGGTGCTGGCCCTCTGGGTCGGGCGCCTGGCAGGGTTCTGGCCCGCGTGGTACCCTCTGGCCTGGGAGCTGCCTGGCTGGCTCTACCTGGGGGGCTGGCTGATCCTGGCCGGACTGCTGCACTACGAGCACGCGATCATCTCCCCGACGGACCTCTCCCGGGTCAACACCGCCTTCTTCAACGTCAACGGCTACATCGCGGTCGGGTACTTCCTCTTCACCGCGGCGGCGGTCCTTGTGGCCGCCTGACCCGGTCTCCCAGGCCGCCGGCGGGCTGCCGGCGGCCCTGGACGTGTCCCGGGCCCCTGGCCCGCCTGGCGCCCGAAGGGCCGCGCCGGCTACGGGCGCGGCCGGCACGGCCCCGGGACCCGGGCGCCGGCCCCAGACCCCGCCCAGCGACCTGCACAGGAGGCACCAGACGATGAAGCACCTGCGGATGGCGATGGCGGCGCTGCTGGCCCTCACGACCCTTCTGGCCGGGTGCGGCCGGGGGGCGACGGGGCAGGACGGTGCGGACGCCAAGGAGGCCCCCCCGGCGGGCGCGACCGGTGCCGGCGCCGGGGAGGGCCAGCCGGGCGCGAAGCTCCGGGTGGGCATGCTGCCCATCGTGGACGGGCTGCCCTTCTGGGTGGCCGAGGCCCAGGGCTACTTCCGGGAGGCCGGCGTGGAGGTGGAGCTGGTCAACTTCCGCAGCGCCGACGAGCGGGACGTGGCCCTCACCGCCGGCCAGATCGACGGGGCCATCGCGGACACCGTGGCCGCCACCACCCTGGTGGCCAGCGGCGCCAGGGTGAAGATCATCTCCCTCAGCCTCGGGGCCACCCCCCAGGAGGGCCGGTTCCTCATCCTCGCCTCGCCCCGGTCCCAGGCCCGGGCCCTGGAGGATCTGAAGGGAGTGCCCATCGCGATCTCCAACAACTCCATCATCCACTACGTGACGGAGAAGCTGCTGGAGGAGGTTGGCTTCCGGCCCGAGGAGATCAAGACCACCTCCATCCCCCAGATCCCGACCCGGTTTGAGATGCTGATGAGCGGCCAGGTGGAGGCCGCCTGCCTGCCAGACCCCCTGGCCTACCTGGCGGAGGTCCAGGGGGCGAAGGTGCTGGCCGACGACAGCAAGATGGGCAGAAACCTCAGCCAGAGCGTCATCCTCTTCTCGGAAAAGGCCCTGGCGGAGAAGGGGGACGCGGTGCGGAAGATGCTGGCGGCCTACAACCGGGCGGTGGCGGAGATCGCCGCGGACCCCAACCGGTTCCGGTCCCTGCTGGTGGAGAAGGCCCGGCTCCCCGAGCCCATCCGGGACACCTACCCGGTCGACCGGTTCTCCCCCGCCCAGCTCCCGACCCGGGAGCAGCTGGAGCCGGTCTCGGCCTGGCTGGTCGCGAAGGGGGTCATCGAGGCCCCCGTGGCCTATGAGGACCTGGTCGATGGCCGCTTCCTCCCCTGACCGGGGCCCGGGGGCGGGGGTAATGGTCGAGGTCGAAGACCTCCGGCTGGTCTTCCGCCACGGGCGGGAGGAGACCCTGGTCCTGGACGGGGTGAGCTTCTCCCTGCCGGCCGGGGAGAGCCTGGCCCTCATCGGCCCCTCGGGGTGCGGCAAGACCAGCCTCCTCTATGTGCTGGCCGGCCTTCTCACCCCCACCGCGGGCCGGGTCGCGGTGGCCGGCGCCCCGGTGGTCCGGGGCCGGGAGGGGACGGCCCTGATTCTCCAGGATTACGGCCTTCTGCCCTGGAAGACGGTCCGGGAGAACGCCGCCCTCGGGCTGCGGATCCGGGGCCGGAGCCCCGAGGCCGCGGACCGGGTCCTCCGGGATCTGGGCCTGTGGGACCTCCGCAACCGGTACCCGGCCCAGCTCTCCGGGGGCCAGCGGCAGCGGGTGGGGATCGCCCGGGCCCTGGCCCTGGACCCGGACCTGCTCCTCATGGACGAGCCCTTCTCCGCCCTGGACGCCCTCACCCGGGAGGAGCTCCAAGATCTGGTCCTGTCCGTCTGGCGGCAGCGCCGGACCACCCTGGTGCTGGTCACCCACGACATCGCCGAGGCGGTCTACCTCGGCCGGCGGATCCTGGTCCTCTCCTCCCGGCCCGGGCGGGTGCTGGCGGAGATCTCCAACCCGGGGGCCGGCCGGCCGGAGTATCGCCGGGAGCCCGCCTTCCACCAGATGGTCAACCAGGTGCGGGAAGTCCTTGCCCGGGGGTGGGTCCATGGCTGAGCGGCGGCCCTGGCACTATCTGGTTGCCATCGGGATCCTGGCCGCGGGGTGGGAGGCCCTGGCCATCGCCCTGGCGGTGCCGGCCTTTCCCCGGCTGGGTCCCGCCCTCGTCGCCCTGTGGCAGGGGGTGGCGGAGGGGGAGCTGTTGCTCCACACCTGGGTCAGCCTCTGCCGGGTGGCCTACGCCACCGCCCTGGCCCTGGTCCTGGGGGTTCCCCTGGGCCTCTACCTCGGCCGGTCCGGGGGGCCCATCGGGTCGGTGCTGATCTACCTGACCCATCCCATCCCCAAGGTGGTCTTCCTGCCGGTGATCATGGTCGTCCTGGGGATCGGGGACCTGTCCAAGGTCTTCATGATCTTTCTGATCCTTTTCTTCCAGATTCTTGTGACGGTCCGGGACGGCGCGGCGGCGGTGGAACCCGGGCACCTGATCGCGGTCACGGCCCTCGGCGCCCGGGGATGGCAGGTCTACCGGCACGTGGTGATCCCGGCCACCCTGCCCCGGGTCTTCACCGCCCTCCGGCTCTCGACGGCCACCGCGGTGGCGGTGCTCTTCTTTGCGGAGACCTACGCCACCACCCACGGCCTGGGGGCCTACGTCTGGGACGCGTGGTCCGCCCGGGACTACGACGACATGTTCGCCGGGGTGATCGCCATGGCGGTCCTGGGCTTTGGCTTCCACACGGCGGCGGATCTTCTGGAGCGGGTCTGCTGCCCCTGGGTGCGGGCACAGGTGCGGCAATCGTGACGAAGGAGGCTTCCCCCTTTGGCGTATCGGCACCCCACGGGAGCGGAGAAAGAGGCTTACGTCCGGGAACTCTTCGATCAGATCGCCCCGTACTACGACCGGATGAACCAGATCATGTCC
The DNA here is from genome assembly GCA_021890795.1 of Bacillota bacterium. Lineage (GTDB taxonomy): Bacteria > Bacillota > Sulfobacillia > Symbiobacteriales > ZC4RG38 > ZC4RG38. The sequence continues at coordinate 41,636 of JAKKUO010000003.1, read as the reverse complement.
CTGGGCCAGTGGGGGCGGTGGCACCGGATCTTTGCCCGGTACACCGGTCTCCGGCCCGGTATGTGCTCCCTGGATGTGGCCTGCGGCACCGGGGATCTGACCCTGCTCACCGCGGCCCAGGTGGCCCCCACCGGCCGGGTGGTGGGGGTGGACATTTCCCCGGGGATGCTCGCGGTGGGCCGGCGCCGGGTGGAGGCCTCGCCCTACCGGGAGATCGTCGAGCTCCGGGAGGGGAACGCCCTCGACCTTCCCTTCCCGGACAACACCTTCGACTGCGTCACCATGGGCTGGGCGATGCGGAACGTCCGGGATATCCGCCGGACCCTGCAGGAGGCTTACCGGGTCTTGAAGCCCGGCGGCCGGTACGTAAACCTGGAGGCCGCCAACCCCCAGAGCCTTTGGAGCCGGGCCCTGCTCCACGCCTGGTGGAAGACCCTCCTGCCCCTGATCGACTGGCTGGTGGTCCGGGCCGGGCCCCAGGCCCGGATCCGTCCCTACACCTACCTCTCCAACTCCCTGCGGGGCTACCCTTCGCCGGAGCGGCTGGCCGGAATCATGGAAGGCGTGGGTTTCCGGGATGTGGGTTACGTGCCGCTGATGCTGGGGAGCGTCTGTATCCACTACGGCACCAAGCCGGCGGCGTAACCGGCGCCGGCCCGCGGAGGAGGTCACACCCGTGACCGTGGTTGTCCGCCGCTTTGACTACCCCCGGGATGTGGAGACCCTGATCTCCTTCATGCCGGAGCTGTACGAGACCAACTTCCCCGGCTTTGTCGCCACGCCGGAGTTCCTCAGCCGGCAGCGACAGCGGCTCCGGGAGGCTGCCCGGGATCCGGCCCAGCTGGTGCTGGTGGCCGACGGGAGCCGGGGCCCGGTGGGATTCATCTGGTTGGTGCTGGAGCTGGACAGCCGGGGGCGCCGGCGAGGGGAAGTGGCGGCCCTTTATGTCCATCCGGCCTGGCGGGGCAAGGGGGTGGCCCGCAAGCTGATGGCGGAAGGGGAGGAGTACTTCCGTTCCTGGGGCTGCCACACCGTCCACCTGATGGTCACCGCCAGCAACGAGCGGGCCGTGGGCCTCTACCGCTCCCTGGGCTACACCGTCACCCGGTACCAGATGGAGAAGCCCTTGCGGTGAGGCGTCCTTTCTTGACCCTTTCTGCCCCCGGTGCTAGAATGCTCAAGAATAATGACAACCTGTACGGATCGGGCTGTAGGATCGGGTGCTCCCCGGAGCCCGTCCGCAAATCCGAATCTTGCGGGAGCAGGTGGGAAGCAAGATGCACCTGATCGCCCTCGGCATGAACCATCGGACGGCACCGGTCGAACTGCGGGAGCGGCTGGCCTTTTCGGCGCCGGAACTCCCCGCTGCCCTGACCCGTCTGGCCGCCCTGGATGAGGTGGCCGAGGTGGTGCTGCTCTCGACCTGCAACCGGACCGAGGTCTACGCCACGGTGACCGCTCCGGCCCAGGCCGCGGCGCGGCTGGCGGCGACCCTGGCCGAGCTCCGGGGGCTTCCGGCAGAGGCGATCACGCCCTTCCTGTATCGGCATGAAGAGCTGGAGGCGGTGCGCCACCTCTTCCGGGTGGCCGCCGGCCTGGATTCCATGGTTCTCGGCGAGACCCAGATCCTTGGCCAGGTGCGGGATGCGTACCGGCAGGCGGCGGAGACCGGCGTGGTGGGCAAGTACATGCACCACCTGATGCACCAGGCCCTGGCGGCAGCCAAGCGGGCCCACACCGAGACGGCCATCAGCGAGATGCCGGTCTCGGTCCCCTACGCGGCGGTGGAACTGGCCAAGAAGCTCTTCCAGTCCCTCCAGGGCCGGACGGTGCTCTGCATCGGCGCCGGAGAGATGGCCGAACTGACGGTCCGGCACCTGGTCGCAGCCGGGGTGGGGCAGATCCTGGTGGCCAACCGGACCCTGGAGCGGGCGGAGAAGCTGGCCGGCGCCTTCGGCGGCCGGGCCATTCCCCTGGAGGCCGTCCCGGGGGCGCTCCAGGAGGTGGACGTGGTCATCTCCTCCACCGGGGCCGAAGGGTATCTGCTCACCCGGGAGATGGTGGAGCGGGCGCTCAGGGCCCGGCGGGGCCGGCCCATCTTCCTCTTTGACATCGCGGTCCCCCGGGATGTGGACCCCGCCGTCGGCGAGCTGGAGGGGGCTTTCCTGTACAACATCGACGACCTGGAGCAGGTGGTGGCCCAGAACCTCCAGGAGCGGGCCCGGGAGGCCGTCCGGGCGGAAGCCATCGTGGCGGAGGAGGTGGAGCGGTTCCAGGCCTGGCTCAACACCCAGGCGGTGGTGCCTACCATCCGGCAGCTGCGGGAGAAGGCGGATCGGATCCGGCAGGCGGAGCTGCAGCGGGCTCTGGGCCGGCTGCCGAACCTGAGCGACCGGGAGCGGAAAGTGATCGAGGCCTTGACCGTGGCCATCGTCAACAAGATCCTCAACGACCCGACCCAGGAGCTCAAGCGCCTGGCCGAGGATGGCGGCCGGGGGGAGGCCCGGGCGGCGGCAGCCCTCGTGGCCCGGCTGTTCCGCCTCGAACCGGCTCGGGCCGACGACCCGGCGGTGGCCGCGGCCGACCGGGCCCTCCGGGCCTCCTGGGGCCGGCCGGAAGACTGCCCGGTGGCTGGCCGGCGGCGGACCGGCGCCGCGGCGGAGCCCGAGGCCCTGCCGGCCCCCGGGGACGGGTAAGGCGGGGGAGGCGGCGTGGGCAGCGGGCTGGCGGTGTTCTACGTCGGGACCACCCTGGCCTACACCCTGGCCGCGGTGGCCCACCTGATGCTTTTCTACCGGCGGTGGGACCGGTTGACCCGGGAGCTTACCCGGTGCGCCTGGATCCTGCACACCGGGGCCCTGGCTTTACTGGTCCTCCGGACCGGCCGCTTTCCGGCCTACACCATCCCGGAGGCCGCCGTCTTTCTCACGTGGCTCCTGGTCGGCCTCTACCTGGTGTACGACTGGCGATCCCGGAACCTCGGGGCCGGGGTCTTCCTGCTCCCGGTGATCTTTCTCCTGCTGGTGGCGGGGGCCGGGTTGCCCCGGGCTGTCCCGGCGTCCGCACCGGGGCCGGCGCCGCCGGTGCCCGTCGCGATCGTCGCGGGCCACGCCCTGGTGGCCCTTTTCGCCCTGGGGTGCTCGGTGGGCGCCTTTGTCGCCGGAGCGATGTACCTGCTCTTGGAGTGGCAGCTCCGCCGGAAGGCGATGGGGCCCCTCAGCTACCGGCTCCCCTCCCTGGAAGGGCTGGACCTGTGGGGGCACCGGTGCGTGGCCGCGGGGTTCACCCTCCTCACCCTGGCGATGGTCTCCGGCAGCCTCTTCGCCGGCCGTCTGTGGGGGCACGCTGGCTGGGCTCTGGATGCCAAGCTCCTGTGGACCCTTCTCACCTGGGGTCTGTACGCGGGGTACCTCGCGGTGCGGCGGTACCGGGGATGGGGCGGCCGGCAGGCGGCCTGGTGGAGCATCCTGGGCTTCCTGAGCGCGGCGGCCAACTACCTGGTGATCAACCGCTTTGCCTCGGACTGGCACCGGTTCGACCTGTGACAAGGGGTGTCGCCTGTGGGAAAGACCGTGCGGGTGGCCACCCGGGGGAGCCTCCTGGCCCTCAGCCAGACCCGGTGGGTCGTGGCCCGGCTGGAGGCCCTGCACCCGGGGGTTCGCTTTGCCATCGAGATCTACCGGACCCAGGGGGACCGCACCCAGGCCGCGGGGATTCCCCTCAGCCAGGTGGGGGGCAAGGGGCTCTTCACCAAGGAACTGGAGGAGGCCCTCCTGGACGGCCGGGCGGACCTGGCGGTCCACAGCCTGAAGGACATGCCGACGGAACTGCCGCCGGGCCTCACCCTGGGCTGTATCCCGGAGCGGGAGGATCCCCGGGACGTGGTGATCGCCCGGGACGGCACCCCGCTGGCGGAGCTGCCGCCAGGGGCGGTGGTGGGCACCTCCAGCCTCCGGCGGCTGGCCCAACTCCGGCGCCTCCGGCCGGACCTGGAGTACCGGCCGGTCCGGGGGAACGTGGACACCCGGCTGCGGAAACTCGAGGAGGGGCAGTTCGACGCGCTGGTGATGGCCGCCGCGGGGCTGCACCGGGCGGGCTTCGCCGGGCGGATCACCGAGTACCTGGACCCGAGGGTCCTCCTCCCCGCGGTGGGGCAGGGGGCTTTGGCCCTGGAGATCCGGGCCGGGGATGAGGAGATGGCCAGGCTGCTGGCGCCGCTCCATCACCTGCCGACCGCCCTGGCGGTCCGGGCGGAGCGGGCCTTCATGGCCCGGATCACCCGGGAGGCCCAGGCGGTGGCGGGCCTGGCAGGGGCCCAGCCCCTGGCGGGCCCGGAGGAGGCCCGGCCCCTTGCCCCAGGGGCCGCCGCGGTGGCCGGCAGCGCGGGCCCCGGGGCGCCGGGCCGGGCGCCCGCCCTGGCCGGCTCCTGCCAGACCCCGGTGGCCGCCCACGCCCGGTTGGCGGGGGACCGGCTCCACCTCCGGGGCCTGGTGGCCCTGCCCGACGGCAGCCGGATCGCCGCCTGGGAGGCGGAGGGGGCCCCGGAGGACCCCGAGGGCCTGGGGACCCGGGTGGCAGAGCAGGTCCTGGCCCTGGGCGGCCGGGAGGTGCTGGAGCAGATCCACCGGGGCGGATAGCCCGGGGAGGAGCGGGGAGCCCCGGGGAGGGTCGATAGCCCGGAGACGAAGGGCACACAGACCGCGAGAAGGGGAGACACCCCGGGAAGGGGAGGTGGAGAACCGTGCCCGGAGCGTCCCTGAGGCCCCTGGCGGGGCGGACGGTCCTGGTCACCCGGGCCCGGGAGCAGCAGTCCGGGCTGGCTGAGGCCATCCGCCGGCTGGGCGGGGAGGTCTGGGACTTTCCTACCATCGCCATCGCCGATCCCGAAGACTGGGGGCCGGTGGATGCGGCCCTCGCCCGGCTGGAGTCCTTCGCCTGGCTGGTCTTCACCAGCCAGAACGGCGTCCACCAGTTCTTCAAGCGGCTCGACCACCTGCGGGGGCCGGGGGCGGTCCTGCCGCCCCACCTGCGGATCGCTGCCGTGGGCCGGGCCACCGCGGCGGCCTTGGCCCGGTACGGCCTGGAGCCGGCGGTGGTGCCCCGGGAGTACCGGGGGAGCGAACTGGCCCCGGCCCTGGCGCCCCACCTCCGCCCCGGGGACCGGGTCCTGCTGGCCCAGGCCCGGGACCCGGCCGGGGACGTGGCCGGCGACCTCCGGCGGCTCGGGGCTGAGGTGACCCAGGTGGCGGTCTACCGGACGGTGCCCGCCGCGGGGGATCCGGAGCCGCTCAGGGCCGCCCTGGCCGCGGGGCGGATCGACTACGCCACCTTCACGTCCCCCTCGACGGTGCGGAACTTCCTCCTGGCCCTGCCCGACGGCGTCCGGCTCCTTGCCCCGGTGACGGTGGCCTGCATCGGGCCTTCTACCGCTGCAGCGGCCCGGGAAGCGGGGGTGCGGGTGGATCTGGTGCCCCCGGAGGCCACCGCCGAAGGCCTGGCTGCCGCCCTGGCGGCCCACGCCGCCCAGGGGGACGGGCAGCGGCGAGTCTCCTCACCCAACTCCGCAAACGGCCAGAGCCCTGGATAAAGCCATACCCCTGGCGCCCCGCCGGGCGCCCCAGGTTGCGAAGCAGGAAGGTGATGCCCATGTCCTTCCCCATCCACCGCCCCCGGCGGCTGCGGCAGTCTGAGACCATCCGCCGGCTGGTCCGGGAGACGGTCCTGACCCCCGACGACTTTATCTATCCCCTCTTCGTGGTGCCGGGCACCGGGGTCCGGCAGGAGATTGAGGCCCTGCCCGGGATCTGCCACTGGTCCCCGGACACCGTGCTCCAGGAGGTGGAGAACGCCCTGCGCCACGGGGTGCGGGCGGTGATCCTCTTCGGTATCCCGGAGTACAAGGACCCTCAGGGCAGCTCCGCCTGGGACCCCCGGGGCCCGGTGCAGCAAGCGGTGCGGAACATCAAGGCCCGGTTCCCGGAGGTCTACGTCATCACCGACGTCTGCCTTTGCGAGTACACCGACCACGGCCACTGCGGGGTGGTCCAGGACGGCAAGATCTTGAACGACCCCACCCTGGAGCTTCTGGCCCGGGAGGCCCTCAGCCACGCGGAGGCCGGGGCCGACATGGTGGCCCCCTCGGACATGATGGACGGCCGGGTGGCGGTGATCCGCCGGGCCCTGGATGAGGCCGGCTTCCAGGACGTGGCGATCATGGCGTACTCGGCCAAGTACGCCTCCGCCTACTACGGTCCCTTCCGGGTGGCAGCCCAGTCCGCCCCCCAGTTCGGTGACCGGCGCTCCTACCAGATGGACCCGGCCAATGGCCGGGAGGCCCTGCGGGAGGTGGAGCTGGACCTGGCCGAAGGGGCCGACGTGGTGATGGTCAAGCCCGCCCTGGCCTACATGGACATCCTGTGGCGGGTCCGGCAGCAGGTGAACGTGCCGGTGGCCTGCTACAACGTCTCCGGTGAGTACGCGATGGTGAAGGCCGCCGCAGCCCGGGGCTGGATCGACGAGCGCCGGGTGGTGCTGGAGACCCTGACGGGCTTCAAGCGGGCCGGCGCGGACCTGATCCTCACCTACCACGCGGTGGAGGCCGCCCGGTGGCTGCGGGAAGAAGCCTGACCGGGGTGCGGGAAGAGAGCGGGCCGAACGCAACGGCGCCACACCCCCGAGGGTGTGGCGCCTTGCTTTGTGCTCCCTTGGTACCTGCTTGGCAAGGGGCCGCCCGCCGCACCGGGGAGGCCCCGCCGGGGAGAGCCCCGGGGCGGGAGAGCTCCCGGGCGGCTGCGGGCCTGCCGGCTCAGGGGTTGCACCTCTGCAGGAAGAGGGCCAGGAACAGCACGCCGAAGAAGAGCGTGGTGGCGCCGGTACAGCCGAGGCAGCCCTTGTTCAGGTACGGGTCCTCTTCGAACTTGGCTTCCTTGGCCGCCTCGAGCTCCCGCTCCGCCCAGGTCTTGTACCCGTCGCCGGGCAGGGCGTCCCGGACCCGGCGGACCACCCTTACCTTGCGGAACTTTGCCATTGCCAAGCCTCCTGATCCCACAGTTGACAGGCACCTTTGACAGGAACCTTCGACAGGGGCCGTCCCTGGCTCCTCCCATCCCCGCTGCGGTTCTCTCCCTAGCGGTTCGGCCCTTGGGGGAGCCGGTTGGCGGCTGGCGGGCAGCCGATTGGCCTCTGGCGGTCCGATTATCGGGCGGTCACACTTTTTGGGTCGGGCACATTTTGGTCTGGACAGGGATTCACGGTTCTTGTATAGTATACTCATGCGCGTTTGGTGAATAGGTATTCACACCCGGGGAGGCGCTACGCACCGTGCAACGTCGGCTGTCTCTTCTTTTTGCGGCTCTCCTTGCCCTGTCCGCCCTGGTGGCCGGCTGCGGCCAGGCGCCCGCCGGCTCCGGCGCCCAGGCCGGCAGCAGCGGGTCCGGCGGCGCCGGGGGATCGGCGGCATCGGCAACCCCCACCCTGGACCGGATCAAGCGGGAGGGCGTGCTGAAGATCGGCACCTCGCCGGACTACCCGCCCTTCGAGTTCCTCGATGAGAACAACCAGGTGGTCGGCTTCGACATCGACATCATGCAGGAAGTGGCCAAGGAACTCGGGGTGCAACTGGAGATCGTCCAGATGGGCTTCGACGGCCTGATCCCTGCCCTGCAGGCGGGCAAGTTCGACATCATGGCCGCCGGCGTCACCGTCACCGAGGAGCGCAAGCAGGCGGTGGACTTCACGGATCCCTACCTGGCGGGGACCGACGCGATCGTGGTCCGCAAGGACTGGGACAAGCCCGTCAAGAGCCTGGAGGACCTGAAGGGGCATCGGGTTGCCGTCCAGATCGGCACCGTCCATGGGGAGGCGGTGCGCCAGATCGAGGGAGTGGAGGTAAAGGAGTACAACCTCTTCACCGAGGCGGCCACCGCGGTGGCTTCGGGGCAGGCCGACGCGACGTACCTGCACAAGGTGGTGGCCGAGGCCTTTATCAAGGCCAATCCGAACCTGAAGATCGCGGCGGAGCTTCCGGCCCTGGAGACCGCCTTTGCCCTGCGCAAGGACACCCCGGACCTGACCCAGTTTGTCAACCAGGTCCTGGCCAAGATGAAGCAGGACGGCCGCTTCGACCGGCTGACCGAGAAGTGGTTCATGCCGCAGTAAAGACCGACCCCGCGCCCGGCCGGCTGTGGAACCCATCCCCCAAGGGGGCGGCGCCGCCGCCCCCTTGTCGCCTGTCGCCGCCCCGCCCCCTGTCCGATGCCTGCCGGCCCGGCGCCGCTGCCGGCTGCCCTGCACCCGCCCTGCTGCCCACCCTGCCGCCGCTCGCCGGCACGTTGCCCACGCTGCTCCCCACTCTGCCGCCGTTGGGAGGAAGGAACCGTGCCACCTGACTTTCTCGCCCAGAACCTGCCCCTGCTCCTCAAAGGCGCCGGCATGACCCTGCGGCTGGCTTTCCTGGCCTTTGTCATCGGCCTCGTCCTCGGCACCTTCGTGGGCCTGGCCCGGCTCTCCCCCTGGCGGCCGCTGGCCCTCCTCACCACCGCTTATGTGGAAGTCCTCCGGGGGACGCCGCTGATGGTGCAGCTCCTTCTCATCGTCTTCGGTATCCCCCAGGCCCTGGGGCTCCAGGTGGACGAGTTCCGGGCCGCGGTGGTGGCCTTCGGGATCAACTCCAGCGCGTACGTCGGAGAGATCGTCCGGGCGGGAATCCAGTCCCTGGACCGGGGGCAGATGGAAGCGGCCCGGTCCCTGGGCATGTCCTACGCCCAGGCGATGCGCTGGGTGGTCCTGCCCCAGGCCTTGCGCCGGGTGATCCCGCCCCTGGTGAACGAGGGGGTCACCCTGCTCAAGGAGACCTCGGTGGTGGCGATGATCGCCCTCACCGACCTCACCCGGTCGGCCCAGCTCGTCGCCTCCCGCACCTACCGGCCCTTCCCGGCGTATCTGGCCGCGGCGGCCATCTACTTTGCCATGACCTTCACCTTCTCCCGGCTGGCGGCCCTGGTGGAAAGGAGGCTGCGGGTCGAATGATCCGGATCGAGGGACTGCACAAGCGCTTCGGTAAGCTTCACGTCCTCAAGGGGATCGACCTGCACGTCCGGCCCGGGGAGGTGGTCTGCGTCATCGGCCCCAGCGGGTCCGGCAAGTCCACCCTCCTCCGGTGCATCAACCGGCTGGAGGAGCCCACCGAAGGCCGCATCTACATCGACGGCCGGCCCCTGCCCCCGGGCGGCCCGGAGCTGGACCAGGTCCGGGCAAAGTTGGGGATGGTCTTCCAGCGGTTTCACCTCTTCCCCCACATGACCGCCCTGGAGAACGTGATGAGCGGGCCCGTCATCGTCAAGAAGATGGACCGGGCCGCGGCCCGCAGGCTCGCCCTGGAGCTTCTCGCCAAGGTGGGGCTCGCAGAGAAGGCCGACGCCTACCCCTCCCAGCTCTCCGGCGGGCAGCAGCAGCGGGTGGCCATCGCCCGGGCCCTGGCCATGGAGCCGAAGGCGATGCTGTTTGACGAGCCCACCTCCGCCCTGGACCCGGAGCTGGTGGGCGAGGTGCTGGCAGTGATGAAGGACCTGGCCCGGGAGGGGATGACCATGGTGGTGGTCACCCACGAGATGGGCTTTGCCCGGGAGGTCGCGGACCGGGTGATCTTCATGGACGGCGGCGTCATTGTGGAGGAGGGACCGCCGGAGGTGATCTTCACCAGCCCCCGGGAGGAACGGACCCGGGCGTTCCTGAGCAAGGTCCTACATGTGTGAGCGCCAGGCACTGCGACCCTGAGCCGGAGGGAGTCCCGATGCACCCGCAGCGATTCCTCTCCCCCGCGGCCCGGCTGGCCCTCGCCTACCCGCCCCCCGGGGCCTGGATGCCGCCCCTGCCGCCGGGGGTGGTCCGGCTGAGCGCCGGCTACCCCTTCCCCGAGTCGGTGCCGGTGGCCGACCTGGCGGCCGCCCTGGAGGCCCTCTTGGCCGAGGAGGCCGATGCCCCCCTTCACTACCTGGGCAGCCGGGCGATGGCCGCCCTCCCCGGCCTCATCCGCCAGCGCCTCGCCCAGCGGGGGATCCCGGTGGGGGAGGGGGAGCTGTTGGTCACTAGCGGGGCCTGCCAGGCCATCGACCTGGCCGCCCGGGCCCTCATCGCCCCGGGGGCGCCGGTGGCGGTGGAGGCCCCGACCTACATGGAGGCCCTGGAGATCTTCCGGAACTACACCGACGCCATCCTCGGCTACCCCGTGGACCGGGAGGGGCTGGTGGTGGAAGCCCTGGCTGAGGACCTCCGGCGCCGCCGGACCGCCGGCAAGGCCCTGCCCCGGCTCCTTTACACCATCCCGAGCTTTCAGAACCCCACCGGCGCCACCCTCTCCCTCGAGCGCCGCCGGCGGCTCCTCGCCCTGGCGGAGGAGTACGACTTCCTGATCCTGGAGGACGACGCCTACGGGGAGCTGGCCTTCGATCCCCAGGCCGCGCCGCCGCCCCTCAAGGCCCTGGACACCCGGGGGCGGGTGGTCTACCTGGGTTCCCTCTCCAAGGTGGTGGCCCCGGGGCTTCGGATCGGCTGGGCCGCCGGGCCGGAGCCGGTCATCCGGGCGATGGCGGTCTTCAAGAAGGACCTGGACCACCCCCTGGCCTGGGCCCTCACCGCCCGGTACCTCCAGGGGACGGATCTGCCGGCCCGGCTCGCCTGGCTCCGGCAGCGGTACCGGGAGCGCCGGAACGTCCTCCTCGGGGCCCTGGCCCGGGAGATGCCCGCCGGGGTGACCTGGACCGAGCCCGCCGGGGGGTACTTTGTCTGGGTCAGCCTGCCGCCGGGGCTGGACAGCGAAAAGCTCCTGCCGGCGGCCCTGGCAGCGGGGGTGGCCTACGTCCCGGGCCGGCACTTCTACTTTGGCCCGGCCGCGGCCCAGGGCGCCCGGCACCTCCGGCTCTCCTTCAGCTACCTGCCGCCCGCGGAACTGGAGCGGGGGGTGGCCGCCCTGGCCCGGGCGGTACGGGCCGCGGGGTAGGGGGAGCCGCTCCCGGGGCGGCCGCCGGGGGCGACGGAGGCGACCGGCCCCTGGACACCCCGCCGCCGTTTCCGTACAATTGAAAACAAGCGGCTGTGGGAAGTGGGGCGCCGCGCCGCCCCGGAACCACGGCCGGGGGAAGAAGGGAGTGGCGGGGATGTCTGCCCTGGGGGAGATCTTTGCTGAACTTCAGCGCCGGGCCAACGTTCACCCGGAGCGGCTGCAGGGGCTGAGCGCTGTCTACCAGTTTGAACTGACCGGGGAAGGTGGCGGTACCTACCATGTCCGGATCGCCGACGGCCAGACCGCCGTCGCGGAGGGGCCTGCCCCGGACGCCGGCTGCACCGTCCAGATGGAGGCGGCGGACTTTCAGGCCCTGGTGGCCGGCCGGCTCAACCCCATGACCGCTTTCATGACCGGGAAGCTCAAGGTCCGGGGGGATCTGAACCTGGCCATGAAGCTCCAGTCGCTGCTGTAGCTCGCTCCATAGGGTCTGGCCTGGCTCCGGAGCCGATTGTCGGAACTGAATGGGCTGTGGTAAAATCGGTGCCGGACGGACAGGGCGGAGGGTGGTCCCGGGCGGGCGTTACCGGCCGCCACGGGGTCGCCTTTCTTTTCTCGCGCCTTCAAGGTTCCCGCGCTTTCCAGGTTCCCCCACACCTTCCAGGCTGGCTCCTGAGGTAACCACCCAGGGGCCTCCCGGGCCCGCCGGAGCCTCGGCCCCGTGGCCGGGGTGCCGGCGGTCTCCGGGCTGCTCCGGTCAGGGGAGGTACGCAGCGATGGCCGTTCCTCTGTCCCGCCTCCGTCCTCTTCTCCCTCCCCCATTGCCCCGGGAGCACGGGAGCTGGGCCGCCCTCCTGATACCCCTTTTGGCCGCCGGCGCCGTCCTGGGGACGAGTCTGGCGGCTCTGCGCCTCGCCGGGGCGGCCGCGGCCCTCTTCATGGCCCGGGCGGCCTGGGGGCAGCAGCACTACCCCCAGCGGCGCGCCTGGGCCCGCCTGTGGCTGGCCGCCTGGGTCCTGCTGGCGGGGGCCCTGGCCTGGCCCCTTCTCATCAGTGACCGGGGACTGCACCTCCTGGCCATCGGCGCCGCCGGGGTGGCCGCGGAGGGGCTGGTTTCGCTCCTCGGGCGCCGGAGCCCGTGGCGGTCCCTGCTGGGCGACCTCCTCGGCACCGTGGCCTCCGCGCTGCTGGTCCCAGCCTACGCCCTGGCCCTGTCCGGGGAGGTGGGGCCGGCCGCCCGGGCCCTCACCCTGATGACCGTGCTCTTCTGGGCCGGCAGCGTCATGCGGGTCCGCAGCCAGATCCGGGAGCGGGCCAACCGGAGGTTCCACCAGCTCTCCCTGGCGGTTCACCTGGCCTGCCTCGGGGTGGCCGCCGGCTGGGCCGCTCCCTATGGGTGGGCCCTGGTGCCCTCGGTCCTTCACGCGGCCTGGATCGCCGCCCGGCCGCCCGGGCCGGAGCCGACGCTCCGGGTCGGCCTCCGGGAGATCGGCCACGGGGTGGGGTTTGTCATGTTGGTGGCGCTCCTGGGGCTTTCGGGCCGCGGCGGACCCTGACCCGGTCCGCCGCTGCGACCGGTCCGCCGCTCCATCTGGTCCGGCGCTGCGCCCGGTCTGCCGCTCCATCTGGTCCGGCGCTGCGCACAAGAAGACCGCGGGGCTGCGCTGCAGCCCCGCGGCTTGTTTACGGCTCCGCCAGCACCCGGCGGACGTCCGCCAGGACCTTCTCCCAATCCCAGACCTCGATGGGGTAGTAGGCCCGGACCTGCCCCTGCCGGTCCACCAACACCGTCAGGTCGCTGTGGGCGATCAGGCTCTCCCCGTGGTCCCCGCCTCCGTGGTCCCCGTGCTGGTGGTGGTCCGGGATCTGGGCCGGGACCTTGAAGCCCTCCACGACGACCTGGCGGACCTCCTCCACCGGACCGGTGAGGAAGTGCCAGTACGCCGGGTCCGCGTGGTAGGATTCGGCGTACCGCCGCAGCACCTCCGGGGTGTCCCGGACCGGGTCCACGGAGATGGAGACCAGTCGCACCTGGTCCGGAGTGATCCCCGCCTCTACCAGCTGCCGCTGGAGGTGGGCCATCTGTGCGGTCTGGAGCGGACAGGTGTCGGTGCAGTGGGTGAAGATGAAGTTGACCAGCAGCACCTTGCCCTTCAGGTCGCTCTCGGTGGAGATCCTCCGGCCCATCTGGTCCGTGAGGGTAAAGACCGGAGCGGGGCGGTACCTGGGCAGGTCTTCGGACTGGGCGGATTCAGCAGGTTGAGTGGGCTCTGGGGTCTCCCGGCGGCCGCCGCACCCGGCCAGGACAAGGGCCATGGCCAGAAGCGCCAGGAGCAGCCAGGTCCCCCGCCGGAACCGGCGGGTGCGCCGGTGGGCGAGGGGGGCCGTGGTGGCGCCCATGGGTTGAACCTCCTCCCGGTTCGGTCCCGGTCGGTATTGTCGCATACCAACAACAACAGTAACGGATCCTGGCGCCGCGGGCAACCCCCGGCCCCCGCCACGGCGCCCGGCACTGTGCGCGCTCCCTGGCCCCGGCCACGGTTCCCGGCACTGCGGGCAACCCCCGCGCCCCTGGCGCTTCCGGGGCACCCGTCCCGGAGGAGGCCCTTACCCCCAGCGCATCAGGGCGGCCCCCCAGAGGAGGCCGCCGCCCACTGCGGTGAACATCACCAGGTCCCCCGGGTGCAGCCCCCGGGTATGGACCCAGCGGTGGAGAGCCAGAGGGATGCTGGCGGCCGAGGTGTTCCCGTGCTCTTCGATCGAGACCGCCACCCGGTCTTCCGGCAGGCCGATCCGCTCCGCCAGGGCGCTCAGCAGCCGGAGGTTGGCCTGGTGGGGGACCAAGACCGCCAGGTCGCCGGCCACCAGCCCCTGGCGCTCCAGCAGGGTGGTGATGGCCTCGGCCATGGCGCTCACCGCCGCTTTGAAGACCGCCTGCCCGTGCTGCCGGATGTAAGGCGCGGGCTCCGCCCCCAGGGCCGCCAGGGTGGCGGCGGGGCTCCTGGGGTGGGGGCAGTAGAGGAGGCCCGCTTCCCGGCCGTCCGCGGCCAGGGTGAAGTCCAGGAGGCCCCGGCCGGGCTCGGTCCGGGAGAGGACCACCGCCCCGGCGCCGTCGCCGAAGAGGATGCAGGTGCTCCGGTCGGTGTAGTCCACGATCCGGGAGTAGGTATCCGCCCCAATGACCAGGACGTGCCGGCAGGTGCCGGTGCCGATGAACTGGGCGCCGGTGACCAGGGCGGTGAGAAAGCCCGCGCAGACGCCGTTCACGTCGAAGGCCGGCGCCCGGCCGGCCCCCAGCTCTCCCTGGACCAGGCAGGCCACCGGGGGGAAGGTGAGGTCCGGGGTGCTGGTCGCCACCAGGATCAGGTCCAGGTCTTCTGGCCGGAGGCCCGCGGCCTGAAGGGCCTCCCGGGCGGCCCGGACCGCCAGGTGGCTGGTGCCTTCCTCCCGGGGGGCGATCCGCCGCTCCCGGATGCCCGTACGGGTGACGATCCACTCGTCGCTGGTATCGACCATGCGGGTGAGGTCGGCGTTGGTCAGCCGGTTTTCGGGCACGTACGCGCCGATGCCCGTGATGGTGGCTCCGTACTTCACGGGGACTCCTCCCTTGTCCCCGATGCTAGCACAGGTTGGTAGTTGCTATCAATACCAGCTATCAATCCGGCGGTCGCCGGGGGATCCGGGCCCGGCGACCAGGTGCCTGGGTTCAGTACCAGATGAACCAGAGGAGGAGAGCCAGGAAGGGCCAGCCGAAGCCCGCGGCTGCCCCGGCGGCGAAGGGAACTCCGGCGCCGGGGCGGGCAAAGGCAACCAGGACCGTAAGGGCCACGAGAAGGCCCGGGATCTCCAGCGCGAGGGGCGAGGAGTAGGCCCAGCCCGCCACCAGCGTCCCGGCCAGGGCCAGGGCCCCGGCCAGGGCGCCCCACCGGGCGGCCCGCCGGCCGGACCGGTGCCCGGCGTCCCGGGGGTCGCCGATGGCCGCCGCGGTGCTGGTCAGCACCGCCCCAGGGAGGAAGAGGGGGCCGATGGTCATCTGGCCGAGAAAGGCCATCCCGGTGGCCGCGCAGCCCAGGGCGGTGAGGGCCGTCCGCCGGCCGGTCCAGGCCAGCCACCCTCCGGCCAGGAAGGCCACCAGCCAGAGGGCTCCCCAGAACAGTCCGTTCTCCCGGTTGGGCTCGCCGGGTGACAGTGCCAGGGCCGTGAGGAAGAGGTACGCGGCCCCCGCCGCTCCGGCGAGGCCACCGGCCACGCCCAGCCATCGCACAGGTGGATCACCTCCGGTCCTTGCGGGCTCGCCGCCCCTGTGCGAGAATGCGTGTGCGAGAATGCGGGAAAGGGAAGGCCCGTCCATGTGTGGGCGGGACCGAAGACCCTTCAAGGAGGATGGGACAGGGGATGCGGATCATCGCCGGCCGCGCCCGGGGCCACCGGCTGAAGACCGTCAAGGGGCGGGGCATCCGCCCGATGCTCGACCGGGTAAAGGAGTCCCTGTTCAATATCCTGCAGCCCCGGCTTCCCGGTGCGGCGGTTCTCGACCTCTTCGCCGGGTCCGGCAGCATCGGCCTCGAGGCCCTCTCCCGGGGGGCCGCCCGCTGCACCTTCGTGGAGCTGGAGCCGGCCCACATCCGGGTCCTCCAGGAGAACCTGGCGGCCACCGGCCTGGGGGAAGGGGCCGAGGTGGAGGTTTTGCGCCGGGACGTGCTCCGGGCCATCCCGGAGCTGGCCGCCCGGGGGGAGGTCTACGACCTGGTCTTCGTCGACCCCCCCTACGGCCGGGACCTGGTGCCGCCGGTGCTGGCGGCCCTGGCGGAGGCCGGCCTGGTGGCCCCCGACGGGGTGGTGGTGGCCCATCACCACCACAAGGACCCGGCGCCGGACCGGGCGGGGGACCTCGCCCGGTTCCGGCAGCTCCGGTTCGGGGAGATCGGGATCTCCCTCTACCGCCGGGAGCCGGCGCGGGCGGGGGCGCCGGAGACCGGCAGGGAGTAACGTCCCGGGCGCTGCAACCGTTGGACGCTCTCGCCGCGGCGAGGGGTTTCCCGCCGCACAGGGCCCGGCAGGGCACGGCTCACGGCTCAGCCGGACCCGGCTTACGGCTCAGTTCCCGGCTCCCCCGATCCGGGCACGCCGACCCCCAGGTAGGCAAAGCCGGCCGCCTCGGCGGCGGCGGGGTCAAAGAGGTTTCGGCCGTCGGCGAGAAGCGGGCGGCTTCCGGCCGCGGCGGCCATCTCCTGCCGGAGGGCCCGGAGGTCCAGGGCGGCGTACGCGGGCCAGTCGGTCACCAGGACCAGGCCGTGGGCCCCCCGGGCCGCTGCTGCCGGGGACTCTGCGTACCCGATGGGCAGGTCCGGGTACTCCGCCCGGCACCGGGCCATGGCCACGGGGTCGTGGGCCTTCACCCGGGCGCCGCCGGCGAGGAAGAGCCGGATAAGCTCGAGGGCCGGGGCGTCCCGGAGGTCGTCGGTGCCGGGCTTGAAGGCCAGCCCCAGCACTCCGAGGGCCTTCCCCTGGAGACCGCCCAGGGCGTGGGCGATCCGGTTCGCAAACCACCGGCGCTGGCTGCGGTTCGCCCCGAGGGCGGCGGCGGGGATGGTGAGGTCGATCCCCCGGGCGGTGCCAGCGGCCAGAAGCGCCTGGACGTCCTTGCCAAAGCAGGAGCCGCCCCAGCCCACCCCCGCCCGGAGGAAGGCCGGGCCGATCCGGGGGTCGAGGCCAATTCCGGCGGTGACCTCGCTCACCCGGGCGCCGCAGCGGTCGCAGAGCCGGGCCAGTTCGTTAATGAAGCTCACCCGGGTGGCCAGCATGGCGTTGGCCCCCAGCTTGATCAGTTCCGCCTCTTCGGGGCTGGTGACCCGGACGGGCACGGGCGCCCCCCGCCCCACCAGTTCCCCCTCCGGCAGCACCACCCGGAACCGCTGCTCCACCACCGGCCGGTAGAGGGCGAGGAGGGGGGCCGCGTCCCCGGGGTCCCGGACCCCGATCACCACCCGGTCCGGGTGGAAGAAGTTCCGCACCGCGGTGCCCTCGGCCAGGAACTCCGGATTGTGGGCCACCGGTGCCAGCCCCGCCAGCCGCCGGGCCACCTCCCGGGTCGTCCCCGGGGGGATGGTGGAGCGGAGGACCACCAGGGGCCTCCCGGCCCCCTCCCCCGGCGGGGAGGCTTCAAGCCCCGCCCGAATCGCCTTGGCCGCGGCGTGCAGCTGGGTGAGATCCAGGCTGCCGTCGGGCCGGGCCGGGGTGCCGACGGCGATGAGAAACACCTCCGCGGGAAAGCCCGGATGCCAGGCCGGTGCGGGGATCAGCCGGCCGGCGGCGCGGTTCCGGGCCACCAGTTCCTGAAGGCCCGGTTCGTGGAAAGGGACCTGGCTGGCGGCCAGCGCCTCCCGGCGGGCCGTGTTGGGCTCCACGGCCATCACCTGGTGCCCCAGCTCCGCAAGTCCGGCCGCGGTGACGAGGCCGACGTACCCTGCGCCCATGACCACCGCGCGCACGATTTTCACCCCACCCTCGCCAATGCCGGCCCGGGCTCCCTGCGGAGCCCCGGTGCCGGCCGGTCTTTTTTTCCGTTGGGGCGGCCCTTGACGCCGTCTCCGGCGCGGTCCGGTCTTGGCGACCGGCTACCTCAGCTTATGTAAAGTAGTGCCCGCCGCTACTCCCCCGAGCCCCATCGCACGGGTTGCCCCGGAGAGGCGGGTGGGCCGTTGACAGTCCCGGGCCCGCTGGCTTAGACTGGGGCTGTTTCGAGAAGTCACCACGGGAGGCAGGCGCCATGACCCTCTTCCAGGCCGTTGTCCTGGGCCTTGTCCAGGGCGCTTCGGAGTTCTTGCCCATCTCCAGTTCCGCCCACCTCTACCTGGTGCCCTGGCTCCTCCGGTGGCCTTCCCATTCCCTAGCCTTCGACGTGGCCCTACACCTTGGCACCCTGGTCGCGGTGATCGCAGCTTTCTGGCGGGACCTGGTGGGGCTGGCGGTCCGGGGACTCCGGGACGGCCTCAGCACCCAGGAAGGGCGGCTCGGGTGGGCCATCGTCGCGGGGACGGTGCCGGCGGCGGTCGCCGGGCTGCTCCTCGAGGACATCGTGGAGACCGTGCTCCGCTCCCCCCTGGTGATGGTCTTTACCCTGGCGGTCCTGGGCATCGTCCTCTGGTGGGCCGATCGGATGGCGCCCAAGGGCAAGGGGCTGGACCAGGTGAGCTTCGGCGACGTGCTGCTGGTCGGAGCGGCCCAGGCCATCGCCCTGGTCCCCGGCGTCTCCCGTTCGGGCATCACCATGACCGCGGGGCTGCTCCTGGGGCTAAACCGGGAGACCGCCGCCCGGATCTCCTTCCTGCTCTCCTTCCCTACCATCCTTGGCGCCGGGGTTCTGAAGGTGGCCGATCTAGACCCGGCCCAGATGGACCTGGCCTTCTGGGCGGGGGTGGGCACCGCCGGGCTGGTCGGGTACCTGGTGATCCGGTTCTTCCTCGACTACCTGCGCCGGGGCTCCTATGCGGTCTTTGCCCTCTACCGGGTGGCCCTGGCCGGGGTGGTGCTGGCCGTGTACCTGCTGGGCGGGCGGTGACCGGCGCTCCATGGCTGGCCAGCGGCCGCCGGCGGAGAACCGGGCAGGCAAGGCCCCCGCAACGGACATAAGCTGAACCAGGCGCTGCTGCGGCGGCAGAGTGGCGGCGCCGGCCCTTCCCGGGCCGGCGCCGCACCCTTCTCCGGCAGGGGTTCTGCGGCAGGAGTTGCTCCCGCCGCGGCGAATCTACGATTTGTCTCGGATGACTGAGGATTGGCGACAAGTGTCTCGACCAAACGGTTGGTAGGAAACCCTTGCCCGTCCCACCCCGTCGGATGAGGGTCAGGAGGAGGGTTCGCATGGAGGCGAAGGAGCGGAAGGAGCGGTTCGCCGGCGTCTCCGACCGGGAGGTCAAGCGCTTCTATCGCCCGGAGGACATCGCCGGCCTGGATTACGACCGGGACCTGGGGGACCCCGGAACCTACCCCTTCACCCGGGGGGTCTACCCCACCATGTACCGGGGCCGGCTCTGGACCATGCGCCAGTTCGCCGGCTACGGCACCGCGGAGGAGACCAACGCCCGGTTCAAGTACCTGCTGGAGCAGGGGCAGACCGGCCTCTCCGTCGCCTTTGACATGCCTACCCTCCTGGGCTACGACTCCGACCACCCCTTCGCCGACGGGGAGGTGGGCAAGCTCGGGGTGGCGGTGGACACCCTCCGGGACTTCGAGATCCTCTTCGACGGCATCCCCCTGGACCGGGTCAGCACCTCCATGACCATCAACCCGCCCGCGAGCATCATGCTGGCCATGTACCTGGCGGTGGCGGAGCAGCAAGGGGTGCCCTGGGACCGGGTGAGCGGGACCATTCAGAACGACATCCTTAAGGACTATATTGCCCAGAAGACGTATATCTATCCGCCTGAGCCTTCCATTCGGCTCATCGTTGACACCATCGAATTCTGCACCCGGTACGTGCCCAAGTGGAACACCATCTCCATCTCCGGCTACCACATCCGGGAGGCCGGGGCCACCGCGGCCCAGGAGCTGGCCTTCACCCTGGCCAACGGGATGTACTACGTGGAGGCGTGCCTCGCCCGGGGGCTGGACATCGACGCCTTCGCCCCCCGGCTCTCTTTCTTCTTTGACGTCCACAACGACTTCTTCGAGGAGATTGCCAAGTTCCGGGCCGCCCGGCGGATCTGGGCCCGGAAGATGCGGGAGAAGTACGGCGCCAAGAACCCCCGGTCCTGGATGCTCCGGACCCATGCCCAGACCGCAGGGGTCTCCCTGACCGCCCAGCAGCCGCAGAACAACATCGTCCGGGTGGCGATCCAGGCCCTGGCCGCGGTGCTGGGGGGCACCCAGAGCCTCCACACCAACTCCTACGACGAGGCCCTGGCCCTGCCCACCGAGGAGTCGGTGCGCATCGCCCTCCGCACCCAGCAGATCATCGCCGAGGAGACCGGGGTGGCCAATGTGATCGACCCCCTGGCGGGCTCCTACTACGTCGAATCCCTCACCAACCAGCTCGAGGAGGAAGCGGAGAGGTATTTCAAGAAGATTGAAGCTATCGGCGGCGTGGTCCGGGGCATCGAGACGGGGTTTTTCCAGCGGGAGATCGCGGAGAGCGCCTACCGGTTCCAGCGGCGGCTGAAAACCGGCGACTACTGCGTGGTGGGGGTCAACAAGTACGTCGACCCCGAAGAGAAGGTCCGGCCCCGGATCCTCCGGGTCGACCCGGAGGTGCAGCGGCGGCAGGTCGAAAGGCTCCGGGAGGTCCGGCAACGGCGCGACCCGGCCCGGGCCGCCCGGGCGCTCGAGCAGCTGCGGAAGGCGTCCGGGAGCAACGAGAACCTGATGCCCTATATCCTCGAGGCGGTAAAGGCTTACTGCAGCGAGGGGGAGATCTGCGGGGTCTGGCGGGAGCTTTGGGGCGAGTGGCGGGAAGAGGCGGTCTACTGAGGCGCCGGGGCAGGCGGCAGGAGCGCATGAGATGAGGTGCGGTGAGAGGCGATGGAGGAGAAGATTCGGGTCCTGGTGGCCAAACTCGGCCTCGACGCCCACGACCGGGGGGCCAAGGTGATCGCCCGGGCGTACCGGGACGCGGGGTTCGAGGTGATCTACACCGGTCTCTTCCAGCGGCCGGAGGCCGTCGCGGAGGCCGCGGTCCAGGAGGACGTGGACGTGGTGGCGGTCTCCAGCCTGGCCGGGGCCCACCTCACCCTGATCCCGGAGCTGATCCAGCAGCTCCGGGACCGGGGTGTCGATGATGTGCTGATCCTGGCCGGCGGGGTGATTCCGGAGGAGGACGTACCGGCCCTGCTGGCCCACGGGGTCGCCCGGGTCTTCGGGCCCGGGTCGGACCTGGACGAGATCATCGCGTTCACCCGAGAGAACGTGAGGCGACGGGCATGGAGCTGATTGACCGTTTCCGAGCCGGCGACCGCCGGGCCCTGGCCCGGGCCATCACCTGGGTGGAGAACGGCCGGCCCGAGGCCGCCGAGCTGCTGAAAGCCCTCTACCCCCTGGGGGGCAAGGCCCACGTCATCGGCGTCACCGGGCCCCCCGGCGCGGGGAAGTCCACCCTGGTGGATCGGATGGCCCTGGGGCTGAGGCAGCGGGGGCAACGGGTGGCCATCGTCGCGGTGGACCCCTCCAGCCCCTTCTCCGGCGGGGCGATCCTCGGCGACCGGATCCGGATGCAGCGGAGCCTCAGCGACCCCGGGATCTACATGCGCAGCCTCTCTTCCCGGGGGCACGTGGGGGGCATCTCCCAGGCGACCGGCGACGTGGTGGCGGTCCTGGATGCCTTCGGCTTTGACACCGTCCTGGTGGAGACCGTGGGGGCTGGCCAGTCCGAGGTGGAGATCGTGGGCCTCGCCCACACCATCGTGGTGGTCGCGGTGCCGGGGCTCGGGGATGACATCCAGGCGATCAAGGCCGGGATCCTGGAGATCGGCGACATCTTCGCGGTGAACAAGGCCGACCGGGAGGGCGCCGAGCGCACCGTCGCCGAGATCGAGATGATGCTGGACCTGGGCCACATGGGGGAGCCGGGGCTCAACCGGTGGCCGGCAGAGGGGCCCCTGCCCGGGGGGCCGGCGGGCTACCAGGGGCTGGAGCGGTTGGACCCGACCGGCCACCACAAAGACGTTGACGAACTGCCCCCGGGGGTGACGGCGCCGGCCCGGCCGGGCGGAGGGGCTGGCGCCGGCGGGGAGGGGCCCGGCGGCGCTCCCACCGCTCCCCAGGGCCCCGGGGGGCGGCACGGTTCGGTGGCCCCCGGGGGCATCTCCTGGCGGCCGCCGGTGGTCAAGACCGTGGCCAAGGACGGCCAGGGGGTGGAACAGCTCCTGGACCGGTGCCTCGAGCACCTCCAGTTCCTCCGGGAGTCCGGCCGGTGGGAGGCCCGGCAGCGGGAGGACGCCCAGGCCCGGGTCCAGGACCTGGTGGCCCGCCTCGTCGCCCGGCGGGTGCTGGACCGGGCGGCCGCGGCCGGGGACCTCCCCCGGCTGACCGAGGCGGTGGCCCGGCGGGAGGTCGACCCCTACACCGCCGCGGAGGCGATCCTCCGGCGGCACTTCGCCGAACCCCCCGGCCGCCCGGAGGAGCCGATTTCCTGACCATGATGCCGAGGGGCGGGAGAGCAGATGAACTTCTTTCTGACCGAGGAGCAACAGGTTTTGCAGCAGGCGGTGCGGGAGTTTGCCCGGGAGGAGATCGCCCCCCGGTCGGCGGAGTACAACCGCCGGCACGAGTTTCCCTGGGAGAACTTCCGGCGCCTGGCGGAGCTGGGCTACCTGAACATGCACCTGCCGGAGGAGTACGGCGGGCAGGGGCTCGACTGGGTGAGCTATGCCATCGTCATCGAGGAGCTGGCCCGGGCCTGTGCCGTCACCGCGGTGATCTACGAGGTCCACTGCTCCCTCCACTCCGAGGCGATCTACCTCTTCGGCACCGAAGAGCAGCGGCGGCGGTACCTGCCCCGGCTCTCCCGGGGGGAACTTCTGGGCGCCTACGCCCTCACCGAGCCCCAGGCCGGCTCCGACGCCGCGGCGATCCAGACCCGGGCGGAGCGGGTGGGGGACGAGTACGTCCTCAACGGCCAGAAGATCTTCATTACCAACGGCGGGGTGGCGGATGTCTACATCGTTTTTGCCCGCACCCACCCTGACCCGTCCCTCCGGCACAAGGGGATCACCGCCTTCATCGTGGAGAAGGGCACCCCGGGGCTGAGCTTCGGTCCGCCAGAGCGGAAGATGGGCCTCCACGCCTCCCACACCACCGCGGTCTACCTGGAGAACGTCCGGGTGCCGGTGGAGAACCGCCTCGGCCCGGAGGGCGAAGGGTTCAAGATCGCCATGGCGATCCTGGACCGGGGCCGGATCGGCATCGCGGCCCAGGCAGTGGGGATCACCCAGGCCGCCTTCGACGAGGCGATGAAGTACGCCACCGAACGGCACACTTTTGGGAAGCCGATTATCGAACACCAGGCCATCGCCTTCAAGCTGGCGGATATGGCCACTGAGCTGGAGGCGGCCCGGCTGCTGACCTACCGGGCGGCGTTCCTCATGGATCAGGGGGTGCCCTGCACCAAGGAGGTGGCCATGGCCAAGCTCTTCGCCTCGGAGGTGGCCATGCGCCAGACCGTGGAGGCGGTGCAGATCCTGGGCGGGTACGGGTATATGGAGGAGTACCGGGTGGAACGGCTGATGCGGGAGGCGAAGATCACCCAGATCTACGAGGGTACCTCGGAGATCCAGCGGCTGGTCATCAGCCGGCACCTGCTGAAAGAGCTCCAGGCCGCCCGGGGCTGAGGGCAGGCAGCAGCGGACCCGGGCCTGAGGCCCGGGTCCGCCCTCGCGCTCGGTTGGCTGCATCTTCGGTCTCCGGCGGCCTCAGATGAAGGAGCAGGCTCAGATGAAGGGGCCGAAGGGGAACCCCGAGAAGCCGGCGTTCAAGAACGGGGTCCCGAAGCCGAAGGGTCCGAAGCCGCCCGGGAACGGGGTGAAGCAGAAGCACGGGTCGACGGCCGGCAGTGCCGGGAAGCAGAAGCAGGGGTCGACCGCTGGCAGCGCCGGGAAGCAGAAGCACGGGTCCACCGCGTGTACCCCCTGGACCGGGTGATGGCCGAAACCGCACCGGCAGAAGGACCGGTGCTGGCCGCAGCGGTCACACCGGTCGTGAAACACGTCGTGGCCGACGTGATGGCCGCCGTGGCCGGATCCGCAGGTGGAGCAGCTGCACCCGATGGGTGTGACGGAGGCCCCGTGATGGTGGGACTTGGGTACAGGCTTCACCTTTACCGAAACGACGCCTCTTTCGCTCATGGGGCACCTCCTGCACAGACCGTCCGGCAGGCTGGCTGCCGGCAAGATAGGTTCTGATGCATCTTATGTTGACTGGTTCCACGGGTGACCGCTGGCAGCGTTTTCTGACCGTCGGCGGTGTCCTGTGACCGCTGGCCGGCTGACCGGAAAGGGTGGGGATGACCGATGCCGATGCGGATTGGCCACCGGGGGGCGGCGGGGTACGCCCCGGAGAACACCCTGGCTTCGTTCCGGAAGGCCCTGGAACTCGGGTGCGACGGCGTGGAGCTGGACGTCCACATGACCGGGGACGGCCACCTGGTCGTGATCCACGACCCGTTCCTCGACCGGACCACAGACCGGAAGGGGCTCATCCGGGCCCTGACCCTGGCGGAGGTTCGGGCGGCGGACGCGGGCGGGTGGTGGGGGCCGGAGTTCCGGGGGGAACGGGTGCCCACCCTGGAGGAGGTCATCGAACTGACCGCCCCCGCGGGTATCCGGCTGTTCATCGAAATGAAGGCCGGCTCCCTCCACTACCCCGGGATCGAGGCCGCCCTGGTGGACGTGATCCGCCGCCACCGCTGCCAGGACCGGGTTCAGGTCTCCTCCTTCGACCACCACGGCCTCCGCCGGCTCCGGGAGCTGGCGCCGGAGCTCTCCCTGGGCGTCCTCTACCTCTGCCATCCCCTCGACCCCGTGGGCATGGCCAGGGCCATCGGGGCGAACGCCCTGCACCCCGCCTGGTATTTCGCCACCCCGGAGGTGGTGCAGGCGGCCCATGCCGCCGGCCTGGAGGTCTACGTCTGGGACGTGGACCGGCCCGAGGCCGCGGCCCTGATGCGGATGGCGGGGGTCGACGGGATCATCGCGGACCACCCGGACCGGATCTAGGTCCGCCCACCCCCACAGCCGCTCTCCCCCCGGCGAATGGTGTGGTGGAAGACTCGCAAGGGGGAGGCGGAACCACCGTGTCGATGCGCCGAAAGATCCTGGCTGGCCTGGTCGTCGGCAGCCTGATGCTGGGGACGGCTGCTCCGGTCCTGGCCAAGGGACCGGATAAGGATCCCAAGCCCGGGAAAGCTCCGGTCCACATGCGGCTTGCCTTCAAGGATTGGCAGCACGGCTACTGGGCCAACGAGGCCCTGGCCCGGATGATCTTCCGAGGCGTCATCCTCGGGGATCCCAGCGGCTACATCGCCCCGCAGCGGCTGGTGACCAAGCTGGAGGCGGCGGTGATGCTGGTCCGGGCCCTGGGGCTGGAGCCTGTCGTCAAGGACGGCAAGTGGTCCGGCCACCTGCAGGGCGGCAAGTGGGAGTTCAAGGTCGGCGGCAAGAAGGTCGAGTACAAGGTCCAGTACCGGGGCGAGCACTTCGTGTTCAAGTGGGACCAGCATGGGCTGAAGGTGGAGAGCAAGGCCCCCGGGCAGAAGCTGGTGTGGGAGATCCGGGACGGGCACCTCGTGCCCGACTGGGGCCGGGGGTACGTGCAGGTGGCCCTGGCACAGGGCTTCCTGGTTCCCACCGGCGGCTTCCTGAACATCCTCAGCCCGCTGAACCGGCTGGACGCGGCGGTGATGCTGGTCCGGGCCGCGGGGCTTGAGGAGGAGGCCAAGGCTCGGGCCGGAGCGTCGCTGCCCTTCACCGACGCCGGGCAGATTCCCCCCGAGCTGAGGGGCTACGTGGCCCTGGCGGTGGAGAACGGTCTGGTCAGCGGCTATCCCGAGGGGGATTTCCGGCCCTACCAGCCGGTGACCCGGGCGGAGTGGGCCGCCCTCCTGGACCGGTTCGACCGCCGGGCTGAAGAGCCCGCCGACGTCCGGCAGGTCCGGGGGACCGTGGCCGAGGTGAAGACCGGCGCCCAGCCCCGGATCACCCTGATCACCCGGTCCCACCCGGACGGGGTCACCTATACTGTCGCACCGGATGTGCTGATCTTCATCGCCGGTAAGGAGGCGGACCTGCGCGACCTGAAGGTGGGCGACCAGGTGATCGCCCAGCTCGACGAGCAGGGCCGGGTGATCTTCCTGGTCGGCACCGGGAAGGTGGAGGTCGGACGGACCCAGGTCCAGGGCGAGGTGGCGGGCCTGGGCGAGACCCGGATCCTCCTCGAGGTGGACGGCGTCTTCCGGGCCTACCGGCTGGCCTCGGACCTGCGGGTCTACGAGAACGGGAAGGCCATCGCCTACGAGGACCTGCAGCCCGGGGATGAGGTCCGGCTGACCCTGCAGGGCGACACCGTGGTGCGGATCGACCGGCTGGAGGCTGCCCGCACCCTGGTGGAGCGGAGCGGCCGGGTGCAGCGGGTCGATCTCGACGAGGGCGCCTTCTGGCTCTACGGGGACGACGGCCAGCGGCCCCAGCAGGTGGAGGTCCGGGTGGACCGGGTGGATGGCGTGGTCTTCAAGGACCTGAAGCTGGACCTCACGGTGCTGGCCCGGGGGCAGCGGGTGCTGGTGGCCGGCACCTGGGACGGCGACCTGCTCCGGGCCGAGTCGCTGGCCCTGGATCCGGAGGAGAGCGAGGTCGTCTTCACCGCTGAACTCCTCTCCCGGGCGCTGAAGGATGGCCGGCCCGAGTCGGTGGTCGTCCGGGTCGGCAACCGCCGGGCCGAGCTGCCGGTCTCGCCCCGGGTGGCGGTGACGGAGGACGGCAAGGCCATCCGCTTTGTCGAGCTGGCGGCCGGGGAGACGGTGACCGTCACCTGGCGTTCCGGCGAGGTCGTCGCCCTGACCGTGGAGGCTGACGAGTAAGCCATCGGGAGAGCCTTTCCGGAGAGCCTTGCAGGCCCACCCGTGCGGGTGGGCCTGCTGTCCTTCTGGCTTCCGTCCGGGATCGTCCGGCGGCCACGGACCTCCGGTACCGGTCCCCGGCCCCTCGGGGCCGGGCCACCCCCTGCGGGGCAGGGCACCCCCCAGCGGGGCCGATGGGTTCTGGCCCGGCACGGGCAGGAAATTGTCAGGTGGAAAGCGAAAAAAGGCCCGGCCCGATTGCACATGCCGAGAGGGGAGTGCCCGATGTTTCAGCGGCTGGGACCCGTCGAGATCCTGCTCATCCTCTTCGTCATCCTTCTGCTCTTCGGCGGCTCCAAGCTGCCCCAGTTGGCCAGGGGGCTAGGCCAGGGCATACGGGAGTTCAAGGGCGCCCTGAGGGGCGAAGGAACCGGCGCCGGCCCGGAGCCGCGGGAGTCGGACAGGAAGGAGTCTGACCCGAAAGGGCCGGACACGAAGGCGGACAAGAAGGAGTCGTAAGAAGGTCCCCGGCGGCGGCCGGGGGCCTTTGTGCGTGATGGCACAAGCCCGTGCGGGCACAACCGGAGGAGGGATGGTGCGGTGCGGCTCACCGGGATCTTTCCGCCGGTGCCAACGCCCTTTGACGAGCGGGGGGACCTGAAGCTGGACGCGCTCCAGTCTAACATCGAGGCTCTGGTTGCCGCCGGGGTGGACGGGGTGGTGCTGCTGGGCTCCAACGGGGAGTACCCCCTGCTGGATGAGGAGGAGAAGCGGGCGGTCATCGCCGCCGGCCTCCAGGCCCTGCCTCCCGGGCGGCCGGGGCTGGTGGGGGTGGGAGCGGAGTCCACCCGGGCGGTGATCCGGCTGGCGGAGTTTGCCGCCCGGCACGGGGCCGCAGCGGTCCTGGTGGTCAGCCCCTCGTACTACAAACCCCTGATGACCCGGGAGGTCCTCCGGCGGTTCTACCTGGAGGTGGCGGAGGCCTCGCCGGTGCCGGTGCTCCTCTACTCCGTGCCCAAGTTCACCGGCTATGACCTGCCGCCGGACCTGGTGGTGGAGCTGGCCCAGCACCCGAATATCTGCGGCTTGAAGGACAGCTCCGGTGACGTGGTCCGCCTCCAGGGCTATGTGGACCGGTGCCCGCCGGGATGGTCGGTTCTCGTCGGCCACGGGAGCGCCCTCTACCCGGCCCTGGCCGTCGGCGCCTCAGGCGGGGTCCTGGCCCTGGCCAACGTGGCCCCGGCGGAGACCGTCCGGCTCTACCGGCTCTTCCGGTCCGGGGAGTGGGAAGCGGCCCGAAGGCTGCAGGCGGTCCTCACACCGGTAAACGAGGCGGTGACCGCCCGGTTCGGGATCCCGGGGGTAAAGGCGGCCATGGACCTCCGGGGCCTGTACGGCGGGCCGCCCCGCCGGCCGCTCCTGCCCCTGACCCCTGCGGCCCGGGAAGAACTCCGGGAGATTCTGGCCCAGGCGGGGCTGCTGCCGTGACCCTTACCGCCGGCCCAGGAGTAGCCACGTAGGGAGGCCGGCGGCCAGCAGCCCCAAGAGCGTCAGGCCCACAGCTCCCCGCCGCAGTCCCCACCGGGCCGCCCACCAGGCGTAAGCCAGGGTGTAGATGGCGACCGCCAGGATGACGGCCAGGGCGGCGACGTTGAACAGGGTGAACACGTTGCCTCACCTCCCTGGGTTCGGCGGCTGCAGCTGCATTCCGAACCGTCGGAGATTGACGTCCACCCGGATGTCGATCGCGGCCTCGGGAAAGCGCTGGTCCCACCCGTAGGCGCCCCAACGGTCATAGGTTGGGAAGAGGGGGGCGACCCGGAGCCCCAGGCCGATGACATCGCTCTGCCACTCCTCCTGGGCCCGGCGGATGAGCTTCCGGATCCCCGCCTCCAGCTCCGCCTGCACCGCCCTGGCCAGGGCTCCCTGATGCTCGGGCCGGCTGTAGTCCACCCCGCTGGGGATCCCCTGGACCTCCACCTCCACCGGGACCCGGCCGGAGATGGCCGGACGGCCGCCGGCGAGGGAGACCCGGTACCGGGGGGCCTGCCCGGCGCGGATCTCCAGGGCCACCTGCTGGCCCGGGGCCAGGGGGTCCGGAACCGACAGGAAGGCCCGGCGGAACCGGCCCCGGAGGAGGTTCAGGCTCCGGACCTCCTCGCCGGACATGGTGCCTACCATCCGGCCGTCCCGGAAGACCGCGGCGCCGACCATCTCCAGGTTGGGGCCGCCCCGGCGGGGCAGGGCCCCGGGTTCCCACCCCCGGGGTTCGGCGGGGCCGGGCAGGGGCGGCGACCCCTGCCCCGGGCCCCCGCCGGCGCTGCCTCCATCTTCGCTGCCTTCGTTTCCCTCTCCCCCGCCCTGCTTCCCGCCGCCGTCCGGCCGGGCGCCCTCCTTGCCGGCCCCTTCGGTGTTCATCCCCCCGGGCTGTTTCCGGAGGGCGACCCAGTGGGACACCGGCTCGATCCCCGGGTTCTCCGTAAAGGTGAGGAGCTCGTGCAGGTGGGCCCCCTGGGGGGAGAGCCCGGTGTCCCGGGTGGTAAAGGGGAGGAACTCCAGGTAGCGATGGGGGTCCCGTTCCAGCACCGGCTGGATCTCGGCCAGGACCTCCTCGCCGGTGGTCTCCGCGACCATTACCGGCACCGTGCGCCGCACCGACCGGAACCGGCCGAGGAAGTCCATCAGGGGCCAGAGCCCCTCCTCCTCCGCCAGGGACCGGCCGAGGACCATCACCTTCGTGTGCTCCAGGGAGATCCGCCGGTCCAGGTAGGTGTCCATCAGGTTGAGCCCTTCCGGCACCGTGGCGGCCCGGGCGGTGGTGACCAGCACCGTGTCCTCCTCCCCGCCGCCGTCCTGGCCGCCGCCGGCCATCTTGTTGGGGATGGCGACCATCGCGGTCATCCGCAGCCCGCCGCCCTCCGGGTCCTGGTCCAGTCCCAGGGCCAGGACGAAGGCCATCTCCTCCAGTTCCCGCCGGTCCCAGCATCCCCCCTGGCTAAGGGCCAGGAGAAGGAGCAGCACCCGGGCGGCCCTCCGCCAACGGCCCCGGCCGGCGCCGCTCCCGGCCCTTCCCTGCCCCCGTCTACCGGACATGGGCAAGCCCTCCCCGCCGGCGCAATCGGCCCACCGCCAGCAGCAGAACCGGGATGCCGAACAGGGGCAGGGCCGCCCACTGGCGCAGCAGGGCATCCCAGGCCTGGGTCTCGGTGTAGCTGCCGGGCAGGAGGGCCAGGCCGAAGAGCAGCAGCCCCAGGGGGAGGAGCAGGGGCCGGTAGAAGGGCACCCCCAGGGCCTGGGCGGTGGTGACCGCGGCGCCGTGGAGGAGCAACGCGGTGTAGGTCAGGCCTCCGGAAATCCAGAACAGGACGAAAAGGGACTCGGCCCGCTGGAAGAACCGGCCGAGGTAGACCATCCGGGCCAGGTGGTAGAGGGGGAAGGGCTCCCGGGCCGCCCCCTCCGGGCCGAAGACCGCGGTGAAGGTCGCGGTGGTGGCTGCCAGGGCGAGAGCGGCGGCGACCACCCCCCACAGCCCCGCCCGCCCCAGTTCCCCCGGTCGCCGGAAGGCGTGGCCGTAGATCCCCAGCAGGACCACTTCCACCCAGGCGCCGGCGTGCCAGAGGCTGGCCTGGGCCAGGGTGGGCAGGCCGGGCCCCAGGACCGGGTAGAGCCACCCGGCCTGGGCCTCCCGGAGGACCAGGAGCAGCACCACCACCATCGCGGCCGCCACTGGGGGGATCACCACCTGGTGCGCCCGGGCGAGGGGCTCCAGCCCCAGGTAGCCGGCGTAGACCGCCAGCCCCACCGCGGTGCCGATTAGCACGCTGGGCGGGGTCTGGGGCAGGATGGCGATGATGAAGGACTCGGAGAGCAGGCGGAGGACCAGGGCGGCGAGGAAGAGCAGCCCACCGGCCACCGTCAGGCCGAAGGCGGTGCCCAGGACCGGGCCCGC
Organism: Bacillota bacterium; assembly: GCA_021890795.1. Lineage (GTDB taxonomy): Bacteria > Bacillota > Sulfobacillia > Symbiobacteriales > ZC4RG38 > ZC4RG38. The sequence goes on along the minus strand of JAKKUO010000003.1, from coordinate 11,147 downwards.
CACCTCCTGGGCGACCTCCGCCAGCCCCCGGCCCGGGAACCGCCGGGCCAGGGCGGCCAGGACCCAGACCGCGGCCGCTCCCCAGGCAGCGTTCAGCAGCACCAGCAGCCAGCCGGCCCCCTGGCCATTCTGGATCATGGCGGTGGGATAGACCAGCAGCACCTTGGTCGCCAGGATTGTGAAGATCAGGAGGGCTGCCTGCCCGCCCCCGATGTGGCCCTGTTCCATCGACCCCATCCTTTCTCTGCCAAACCTGCCGGTCCCCGCCGCCAGTGCCACGGGCCCCCGCCGCCGGACCCGCCGGCCGCTGCCGTCAGACCGCGCCGGCTGCCGCCGTCAGACCGCACCGGCTCTTCCCCTGCCCCGGACCTACCGGGGCTCGCCGGAGCCGTCGCCCTTCTGCCGCCGGCGCAGCCGCCGGGGGACCGTCGGGTCCCAGGGGCGGGCCACCGGGGCCTGGCGCCGGCTGTCCACCGGGCGGATGCTCCGGGGGCGGAACTCCATGTCGAAGAGGGGACCCCGCTGGGTGACATCCGGGGCGTGCCGGACCCGGGGGGCCAGGGGGGAGAGGTACGGCACCCCGAAGGACCGGAGGCCCGCCAGGTGCAGAACCACCCCGAAGAGCCCCACCGCGATGCCGTAGATCCCCAGTACCAGGGCCAGAATGATGAAGGCGAACCGCAGGGTCCGCAGGCCGAAGGCGGTGCTGTAGTTGGGGATGGCAAAGCTGGCCAGTCCGGAGAGCGCGGTGATGATGATCACCACCGGGCTGGCCAGCTGGGCCTCGACCAGGGCCTGGCCCATGATCAGGGCGCCGACGATGCCGATGGTGGGGCCGATGACGCTGGGGATCCGGGTCCCCGCCTCCCGGATCAGTTCGAAGGCGACCTCCATGAACAGCAGCTCCAGACCGGCCGGCAGGGGCACCTGTTCCCGCCGGGCGGCGATGAAGAGCAGCAGTTCCGTCGGGATCATGTCGTGGTGGTAGTTGGCCGCGGCGATGTACAGGCCGCCGGTCAGGACTGCGGTGACCAGAGCCCCAAACCGGAGCCACCGCAGCACGGAGCCGAAGGGCCAGCGGATGTAGTAGTCCTCGGAGGTCTGCAGCTGCGACCAGAAGGTGGCCGGCAGCACCAGGGCGAAGGGGCTGTTGTCCGCCAGCGCCACCACGTGCCCCTCGGCCAGGTAGGCCGCGGCCCGGTCCGGCCGCTCGGTGGAGAGGGTCTGGGGAAAGAGGGAGAGGGGCCGGTCCTCCACCAGTTGCTCCAGGACGCCGCTGCTCCCGACGTAGTCCACCTTCAGGCTGCTGACCCGGCGCTTGACCTCTCTTACCAGTTTGGGGTTGACCACCCCGTCCACGTACAGGATCGCAACGTAGGTCCGGCTGAGGCTTCCCACCTGCAGGATCTCCGTCACCAGCCGGGGGTCCTTGATCCGCCGCCGGATCAGGCCGATGTTGACCCGGAAGGCCTCGGTGAAGGCGTCCAGGGGGCCCCGGGTGACCATCTCCTGCTGGGGGGTGGAGACGCTGCGGACCGGGAACCCCTTGGTCTCCACGGTGATCGCCCGGTCGCACCCGTCGACGAAGATGGCCGTGTCCCCGTACAGGAGGCCGTCGATCACGCTGTCCAGGGCGGGTTTCACCTCGGCCTGGTTCCCAGGCAGCAGCCGCTGCAGGATCGCCTGCAGGGGGCAGTCGGTCCCCCCGCCGCTGTCCCCTGCCCCGGCCTCGGCCCCCGGCCCGGGGGCCCTGGGGCTCCTGCCGGCCCCGCCCTCCCGCCCCCGGGCGGCGCCTTTGGCCGGGAAGGAGTCCGCGGGCGGGTCCCCGGGCCCTTGCAGGTGGTGGTCCAGGTGGGCCAGCAGCATCAGGGGCTGGAGGATGTGGCTGTTGATGACCGCCTTCTCCGCCATCCCCTCCAGGAAGACCACCGCGGCCCGCACCGGCGGCCGGGTGGCTACCTGGATCTCCCGGATGATCAGGTCGGCGTTGTCCGGCGCCCGGAACCGCTGCCGCAGCCGCTCCAGGTTCTCCGCCAGGGACGGGGAGAGGTCCCCGATCCCCTGGTAGGCTTCCGCCCCCTTCTCTCCCGGGCCGCCCCCGGACTGCTCCAGGGCTGCGAGGTAGCGATCCACCCGGGTGCGGAGGGCCTCGGCGGTCTGCTGCACCTCCCGCAGCCGGCGGCGGGTCTCCTCCAGTTCCTCCGGGGGCTGTACGCCCCGGTCCCCCAGGGTGAAGGCGGCGGGCGGTTCCGTCGCCGCCGGGTCCAGCAGGGCTGCCAGCCGTTCCCACCACGTCACGGCCATCCCTCCGGCGGCTAACCTGCCCGGCGACCGCCTGCGGTATGCGGTCCGGGGGGTGTCGACCCTGGGCCGGGGGTGGTCCGGCCCCCGCCGCCCCGGGGGCGCAGACCCAGGCGCCCACGGGTAGCCCGGCGTGCACCGCCGGCGCCCGGTTCACATAAGGTAAGGCGGGGGTGTTACCATGTTCTTCGGAGGTTTCGGCCCCTTCGGGACTACCGGGGGCTTCACCCCTGCTGTATCCCCGTTCATCGGCGCCCAGGCCGGCGCGGACGACAACTTCATCTTCGGCGGCGGCGCCTCGTACCCGGCGGCGAATGCGACCATCTACCGGGTCTACGAGTTCGCGGTGCCGGTGACCACGGTGGCCACCGTACCCAGCGCTTACCCCACCACCGCCGGTATCCCGGGCATCGGGGCCTATCCCGGGGGCTTCGGCTTCGGCATCTGACCTCCGGTGCCCCGGGCGATCCACCGGGCGGCCGGCTGAGCGACCGGGCCGCCGGCCCACGCCCGGGCTCCCGGCTCCGGAACATCCCCTGTCCGAAGGCAAGGCGGCCGGCTCCCGCCAGGGAGCCGGCCGCCTCGATCGATTCGTGGCCGGGCCGCCTGCATCGATTCGTCGCTGGGCCGCCTCCATCCATCCGTGGCCCTTCCGCTTCAGGGCCGGACCGGCTCCAGCCGGGCCCGGATGGCCTCCACCGCCCGCTCCAGCACCTCGTCCCGGCCGGCGGCCAGCCCGGCGATGGTCAGGGCCGCGGGGATGTCGGGCTGGATCCCGTACCCCACGAAGGGCGTGCCGTCCGGGAAGGTATCCCGCTTGGTGCAGACCAGGAACGCGCCGCCGCCGGGGAGGGGCACCGCCAGCGGCTGGCCTGTGGACCCGCAGGAGGGGCCGCCGACGATGGGCCCCCGCCGGCTCTCCCGGAAAGCCACCAGGAAGTCCTCCGCCGCGCTCCCGGTCGCGGGGCTGCTGAGCACGGCCACCGGGCCGGTGAAGGTGGGCAGGTCCCGCCGGGGCTCAATGGTGGCGGGCTCCGCCACCACCCAGCGCTGGGAGAAGCCGTAGGCCCGGTGGGTGGGGAGGTAGCAGCGCATCCGCTCCGCGGCGGCCCGGGTGGGCCGCTCGATCAGCCGGGCCAGGATCTGCCACCCCACCTGGGAGTTGCCCCCGTTGTTCCACCGGAGGTCCAGGATCAGTCCCCGGACCCCGGCAAAGTCCGGGAACCGGCGGTCAAAGGCCTGCCAGGTCTCGTCGGTGAACATGGTGTTGACGGCCACGTGGAAGAGGCCGTCCCCCAGGTCCCGGACCTCGAGGGGTGGCCGGGGCGGCAGGGGGCCGGTCCGCCGGAGCCGCATCTCCTGCTCCGACCCGTCGGGCAGCCGCACCCGGACCTGCACCTCCGTGCCGGCGGGGCCCCGGAGGACCTGACTGGCGGTGGCCCATTCCCGGTACTGCTCGGTCACCATCGGCAGGGAAGCCGCCAGTTCCCGGCGGACCTCCTCCACCGGCCGGCCGTCGACGGCCAGGATCTCCGTGCCGGGGGGCAGCCCTTCCCCCTCCAGCACCACCGGGCGCCCCTCCACGGCGATAATGCGCAGGGGCGGTACACTTTTCTGTCCGGTCAGCCAGGGCGGGGGCAGCACCAGGGTGTGACCGTCCCGGAGGAGATTCCCGAAGGCCACCATCAGCCGCCAGTATTCCTCGTCCGAGGCGGCCTTGAGCACCAGGGGGATGTACGCCTGAAACTGCTCATCCCACCACTCCTCGCCGGGGAGCCGGTCCCAGTAGGCAAAGTTGTACTTCGCCTCGCTCCACACCGTGGCCAGCCCCCGGATGCGCTCCTCCGGAGTGAGGGGCCGCTCCGGCCGGGGGGTGGGCTCGTCCCGGAAAAACGCCCCGAGCCACTCGGGAATCCGCGGCGATTTTCCCTCCGCGCAGGCCTCCAGGAGGGCCCTGGAGACCTCGGGGGACAGGTCCCTGGTCGGGAAGGAGTCCACGCAGCGCCACCTCCGTCATGCCGATTGCCGGGCCCGCAGGAGCGGTCCGGCTGCCGCCCCGGGCCCCCGGTCACACCGCCACCCAGGTGTTGGGAGGCGGGAAGAGCACCCGCACCGGCGGGGTCCGGGCCGCGGCGAGACGCTCCAGGGCTCCGAGGTCAAAGGGCTCCAGCCACTCGTGGAAGTCCCAGTGGACCGGGGCCAGGACCTCCGGCCGCAGCCGGTCCAGGACCAGGGGGGCGTCGTCCAGGGTGGGGAGGGGGGTGCTCACCTCCCGGGTGGTGGGGTGGGGCATCCGGGTCCCCATGTAGACCACCGCCAGCCGGCAGCCGGGGAGGGCCGGGATGGGGCCCGGGGTGGTGTCGCCGCTGATGTAGATCCGCCCCTCAGGCCCTTCCAGGACGAGTTGCAGCATGGGCCCGCCGCAGGGCATCGCCCCGTAGTGCCGGGCGAGCTTTCTCGCCGCGGCGTCCCCCTCCGGCCCGGTGAACCAGTGGTCCCCCTGGTAGCCCTGGACCGTCCAGCCCCCCGGGAGGGCCAGCCGCTCCCCGGGGGCCAGGGGGAGGCACCGCTCGGGCGCCGCGCCGCAGGTCTCCACCAGGACCGCGACCGCCTCCCGGCTGGCGATGTACCGAGGCCGGCAGCCCGCCTCGATCCGGCGGACGGCCTCCACGTCGAAGTGGTCGAAGTGGCCGTGGGTGAGGATCACGTAGTCCGGGCGGAAGTCCCGGAGGTACGCGTCCATCCCAGGGGCCCGGGGATTGGGCCGGTACCAGGGCCCGTAGGTCCCCGCGGGGGAGAACCAGGGGTCCACGGTCAGCCGCACCCCGCCGGCCTCCAGGGAGTGGGAACTGCTGCCGTGCCAGGCGAAGCGCATGGGTCGCACCTCCCCGCCGGCCGCCGGCCCGGCGGAGGGCCGGGGCCAAAATCTACCCGTGAAAACCGGGTCGCTCAGGGGCTGAACCGGTCTCGGTGTTCCTGCAACTTGTCGAGGGGGCTGGCGGGCGGCAGCGCCTCGGACCGTTCCAACGGGCCATAGCCAGAGGTCAGTACGGGCACGAGAACGGCCAGAGCGAACAGGCCTCTGCGGCCTCGCATCCGGTGCACTTCCCCTCACGGTCAACACCGTCTACCTTATATCGTGTTCGAAATCAAACAAGAGAAGCAAATCACACGTGACTTCACGCTCCATTCGCCCCCGGCCGCCGGGTTCCTGCTGAACCTAACCTTCGGATTCCTGCCCGGCCCCACTCCCTGGTTCCGGCCTGGGCCTGCCGCCGGGTTGCAGCCGGAGCCCCCGGCCCTGCCCTTGCCCCAACCCCAGGAAATCCGGGGTCATTGCCGAATAGATCCTGACTGGTTGGACTCCGGAGCGCCGGCGACCTGCCGGTGGGCGGGGGCCGCCGCGGTGCCGGCCGGCCGCCCGGCTGGCTGCTCACACCGGCCACCCGGCCACCGGCGGATGCGGCAGCCGCCGCCGTGGCCGCGGACCGGTGCCAGGGCGAGGGGGGCGTCCCATGGCCAAACTGACCATCGTCGGCGGGGGCAGCGCCTACACCCCGGACATCCTTCAGTCCCTGCTGGCGGAGCCCCAGCTCTTTGCCGGATGGGAGTGGGTGCTCCACGACGTGAACCAGGAGGCGGCGAGGATCGTCGCCGCCCTGGGCCGGGCGTTGGTCCGGGCCGCGGGGGCGGAGATCCGGGTGCGGCACACCACCGACCGGGCCGAGGCGGTGGCCGGGGCCCGGTTCGTCCTCGCCCAGCCCCGGCCCGGGGGGCTTCAGGCCCGGTCCCTGGACGAGAAGATCCCCCTGCGCCACGGGGTGCTGGGCCAGGAGACCCTGGGCGCCGGGGGCTTTGCCTTCGCCTGGCGGTCGATCCCCGTGGTGCTGGACCTGGTGGCGGAGATGCGCCGGCTGGCCCCGGAGGCGTGGCTCATCTCCTACACCAACCCCGCGGGGATGGTGACCGAGGCGGTCACCCGGGTCTACCCCGACGCCCGGTTCATCGGCCTCTGCGACATGCCCACCGGGGTGCAGTGGGAGCTGGCCCGGGTGCTCCGGGTCGACCCCCACCGGCTGGAGCTGGAGTACCGGGGGATCAACCACGCGGGGTGGATCGAGAGCGTCCGGCTGGACGGGAAGGAGGACCTCCTGCCCCGGGTCCGGCGGCTCGCCCGGTGGCTGCCGGTGGGCTGGCTGCCGGTGGGGGAGGTGACCGGGACTCTCCGGCTCATCCAGCAGCACGGCCGGATTCCCGATCCCTACCTGCGCTACTACTACTTCCGGGACGCCATCGTCGCCCGGCTCCGCCGCCGGCGCCGGACCCGGGCAGACGAGGTGATGACCACCGTCCGCCGGCTCTACGACCACTTCGCCGCCGAGGCCCGGTCGGAGCGGCCCCGGCTGAGGCTCCACCGGGGGCACGCCTCCCACAGCGACCTGGCCGCGGCGGTGATTCGGGCGATGGTGGCAGGCCGCCGGGAGCGGTTCATCATCCAGCAGCGCAACCCCGGCCACCTGGGCGGGCTGCCCCCGGGCCGGGCCGCCCAGTTCCCGGCCCTGGTGGGGCCCGAGGGCTGGGAGCCCCTGCCCGTCACCCCGCTGCCGGAGCCCGAGGCGGCCCTCATCCGGCAGATCCAGGAGGCCGAGGCCCTGAACGTCACCGCCACCCTGGAGGGGGACCGGGCGAAGGCCGTGGAGGCGATGGCCCTGAACCCCCTGGTGGGTTCCCGGCCCCTGGCGGAGCGGCTGGTGGAGGAGCTGTTGGCGGCCCACCGGCCGTACCTCCCGACCTTTTTCCGATAGGTCCGTGGCCTGGAACCGGCCCGGCGCCCCGAACCGGTCCGCATCCGGGACGGGTCCGTGGCCGGGACCGGCAGACCCCCCGCCCAGGCGGTGGCCGGCGGGACGACGGGGGAGAGGGGAGGGTGAGGGCCGGTGCGCCGCCGGCTGATCGTCAACGCCGACGACTTCGGGCTCAGCCCCGCGGTGAGCGAGGGGATCCTGAAGGCCCACCGGGAGGGGATCGTCACCTCCACCACCTTCATGGTGAACTGGCCCTGGAGCCGGGAGTGCGCGGCCCTGCTGGCCGGCGCGCCCCGGCTGGGGGTGGGGCTCCACCTCAACCTTACCTCCGGGCCGCCGGTGCTGCCCCCGGCCGCGGTGCCCTCCCTGGTGGGGCGGGACGGCCGGTTCGTCAAGAGCCTGTGGCGGCTCCGGTACCGGGTTCGCCCGGAAGAGGTTCGCCGGGAGTGGGAGGCCCAGATCCGCCGGTTTGTCGAGTACGTGGGCCGGCTCCCCACCCACCTGGACAGCCACCATCATGTCCACGGGCTGCCGCATCTGGCCGGCATCGTCGCGGACCTGGCGGTCCGGTACGGCATCCCGGCCATCCGGATCCTCCGCCCCGGGGACCTGCCGCGGCCGGGGGTCCTGGATTGGCCCCGGCACTGGCTCTACCGGCGTTACCTGGCGGCCTCGAGCCAGATCCTCGCCCGGAGCGGCCTCCGGTCCCCGAACCGGCTCTGGCTGGCGGACTTTGACCGGTCCCGGCTCCTGGGGTGGATCCGGGAGGCCCCGCCGGGGGTGACGGAGCTGGTCTGCCACCCCGGGTACGTGGATGCGACGTTGCGCCGGCTCTCGGGCCGGATCGCCCCCCGGCAGCAGGAACTGGACGACCTGACCGCGCCGGAGGTCCGGCAGGCGGTGGCCGAGGCGGGCGTGGAGCTCTGCCACTACGGGGACCTGGCCGAGGAGGGGTGACCGGTGTCCCGGGCCTTCTTCCAGAAGCTGGCGGCCACCCTGATGGTGCCCATCGTGCTCCTGCCCGTCGCCGCGGTGCTCCAGGCCGTCGGGTTCCTGACCGGGCTCGGGTGGCTGACCGCGGGCGGCCAGGCCGTTGTCTTCCACTTCCTGCCCCTCTTCTTCGCCCTGGCGGTGCCCGTCGGCTTTGCCGGGGGCGACGGGATGGCGGCCATCGCCGCGGGGACGGGCTACGTGGTGATGACCGGGGTGGCGGCGGCGGTGGCCGGGGAGGCCCAGCTCAACCCCGGGGTGCTGGGGGGCCTGCTGGCCGGCGGGGTGGCCACCTGGCTCTTCCACCGGTGCCACCGGGTGCAGCTGCCCGAGTTCCTCGGCCTCTTCTCCGGCAAGCGGCTGGTCCCCACCCTGGCGGCCCTGGCCGGGGTCCCCCTGGGGTTGGCCTACGGCGCGGTCTGGCCCCAGGTGGTGGGCGCGGTCACCCGGTTGGGCCACTGGGTCGCGGCCGCCGGTCCCCTGGGGGCCTTTGCCTACGGGGCCCTGGACCGGCTCCTCCTGCCCACGGGGCTCCACCACATCTTGAACAACGTGGTGGAGTACCAGTTGGGCTCTTACGTCGACCCGGCCACCGGCACCACGGTGATGGGAGAGATCGCCCGGTTCTACGCCGGCGACCCCACCGCGGGCAAGCTGATGTCCGGGTTCTTCGTCTTCAACAACTTCGCCATCCCGGCCATTGCCCTGGCTATCGCCCACAGCGCCCGGCCGGCCCACCGGCGCCGGGTGACCGGGCTGATGGTGACGGGGCTTCTCACCTCGGTCCTCACCGGGATCACCGAGCCGGTGGAGTTTGCCTTCATCTTCGCCGCGCCGGGGCTGTGGGCGATCCACATCCTCCTCACCGGCCTGGCCCAGGCCCTCACCTACGCCCTGGGGGTCCGGCTCTGGGGGTATGCGGCGCCGATGTTTCTCATCAACTACCCCCTGGCCACCCGGCCCTGGTGGATCGTCGCCATCGGCGTGCCCTATTTCTTCCTCTATTACGCCCTGTTCCGGTTTGCCATCCGGCGGTTCCGGTTGCCGGTCCTGGGCCAGGAGCCGGGGGAGGACGGGCCAGCCCCGGCGGGGGGGCTGGCCCCGGCGGTGGGGGTGATCCCGACCGCGGGGTTGGCTCCGGCAGGGGAGTTGGCCCCGGCAGCCGCCGCCCCGGCTCCAGGCGCCGGGGAGGCCGGGGCGGGCGGTGCCCGGCCCGGTCGGGGGCCGGTGACCCCGGACCTGGCCGCGGCGGTGCTCCAGGCCCTGGGGGGCCGGGAGAACCTCCGGTCCCTCGAAGCCTGCATGAGCCGGCTCCGGGTGACCGTTGCGGACCCGGACCGGGTCGACGACCGGGCCCTCATGCGCCTCGGCGCCGCTGGGGTGGTCCGGCTCGGGGGCGGCGCCCTCCAGGTGGTGGTGGGGGGCCGGGCGGAGATGCTCCGGGCGGAGATGGAACGCCTCCTCCGGGGGGAGGCCGCCGGGGCGCTCGGGGAAGCGGCCGGGGCGCCCCGGTCCGCGACCCCGCCGGCGTCCGGGCCGCGGGAGCCCGGGCCAGGGACTGCCCGGGAGGTGGTGTTGGTGGCCCCGGTCACCGGTACCGTTGTCCCCCTGGAGGAGGTGCCGGACCCGGTCTTTGCCCAGGGGCTGGTGGGGGAGGGGGTGGCGGTTCAGCCCGCGGGGGAACTGGTGGTGGCCCCCTGCGCCGGCACCGTGGCCCACCTCTTCCCCGGCGGTCACGGGGTGGGGCTGGTCAGCCCCGAAGGGGTGGAGGTCCTCCTCCACGTGGGGATCGACACCGTCCAGCTCCGGGGGCAGGGGTTTACCCCCCTGGTCCGGGAAGGGGACCGGGTCCGGGCAGGTGACCCCCTGGTCCGGTTCGACCGGGCGGTGCTCCGGGCTGCCGGGAAAGAGGCGGTGACGCCGGTGCTGGTGACCAACCGGGAGCAAGCGGAGCGGATCGAGCCCCTGGCCTGGGGTCCGGTGACCGCAGGGGTCACCCCCCTCCTGCGGGTTGTCCTCCGCGATCAGGGCCGGCCGGCGGCGCCGGAGGCCCGGGATCGGAGTTGAACCGTAGGGGGTCGCCACCGGCGCGGCGACGGGAAAGGGAGTTGATCCGGAGCGAGCCGCCACCGGTGCGGCGACAGGAAAGGCAGGCCGAAGGACCTTGGGTATCGTTATCGACCTCAACTGCGACATGGGAGAGAGCTACGGCGTCTGGGAGCGGGGGCAGGATGCGGAACTCGCCCCCTGGGTCACCTCGGCCAACGTGGCCTGTGGCTTTCACGCCGGCGACCCCCTGAACCTTTACCGGACCATTCTCCTCTGCCGGCAGGAGCGGGTCTCCGTCGGCGCGCACGTCTCCTACCCGGATCGGGTGGGCTTTGGCCGCCGGCACCTCCGGTGCACCGAGGAGGAGATCTATACCGACACCCTCTACCAGCTCGGCGCCCTGGGGGGGATCTGCCGGGCCCTGGGGATGGGCCTCTCCCACCTCAAGCCCCACGGGGCCCTCTACCACGACGCCCTGGTCCACGAGGAGGTCGCGACCGCCCTGGTCCGGGCGGCCCGGTCCTACGACCCGGACCTCTTCATCTACGCCCCGCCGGGGAGCCTCCTGGCCCAGGTGGCGGAGGAGATGGGGATCCGGGTGGCCGCGGAGGCCTTCCTGGACCGGGCCTACCGGCCTGACGGCACCCTGGTGCCCCGGTCCGAGCCCGGGGCCCTCATCACCGACCCCGGAGAGGTGGCCCGGCGGGCGGTGCGGCTGGCGACGGAGGGGACGGTGGCGGCGGTGGACGGCAGCCTTCTGCGGCTGAGCCCCCGGACCCTCTGCATCCACAGCGACACCCCCGGGGCTCCGGCCCTGGCCCGGGCCGCGGCGGAGGCGCTTATCGCCGCGGGGGTGGACCTGGCGCCCCCCTGGTGGCGGTAGGGCCCGACCGGGGCCCGGCCAGCACGCCGGGCCCGGCCAGAACTCCGGGCCCGGCAGGAACGCTGGGCTCGGCAAGAACTCTCCGACGGCTTCGTTGACACCTGTACAGCCCGGGAGTA
>JAKKUO010000021.1 GCA_021890795.1 Bacillota bacterium | reverse complement strand
GGCACGGCTGGATCCGGGCCCCGGGGGAAAACCTAAGGAAAACCGGGGAGGCAGGGATGGGGATGCCGGTAAGGTGGCTGCTCCGGATCCGCGGCGACAGGACCCGGGAACCGTGGCCGGCCGGGGACCGAAGCAGCGCGCCTGGGCGGTGGGGCCTCCCCGGCGGTCCGGAGCCCCGGCTGCCCGGGGGCCGGATCGGCCTCATGCTGGCGATCCACCGGCAGTGCCGCCCCCTCGCCCTCCGGGAGGTGGCGGCCTGGCGGCGCCGGGCCGAAGGCATCCCGGATCCCGCCCTCCGGCGCCAGGCGCTCCTGAGCCTCCGGTACAAGTGCTTCCACTGCGAGGGCGGCGCCGCGTACGCCGCGGGGACCGGCCGGGTTCCGGACCTCACCCGGGTCATCTGCGCCTTCCAGATCCTGGTCGATTACCTGGACAACCTCTCGGACCGGTGCGGCGTCCAGAGTCCGGCGACCCTGGTCCGGCTCCACCGGGCCGTCGCCGACGCCCTCACCCCCGGGGGACAGCCGCCCGGCGGCTACTACCCCGGCGGCCTCCCGGACCCCGACGGCGGATACCTGACCGACCTGGTGTACGCGTGCCGCCAGAGCCTCGCCCGGCTCCCCGGGTACCGGGGGGAGGTGGAGCGGACGGCCCTGCGCCTCGGCGGTCTCTACGCCACCCTGCAGGTGCTGAAGCACCTGGAGGTCCCGGTCCGGCAGGAGCGGCTGGTCCGGTGGCTCGAGCCCCTGTGCCGCCGGTACCCGGAACTGCACTGGTGGGAACTGGCGGCGGCTTGCGGCTCGACCCTGGGGATCTTTGCCCTTCTTCGGGCCGCCGCTCTGGGCCACCCGGCCCCCGCCGCGGTGGACGGGCTCTACCGGGCCTACTTCCCCTGGGTGGGGGCGCTCCACATCCTGCTGGACTACTACATCGACCAGGAGGAGGACCGGCAGGGAGGGGACCTGAACTTCGCCAGCTACTACCCGGACCGGACCACGGCCCTGGGCCGGCTGGGGTGGATCGCCCGCCGGGCCCGGGAGCAGGTCCTCCCCCTGGACCCCGAGGGGCTGCACCGGCTGATCCTGGCCGGACTGCCGGGGCTCTACCTCTCGGATCCCAAGGTGGCAGCCCACCGGCGGCTGCCGGAGACCCGGCGGCTCCTCCGCCAGGGAGGCCTCCCCGGCCTGGCTGCGTACCTCTACTGCACCCTGTGTCCTCCGGTGCGGTAGCCTGGCAGACAGGGGGGCAAGCCCCACCCCCGCCAGGCGCCGGACCAAAGAGGGGCGAGGGCGGAAGATCCGGGAGGAGGAAAGGGATGGAAAGGACGGCACCCGGTCCCCTGGCGGCGGCCCAAGCCCAGGTGCGGAAGGCGGTGGAGGCCCTGGGAGCCGGCGAGGATCTCTACGAGCTGCTCCGGCTGCCCCAGCGGACGGTGGAGGTCCGGATCCCGGTGCGGATGGCCGACGGGTCCGTCCGGGTCTTCACCGGCTACCGGGCCCAGCACCTCTCGGTCCTCGGGCCCTGCAAGGGCGGCATCCGGTTCCACCCCGGGGTCTCCCGGGAAGAGGTGCAGGCCCTCTCCATCTGGATGACCTTCAAGTCTGCCCTGGCCGGCCTCCCCTTTGGCGGCGGCAAGGGCGGGGTGGTCGTCGACCCCCGGCCCCTCCGGGAGGAAGAGCTGGAACAGCTGTCCCGGGGGTATATCCGGGCCCTGGCCCCGGTCCTGGGGCCGGACCGGGATATCCCGGCCCCGGACGCCGGCACCGGCCCCCGGGTGATGGGCTGGATGCTCGACGAGTACGAGCGGATCGCCGGCGGCGCCGCCCCCGGGGTGATCACCGGCAAGCCCCTGGCCCTGGGGGGCTCTGTGGGCCGGGAAGCCGCCACCGGCCAGGGCGTCGCCTTTGCCGTCCGGGAGGCGGCCCGGCTCCTGGGGATGCCTCTGGCGGGGAGCCGGGTCGCGATCCAGGGCTTCGGCAACGCCGGGCAGTTCACGGCCCGGCTCCTGGCCCGGGAAGGGGCTCGAATCGTCGGGATCAGCGACTCCCGGGGTGGGATCTACCACCCCGGGGGGCTGGATGTGGAGACCGCGATCCGGCACAAAGAGGAAACCGGCAGCGTGGTGGGACTGCCGGGCACCGAGGCCATCGACCAGGTGGAGCTGCTGCAACTGGAGTGCGAGGTGCTGGTACCTGCCGCGCTGGAGGGGGCGATCACCGCCGAGGTGGCCCAGGGGGTGCGGGCCAAGGTGGTGGCCGAAGCCGCCAACGGCCCCACCACCCCGGAGGGCGACCAGGTTCTCCGGGACCGGGGCGTCTTCGTCATCCCCGACATTCTGTGCAACGCCGGCGGGGTGACGGTCTCCTACTTCGAGTGGGTGCAGAACCGCACCGGTTACCCGTGGAGCGAGGCCGAGGTCCGGGCCCGGCTGGAGGAGCGGATGGTCCGGGCCTTTGCCCAGGTGGCCGCGGCGGCCCAGAGCCGGGGCACCGACACCCGGACCGCAGCCTACGTGGTCGCCCTGGAGCGGATCCGGGCCGGACTCCGGGCCCGGGGCCTCCTTGGGAGCCCCGGCGCCGGATGACCTACTCCAGCGCTCCGGACCCGCCCCCGGCCCCGCCGCTCTTCCGGAAAACCGCGAGGATCCGTTCCCGGTGCTCCGGGCGCAGGCCGCCGGTGACCAGGTCGCCGATGGTCGCCGCCAGGTCCGGGATCTCCCCGCTCCGGCCCTCCCGGACCAGCAGGGCGGCCCCCAGGTGGGCCACCGCCAGCCAGTAAGCCGCCTCAGGGCCGAAGTCCGGGGCGATGGCCACCTCGGCGCGGCGCCACTGGCCCTGGTCCCGCTCGTAGACCGGCCAGAGCAGCCCAAGGCTGTCGATCTTGGCCAGCTCCGCGATCAGCTCCTCGACCACCTCCGGGGTCGCCCCCCGGGTGCCGATACGCTCCGAGAGCAGCCCCACTTGCCGGACGACGTGGGAGACCTCGCTCAGCTCCGCCAGCACCGTGGCGGCCAGGCAGACCCCCAGCCACCAGTGTTCCTCCGGGCTCAGGGTCCGGCCGTAGGTCCGGACCACCTCGTACAGGGCGTCCTGACCGCCCCGCAGGTAGGCCAGAACCTCCTCCACAGGGATGGAGGCGCCCTCCGGATGAGGGGTTCCCTCCGGTTCCCGCATCGCTCCTCAGCTCCTTTCCAGGCAGCCGCGGCACCCCGGCAGCCGCCGGCACCGCCCGGCGCCAGGGGCCGGGGTGCCGGGCCCTCCCGGTGCCGGGCCCCTACCACAACCGGGCCAGGGGCCGGCGCTCCCACTCCTTCAGGTACGGGTAGGGATTGATGGTACTCCCGTCGGCCCGGTAGATGCCCAGGTGCAGGTGGGGCGGGAAGTCCCCCTCGGTCCCCGGGGGGCCGTAGCCGGTCCGGCCCACGTACCCCACCACCTGGCCGGCCCGGACCCGGGCCCCTTCATAAAGGTTCGCCCCATACCCGTTCAGATGTGCGTAGTAGATCCGGTACTCCGGCGCCACATCGGGCCGGATCTGGAGCCGCCAGCCGCCATACTCGTTCCAGCCCACCCGGACCACGGTGCCGTCCGCGACCGCCACCAGGGGGGTGCCCTTCGGCGCCAGGATGTCGATGCCCTCGTGCCCCCGGACGGCCGTCCCCCCGGGGGACCAGGATCGGCCCTCCCCGTAGTTGTCCGTGTAGGGCTCGTACCGGACCCCGGCCGGGAAGGGGAAGACAAAGTTCGGGTGCCGGAGGGGATCCCCCGGGGCCGCGCTGCCGGTGCCGTCCTTCCGGGTCAGCCGCATGACGCTGCCGTCCCAGGTCACATGGTACCCGAAGAGCTGGGCGGTGAACCAGACCGGGACGTAGACCAGCCCATCGTGGAGGGAGGTGGGGGCGGGGGCCAGGTAGTGGACGTCGTCTCGGTATACCGTCCGGGAGCCCAGCCAGAAGACCGCCCAGTGCCCCCGGCCGCTCAGGTCCAGCCGCCGATCGGTGTCGTTCCACCGGACCTGCAGCCCCAGGGCCGCCGCCAGGGGCCCTGCCGAGGCCATCAGTTGCCCGTCCCGCAGGTACAGGTGGGCGCCATCGAGGGCCGTGACCCCCTCCACCTCCACCCGGTACGGGCTGTGGGCCAGGGCCCTGGGCCCGGTGGCGAGGGTGGCCAGGAGGGTCGCGGAGAAGAGCAGAAGCGCAACGAACCGCCTCACTTCCTTCGCCTCCCGCTGCGATGGTTGTCCGGTCTCCTACCGCGATGGTGGCACCGGGACCCCCGGTGGCACCGTCCTGTACCATGATAGCGGTTTCTTGGTAACCCGTACAATGTGCGATACTTTCTTTTAGGTATGGTAATATCTGGCTGTCAGGCGCGCAAAAAGCACACGCTCCGCCCCAGAGCGACCCAGGGGTAGAGCGCGTGCCGGTGGACAGGCCGTACGGGCTGAAGCCTGGCAGCGTCGGCCCAGGGCGCGGGCCGGGGGACCGGCGGGTGACCGGCTACGGCAGCAGCCCCATCGCCCGGGCCTTCTTCAGCCGCTCGCTCATCATGTCCGGGGTCCACGGGGGATCCCAGACCAGGTTGACCCGGGCCTCCTCCACCCCCGGCAGCCGCCGGAGAACCGCCTCAGCCTGGCTGACGATCATGGGACCGATCGGGCAGGCCGGGGTGGTGAGGGTCATGTCCACCTCCACCTTGCCGCCGTCGATGTTCACGTTGTAGACCAGGCCGAGGTCCACCACGTTGATCCGAAGCTCCGGGTCCTTGACGACCTCCAGAGCCTTCATGACCTCTTCCTTGGTCGGCATGCCTGCTTCACCTCCCTGACAGGGCCGGTTCCAAGCCTCCTCCAGCCGGCAGGCCGGAGCCGGCGCCTGCCTCCAGCCTTACACCCGGATGAAGACCTCGTCCCCCTCCACCTTCACCTCATAGGTCTCCACCGGAATGACCGCGGGCAGGGAGAGGGCCGCACCGGTGCGGAGGTCAAACCGGGCGCCGTGGAGCGGGCAGACGACCTCGCAGCCCTCCACCGTCCCCTCCGAGAGGGAGGCCTCCGCGTGGGTGCAGGTATCGTCGATGGCGTAGATCTGCCCGTCCACGTTGAAGAGCGCCACCCGCTTCCGGCCCACCCGGACACACCGGGCGCTGCCCGGAGGCACCTCGCTGAGGGCAGCCACCCGCACAAAGTCGCTCACGGCCAGTGCCTCCTTTGCAAGGGGCGGGATGGGGGGCTTGCCCCCATACCCGCCCCGGTCTCCATCGACAGCCGAATCGTTAACCGACGCTGCCCTCCATCTCCAGCTCGATGAGCCGGTTCAGCTCCACCGCGTACTCCATGGGCAGCTCCTTGGTGAAGGGCTCGATAAAGCCCTGGACGATCATCTGGGTCGCCTGCTGCTCGGAGATGCCCCGGCTCATCAGGTAGAAGAGCTGCTCCTCGGAGACCTTGGAGACGGTGGCCTCGTGCTCGATGGCCACGTCCTCCTCCATGATCTCCATATACGGGATGGTGTCGGTCTTGCTGTTGTCATCGAAGATGAGGGCGTCGCAGTTGACCTTCACCTTGCAGCCCGTCGCGCCCTTGGCCACCTGCACCAGGCCCCGGTAGGTGGTGTTGCCGCCATCCTTGCAGATGGACTTCGAGGTGATCTGGGACGAGGTGTTCGGAGCCAGGTGCAGGACCTTGGCGCCCGCGTCCTGATGCTGCCCCTTGCCGGCGAAGGCGACGGAGATGATGTCCGCCCGGGCACCGGGCTCCATCAGGTAGACCGCGGGGTACTTCATGGTCACCTTGGAGCCGATGTTGCCGTCCACCCACTCCATGGTGGCGTCGGCGTAGGCCACGGCCCGCTTGGTCACCAGGTTGTAGACGTTGTGGGACCAGTTCTGGATGGTGGTGTACCGGCACCGGGCGCCCCGCTTGACGATGATCTCCACCACCGCCGCGTGGAGGGAGTCGGTGGAGTAGATCGGCGCGGTGCAGCCCTCCACGTAGTGGACAAAGGCGCCCTCATCGACGATGATCAGGGTCCGCTCGAACTGGCCCATGTTCTGGGCGTTGATCCGGAAGTAGGCCTGGAGCGGGATCTCCACATGGACCCCCGGCGGCACGTAGATGAAGGAGCCCCCGGACCAGACCGCGCTGTTGAGAGCCGCGAACTTGTTGTCCGTCGGCGGAACCACGGTGCCGAAGTACTGCCGGACCAGGTCCGGGTGTTCCCTCAGCGCCGAGTCCATGTCCATGAAGATGACACCCTTCTCCTCGAGGTCCTTCCGGATGTTGTGGTAGACGACCTCGGACTCGTACTGGGCGCTCACCCCGGCCAGGAACTTCCGCTCCGCCTCGGGGATGCCCAGCCGGTCGAAGGTGCGCTTGATCTCCTCGGGCACCTCGTCCCAGGAGCGGGCGTGCTTCTCCGTCGGCTTCACGTAGTAGTAGATGTCGTTAAAGTCGATCTGCGACAGGTCCGCACCCCAGGTGGGCAGCGGCTTGGAGAGGAAGATCTCCAGGCTCTTCAGCCGGAACTCCCGCATCCAGTCCGGCTCGCCCTTCATCCGGGAGATCTGCTCCACAACCTCCCGGTCCAGGCCCTTCCGGGCCTTGAAGACGTACTTCTCCGGGTCCCGGAACCCGTACTTGTATTCACTGGGCAGGAAATCCAGGGCTTCCCTGGCCATCGGTTGACCTCCCCTCAGGGTTGGACCCGCTTCAAACCTTCTTCCACCGCGTTCCAGGCGAGGGTGGCGCACTTGACCCGGACCGGGAATTTGGCCACCCCGGACAGGGCCTGCAGTTCGCCCAGTTCCTTATAGTCCCCCGGCTCACCCTTGATCATCGCCCGGCAGCGGCTCAGGAACTGGGCGGCCTCTGCCAGGGTCTTGCCCTTGATGGCCTGGGTGGTCATAGAGGCAGAGGCCATGCTGATGGAACAGCCGTGCCCCTGCCAGCGCACCTCCTCCACCCGGCCATCCCGGACCTTGAGCTGCACCTCGATGGTGTCGCCACAGGTGGGGTTCTCCAGGTGGACCGTGAAGTCCGCCTCGTCCAGTCTTCCCTTGTTCCGGGGCCGGGCGAAGTGGTCCATGAGCACCTGCTTGTAGAGTTCGTTCAGATTGACCGCGTACCGGGGATCGTGTTCAAGCGACATGGCTGAAGAACTCCTTTACCTTGCCCAAGGCCTCTACGAGGCGGTCCACGTCTTCACGGGTGTTGTACACGTAGAAGGATGCCCGGTTCGTCGCGACCACCTGCAGCACCTCCCGGTGCAGGGGCATGGTGCAGTGGTGGCCGGCCCGGATCGCCACCCCCTCGGCGTCCAGGACGGTGGCCACGTCGTGGGGATGGAGATCGCCGAAGGTGAAGGCGAGGATCCCGGCCCGGTTCTCCTCCGGCCCGTAGATCCGGATCTCCGGGAAGGATTCCCGCAGCCGGCGCATCGCGTACTGAACCAGGTCGTGCTCGTGCCGCTGGATGTTGGCGACGCCGCCGACCACCTCGTTGATATAGTCGATGGCCGCCGCCAGCCCCACCGCGCCCTCCACGTTCGGGGTACCGGCTTCGAACTTCCAGGGGATGTCGTTCCAGGTGGACTCCTCGTAGGTGACGGACCGGATCATCTCGCCGCCACCCAGGAAGGGGTCCATCCGCTCCAGGAGCTCCCGCTTGCCGTAGAGCACCCCGATCCCCATCGGCCCCATCATCTTGTGGCCCGAGAAGGCCAGGAAGTCCACATCCAGCTCCCGAACGCTCACGGGCATATGGGGCACCGACTGGGCCCCGTCCACCACCACCACCGCGCCCACGGCATGGGCGGCCTCGGCGATGGCCTTCACGGGCAGGATGGCGCCCAGGGTGTTGGAGGCGTGGGCCACCGCAACGATCCGGGTCCGCTCCGTCAGCACCTCCGGGAGCCGCTCCAGCTCCAGGGTGCCGTCAGGCCGCATGGGCAGGAACCGGAGCCGGGCCCCGGTTCGACGGGCCACCAGCTGCCAGGGCACCAGGTTGGAGTGGTGCTCCAGGGGGCTGAGGAGGATCTCATCCCCCGGCCGGAGGACCTGCATCCCGTAGGAGTAAGCCACCAGGTTGAGCCCCTCCGAGGCGTTGCGGACGAAGATGCAGGTGGCCGGCTCCGGAGCGTCGATGAAAGCCGCTACCTTCGCCCGGGCCTCTTCGTAGGCAGCGGTGGCCCGTTCCCCGAGGGTGTGGATGGAGCGGTGGACGTTCGCGTTGTACTCCTCGTAGTACCGGCGGATGGCGTCGATGACCTGCCGGGGTTTCTGGGTGGTGGCGGCGTTGTCCAGGTAGACCAGCGGCTTGCCGTTCACCAGCTGGGCCAGGATCGGAAAGTCCTGGCGGATCCGCTCCACATTCATAGGCCCAACTTCCTATCCACGAGACTCTCAAGCTCGCGACGGAGTGCTGGCAGTTCTACGGTATCCAGGATCGGCTTGAAGAAGCCCTCGACGATCAGCCGGGTCGCCTGCTTCCGGGTGAGGCCCCGGCTCATGAGGTAGAAGAGCTCATCCTCGTCGACCTTACCCGAAGTGGCGGCGTGACCGGCCCGCTCCACCTGGTCGTCGTCGATGAAAAGGCTCGGGATGGAGTCCGCCCGGCAGCCCCGGTTGAGCATCAGGGCGTTCTCCCGCAGGAAGCAGGTGCTGCCCTTGGCTCCCCGCATGATATGCCCCTTGCCCCGGAAGACAACCCGGGCCTGGTCCTGAAGGACCCCCCGGCCGACGATGTCCCCCACCGTCCGGCGGCCGGTGGGATAGTGGAGGTCCTCCGCGACGATGTCGATGTGCTGGTTGCCCGAGCCGAAGAAGAGCACCTTCAGGTTGCCCTCGCCGCCCTCCTGGTCCAGGGCGGTGTACTGCTCCGACCGGACCAGCTCGCCGCCGAACTCCGCCAGCAGCCAGTTGACCCTGGCGTCCCGGCCCACCTTGGTCCGGCGGGTGGTGAAGCTCCACACCCCAGGGCCCCAGTTCTGAACCCCGCTGTAGTCGATCCGAGCCCCGGGGCCGGTGAGGATCTCCACAACCCCCAGGTGCGGCGTCCCCTCAGGCACGGCCGCGGAGGCCCAGTACTCCACCACCCGGGCGGAGGCGCCCTCCTCCGCCACCACCAGGGTGTGGCCCAGGAGTCCGGCGCCGGGCCCGTCGGCCCAGGTCAGGATCTGGATCGGGTCCTCCACCTGGGCCCCCCGGGGCAGGTAGACGAAGGCGCCGCCCCGGAAGAAGGCCGCATGCAAGGCGGTGAAGATGCTCTCCTCCGGCCGGACCGCCTGGGTCATCAGGTGGGGCTGCACCAGGTCCGGATACTGCCGGGCCGCGGTCTCCAGGTCGGTGACGATCACCCCGGCGGGCAGGCCCTCCGGCACCCGGACCGCAACGCCGTTCCGGAGCACCAGAGTCTTGCCCTCCCCGACCATGGGGGCGAAGGCCTCCGGCACCTCCTGGGGCGCCCCGGCCGGTACCTCCGGGCTCACCCGGCCGAGGTCGAGGCCGGTGAGATCGGTCCGCCGCCACTTCTCATCGGTGCGGCTGGGCAGATCCAGGCCCAGGGCGAGGTCCCAGGCCCGGAGCCGGAACTCGCGGAGCCAATCGGGCTCGCCCCGGCGGCGGGCCTCCGCCTCAAGGGCAGCCCGGGAGGTGAGAGACGTCAGCTGCGCCATCGGTACGCCCTCCTACGCCACCTGGCTACGGATCCAGTCGTAGCCCTTCTCCTCCACCAGGTCGGCCAGCTCAGGGCCGCCGGTGCGGATGATCCGGCCGTCGGCCATGATGTGCACCACATCGGGCCGGATGTGCTTCAGGATCCGGTTGTAGTGGGTAATGATCAGGGCGCCGAAGTTTTCGCCGCGCATCGCGTTGACGGTCTTGCCGACCACCTTGAGGGCGTCGACGTCCAGCCCGGAGTCGGTCTCGTCCAGGATGGCGATCTTGGGCTGGAGCAGGGCCATCTGCAGCATCTCGTTCCGCTTCTTCTCGCCGCCGGAGAAACCTTCGTTCAGGTAACGGGTGGCAAAGGACTCGTCCATCTCCAGGAGCTTCATCTTCTCCGCCAGCAGCTCCTGGAACTCCCAAACGCCAATCTCCTCACCCCGGATGGCCTGGAGGGCGGTGCGGAGGAAGTTCGCCACCGTCACCCCCGGGACCTCCACCGGGTACTGGAAGGCGAGGAAGAGCCCCGCCCGCGCCCGCTCGTCCGGGGAGAGCTCCAGGAGGTTGACCCCGTTCAGGAGCACCTCGCCGCCGTCGATGGTGTACCGGGGATGCCCGGCAATCGCCTTGGAGAGGGTGGTCTTCCCCGAGCCGTTGGGGCCCATTAGGGCGTGGATCTCCCCGCCCTTGATCTCCAGGTCGAGCCCCTTGACGATGGGCTTGCCGTCCACGCTGACCCGCAGATCCTTGATCGTCAACACAGGCCGCTCCGCCACAGCGCCGTCCCCTTTCCTTCCTGAACTGTGCTATTCACAAGTCTGGTCATGGAAATACCAGGCCATGCTGCCTGGTCGACCACCGGGCAAACCGGTCCTGGTGCAAATGAGTCTCACTCCCATTGTATTTGCCCGGTTTCCACTATGTCAACAGTGCAAACCGGTACCCAACGGAAACGAGAAACGATATAATGGAATGTACCATGGAACGAATCCGGGGGGCAACCTACCCCCGTGACCACCGGTGCCGGTGGTCTGGCCTGATCGAGCGAGGTGGAAGGAGTCGTGACCCAGACCCAGGATCCGCTCAAGGTGGCCGCCGTGCTCGGCGATCCCACCCGCTACCGGATCTACCAGTACATCCTCCAGTCGGAACGGGGCTCCGTCACGGCCCAGGAGATCGCCCGCCGGTTTGGCCTCCACCCGAACGTGGCCCGGATGCACCTCACGAAACTCGCGGACATCGGGCTGCTGACCAGCCGGGCCGAGAAGACCGGCCGAGGCGGCAGGCCCGTGCACACCTACTCGCCCACCGGCCAGGCGGTGAGCGTGACAGTCCCGGCCCGGGACTACCGGCTGCTCTCGGACCTGCTCTCCGAAGCGCTGGCCCAGATGGGGGACGAGGCTCTCCCGGTTCTGACCCAGGTGGGGCGGGCGTACGGGCGCCGGATGGCCCAGGAGGCACTCCAGACCCTGACCGGAGACGCCTCCCGGCCCAGCCCCTGGCAGCTCCTGGAAGCCACCGCCCGGCTGCTGGGCGCCCACGGGGTGGGCGTTGAAGTGGTGGCCGGGACGGACGGCGACGTCTCCCTCATCTTCAGCAACTGCGGCTTCCGGGAGGTCGCTCTGCGGCACCCGGAGTACGTCTGCCACCTCTGCCAGGGGATGGTGCAGGGGCTTGCCGAGGAATGCCTCCCCGCAGCCCAGGTCCACGCGGAGGCCTCCCTGCCCCGGGGCGACCGGCGGTGCGTCTACAGCGTCCCCACCGGGGTCCCCGCCCGACTGGACGGGCAGGTCTGGGTAGACTAACCGGAGGAGTCGGTGGTCTCTTGCCGCTCCTTGGTCTCCTTCGTCGCCCGGGCCTCTTCCCGGCAGGAGGGACAGAGTCCGAAGACCTGGACGATGGGTGTCTCAAAGGTATAGCCCGTTGCCTGTTCCGCTGCGTTCACCAGCTCCTCCGGCAGGGTCAGGTCGGCTTCATCCAGTGCGCCGCACTGGATGCAGATCACGTGGAGGTGTGGCTCGATGCGGCCGTCGTATCGGCTCGCCCCGTCGCCAAACCTGAGCTCCCGGACCTGACCCATCCGGACCAGGTAGTTCAGGGCGTTGTAGACGGTAGCGTAGGCGATCCCCGGGTGGCGCTGCCGGACCCGGTGGTAGATCATCGCCGCGGTCGGATGGTCCCGGGCCGCCCGCACCACCTCCAGTACCGCCCGGCGTTGGGCCGTCAGCCGGAGCTGTCCGGTACCGGCCATCGTTCATCCCCCCTTGTCCGGGTGGCCGCTGCCGCGGACCCGTGGCGCGTGTTGAGAATGAGTCTTAGACTAATTCTAAGATAGACGGCCCCACGATCCCTGTCAAGGCGGTATCCCCCTGGCCCCACCCGTTCCCTCCGCCCCCGGCGGGTCCTCCCGGAAGAGTCCCTGAGCGGGCGGCCGCCCGTTCGCCAGGAGCCGGCGCCCCTGGTGCGGACCTCCAGTGCTGGCCACAGTTTACGAAGCGGGAAAACCGGCTGCCGGGGGAGACTAAAGACGGGTCCGGTTCACCAGTTTGCGGAGGTGACTGCAATGCACAACCAGTCCACCCAGGCCGGAGGCGCAGGGGGCAACTTCACGGCTGGTAGCACGGGCCAGGGTCTGCAAGGCACCCTCGGCTTTGGCGGGGTACCGCTGAAGGTCCAGTTCCAGGGTGGCCAGGGCGCTGGAGCCGGGGGCATGGGCAGTGCAGCCGCCGGGGCCGCCGGTATGGGCGGTACGGCCGGCGGGGCCGCCCGCATGGCCACCGGAGCCGCCGGGGCCACGGGCTTTGGCGGAGTCGGCCTCACGGCGGGCGCCTACCAGTCGCCCACCAGTGGGCTTCTCGCCGGCACCAGCGGCGGCGGCTTCGCCACCGGTCAGCTCAGCGGTGCCGGGGCCTTCGGCGGGGCAGGCGCCCGTTACGGCGCCGGGGCCGGCAGCCTGGGCGCCGGTTTCGGCACCGGCACGGTCGCGAGCACCGGAGCCGTCTCCGGGGGCCTGACCGCAGGTTACGGCGCGGCCCAGTCCTACGCCGAGGGCAGCCCCACCTACCGGCAGTACCGGAATCAGGAGAACCACCAGGCCGCAGTCCAGTCTGGGCTTACCCAGCTGGGGGCGGCCGGGGGCAGCGCCGGCAGCCTTACCCAGGGCATGGGGTAGGCTCCATCGGGTTGCGCACACGCGATATCAGGCGAGGCCCAAGGGGCTCGCCTGATTTCACTTTTCTTGCTCCTTTCCCCTCCTGGGAAATTCCGGGGGCCAGATGGGGCAGTCCGGCGAGGCCCTTAGCCCCGCCGGACCGCCGCCGGTCGGAGTTCCTCCAACAGCCAGGGGTTGAGGACGGTGACGTGGACTCCCCGCCGGCCCCGGGAGACCGCGGTGATGACCCCTGCCGCCCGGAGCTTGGCCAGGGCCTGGACCAGCGCGCTGGGATGGACGCCAGCCCGGGCCGCGACCTCCTTGAGTCGGACGGTCATGGGGCCCTTGTACTCGGCCAGCAGGGCCATCATCCCCTGCCGCTCGGTCTCCGAGAGGCTCCCCGCTGCCAGGCGGGCAGCCTGCCGGGCGCCCTCGTCCGCGGCCTGCTGCTGCCGCTCCGCCGCTGCCTGGAGCACCGCCAGCAGCGCCGCGACGTGCTCAGCCAGAAGCTGCTCCGCTTCCCCGTAGGGCTTCTCCGCCCGGGTGAGCAGGAGCGCCCCGAGCTGCCGGCCGTCCTTCTCCACCGGGACCACCAGGGTTTCATCGTTACCCAGCTGGTTGGGCGGCTGGGACCCGGCCCCAGGCCACCACATCACCGCGCTCCCCGTGAGCCGTGCCAGAGCATCCAGCAGGCCATCGGTGTCGGGGTGCAGCCCGGCCAGAAACGCCGCGCGCAGCTCCCGCACCGCACGGAGCAAGTCCAGTTCCAACACTGCAACTACAGCCATCCGGCAGACCCTCCCTCTGCCAGGAATCCCGCTGGCTCCTCGTTTACACCATAGCCGGACGGCTTGTAGACCCGAAAGATGTATTTGACCTACTTTATAAACTGATTTCCTCTTGGGCTGCCTCGGGCGCGTACCCGAGACCTTGTACAATTGATACAACCCCTGCCCACAGGGGCAGGGGTTGGAACCGAGTTCGGGGCGGTACAACGCCCTAGGTGGCACCGGCCGCCAGATCCTCCACCAGCCGGGCGAAGTGGTCGATGGCCGCCTGCACCGGTTCGGGGCTGGTCATGTCCACCCCGGCCCGGCGCAGAAGGTGAATGGAGTAATCCGACGAGCCGCTGCGGAGGAACTCCAGGTACCGCTCCACCGCCGGCCGGCCTTCGGACAGGATCTGCCGGGCCAGGGCCATCGCCGCGCTGATCCCCGTCGCGTACTGGTAGACGTAGAACGCCCGGTAGAAGTGGGGGATCCGGGCCCACTCCAGAGCGATCTCTTCGTCCACCACCATCTCGGGGCCGTGGTAGGCCTCGTTCAGCTCCTTGTACAGAGCACAGAGGGACTCCGCGGTGAGGGCCTCGCCCCGTTCCACCTGCTCGTGGATCGCCAGCTCGAACTCCGCGAACATGGTCTGGCGGAAGAGGGTGGTCCGGATGGTCTCCACCTGGTGGTTCACGATGTACCGCCTGAGCTGCGGGTCATCGGTGTTCCGGAGGAGGTACTCGGTCAGCAGGGCCTCGTTCAGGGTGGAGGCCACCTCGGCCACGAAGATGGTGTAATCACCGTAAACATAAGGTTGGCTCCGGCGGGTGAAGTAGGAGTGCAGGGAGTGGCCCAGCTCGTGGGCCAGGGTGTACATGCTGTCCACGTTCTCCTGGTAGTTCAGGAGGATGTACGGTGCCGTCGTGTAGGCCCCGCCACTGTACGCCCCGCTGGTCTTGCCCGCGGTCTCGTAGACGTCGATCCACCGGGAGCGCAGCCCCTCCCGGAGGGCGCTCACGTACTCCTCCCCCAGGGGGGCCAGGGCCGCGGCGACGGTCTCCGCCGCCTCCTCGTATGGGATCTTCCGGTCCACGCCCCGCACCAGGGGGACGTAGATGTCGTACATGTGGAGCTCATCCAGGCCCAGGAGGCGCTTGCGCACCGCCATGTACCGGTGGAGCACCGGCAGGTTCTTCCGAACCGTGGCGATCAGGTTGTGGTAGACCGAGACCGGGATGTTATCCCGGAAGAGGGCCGCCTCCAGGGAGGAGCGGTAGTTCCGGGCCCGGGCGTAGAAGACGTCCTTTTTGACGCTGGCGGCCAGGCTGGCGGCGAGGGTGTTGATGTACTTCCGGTAGGTTCCGTACAGGGCCATGAAGGCATCCCGCCGCACCCGCCGGTCCTGGCTCTCCATCAGCCGGAGGTAGCGCCCTTTGGTCAGCTCCACCTCGTTGCCCTCTTCGTCCCGGACCGTGGGGAACTTTATGTCCGCGTTGTCGAGCATGCTGAAGATGATCGCGGGGCTGTGGGCGATCTCCGCCGCCTGGGCCAGGAGGGCCTCCACCTCCGGGCTGCGGACATGCTCCCGCTCCCGGCGGATGTCCTCCAGGTGGAAGCGGTAGACGGCCAGGCCCGGCTCCTCGGCCAGGAACTGCTCCAGCCGGTCATCGGGGATCGCCAGGATCTCCGGCCGGATGAAGGCCATGGCCGCGGTCGCCCGGCTGTAAAGCCCTACCGCGCGGTCATGGAGGGCCTGGTACCGGGCGACGGTGTTGTCCTCGTCCTTGCGCATGGAGGCATAGGCGTACAGGGTCTCCACCCGCTGGCCGATCTCGTCCCGGAGCCGGAGGCACTCCAGGAGCCGGGCCGCGGACTGGGCCAGGGTGCCCTGGTAGGCCTGCAGCCGCGGGATGAGGCTCTCCACCGCCTGGTACTCCTGCTCCCAGGCCTCGTCGCTGGGGAAGATCCGCTCCAGGTCCCACCGATACTGCTCCGGAATCTCTTCCCGCTTGGGTACCCGCTTCAGAGGAACCGCCTCCCGTCTCCGCATGGTGAGATAGAGCCGCTGCTGTCACTGCTACTGACGCTCCCCGGCCGGCCCGGGGTTCGCCGGTCCTGCCGGCTGCCCCGGGCCCGGAGGCTCGGCCCCCGGCTCCGCCGGTGAGACGCCCAGGCGGAGGAGGGTATCCGTCGCCTTGAGGCCGCTGCCGGTGAGCACCGCCACCACCGGACCGTCCCGGTCGAGAAGCCCGGCCGCCTCCAGCCGGTCCAGGCCGGCGGCGACCACCGCTGAGGTGGGTTCGACGTAAAAGCCCCGGGCGCTCAGCGCCTCAAGCCCTGCCCGAATCTCCGCCTCCGTCACCGCCAGAACCGCCCCGCCGCTCTCCGCCACCGCCGCCAGCATCTGGGGCAGCCGCACCGGCTGGGCCGCGGCGATCCCTTCCGCCAGGGTCGGGCCGGCGTCCGTCGCCCCCTCCTCCCCGGTCGGCGCCAGCTCCGGTCCCAGTTCCGGGGCGGGGGACCTGCCCTCCCCGGCCTCCCGGCGGACCCAGGCCCGGTAGAGGGGGGCGCAGGCGGCCGCCTGCACCGGGTACAGCCGGGGGAGCCGCGAGATGGCCCCGGCCCGCCGGAGGTCCTGAAAGCCCAGGTAACACCCCAGGAGCAGGCTGCCGAAACCGCAGGGGAAGACCACGGCCCCGGGCGCCTGCCACCCCAGCTGCTCCCAGATCTCGAAGGCCAGGGTCTTCATTCCGTGCAGGAAAAGGGGATTCCAGTTGTGGCTGGCGTAGAACCGGGTGGCCGCGGCCTTCTGCGCGGCCCGGGTCGCCTCCGCCCGGGGCCCCGGCACCCGCACCACCCGGGCGCCGTAGGCCTGGATCTGGATCAGTTTGGCCGGCGAGGCCGCCGCCGGCACATAGACGGTGCACCGGATTCCCGCCCGGGCGCAGTAAGCGGCCAGGGACGCCCCGGCGTTGCCGGAGGAGTCCTCCACCACCTCGGCCACCCCGGCGGCCCGGAGGGCGCTCACCATCACCCCGGTCCCCCGGTCCTTGTAGGAGCCGGTGGGGAAAAGGTAGTCCACCTTGAAGAGCACCGGCCGTCCGCCCCAGTCCGCCGGCACCAGGGGGGTCAGGACCTCCCCCAGACTGACCCGATACCGGGGCTCCACCGGCGGCAGCGCCCCGGCGTACCGCCAGAGGTTCCGCGGCCCCTGGCGGATGGCCCCGGGGTCCAGCACCGGCGTCAGGCGGAGGTCGAGGGGCGAACCGCAGGAGCAGCGCCAGACCCCGGAGGCCAGGGGCCAGGCGCTGCCGCAACGAGGACAGACGAGATCCACGGGTACAGGCCTCCCGGTCAGAACAGGATCGGCTGCCGGCGCATCCCCACGTTGAGCACCAGGCCGATGGCGATGTAGTTCGCCACCAGTGCGGTGGGGCCATAGCTGATGAAGGGAAGCGGAATCCCGGTCACCGGCATCAGCCCCACCGCCATGCCGGTGTTCTCCAGGACGTGAAACCCCAGCATCGCGGCCACCCCGGTCGCGATCAGGGTCCCGTACCGGTCTTTCGCCTGGATCGCCGTCAGCAGAATCCGCCACATCAGGATCAGGAAGAGCAGCAGCACGCCGCTCGCGCCAAGAAACCCCAGCTCCTCCCCCACCGCGGAGAAGATGAAGTCCGTCGGCTGTTCCGGCACAAAGCCGAGCTGGGTCTGGGTCCCGGAGAAGAGGCCGGCGCCCTGCAGCCCTCCGACGGCAATGGCCACCCGGGACTGGATGACGTTGTAGCAGGCCTCCCGGGTGTCGAACTCCGGGTTTAGCCAGCAGCGGATCCGGTTGACCTGGTACTCGCTGATACCCGGCAGGTCGATGCCGTGTTCATAGGCCACCAGCACCCCGGCCACCAGGGCCGCTGCGAGCCCTCCCGCCACGAGAAACCGCCAGCCGGGAACCCCGGCCATGTAAAGCATCCCGGCCGCCAGCGCGAGGAGCACCAGGGCCGAACCCAGGTCCGGCTGCATCAGGATCAGCGCCAGGAACGGCAGCACATGGGCCACGTGGGGGACCAGGTCCCACCACTCCCGGAGGGACTCGGCCCGGGCCAGTTGCCACCCCAGGGTGAGGATGACCAGGATCTTGGTCAGCTCCGCGGGCTGCAGCTCCACGATCCCCAGGTTCAGCCAGCTGCGGGCGTTGTTGTGCTCCACCCCAAGGCCCGGCACCCACACCAGGAGCAGCAGGATCAGGTTCACCACGTACAGGAACCGGTGCATCCGGCCGAACTCGGTGTAGTCGAAGAGCAGGGTCACCGCCATGGCCAGGAGGCCCAGCACCATCCCGGCCAGCTGCTTGTACACGTAAATCTGCCAGTTCCCGGGCTGGTACCCCCGGGCCGCGCTGGCGACCATCACCAGGCCGACCCCGGTGAGGAGCAGCACCGTCAGCAGCAGGACCCAGTCCAGATACCGGAGTAGGCGCCACTCGAAGTTCAATGCGTTTTCCCTCGCTACTTCAGCCTTCGTCTCATTGTAACAAGAAAGAAAGCCCGGCGGCGCGGCGCCGGACCGGAAAGGTTTGCCGTCGGAGCTGGGTCGGAGGCTACGGAGCCACCCGCTTCACCCGGCGGACCGGGATGCTGGCCACCAGAGCCGCATGCTGCTCGGTCTGGGAGAGCCGCACATCCATGGTCTCCGTGTCAATGTCCATGTACTCGGAGATGACCCGGATGAGGTCCTCCTTGAGCCGCTCCAAAAACTGGGGGGTGACGCTGGACCGGTCGTGGACCAGCACGAGCCGCAGCCGCTCCTTGGCAATCTCCGCGCTGGGGCTCTCCCGCCCGAAGACTTTGGCGATCAGGTCGAGCACCGGAATCCCCCTCCCTACCGTGCCCCAAAGCCAAAGACCCGCTTGATCCGGCTGAGAATCCCGTCGTCGTCATCCAGGTTCATAAGGGGCACCTGCTCCCCCATCAGCCGCCGGGTGATGTTGCGGTAGGCCTCCCCCGCTCGGGAGTGCTTGTCCAGGACCGCGGGCTCGCCCCGGTTGGTCGTCACCACGATCTGCTCATCCTCCGGCACCACGCCCAGAAGATCGATGGCCAGGATCTCCAGCATGTCGTCGATGGCCAGCATGTCACCCTTGCGGACCATCCCGGGCCGGTACCGGTTGATGATCAGCATTGGCCGCTCCTTGTCCATGGCCTCGAGAAGGCCAACCACCCGGTCGGCATCCCGGAGGGCTGCCATTTCGGGGGTGGTGACGATGATCGCCTTCTCCGCCCCGGCCACCGCGTTCTGGAATCCCTGCTCGATCCCCGCGGGGCTGTCCACCAGAACGTAATCGAACTCCTGCTTCAGCTCCTCGCAGAGGTCCCGCATCTGGTCCGGCCGGACCGCGGTCTTGTCCTTGGTCTGGGCCGCGGGGAGCAGGAACAGGTTGTCAAACTGCTTCGACTTGATCAGGGCCTTCTTGTACTTGCAGTAGCCGTTGGCCACGTCCACCAGGTCGTAGACAATCCGGTTCTCCAGCCCCAGGAGCAGATCCAGGTTGCGCAGCCCGATGTCCGCGTCCACCAGACAGACCCGGTGACCGTGGCTGGCCAGTCCGGCTCCAAGGTTGGCGGTGGTGGTGGTCTTCCCGACCCCGCCCTTGCCTGAGGTGATCACGATAACCTGTCCCATGGCGAACCTCCTCCGCCACCCTGTCCCGGGCGATGGGGCGCCGGTGCTCCGCCGCCCGGACCCGTCCGCCCGGCTCCGATTCGAAATGTAACGGGAATCTTCTTTCTTACCGGCGACCTTCGATGACGATCTGCCCGTCCACAACCCTGGCGACCTCGGGCACTCCCGGGGCCTCCCGGACGGGATCGTCGGGAGCCCGCCCCACCCGGCTGCCGATGCGCAGCTGGGTCGGCTCCAGCCGCAGGGCCGCCACGACCGCGGTCTCGTCGCCGCCGGCGCCCGCGTGGGCCACGCCTCGCAGCGCGCCCATCACCACGATGTGCCCGGTGGCCACCACCTCAGCCCCCGGGTTGACGTCCCCGAGGATCACCACGTCGCCCCGGTGGTAGACCGCCTGGCCGGAACGCAACGTCCGGGCCAGGACGAGGGGCGGTTCGGCCCGGGGGGCGGGCACTGCCCACTCCCATTCCTTCCCTTCGGGCCGGCGCCCTTCCCCTCCTGGCCCCCCGCCCGGGGACCTGGCCGCTCTGCCAGGCTCCCCAGGCCCCCGGCCCAGCACGGCTGCTGCGCTCTCCCCTTCCCGGATCTGGCGCAGCACCATCCCGAACCGGTCCTCCAGCAAGTGGATCAGCCGGGAACGCTGCTCCGGGGTCAGCCGCCGGCCCAACACCGCTGCGGTCACCGACGCCCCCCGGAAGAACCCGCCCGTCTCCTCCAGCCTGCGTTCCAGCGTATCCAGCAGCTGGGAAAAGTCAGGGCCGTCGCTGAGTACCACCAGTAGGCCATCCCGGGTTCCGCGAAAGACCACGTCCCTTTGCATGCTGACTCCCTACTCTGCTGTACGCCAGTGGGTTCGGGCCACGGAGTTTCAGGGCCCTCTCGACCTCCTGTGGGGATGATTCTCGGGCTCGAGCGCCAAATCCTCCCTCCGCGAGAAAAATAGAGAAGTCACCGGCAAGTCCGGCCAGGGCTCCAACTCCCATGACCAGGGCTCCGGCGCCCGCGGCCAGAGTTCCAACGCCCGCGCCCCGGCCCGGCGGCCGGGATCCCAGCCCCAGGGAAAAAAGAATGGCCGGGCGCTTCGGCTGAGAAAACGCCCGCAGCGCCCGTCCGGGGGCAAGGGCTAGTCGCTCACAGCCCCGTTGCCCTGGCTCCGGCGGGAGATCCAGCGCCGGCCGGACCGCAGGGCCCTGGCGATCTCCTCCTTTTTCTCCGGGAACTCCGGCGGGATGAAGGCCGGGTCCTCCGGCGGCAGCTCCACCCCGAAGTACCCCGCCAGGATGCTCCGGGCCACCGGGGCTACGGAGCCGCCGTGGCCGGCCCGCTCGATGACCACCGCCACCGCGACCTCCGGGTTGTCCGCAGGGGCAAAGCAGACGTAAACCCCGAGGTTGTCGGAGCCGGGGTACTCGGCGGTGCCCGTCTTGCCGGCGGTGGGGATCCCGGGGAGAGGCCACCGGCCGAAATCCGAGGTGCCGCCCGGGGCGTTGACCATCTTCATGCCCCGGACGATCTCCGCCAGGGCCTCCCGGGAGACCGGCAACTCTCCCTGGGGCTCGGGGCCGAAGGACTTCAGCACCGTGCCGTCCGCGGCCACGATACGCTCCACCAGCCGGGGGCGCAGGAGCGTCCCGCCGTTGGCGATGGCCGCGCAGTACCGGGCCAGCTGCACCGGGGTGACCTGGAAGGTCTGGCCGATGGCAGCGGAGGTGGTGTCCCCGAGGTACCATTCCAGGCCCTCGTCCCGGGCCCGGGCCTCCCGCCACTCCCGGGTGGGGAGAAACCCCGGCTCCTCTTCCGGCAGGTCCACCCCGGTCCGGCTGCCAAAGCCGAAGATCTGGGCCCACTTGACCAGCCGGTCGATACCGAGCCGGCGGCCCATCTCGTAGAAGTACACGTTGCAGGAGTCCCGGAGCGCCCGGGCCACGTCGACCCGGCCGTGCCCCCACCGGTTCCAGCAGTTCTGATTGGTCTCCTTGTAACGGCCGCCGCAGAAGACCTCTTCCCGGGGGGTCACGACCCCCTCCATCAGGGCTGCCGCGGCGGTGACCATCTTCCAGGTGGAACCCGGCTGGTAGGTGCCCTGGACCGCCCGGTTCCAGAGGGGGCTGATGGGGTCGTTGACGAGCCGCTCGTAGTCCTCCGGGGAGATGGCCGGCACCCACAGATTCAGGTCGTAAGAAGGCCGGCTGGCCATGGCCAGGATCGCGCCGGTCCGGACGTCCATCACCACCGCCGCCCCGGCCTTGGCCTCGGTGTAGGTTTTGCGGTCGTTTACATGGTAGATATTCTGAATGCGTAACATCTGCCAGTCCAGGGCGCGCTCCGTCAGGGCCTGGAGCCCCACGTCGAGGGTCAGGATCAGGTTGGCCCCCGGCACCGGCTCCTTGAGCCATCCGAGGTCGCCGATGGGGACAAAGCTGTAGTCGATCTGCACCTGCCGGATCCCGGGGGTTCCCCGGAGGTAGGACTCGTAATACCGCTCCAGTCCGGCCTTGCCGATCACATCTCCGCCCCGGTAGCCCTGGCCGGCCAGGGCCTCCAGCTCCTCCCGGGTGATCTCCCCGACGTACCCGATCACGTGCGCGGCCAGGTCCTTCTGGGGATACTGCCGTACCGGCCGCACCACCACGTCGACCCCGGGCAGCCGGTCCCGGTTGGCCACGATGGCGGCGTACTCCTCCTGGGTGATGTCCGCCTTGACCACCACCGGGTCGAAGAACCGCATGTCGGTCTCCAGCTTGTAGTCCACCCGCTCCAATAGCTCCTGGAGGTCGACCCGGGTGAGGTCCGCCAGCAGTTCAAGGGAGCGCCGGTACTCCTCGTTCTTCCGGTAGTTGTAGTACGGGTACCGGATCACCACCACGTTGGAGGGGCGGTTGGTAGCCAGCGGGACCCCGTTCCGGTCCAGGATCTCCCCCCGGGGAGCGGGCTCCGTAAGCCGCTGGGTATGCTGCGCCGCCGCCGTCGCCGCCAGGATATCCCGCTTCCGGAACTGGAGGTTGCCCAGCTGTCCCACCACCGCCATGGTCCCCAGCCCGTACAGCATCATCAGGAGAAAGCCCCGGCGGTCGATCTCCTTGGACATCTGGGATCACCTCCGCCGTACGGAGCGAATCACTCCGCCGGATTCCGGGCGCAGGTAGGCATAGGCTCGCAGGATTCGGCGGTAGGCCAGAAAGGTCACCGCTGTCGTGTAAAGGGCTCCAGGCAGGACCCGCCGGGAGACCGGCACCGCCGCCACCAGGTCCGGGTCCAGAAGCCGGAGCACCGCATAATGAATGCCTTCGGCCAGGAAGGTGGAGAGAAGGCCCCCCAGCACCGGCAGGAGGGGGTTCTCCTTGTACACCCGCCTCTCCACCAGCCCCGCCACCCAGCCCACCGCCCCCAGGCTGAGGACGCTGAGGCCGATATACCGCCCAAAGGCCACGTCCCGGAGGAGCCCCGCCAGGGCGCCGGCGACCGCCCCGACCTGGGGGCCGAAAAGCAGGCCGTAGCTCACCACCACCGCCTGCAGGAGGTTGGGCGCCACCCCGCCGATCTGCAGAAAGCCCACCACGGTGGTCTGGGCCAGGAAGGCGACCCCCAGAATCGCCGCCAGGACCCAGTACCTCATTGGGCCGCCTCCTCACCCGGCGGCTCCGGCACCACCACCTGCACCAGGTCCAGGTGCTGGAAGTCCACGCCAGGCCGGAGGATCCCGATGGGGATCAGGTCGTGATCCCCGCGCTCCACCTCGGCCACCGCCCCGATGTACAGGCCTCCGGGGATCTCCGGCTGAAACCACCCGGTGACGATGATGTCCCCCTGGCGAACCGCGTCCCGGCCGCCGTAGGGGAACCGGACCACCACCCCGTCCCCCTGGCCCTTGACCACGCCGAACTCGCCGTTGCGGCTGTTCCGGGCGGTGATCTCAAAGTTGCCCGCAGTCATGAGCCGCACCGTGGACGTGAAGGGGGTGACCCGCTCCACCAGGCCCACGACCCCCTGGTGGTTGATCACCACCAGCCCCTCCCGGATCCCGTGGCGGGCGCCCCGGTTGATCACCACCGCCTGAAACCAGAGGGAGGGATCCCGGGCGATCACCTGGGCCGCGATCAGCCGATGGGAGAGCCGTTCCCGGAGGTCCAGCTCCTCCCGGAGCCGCTGGTTCTCCTGGATCAGCTGGGCGTTGAGCCGCTCCAGATGGACCAGCCGCTCCACCTGCTCCCGCAGCCGGGCGTTCTCTTCCCGGAGGTACATGAGCTCCCGGATCCCACCGGTGACGTCCCGGATCCGGTCGGTCGCCCACCCGGCCGCGTTCTGGAAGGGGTAAAGGAGCGTCGCCAGGAGGTTCTCCGGCAGGGAGGCGGCCCGCCGGTCACCGGAGGTGACAGCGATCAGGGTGAAAGTAAGCATGAGTCCGGTCAGCACCACCAGGACCCAGGTCAGGGTGGACCGGGTGGTGCGCCGGAGATGGGGGGGCGGTAGCATCCGGCCCTGACCCCCTCTTTGAGCGGCATTCGTTGGCACGTGTCAGATGCGGGACGCCCGCTTGAGGATATGCAGCGAATCCAGGGCCTGGCCCGTGCCCCGGACCACGCAGAGCATGGGCTCATCGGCCACGTGCACCGGCATGCCCGTCTCCTTGGAAAGCAGCACATCCAGCCCCCGCAGGAGAGAGCCGCCGCCGGTCATGACGATGCCCCGGTCCATGATATCCGCGGCCAGCTCCGGCGGGGTGTTCTCCAGGGTGATCTTGACGGTCTCGACGATGGCCGAGACCGGCTCCGCCAGGGCCCGGCGTACCTCCTCGGAGGTGATGGTCAGGGTCCGGGGCAGACCGGTCACCAGGTCCCGCCCCCGGATCTCCATCGAGGTCTCCTCCCCCACCGGGTAGGCGGAACCGATGGTGACCTTGATCTCCTCCGCGGTCCGCTCGCCGATAAGGAGGTTGTAGGTCCGCTTGACGTACTGGACGATGGCCTCGTCCATCTCATCCCCCGCGATCCGGATCGAACGGGAGGTGACAAGGCCACCCAAGGAGATGATGGCCACCTCGGTGGTGCCGCCGCCGATGTCCACCACCATGCTGCCCGTAGGCTCTTCCACCGGGAGCCCCGCGCCGATAGCGGCCGCCATGGGCTCCTCGATGATATAGGCCTCCCGGGCGCCGGCCTGCTGGGCCGCGTCCTTCACCGCCCGGCGCTCGACCCCGGTCACCCCGGACGGGCAGGAGATCACCACCCGGGGACGGAAGGGGCTCCGCCGGGGCATCGCCTTCTGGATGAAGTACTTGAGCATGGTCTGGGTGATCTCGAAGTCGGCGATCACCCCGTCTTTCATCGGCCGCACCGCGATGATGTTCCCGGGGGTGCGGCCGATCATCTCCTTGGCCTCCTGCCCCACCGCCATCGGGGCTTTGGTGTCCCGGTCGATGGCCACCACCGACGGCTCCTGCAGGACGATTCCCCGCCCCTTGACGTAGACCAGGGTGTTGGCCGTCCCAAGGTCGATCCCCATGTCGCCACCGAACAGATTCCAGAACGCCACGTCCTGTGCTCCTTTCTGCAGCCCGTCCCCTTGCTGCGAGGGCCAGCCGACCCTGCGGGGGCGCCGACCTGGGCTCTACTCCCAGAGTTCTTCGCACGACCGCAGGCTGATGTGACGGTGATCCCCCAGGATGACGTGATCCAGCACCGCGATGCCGAGGAGCCGGCCAGCCTGAACCAAGCGGCGGGTCAGAGCCCGGTCCTCGGCACTGGGCGTTGGGTCCCCGCTAGGGTGGTTGTGTGCCACTATTATCGCGTGGGCGCTGCGGCGAATGGCAGTCTTAAAAATTTCCCTGGGGTGAACGAGCGCCGCGTTCAGGCTTCCCACCGCGACCAGTTCGATCCCCAGCACCTGATGCCGGGTGTTCAGCAAGACCGAGAAGAACTGTTCCCGGTCCAGGCCCCGGGTTCGGGGCATCAGCAGCCGGGCCACATCCGACGGGCCCTGGATCGCCGGCAGGTCCACCTGGATCTCCGCCAGCCGGCGCCCCAGTTCCACCGCCGCCAGGAGCACCGCAGCCCGGGCCGGTCCCAGCCCCCGGATTCGCCGGGTGAGGTCCGCAGCCGTCGCCCCGCTCAGAAACCGCAGGCCGTGGCCGGCCTCCGCGGCCCCGAGCCGCAGGAGCCGCTGCCCGAGCTGCACCGCGCTCTCCCCCCGGACGCCGGAGCCGATCAGGATGCCGATCAGCTCCGCATCCGAAAGGGCCTGGGGCCCCAGGCGCATGAGCCGCTCCCGGGGCCGCTCCCCCGGCGGGAGTTCCCGCATCGGTACACCTGGCGCCAAAGCCTGTCCTCCTTCCGACCGGTCCTCCCCCGGGGGTCGAGGGCGCCTCGGACGCCGCACCCCGGTGCCGGCGCCCCGCGCCCTGGGTGCCCCCGGGCCGGGCCTACCGGAGCACGGGAATCCCGAACTCCTCCTCCAGTAGGCGGATCACACGGCTCAGGGGCAGTCCAACTACATTATAGTAGCAACCATCGATGCGCTCTACTAATGCTGCGGCCAGCCCCTGAATCCCGTAGGCTCCAGCCTTGTCCAGGGGTTCACCGGAACGGACGTACCACTCAATCTGCTCCGGCGTGAGAGGCCGGATCCAGACCCTGGTGGTCTCGTGGGTCACCACCTCCCGCCCGGAGGCCGCCTGGACCAGGGCCACGCCGGTGATCACCAGGTGGTCCCGGCCCGAGAGCTGCCGGAGCATCGCCCGGGCGTGGTCCGGATCCCGGGGCTTGCCCAGGACCTGGCTGTCCGCCACCACCACCGTGTCGGCGCCCAGAACCACCGCCTCCGGGTGGCGCCGGGCTACCTCCCGGGCCTTCGCCAGGGCCAGGGTCCGGGCCTGCTCCGCAGGGGGCAGGGCCGAAACGTCCACCCGGCCCTCTGCGCCGCTGGGTTCGACCTGGAATGGGATCCCGACCTGGGCCAAGAGCTGCTGCCGGCGGGGCGACTGGGATGCGAGGATCAGCACTGCCGTGCGCTCCTCCTCTCTCCGGCTTTCAGCGGCGGAGAATCAGCACCAGGGCGATGAGGAGCCCCAGGGCACCGGCGACGGTCAGCCGGAGCATCAGGTCGATGGAAAAGGTAGCCACCGCCAGGCTAAGGCGGCCGAGCTCCGTGCTCTGGTGCAGCAGTTCTACAGGGATCGCCTGGCCCAAGACGTTGCCCACCACCGCCCCGGCCAGGGTGACCAGCAAGACAAGCCCCGGGGACTTCTGCACGACCGTTGCGCCCTCCCGCGGGGCGGCGCCCGCCCCACCCCGGGCGGACGCCCACCCCTTTGACACCTGAGAACTTTGTGGGGTTTCGTGATCCCGGGCTGAAATTCCTGGTGCGGGCCCCAGGAGCGACCGGCCCGGAGTCGCCTTCCATTTTCTTCTATTGTACCCCCGGACCGCCCTGGCCGCCAGGGGGTCCCGGGCCGCCTGCCAACCCGCGGTGAGGGCCGGAGCCCTTTTGCTCCGGCCCTTGCCATCTGGCGCCGGC
Source organism: Bacillota bacterium (assembly GCA_021890795.1). Taxonomy (GTDB): domain Bacteria; phylum Bacillota; class Sulfobacillia; order Symbiobacteriales; family ZC4RG38; genus ZC4RG38. The sequence goes on along the minus strand of JAKKUO010000021.1, from coordinate 7,217 downwards.
CGCCGTGCCGCGGCCCGGGATCGCCCCCCGCCCTAGCGGCAGCCGACCGCCGGCCGGGGCCCCTCCTTCGGCGGGGGCCGGTCCCGTTCCGACCGGGCCGGCGCCCCTGCCAACAATGGCCGCCTTGCCGATCGGGGCTACCAGGCGCTGCCGGCCCAGGCTCGGTAGGTGTCCACCAGGGTGACGTAGCTCCGCATGGCATCCTGGTAGGCCGCGTCCCCCGGCTGCACCTGGGGGGTGATCTGTCCCATCTGCCGGCCGGTGGTCACAGCCAACTGGGTCACCCGCAAGAGATCACTTACCGCCGGGTCCGTCGCATGGGGCGCCAGGGCCTGGGCCACCGCCTCCAGCTGCTGGGTCTGGTAGACCACCTGGTCCGCGGGGTCCGGAATCCCCGCGGTGGCGTACCGATCCCACCAGGCAGCGGCCAGGTGCATGAAGTTGTTCAGCGCCGCCACTCCCTGGGTGTAAGGGGTCTGGGCCTCTGCCGTCGCGGGCAGCGCCGGGGGATCGCCGGGGATGGTGACGTGGTTGGCGTACAGGGGCAGCTCGGTGGTGATCTCGGCGCTGGCCTTGGCGGCATCCGCCGCGTCCTTGCTCCCGTAAGCGCCGATGATCACCTTATACCACTCGCCGTCGTGGGTGACCGCTGCCGGCACCCCCATCGCCTCCAGGCTCCGGGCGGCTTCCGCCGCCTTCTCCTGGGACCGGAGGGCGTGGGCCTGGAGGAAGTAGACATTGAGGGCCTTGGGGTACTCGCCCGTCCCAGCCCACTGGCCGACCTCGCCACCCGGCAGGGACCCGTCTCCCGACACCCCCGTCGGGTCCTCTGTCGACGCGGGGGTCTCCCCGAGCCACCCCGCCAGGTAGTTGCCCAGCCACGCGGCCCCTGCGAGGAGCAGGACCACGGCCACCACAAAGCCGCCACCCCACCGGTCCCCCCACCGCCCATCGGACCGGCCAAAACGACTCATCGCTCTCCTCCTCCTGTCCGCCGGGGCGGCCGGCACCCGGGGGTGCGGCGCCCTGTTCCTTACCACCGCAACCCTATGCGGACAGGGCCGGGCTTATTCAACCGGAACCAGCAGAGACCGCACCGGACCCACCAGGTAGTGGGACCCGGCCACCAGGATCGCCCCGCCCGCGGGGCAGAGAGCCCGGGCCCGGCGGAGGGCTTCCCCGGGGGATGGGGCGACCTCCGCCGTCCGCCCCCGGCGGGCCAGGGCCGCGGCCAGGTCCCGGGCCGGCAGGGCCCGGGTGGGGTGCGCCGGGGTGACCGCCACCACCTGCCGGGCCAGGGGCAGAAGGGGATCGAGGAAGCCGTCTACGCTCTTGTCCGCCAGCAGGCCCAGGACCAGCACCACCGGCCGGCCCGGGAGGTAGTCCCGGACCGCCTGGGCCAGGGCAGCGGCGCCCGCGGGGTTGTGGGCCACGTCCAGCAGCACCGGCGGGTCGCCGGGCACCACCTCCAGCCGGCCCGGCCACCGGGCCTCCTCGAGGCCCCGGCGGATCGGCGCCTCGGGCAACCCCAGCACCTGGAGAATCCGGGCCGCGCAGGCGGCGTTGGCCAGCTGATGCCGGCCCAGGAGCCGGATCCGGGCGCCGGGCAGCCCGGGGAGGTCGGCCACCTGGCCCGTGAAGTCCGCAGCCACGGGCCCGGGGGGCGGCGTGACCTCCAGGAGAGGCGCCCCCACCCGCCGGGCCTCAGCCCGGAGCACCGCCAGGGCCTCCGGGTGGGTCGCCCCGGTGACGCAGGGCACCCCGGGCTTGAGGATGCCGGCCTTGTCCCAGGCGATGGCCCGGTGGGTGGGCCCGAGGACCTCCGTGTGGTCCAGCTCCACGTTGGTGATGCAGGTGACCGCCGGCCGCTCCACCACGTTGGTGGCGTCGTACCGACCGCCGAGCCCCACCTCCAGCACCAGCCAGTCCACCTGCTGCCGGGCAAAGTGGAGGAAGGCCAGGGCGGTGGTCACCTCAAACTCCGTGGGCTGCTCGTGCCCCTCCCGGGCCATCGCCTCGACCGCCGGCCGGACCTGGGCCACCAGGCCCGCCACCTCCCCGTCGGCGATGGGCCGGCCATCCACCTGGATCCGCTCGTTCCACCTTTCGAGGGCCGGGGAGGTGTAAAGCCCCACCCGGTAGCCGGCGGCCCGGAGTCCCGCTGCCACCATCGCGGCGGTGGAGCCCTTGCCGTTGGTGCCGCCGATGTGGACCACCCGGTACCCCGCCCGGTGGGGGTCCCCCAGGCGGCGCAGGAGCTCCCGGGTCCGCTCCAGGCCGGGTTTCATGCCGAAGCGGAGAAGGGATTGCAGCCAGCGCAGGGCATCCAGGTACTCGATGGGCGATCGTCTCCTTTCGCGGCTCCCCCTAGCGCCCCGGAGCCGTCTCCCCGGCCGGGAGCGCCGACTCCCGGTCCTCCGCCCGCACCGCGGCCGCCAGGGCCGCCAGGATTGCCAGGGCCGCCGCCACCCGCTCGGTCTCCCGGAAGGCAGCGAGGAACGCCTCCGGCTCCCCCCGGCCCGCGGCCAGTTCCCGGGCCTGCAGGGCGGCGAAGAGGGCGCCGGCCAGGGCCACCCCCGTCACCATCCCCACGTTCCGGGCCGTGGCCAGAAGCCCCGCCGCGATCCCCTGCCGCTCCCGGGAGACCGACCCCATGATGGCGCTGTTGTTGGGGGTGGTGAAGAGCCCTGCCCCGAGGCCCACCAGCACCAGGGGAGCGACGATCCGCCAGAGGGGCGCCGCCTCCGGGATCCAGCCCATCAGGCCGATCCCGCCGGCCATTACCAGCATCCCCGCCACCGAGAGGCCCCGGGTCCCGAGGCGGTCGGCCAGAGCCCCGGCCAGGGGCGAGGTAAGGGCCATGGTCAGGGGCTGGGCGGTGAGGATGAGCCCTGCCACCCGGGGAGCAAAGCCCCGGAAGCGCAGGAGGTAGAAAGGCAGGAGGAAGACCAGCATGAAGTTGACCACGTACTGCAAATACGCGGCGGTGAAGCTCGATGCAAACAGCCGGTTGCGGAAGATCCCCAGGGGCACCACCGGCTGGGGCGCCCGGGCTTCCTGCCAGACAAAGGCCGCCAGCGCCCCGACGGCCAGGGCAAAGAGCCCGGCCTGCTCCGGGCTCGCCCACCCGACCTCCTCCACCCGGCTGAGGGCCAGGAGCAGGCTCACCAGCCCCAGGGCGAAAAGGCCGGCCCCCACCAGGTCAAACCGCTGCCCGCCCCGGGTCTCTCCCCGGGGCAGCACCGCCGCGGCCAGGACCGCTCCCAGGGCGGCCACGGGGACGTTGATCCAGAAGACCCAGTGCCAGCCCCAGAGGTCGGTGATGTAGCCCCCCAGGCTGGGGCCCACGGTGAGGCCCAGGTAGGTGGCCGCGGCCACCATCCCCAGGGCCCGGCCCCGCTCCTGGGGCGGGACGCTGGTGGTGGTGAGGGCCGGGCCGATAGCCATCAGCATCGCCGCCCCCACCCCCTGCAGCACCCGGGCCCCCACCAGGGCGGGAAAGCCGGGGGCCACGCCGCAGAGCCAGGAGGCCAGGCCAAAGATGATGTAGCCCAGGTTGTAGACCGGCTTGTACCCCACCATGTCCCCGAGCCGGCCGAAGGTGAGGAGCAGGCCGCTGATGGTCAGGAGGTACGCGGTGGAGACCCAGCCCACGGTGCCGATGGTGACCCCGTACTCGGCCTGGATCTGTGGGATGCTGATGTTGACGATGCTCCCGTCCAGGGCGGACATGAAGGTGCCCACCCCGACCACCGCCAGCACCAGCCACTTCCGGGACCGTTCTGCCGCGGACATGCCTACACCTCCTGAAGATGGGTCCCGGGGAAACCCGGGACCCATCCCCTATCGCCGGACCGCTGCAGCATCGATTGCCAGGCCCGCTGGGGCATCCCTCGAGCATCTATTGCCGGGCCCGCTGCAGCATCGCCAGCCGGGCGTCCAGGGCGGAGAGCTTCTGGACGAACTCCGCCTCCTTCGCCCGCTCCTTCTCCACCGCCGCCGGCGCCGCCCGGGTGATGAAGTTCGGGTTGGCGAGCTTGGCCCGGGTCCGCTCGAGTTCCCGGGCGATCTCGTCCCGCTCTTTGGTCAGCCGGGCGATCTCCTTCTCCACGTCGATCAGGCCCTTGAGCGGCACGTAGACCTCGACACCGGTGACCACCGCCGCCGCGGCCTGCTCGGGCTTGGCCGGGGAGACCGGCTCGATCCGGACCGCGCTGGCCTGGGCCAGGGCGAGGATGTGGACCGTGCCGGCCCGGAGGGTCTCCGCCACCTCGGGGGTAGCGGCCTGCAGCACCACCTCGGCCTTCTTGCCCGCGGGCACCCCCATCTCCGCCCGGATGTTCCGGACTGCCTTGATCACATCCCGCCAGAGGGCGACCCGGGCCTCATCCTCCGCAAAGCGGAGGGCAGGATTGGGCTGCGGCCAGGGATCCGCCACCAGGGCCGGGGGCGCCCCGGCCTCCCGGGCCCGGCGCCACGCCACGTACCGGTCCGGGTCCGGGACCATGGCCGCGGTGGCCGACCGGTCGCCGCCCAGGCGCGGCAGCCGCTGCCAGATCGCCTCGGTGACGAAGGGCATGAAGGGGTGCAGGAGGTGCAGGATGCTGTCCAGCACGTACCAGAGGGTGTGCTGGGCCAGCCGCCGGCCCTCGGGGCCGCCGCCGGGGAGCCCCGCCTCCACCTTGCCGTAGAGCCGGGGCTTGACCATCTCGATATACCAGTCGCAGAACTCGTCCCAGATGAAGTCGTAGAGCGCCGTCGCGGCCAGCCCCAGCTCCCACCGCTCCAGGTTCTGCTGGACCTGGCCGGCCACCGCCTGGAGCCGGGAGACGATCCACCGGTCTTCCGGCGCCCCGTGCTCCTGAAGGGCCCGGGCGAAGTCGCCGATGGCCCCGGGGTCGAAGTCCTGAAGGTTCATGAGCACGAAGCGGCTCGCGTTCCAGAGCTTGTTGGCGAAGTTCCGGCCCGCCTCCACCCGCTCCCAGTAGAACCGCTGGTCGTTGCCCGGGGTGTTGCCGGTAACCAGCATGAACCGGAGGGCGTCGGCCCCGTACTTGTCGATGACCTCCAGGGGGTCGATGCCGTTCCCGAGGCTCTTGGACATCTTCCGGCCCTGGGAGTCCCGGACCAGGCCGTGGAGCAGCACCGTCCGGAAGGGGATCTCGCCCGTGAGCTCCAGGGCGCTGAAGATCATCCGGGCCACCCAGAAGAACAGGATGTCGTAGCCGGTGACCAGCACCGTGGTCGGGTAGAAGTACCGGAAGTCCGGGGTGTCATCGGGCCAGCCCAGGGTGCTGAAGGGCCACAGGGCCGAGGAGAACCAGGTGTCCAGGCAGTCGGGATCCTGCTCAATCCGGGCCGAACCGCAGTGCTGGCAGTGGGTGGGATCCTCCATCGCCACCGTCTGGCCGCCGCAGTCCTGGCAGTACCAGACCGGGATCCGGTGGCCCCAGTAGATCTGCCGGCTGATGCACCAGTCCTGGATGTTCTCCAGCCAGTGCAGGTAGACCTTGGTGAACCGCTCCGGCACGATCTGGATCCGGCCGTCCCGGACCGCCGCGATGGCCGGCTCCGCCAAGGGCTTCATCCGGACGAACCACTGCTGGGAGACAAGGGGCTCCACCACCGTCCCGCACCGCTGGCACCGGCCGAGGGCGAGGCGGTGGTCCTCCACCTTCACCAGGTACCCCTGGGCCTCCATGTCCTCCACGATGCGCTTCCGGCACTCGTACCGGTCCAGGCCGGCGTACTTGCCCGCGGCCTCGGTCATCTCCCCCTGCCAGCCGATCACCTGGATGAACTCCAGGTTGTGCCGGCGGCCCACCTCAAAGTCCGTCGGGTCGTGGGCAGGCGTCACCTTCACCGCGCCGGTGCCGAAGGCCGGGTCCACCGCCTCGTCGGCGATGATAGGGATGAGCCGCCCGGTGGCCGGGTGCCGGACCCGCTTGCCAATGAGGTGCTTGTACCGCTCGTCCTCGGGGTGGACCATCACCGCGGTGTCCCCGAGCATGGTCTCCGGCCGGGTGGTGGCCACCTCAATGAAGCCCGAGCCGTCCTCCAGCGGGTAGCGGAAGTAGTAGAGCTTGCCCTCTTCCTCCTCCCGCTCCACCTCGATGTCCGAGAGGGCCGTCCGGTCCGTCGGGCACCAGGAGATCATCCGCTCGCCGCGGTAGATGAGCCCCTTCTCGTAGAGCCGGACAAAAAAGGCCCGCACCGCCCGGGAGAGCCCCTCGTCCATGGTGAAGCGCTCCCGGCTCCAGTCGCAGGAGCAGCCGAGCTTCTGCAGCTGCTTCTTGATGGTGTCGCCGTACTTGGCCTTCCACTGCCAGACCCGCTCGACAAACTTCTCCCGCCCCAGGTCGTACCGGGTGAGGCCCTCCTCCTTCTTCAGGACCTCCTCCACCTTGATCTGGGTCGCCAGGCCGGCGTGGTCGGTGCCGGGGACCCAGAGGGTGGGATCCCCCTGCATCCGGTGCCACCGGATGAGGATGTCCTGGAGCGTGTTGTCCAGGGCGTGGCCCATGTGCAGCGCCCCGGTGACGTTGGGCGGCGGGATCACGATGGTGAAGGGCTGCCGCCCCTCGACGATCGGCGCCCGGAAGTAGTCCCCCGCCAGCCAGAACTGGTAGATGGGGTCCTCCACCTCTTTGTGGTCGTAGCGGCTGGGCAGCTCCGGGCCGGCGCCGGTGCTCCGGCCCGGGGCAAGGGTGGTCTCCGACATCGCGCACAACCCCTCCTTGACGCTAACGCTCCCGCCTCGGGCCCAAAAGCGAACAGGCCCCAGACCGTCCGTGAAGGACGGGCCAGGGCCCGCGGTACCACCTTCATTCCCGCTCCGGGGATCGCAGCAGCCGGCAGGCCCTGCGGCCTCCGGTCCGTCCCCGGGACAGGCGCTCTTCCGGCTGTAACGGGCCGACCCCGGCCAGCCCTCCGGCTCCCCCGGGAGCCTTCGGACCGGCGGCTCCGCGGCGACCTTCTCCGGCCCCTTGCCCAGCCAGGCTTCCACCCTGCGGCCCGGCCTCTCTGGGAGCGGTAGCCAGGATACTCCTCCGCTTCACAGCCGTTGCCCTTTGTACAACGCAGCCGTCGCCCTTTGTACAAGGCAGCCCACGGTTGTGTAAGTCAGTATATCCACCGCTCCGGCCGGCTGTCAACCTTCCGCCGGCTCTAGACTAGAAAGTGTGGGTTCCACAAGAGGAAAAGGCGGTACGCGAGCC
>JAKKUO010000020.1 GCA_021890795.1 Bacillota bacterium | reverse complement strand
AAGAAGGCGCCGGCGGCCGACCGCCGCCGGCGCTCACGCGTGCCGCCGCAAGAGCCGGGCCAGCCTTAGGGCCCGGGCAGGACGGCCTCAATCGCCGCTCACCCCGGCGCCCCGGGCCAGCACCACCTGAGTGCACCGCTCGCACAGGTGCGGGTGCTCCGCCACCAGCCCCGTGGGCCGGAAGTACCAGCACCGCTGGCACTGGGTGCCCTCGGCCCGGGTGACGGCCACCTTCAGCCCCGACGGCCCCTCGGCGAAGAAGGCTCCGGCGGGCGCCTCCTCGCCGCCAGCATGGAGCCGGACCTGGGAGACCACCAGAAACTCCGGCAGGTCGCCCAGGTACTTCTCCAGGAGCCGGGACAGCTCGTCGCCGGTGACGTAGAGGTGGACCGCCGCCTCCAGGCTCTTGCCCAGGGCCTTCTGGCTCCGGGCCTGCTCGATAGCCTTGTAGACCGCCTCCCGGACCTCCAGGAGCCGCTCCCACTCCCCGGCCAACGCCTCGTCCACGTACTCCGGTTCTACCTCGGGAAGCTGGAGGAGCTGGGGGCTGATGGGCGCGCCCTTGGGCTTGGGCATGTGCCGCCAGATCTCCTCGGTGGTGAAGGCCAGGATCGGGGTCAGGAGCCGCACCAGGGCATCCAGGATCCGGTAGAGCACCGTCTGGGCTGCCCGGCGCTCCCGGCCCTGGGGCAGGCCGCAGTAGAGCCGGTCCTTGAGGATGTCCAGGTAGAGGGCCGAGAGGTCGACGGTGACGTACCGGTTGAGCTCGTGGTAGACCACGTGGAACTCAAACTCCCGGTACGCCTCCCGGCAGCGGCGGATCACCTCCTGCAGCCGGTGCATCGCCCACCGGTCGATGGGCAGGAGGTCCTCCTTCCCCACCATGTCCGTCTCCGGGTTGAAATCGTAGAGGTTGCCCAGGAGGAACCGGATGGTGTTCCGGATCTTCCGGTAGACCTCCGCCACCTGCTTCAGGATGTTGGGGGAGACCGCCAGGTCGCTCCGGTAGTCCGAGGCCGCCACCCAGAGCCGGAGGACGTCGGCGCCGTACTGGCTCACCACCTCCTGGGGCAGGACCACATTCCCCAGGCTCTTGGACATCTTCCGGCCCTGCTCGTCGACGATGAACCCGTGGGTGAGGCAGATCTCATAGGGCGCCCGGCCCCGCCAGACCACCGCGGTCAGGAGGGACGACTGGAACCAGCCCCGGTGCTGGTCCGTCCCCTCCAGGTACAGGGTCGCGGGCCACTGGAGGTCCTCCCGCTGCTCCAGCACCGCCGCATGGGACGAGCCGGAGTCGAACCAGACGTCCATGATGTCCTTTTCTTTGACAAACTCGGTGCCGCCGCACTTCGGGCAGGTGGTGCCCGGCGGCAGGATCTCGTGGGCCTCCTTGAGCCACCAGGCGTCAGAGCCCTCCCGGCGGAAGAGGTCCGCCACCGCCTGGAAGGCCTCCCGGGTCATCAGGGGCTCCTGGCACTTGGTGCAGGTGAAGATGGGAATCGGCACGCCCCAAGCCCGCTGCCGGGAGATGCACCAGTCGGAGCGCTCCGCGACCATGTTCCGGATCCGCTCCACGCCCCACTCGGGCACCCACCGGACCTGATCGATGGCCTGGAGGGCCGCCTCCCGGAACCCCTCCACCGATGCGAACCACTGGACCGTGGCCCGGTAGATCACCGGGTTCTTGCACCGCCAGCAGTGGGCGTAGGAGTGCTCGATGGTGCCGGCCTTCAGGAGGTGTCCCACCGCCTCCAGTTCGGCGATGATCGCCTTGTTCGCGTCGGCGTAGAACATGCCGGCGAACTTGCCGCCCTGTTCGGTGAAGTACCCCCGGTCGTCCACCGGGTTGAGGGGCGCGATGCCGTACCGCCGGCAGACCTCAAAGTCCTCGGTGCCGTGGCCCGGGGCGGTGTGGACGCAACCGGTGCCCTCCTCGGTGGTGACGTGCTCGCCGAGGATCACCAGGGAGTCCCGGTCCAGGAAGGGATGCCGGAGCACCACCCCCTCCAGGTCCTTCCCCTTCCAGACGGCTTTGGGCTCCGCCGGAGCGCCCAGGTCCATGGCCGCCAGGGCCTTCTCCGCCAGGGCCCGGGCCAGGAGCAGGTCCCCCTTCGGGGTGGGGTAGAGGCCGTACTCCGCCTCGGGGTGGAGGGCCACCGCCAGGTTCCCGGGCAGGGTCCAGGGGGTGGTGGTCCAGATCACCACGTAGGCGTCCTGGGGAAGCTTGCCCTTGCCGTCCCGGACCGGGAACCGGACGTAGATGGAGTCGGAGCGCTTGGGCCGATACTCCACCTCCGCCTCCGCCAGGGCCGTCTCGCAGTCCGGGCACCAGTAGACGGGCTTGAGGCCCTTGTAGATGTGCCCCTTCAGGGCCATCTCGGCGAAGACCTCTACCTGCCGGGCCTCATACTCCGGATCGAGGGTGAGGTACGGGTGCTCCCAGTCGCCCCGGACGCCGAGGCGCTTGAACTGCTCCTTCTGGATTTCCTTGTATTTGAGCGCGGTCTCCCTGCACCGGCGGCGGAGTTCGACGGGGGAGATGGCCCGCCGGTCGGTGATCCCCATCTCCTTCAAGGCCCGGAGCTCGATGGGCAGGCCGTGGGTGTCCCACCCGGGCACGTAGGGCGCGTCGTAGCCGGACATGGACGCGACCTTGACGATCATGTCCTTCAGGATCTTGTTCATGGCGGTGCCCAGGTGGATCTCCCCGTTGGCGTAGGGCGGCCCGTCGTGGAGGATGAACTTGGGCCGGCCCCGGGTCGCCTCCTGCACCCGCCGGTAGATGTCGATCTCGTCCCACCACTTCAGGATCTGCGGCTCCTTGGTGGGGAGGTTCGCCCGCATTTCGAAGTCGGTACGGGGCATGTTGAGGGTCTCTTTGTAGTCCATCCTTGCCCTCCTCCTCAACCAAAACGGCCCTCGCCCACAAAAGGGGCGAGGGCGCGCAGCCTCGCGGTACCACCCTTCTTCAGCCCCGGACCGGCTGCTAGCGCATCCGGGCCCTGGGGCCCTCCGCCGGGTACAGCCGCGGCCCAACCCAAGGATGGGGGTCCGGCGATACCCGCTCCCCGGTAACGGGGGGAGCAACCGGCTGCGCCTACTGGCTGCGCCGGCCGGTCCGCCTGCCGGCCGGGGCGTTCGGACAGCGGCTCGAAGGGGATCTTCCCGGGGCGCCCCGCACCGGCCTTCCACCGCCGCCGGCTCGCTGGAGCAGGGACCCTCCCCGGTACTCGCCTTCTCATCGCCTGTGGCCAAATCGTGGCGTGTTTGTCAGTTATTCTAGCCCCCCGCCTCCGGGCTGTCAAGGCGAGGGAGACTCCTCCAGCCGGCCTCCGGCCTCCTCGGGGCGGGGTCGGAGCACCGCCTCCTGCCCGGTCCAGCCGCTGCCCTCCTGGCCGTGGGGAGCGAAGGCATCCTGCCCGGGCCGGCCGGGCCCCTCCTGCCCCAGCCGGCCCGCCCCCTCCCGGGTCGGCGCGGCCTGGTCCAGCCCGCTGACGGGCAGGAGCCGCTCCAGGAGTTCCAGTTGGGTGAGGAGCAAGGACCGGAGCTGGGCCCGGAACTGCTCCGTCCGCCGCTGCAGCTCCTCGTGCTCCGCCAGCAGCCGCTGAGCCCGGGCCTTACCGGCCTCGATCAGCCGTTCCGCCTGGAGCCGGGCCTCCTGCAAGATCAATTCCGCCTCTCGCCTGGCGTTGGCTTTGATCTGGTCAGCGCTCTCCTGGGCGGCCACCAGTGCCCGCTGCAGCGTCTCCTCCAGGTTCCGGTACTCCGCCAGCCGCTGCTCCCCCAGCTCGAGCTGCTCCCGGAGCAGGTGGTTCTCCCGGATCAGCCGCTCGAACTCGTCGATGATCTCGTTGAGAAACTCATCGACATCGGCCCGGCTGTAACCGAAGAAAGCCCGGCGGAACTGCTTGTTATGGATGTCGATGGGCGTCAGGGGCACGGCGACTCCCCCCTCGGAATCTCCCCTGCGGCATGCCGGCTAGGGCCTGCCGGCTCGAACCCCGGCATACCGGCCCGCCGGTCGGCACCTCGGCCCGCCCCGGGGACCCCTCTGGGTGCGGGCGGGCTGCCCCCTCAGGGCACGGGCAGGGCGGCGATCAGGGTGATGGCTGTCTTAATGACGATCTCCAGGAGGATCGCGGCGACGATGGGCGAGAAGTCCAGACCGAGGCCGCCGGTGGGCAGGATCCGCCGGATCGGGGCCAGCACCGGTTCCGTCAGCCGCACCACGAACTCCTCCGCCCGGAAGAACCACTGGGTCTCCCGGCTCCAGACCTGGGGACGGAACCAGGACATGAGCACCCGCACGAGGATCAACATGTCCATGATCCGGCCGAAGAGGAGCAGCGCCTGGATCAGGGTCTCTTTCACGCTCACCGGGTCGTTCCTCCCCCAGGGGCCCCGGCCGCCGGGCCGGGGCAGGTCTTTACCGGCGCCAGGTCGGATCGGCCCAGTTGGACTCCTGGCTGCGCCCCGGGCCGTTGGCCCCCGGGCCGCCAGCAGAGGACAGGTCCCACCGGTCTGCCCGGTCGCCGCCGTCCCCGGAGAGGGGGAGGCGGGTCGCGTTGGCCAGGAGGGTCTCGAGGCTGGTGGGGTCATAGGCGCTGCCGCTGGCGGCATCCAACCCCCGGTGGAAGCTGGCCACGTCCACCCCCGGCGGGGCGAGGAAGAAGATGCCGGAGGCGATCTTCTGGGTCTCGCCGCCCAGGGCGTAGATGGCGCCGTGGAGGAAGTTCAGGATCCGGTGGGCCACCTCCCGGTCCAGCCCTTCCAGGTTGAGGATGATGGGACGCCGGGCCTTCAACTGGTCGACGATGGCCTGGACGTCGTCAAAGGACCGGGGCTCGACCAGCAGGACCTTGAAGGGCTGCCGGGAGGCACCGGCGCTGTGGAGAGGAACCACGTTGGCCGGGCCGCCCGACAAGGAGCCAGCGGCCCGTTCGTTCCGGAGGGGCCGGAGCCCCCGGCGGGGGGCCTCACGCCCCAACGGGACCGGCTCGGCCAGGCTCATCTCCTCTGCCCCGCCCTCGTCGTACTCCTCCTCGTCGGGGCCAAACCCGAGAAAACGCAACATCTTATCCCAGGCGCCCTGGGCCACGCTGCTCATCCCCTTCCCCCGTGACATCTCTCTTGACACCCCTGTGCTGCGCCTCCTAGCCCGACTCTTTGGCAGGGCGGGGCCCGAAGATCGCAGTGCCGATGCGAACCATGTTGGCCCCTTCCCGGATCGCGGCGACAAAGTCCCCGGACATCCCCATGGAAAGCCAGCGCATCTCTACCCGGGGAAAGCCCTGAGCCCGTACTTTTTCCGCCAGTTCCCGGAGGGCGGCGAAGACCGGCCGGACCTCCTCCGGATCGGTGGCGATGGGAGCGATGGTCATCAGCCCCTGGACCTCCAGGTGCTCCAGGGGGGCAATCGCTTCAAGGAACCGGAAGAGCTCGTCCGGCCGGATGCCGTGCTTGGTGGCCTCGCCGGAGACGTTCACCTGCACCAGCACCGGCACCCGCCGCCCCAGGCGGCTGGCCTGCTTCTCCAATTCTTGGGCCAGGGCCAGTCGGTCCAGGGAGTGGATGAGATCGGCAAACTGCAGCGCGTGCTTTACCTTATTCGTCTGCAGGGTCCCGATCATGTGCCACGTAGCGGCCTTGCCGATGGCGGGGTACTTCTGCATGGCCTCCTGGACCCGGTTCTCCCCCAGGTCCGTGATCCCCGCCGCCAGGGCCTCGCGGATCTCCTCCACGGTACGGCCCTTGGTAACCGCCACCAGCCGGATCTCCTCCGGCCGGCGGCCGGCCTCCCGGGCTGCCTCGGCGATGGCAGCCCGGACGGCAGCCACGTTTGAAGCGATGTTCGACATCGGCATTCCGCTTCCCTTCCCATTGAACCGACATCAATGCAAACTTTTACCGTCAACTCCAAACGGCGTCGCCAGGGGGAACCAGCACTTCCGCGTCCGGGGCCAGGTCCCCTTCCACCGCCGCTTCGGTCTCGTTCTGGCCGAGGACCGTAACCGGGACAAACCGCTCCCCGGCCGGGGTTCGGACCAGCACCCCCGGCCGGCCGCCGACCACGGTCAAAGCCTCCCGGGGCACCACCCACCCCTCCCACCGGCCGAGGACCACCCGGACCGGGGTGCGGCGGAGGAAAGCCAGGGTGTCCGGGATGGGGGAATCCGCGGCCAGGGCCAGGAGCACCTGGTCTCCCTCGGGGGCGGACTTGTAGACCACCCGGAACCGGTGAAGCCCGGTGCCCAGGGCCAGGAACTGGACCCGGGCGGGATCCCCGGGATTCACCCCGGCCAGGAGCCGGGCCGGGCCCGTTACCGCCAGCCAGAGGCCGGCGTTGTCCACCACCTTGAAGACCGGCTGGCCAGGCGCCACCTGGCTGCTGGGAGGCTCCACCCGGCGGAAGGGGATCCGCTCCAGCCAATCCGGGCCTGGGCCGGTAGCCTGGGCCCCGGTCACCCAGCCGAGGGCATCGGGGTCGAGTTCCGTCTCCAGGCCATCGATCTGGTAGCTGAGGGTGCCGGGCCGCTCCGCCCGCAGGGGCTGTCCGGCCACGGTGACCACCGGGGTGCCCGTCCGCACCGCCTGCCCCTCGGGGACCAGCCGCTCCAGGGTTCCGCCCCGGGGCGCGACCTGTACCCACTCGTTCCGAAGCAGCAGAGCCTCCCCGGCCACCGCCAGTTCGAGGGTGCCCCGGCGCACCGGATGGGGCTCGGGCCTGGCCAGCGCGCCCCGGACGTCCCGGGCTGCCAGGCCGAGGACCCCGGCGATGCCCAGGAGGAGAACAGCGGAGAGCCCGAGCGCCCAGAGGCGCCACCCCGGGCGCCGGGGCCGGGGGCGCCGGAGAGGCAGGCTGGCCAATTCCTCGCTGCCGACCCAGGGCCGGCTCCGGTCCGGCTGGCCCGCCGGCGCCCGCCGGCGACCCCGGTCGGGGGGAAAGAGGGGAATCACCCGGCCGCTGGCCGGGGTCCGGGAGAGCCCCCGGGGGTTCCGCCCTTCAGCCGGCATGGCGCCTGCCCCCTACCAGCCGAATCAGCGCCGCCTGCCGGCCGGTGCGCCCGCCCTCGCCCCGGTGGGAGAAGAAGTCCGCCCGCTGGCAAGCCGTGCAGATGCCCGCGATCCCGATCTGCTCCACCGGGACGCCGGCCGCCACCAGCTGGTCCCGGTTGGCCTGCCACAGGTCCAACTGCCACCGATCCGGCCGCCGGCCCGGCCGGAGCCACCCCGGCCGGAAACCGGGGGCTGCCGCCATCGCCGCCCGGACCGGCTCGTCCACCTCGTAGCAACACGGACCGATCGCCGGGCCGATCACCGCCCAGATCCGCTCCGGCCGGCTGCCGTACTCTGCAGCCAACCGCTCGACCCCAACCCGGGCGATGCCGGCCGCGGTGCCCCGCCATCCTGCGTGGAGCAAGCCCACCGCCGGCACGTGGGGATCGTACAGGTAGATGGGGACGCAGTCCGCGGCGGTGACCATCAAGGTGAGGTCCGGGGTGGCGGTCACCAGCCCGTCCACCCCGGGGACTGCCCGGACCCCGTGGGGATCCGGCGGGGGCGGTGCGTCCACCCGGGCCACCTCACGGCCGTGGACCAGCCCGGCGATCACGGCCCGGTCAGGGGTGGATCCGATGAGGGCCAGGGCCCGGCGCCGGTTCTCCGCCACGGCCCCGGGGTCCTCCCCGGCCACGGCCACCAGGTTCAGGCCGACGGGTACGAGCCGACTCGCCCCCCGGTGCCGGGAGGTGAAGAGGGCCCGAACACCACCGAGCCGCTCCAGAAACGGAAAGGAGAGGGCACGCACGCCGTCCTCTCCGGTGATCCACTGCCACAAGGGGTCCACCCGTCGTCCTCCCTCGCCTCGCTCCACCGGATGCTGGAGGATGGTGGGGGGCGGCAGTCATCTCTAAATCTAGTTTAAGGCTACAGCGACAAGGGTTGTCTCTAGGTCTTGGGTCCTGGTTTAGCCGCCCCGGAAAAGGAACCCGGCTGGGCGGGACGGCCTCCGGTCGGACAGAAGCCCCCGCCGACACCCCCATTGTAGCCGGGGCCAGGCGGTACAGAGAGAAGAAGATACAGGCCAGAAGGAATGGGCAGAAGGCGCAGGAACGGGCAGAAAGCATAAGTAGGCAACCGATGGGGGCCGGTCAGGCGCCGGGGCCGGCCTCCCGGGGGGAAGGGCCCTCCTCCACGTCCACCAGGATGCAGTCCGGGCCGATGCGGACGATCCGGCTCCAGGGGATCACCAGGTCCTGACCGGTCCCCAGGAGCCCCCAGAACCGGGACGGGCCGGGGACCACCAGTGCCGTGATCCGACCGGTGGATTCGTCGATCTCCACATCCACCAGCTCCCCGAGCCGCCGCCCCGTGCGGACGTTGATGATCTCCTTCCGAAGATCCGATGCCTTGGCCATCGCCACCCCTCCCCGGCTGGTTCCGGGGAGATCTTATTCATCGGAGCTGACCGACGCGCCCTCGCTTCCCGGCAAGCCAGGCGGGTTCACCGTTTCAGCCAGCCGTGGGACCGCAGCCAGTCCACCAGGGCCCACCGGGCCTGCACCGGCAGTTCCCGCACCTCCCGCTCATCCAGGATCAAGGGGGAACGGGCCCGGCGGAGCGCCGCCACCACCGCGACCGGATGGGCCTCCCAGTCCTGGGTCTCCCTCGCGCCGGGGCCTGCCCCCAGCGCCCGGAAGCGGGGTGCTGGCCGCCACTCCACTTGCACCGCGCTCTCGGGAAAGCAGAGGGGCGGAAAGAGCACGCACCACCAGTTCCGTCCCTCGCCCCGGCCCAGGACCAGCCGCAGGGTGGGATACTCCCCCGCGGGGAGGGTGAGGGGACCGTAGGTCCGGGTGGGGAACGGGACCGTCGCCAACTCCGCCCGGACCGGCTGGCGGGATCCCGCCTCCCCCAGGGCCTGCCGCGCGGCCGCCTCGATCTCCGGCAGCCGCCGGGCCAGTTCCCGGGCCAGCCCGGGCCCGTCGGCGGCCTCCTGGCCCGCAGCCTGGAGGATCGGCAGGACCGCGTCCCGGACCCGGAGCTTCAGGGCCTGATCCCCAGGGGCATCGCTGTTCGCCAGCACCTGGAACCGGAGGGGGCGGGATTCGAGACCGGGCAGGGGAGGGGCGGGGGCCGGGACGGGGCCTGGCCTGCCCAGCGCCCCGCCGGCGACGAGAAGGCCGGTGCCGGCCAGGAGCGCCACGGCACCGGCCAGGGTCTGAAGGTACCAGGGGCTACGGAGGTACACGGGTTCACGACCCCTCAGACGTACTTGCGCATGTGGCCCAGGGCTGCCTTCTCCAGCCGGGAGACCTGGGCCTGGGAGATGCCGATCTCCTCGGCCACCTCCATCTGGGTCTTCCCCTGGAAGAACCGGAGGGTCAGGATGGTCCGCTCCCGGTCGCTCAGCCGCCGGAGGGCCTCCCGGATGGCGATCTCCTCGACCCAGGAGCTGTCCTGCTCCTTCTCATCCCGGACCTGGTCCATCACGTAGATGGGGTCGCCGCCATCCTGGTACAAGGGCTCGAAGAGAGAGACCGGCTCCTGGATCGCGTCCAGGGCGAAGACCACGTCCTCCACCGGCAACTTCAGCTCGTCGGCGATCTCCTGCACCGTGGGCTCCCTGGAGAACCGGGCCACCAGGTTGTCCCGGGTCTGCAGGGCCTTGTAGGCCACGTCCCGGAGGGACCGGCTGACCCGGATCGGGTTGTTGTCCCGGAGGTACCGCCGGATCTCTCCGATGATCATCGGCACCGCGTAGGTGCTGAACCGGACGTTCTGGCTCAGGTCGAAGTTGTCGATGGCCTTCATCAGGCCGATGCATCCGACCTGGAACAGGTCGTCAACGTACTCGCCCCGGTTGTTGAACCGCTGGATCACGCTCAGAACCAGCCGCAGGTTGCCGGTGATGAGCTGATCCCGGGCCGTCGGGCTGCCTGCGTGCATCTGGGTGAACAGTTCCCGCATCTGCGCGTTGGTCAGCACCGGCAGCTTGGAGGTGTTGACCCCGCAGAGCTCCACCTTGTTGATCATGCGCGACCCGATCCTCCCCCATCCCTTTCCGGGGTGCCGGGCTCGGCCCCGGCACGGGCTCGACCAGGGCAGGAACGCAGGTGTGCAGAATTGTACAACCCTGATTATCTCCGTCAGCCCTGGGGGCTATTCATCGGAAAGTCAGGAACTGGAAAGAACCGCCAGGGGAGGGACCGGGCCCCGGCCCTTTGGACGGAAAAAGGCCTGAGGCCCGGCGTGCTGCCGGGCCTCAGGCCAGCTTAGAGTCGCTCGATGGGTACCCCATCCGCCACCGGGGGCGCCTTGCCGCCCCGGTCGGTGTAGAGCCACCCGGCCTCGAGGAGGAGCTGCCACTCGGCCTCCGGGGCCAGACGGTCGAGGGCCGACCGCTGGTCCGGGGTCAGGGTGACTTGCAGGGCCTCCTCCCCCTGCGGGCCGGCGGCCGGGGTCGCCGCGGGGAGCCCCGCCAGCCGGACGTAACCGCCCTGGTCGTCGGTCACCACCAGGTGCGCTCCGGAGAGCCGGACCCCGCCGCCAAGGCCAGTCCCGTAAAGGATCAGAATGCCGGTGTCCGGGTCGTAGTGCGCCCCCTCTACCCGGGCCAGGGGCTGCAGAGGCAGGGACTTCTCCGGGGCCACGCCGGCGTCCAGGCTCCGCACCCAGCCGTCCTGGGCCCGGAGGGTGACCGGCGGCGTACCAAGCCGGCCGGGGTCCTTCAGGGCGTCCTTCAGCTCGGGGGTGAGGGCGATCCGCACTTGGGTGGCGCTCAGGGAGGCAATGGTCGCCTGCGCCAGGGAGAGTTCAGTTGTGCCCGCCTCCAGCTGGATCTTGCTCAGGTCCCAGTCGGCCACCCGGGTGGGCAGCCCCGTGCCGATGAGGATCAGCTGTCCGCCGGGCCAGTCCACCTCAGCGGCGGTAAGCTCCGGTGCCGGGAGGCTGCTCTTCTTCACGCTGGAGAGGCTGAAGCCCCGGTGCTCATACCGGCCGTCCAGGGTGAGCCAGCCCACCTCGGCCTCCAGCTTCAGCCCGGTCGCCCCCTGCAGGGCCTCGACCACCGCCGGCGGCAGCCGCAGGGCGATCTCGCCGTCGGTCTGGGCCAGCACGGTAGCCTCCTTTAGGGCCTGCCCGCCCAGATGCAGCCGGCTGAGGTCCAGCGTCCCGGCCCCGAGCCGGGCCCCCCGGATCACCAGGCTCTCCGTGGCCGGGTGGAAGGTGGCCTGGGTCACCTGAGGCCAGGGCTGCAGGGGCACCCCAGCAGTGCCGGGAGCTTCCCGGCCGTTGGGACCCACATACCAGCCGAAGTCCGCCCGGAGCACCGCCTGGGCCGCGGGGAACTGGCCGCTGTTGTTGATCCGGTCCCGGTCCGCCGGGGTGAGGGTGAGGATCAGGGTGTCCCCAACCCACAGCGGCTCACCGGCGAGGCCGGTGAGGGTGTACCGGGGGGAGCCGTCTGCGTCCTGGATCGCCAGCCGGCGGGGATCCACCCGACCCTCCGGGTCGAGGAAACCCGGGGAGAGGCGGAGGAAGACCTGGCCGGTCCGGGCATCATAGTACGCCGCCTCGAAGCCCTCGAACCGGATCACGTCCACCCCCGGTGCGGCCGGGGTCCGGAACCCGGCGGCATCCTCCCCCCACCCGGGGGCCGCCTCCAGCCTGATCCCCACGTGGGCCAGCCGGGCCGGGTCCTGGAGCACCGTTGCGTCGGCCTTGGACAGGACGATCCGCAGCAGGGCGCCGCCGGTCTGGACGGTGGTAGCAGGGGTGGTGAGGGTGTACCGCCGGCCGCTCCCGTCCACCAGGGTGATCTTCCGGGGATCCACCCGGGCGATGGTATCCAGGCCGAGGCCCTCGAGCACCAGCGTCTGATTGCCGGGGCTGTACCGGGCCTTCGTCAGGACCGCCGCCGGGGTCACCCGGAACCCGGTGAACCCTCCAGCTTCCAGTTGCCGGTGGTCCACAAACCAGCCCTTCTCCCCGGACAGGGCGATCTCCACGGCGTCCCCGCCTGGCTGGAGAGCTTCCGGCAGGGTGTTGAGATAGTCCTCGAGGGCCTGCCGGTCCGCCAAGCGCAGGGTGAGCCGGATCTCGCTCCCGGTGACCCGGTACGGGGTGTTCCGGTCCAGGCGCCGGGTGGCGTCGCCCATGGCGATGGTCAGGCGCTCCGGCCGGACCGCAGTCCCCTTGGCTGTCTCAAACTGACCCCGGATCACCAGCTCTCCGGCGGACCAGTCGATGTGCACCCCCGCGATCGCGGCTTTCGGCCCGGAGAGGTCGTAGACCACCTGCACCGCCCCGGAGAGGGGGCTCACCTCGGCCCCGTTGTCCAGCCGCACCTGGATCTTCCGGGTGCCGGCCTTGCCAATCTTTTCCACGGGGAGGGTGGCGGTGCGGCTCTTCTCATCCGAGCTGTTCAGGTATACCGGCCCGTCCTCCCCGACCCGCTGCCCGTCCACGTAGAAGAGCACCTTGACCGGGCCGGTGGCCTGGGGCTTGGGGGCCAGCACCACCGCCACCCCGGTGTCCAGGGCGGTGACGATCCCTTCCGTCTGGGTGACGTTGCCCCGGACCGATTCGATGTCCGGCACCGGCGGGGTGCCGGTCACCGTGTGAACGGTGAAGAACGTGTTCAGGGAGGTACCCTGGCTGCTGCCGGTGACGGTGTAGGTGTCGGTGCCGGGCTGGTCGCTTGTCACCCGGATCACCGCGGTCCCCTCCGTACCCCGGAGGCTGAGGGAGAGGCTCGATACTCCCTTGCCCTGGGCGTTGAGCAGTTCGGTCACTCCACTGGTGCCCGAACGGGCCACGGTGACGCTGACGCTGTCGGTGACCGGGTTGCCGTATCGGTCCACCACGGCCACCTTCAGGGTCGCGGTCCGGCCCACGGCGGCCTTGAGGGCCGCCACGTCGGGAGCGCCCAGGTTCGGGTCCAGGGTGATCCGCAGGTCTGCCGGCGGCCCGGGGTTGAACCGGATGCGGCCGGCCACGCCCTTGAGGCCGGTGGCCGAGTCCGCCGGGCCGGCCAGGCCGGTGTCGTCGTAGGCCTTGCTCTGCCGGGACCTGCCCAGGGGCTCAATCTCCAGGAGGCCGGTACCCAGGTAGCGGACGTACAGGTCCGCCACGCCGTTTACCGTCCGGGCCACCACCGTCCCCTCCGCGTCCCGGAAGGCCGGGGTCGCCTTGCCGTCCACGGGGCTGTAGCCCCCCACGGTGACCTGGAGCCGGTCCGGGTCGCCGCTGTACGGCTGGCCGTCGACCCGGATGGCCACCTGGAAGGCGTACTGACCGTCGGTGATGAGTTTGCCCTGCCGGTCCCGGGCTTCGATCCGCACCCGGACCTCATCCCCGGCCTGGGCCGTGGCCACCTGGGGCAGAGCCACCAGCTGCGCCTCCCCGGTGGCGGACCCGCCGGAGGAAGAACCAGGGGCCTGGGTGCCGGGGGTCGCCGGCTTGACCGGGGCCTGCTTGACCGCTACCGTGGCCGCGGTCACCGCCAGCCCCCGGGGTGCGGTGCCGGTGAGCCGCAGGGTACCCGTCCGGTCCCCGGCCCGGAGGGTGACCGCATTCTCCGACCGGTCAGCCCCCGGCGGGATCACCAGCCGGTCGCCGCCCAGCTCCCCGGTCCCGCCGGAAAGGGCCACCCGGACCTCCAGGGGCAGACCCTGGTTGGTCACCGGCCGCCCCTGGGCGTCCTCCAGGTAGGCCCGGACCGCGGCGGTCGCATCGCCGCCCAGGGTCAGTTCCGCCGGCTCCACCCGGAGGACCACCCGGGTGGTCACGCCGGCCCGGAAGGCGACGGTAGTGTCTCCCGGGGTGAGGTCGATCCGGTCCCGGGCCAGCGCGGCGAAGGTGACCTCCCCCGGCACCGCGGTCCGGGCGGCAAAGAACGCGACGCCGCCCTGCTCCCCCAGGGGCTCCACCTCCACGTCGCCCCGGAGGCTGGTCACCACCACCGGGGTGGTGTCACCGGCCACCGGCTGGCCGGCGGCGTCGACCCGCTCCACCCGGAGGATCACGGGGGTCACCCCGTCTGCGGGCGCCCCGGCATTCCAGGCGGTAATCCGCAGCCCGGCCACCGGCCCCGGCTGCCCGATCCGCACCGGCGCGGCGAGGACCGGGACCCCGGCTCCGCCGCCGGAGAGCCGCCCCCGCACCTCCGCCGCACCGACGGGCGCCACCGGTCGGACCGTCGCCGTGCCGGAGGACTCCCACCGGCCCGCGGGGATGGTGAGGGGCCCCCCAAGGACCGCCACCACCCCCGGGTCGCTGCTCTCCAGGAAGACCGTCAGGGACTCGGGAGCCGGGAAGGGCTGGCCGTCCTGGTCCAGGGCCACCGCCCGCAGGGGAACCCCCGGCCCGCCCGCCGGAATGACGTCGGGGAGGGCTTCCAGGCGCACCGCTGCCAGGGCCCGGGGCTCAAAGGTCACTGCTCCGTAACCCCGGACCTCCTCCCGGTTCCGGAGCCGGGCCTGGATGGTGACCAGCCCCGCCGGGCCGCCGGGGACCGCGGTGAGCCGGACCACCCCTTCCTCCCCTGCTGCCACCTGGACCTCGGTCCGGTCCAGCCGGGCCACCTCGCTTCCCGTGGCCTGCAGGGCGATGGCGAAGGGCCCCCCGGCCGCCGGCCCCCCGGCGGCGTTCAGCACCCGGAGGGCGATGGGCACCTCCACCCACCCGCCGGCCACCGCCCGGGCCCGGCCGGGGATGACCGCCACCTGGGCCGGCTCACCGGCGGGTACCGCGCCGGGGCCCCAGGCGCCGGTCCCCCCGCCCGGAACCGTCCCGGGGAGCCCCGGAGCCGGCTCCTGGCCCGCCTGCCGGCGCGCGTCCACCACCTCCGCCAGGGTCCGGCCGTCGGGAGTGACCGGCACCCGGGTCAGGGCCACCGCGAGGACGGTGAAGGCGTCGCCCCTGGTGATGGGCTGATTCTGCCAGACGGCTGCGCTCAGGTCAGGGGGAACGATGCCCAGCCGGGTCGCGGCCTCCACCACCCCCGCCGGCCAGGGTCCCTGGGCCTCCCCCTCCCGGCCCAGCATCCGCAGCAGGAGGGTGAGGGCCTCCGGGCCGGTCATCGGCGCGTCCGGGTGAAACCGCCCGTCGGACCTGCCCCGAACCAGGCCGGTGATGTACGCCATGGCGATATAGCCGCTCGCCCAGTGGTCCCGGGTGTCCGGAAAGGTGGCGCTGCCCGCCAGGGCCGCGGCAGCCTCGCTCTGCCCCATGGCCGCCACCACGACCTTGACCATCTCCGCCCGGGTCACCGGGTCGCCCAGCCGCAGGGTGGGCATGGCCCCCGGTTGGACCACGCCCCGCTGCTGGAGCAGCGTGACCGCCTGCTCCAGGGTCAGCGGCTGGACGCTCACCGCGGCCTGGGTGACCGGCACCGCCGCGGTAAGCACCAGGCTCAGGACAACCATCCAGACCAAGAGGCGCAGGCTCCGACCTGACAACCCCACATCCTCCCTTCCCGCGGGGCCGGGTCTGACCCCGGGCTGGTTCCGGCATCGGGCCCGGTCCGAACTTGGGCCAGGCCCCGCTCCCGGCCCCCCCGCGGGCACAATTCCTGTATATACCATCCCTATCATCACCATTAGACGCTGACATTTGGTCTCCTGTTTCATTCGCAGAATGAGACTTTGGACCTAAAGTGGTTCCCGGGACCCAAACGAAAACACACGAATCCCGCAGCCCAACGTGGCTGCGGGATCCTTGTGGTCCTTCTCGCCGGGGTTCCCCCGTCGGGGTTCCCTGGTTCCGGCCCTCATTCCATCCGGGCGATCTCCCGGCGCAGGCGCTTGAAGATCCGCTTCTCCAACCGGGAGATGTAGGACTGGGAGATCCCCAGGAGGTCGGCCACCTCCTTCTGGGTCCGCTCCCGGCCGTCCCGGAGGCCAAAGCGCAGTTCCATGATCCGCTTCTCCCGACCGGTGAGCTGGGCCATGGCCTTTCGGAGCAGGGCCCGCTCCACCTGCTCCTCCAGCTCCCGGTAGATGATGTCGTTCTCCGTGCCCATCACGTCCGAGAGCAGCAGTTCGTTGCCCTCCCAGTCCTTGTTGAGGGGCTCCTCGAAGGAGACTTCCGACCGGAGCCGGCTGGTCCGCCGCAGGAACATCAGGATCTCGTTCTCGATACACTTGGAGGCATAGGTGGCCAGCTTGATCCGCTTGGTCGGGTCAAAGGTCTTCACCGCCTTGATGAGCCCGATGGTGCCGATGGAGACCAGGTCCTCGACCCAGATGCCAGTGTTATCGAACTTCCGGGCGATGTAGACCACCAGCCGGAGGTTTCGCTCGATGAGGGTGTTCTTGACCGATTCGTCCCCGGACTGCAACCGGTCCAGGAGGGCCAGTTCCTCCTGGACCGAGAGCGGGGGCGGTAGCGCTTCGCTGGAACCGATATAGTGGATCACCTCCGGCGGCATCAGCCCCAGCCGCACCCCGAGGCGAGCCAGCCGGACCTGCCAGGCCCACCGCCAGAGCCGCCAGCGCACCCGAACGTAGGCCGTCACCCTGGTCACGCCTCATCCCCCCTGCCCACCGTTGCCCGCGCCCAGGGCGGGTCGGACGCCCGCCACGCCCATCACCGTCAACTCCGCCGGAACCAGGGCCTGGAAAGCGCCGCTGCCCAGCTCCCCGGGGCTGACCGCCACCAGGGCCCGGACCGGCTGGCCGGCGACCGCCAGGGCGAGGGGCCGCATGGCCGGCAGCCAGCCCTGGCCGCCCACAGCCTGGTACGTGAGCCATCGGGTCCGGCCGGCCCAGGCCGCCGCCGGCTCCGGCAGCCCCGGATCCGCCGGCCCGGTCCGGGCCAGGGCCAGAAAATCCGCCGGAGCCGCCCCTACCAGGGCCGCCTCCTCTACCACCACCACCGGGTCCCCCGAGAGGGGATCCCGGAGCCGGTTCCCGCTGTCCACCAGCCCCTGGAGCCGCCGGGGACCCCAGCCCAGGTCCACCACCACCTCCACTAGCCCCCGCCGCAGTTGCCACCATGCCCCCAGCCCCGTCGCCAGCAACCGGGCACCGGCCAGGGCCAGGGGGACGCCTGCCAAGACCAGCGGGGTCGGAGCCCGGGTGGCCCCGTAGACCACCCACCGGCTCCCGTCCGCCGGCGCCGCCACCCCGGGCCCTGCCGGGCCCAGGGCCAGATCCAGCCCCGCAGCCATCGCCCCCAGCACCAGGTAAGCCACCAAGGCCCGGGGCACGGCCCGCCACCGGCCCCGGCCGCCGAAGGCCAGGGCCACCAGGGCCAGGGTGCCCAGGGCCCGGGTTCCACCCAGGTGCAGCCACCTTCCGCCGGGGAAGAAGGCGAGGACGTCCGCGGCCGCCCCCAGGGCAGCAGCGGCCAGCAGCCGCAGGGGGCGCACCGGCACCCCGGCGAGTACGCCCGCAGCCCAGAGCCAGGCGCTATCCACTAGCAGCGCCAGACCGAAAAGCAGGTCTACGCTCACCCGCAGCACCGGCACGCCGGCTCCCTCCCCAGGGGTACCGGATTATACGAAGCCCGTCCTGGGGCTATGCCCCATTGTACATCCCCGGGGCCGCCGGACATGTCGAAGTAAGTCCGCAATTTTTCACTATCTATGTCTTCGTGTGTCGAGGGACCGGCCCCTCGCTCCTGGCCGCCATCTCCTGGAGAAGCCGGGGGCTCCACCTATCAAGACGCGACGAGCGCCCGGACCGAGAAGGTCCGGGCGCTGCACCACGGCGGCGCGCCGCGGGTGTTCCCTGGAGCGGCGCGCCTCAGGTGCTCCCCTTAGCAGCGGACCTCAGTTGCTCCCCGGCCCCCGCCGGCGCAGGAAGGCCGGGATCTCCAGGTCATCGCTAAACGGCTTCAGGTCCAGCTCCCCGCCGATCATCGAGCCGGCGGACCGCTTCAGCCGGCTTTCCCGGTCGAAGCCGGTGGCGATCACCGTCACCCGGATCTCGTCCTGGAGGCTCTCGTCGATGACCGCCCCGAAGATGATGTTGGCGTCGGGGTCCGCGGCCTGGGAGATGATCTCGGCGGCCTCGTTCACCTCGAAGAGGGAGAGGTCGTTGCCCCCGGTGATGTTGAGGAGCACCCCCTTGGCCCCCTCGATGGAGGTCTCCAAAAGCGGGCTGGAGATGGCCATCCGGGCCGCCTCCGCTGCCCGGTTCTCGCCGCTGGAGATGCCGATTCCCATCAGGGCCGACCCCTGGTTGGACATGATGGTCTTGACGTCGGCAAAGTCCAGGTTGATCAGCCCCGGGATTGCGATCAGGTCGGAGATGCCCTGGACGCCCTGGCGGAGGACGTCGTCGGCAATCCGGAAGGCCTCGGTGAGGGAGGTCTTCTTGTCCACCACCTGGAGGATCCGGTCGTTGGGAATGGTGATCAGGGTGTCCACCTTTTCCTTGAGGTTGGCGATGCCCTTTTCCGCCACCAGCGCCTTCCGCTTGCCCTCAAAGGTGAAGGGGCGGGTGACCACCGCCACCGTCAGGGCGCCGAGCTCCTTGGCGACCTCTGCCACCACCGGAGCGGCGCCGGTGCCCGTACCGCCACCCATGCCGGCGGTGATGAAGACCATGTCTGCCCCGCTCAGCACCTCGGCGATGGCCTCCCGGCTCTCCTCCGCCGCCTTCTGGCCGATCTCGGGGTTGGCTCCGGCCCCGAGGCCTTTGGTCAGCTTGGGGCCGATCTGCACCTTGGTCGGGGCCAGGGAGGTGGCGAGGGCCTGCGCGTCGGTGTTGACCGCGATGAACTCCACGCCCTTGAGGCCGGTGCTGATCATCCGGTTCACCGCGTTGTTGCCGCCGCCGCCCACCCCGATGACCTTGATTGTAGCCAGATTCTCAATGCCCGCATCGAATTCCATACCCTATGCAGCCTCCTTCGCCCAGGCGGGCGACCTTCACCACTGCCCGGTCCTGCCCGGCTGTCCGAGCGGAGATCAGAAAAGCTCTTCCAACCAGTTCCGCAGCCGGCTCCACAATCCTGCCGGCTGGGAACGCTCGCCGGTCGCAGCCACCGCCGCGGCGGCGCTGCGCCCGGCCAGTTGCACCAGCCCCACGGCGGTGGCAAAGGCCGGGCCGGCGACGATATCGTTGAGCCCGGCAAGGCCGCCGGGCTGCCCCACCCGCACCGGCAGGTCGAGGAGGTCGGCGGTCAGGTCCGTCAGCCCCGGCAGGTTGGCCGTGCCCCCGCAGAAGACCACCCCGCCAGGCAGGATGCCGGGATAGGCCGACCGCTTGATCTCCCGGGCCAGGAGGCTGACCATCTCCTGCACCCGGGGCTCGATGATCCCCGCCAGCACCTTGTCCGGCACCTGGCGGCTGCCACGGCCGGAGGGATTGGGGAGCTCAAAGGACCCGTCCCCGGCCATGGAGGTAGCCGCCACACCCCGGGTCACCTTGATCTCCTCCGCCAGGGGCAGGGGCACCCGGAGCCCGACGGCAATGTCGCTGGTGATGTGCTCGCCCCCGATGGGGATCACGACGCTGTACCAGGGAGTCCCCCGGTCGTAGATGCTGATATCCATGGTGCCGCCGCCGATGTCCACCAGCACGACGCCCAGTTCCTTCTCGGCGGGGGTGAGGACCGCCTCGCCCGCGGCCAGGCTACTGAGCCATAGGCCCTCCACCACGATCCCGGCCCGGGCGACGGCCCGCATCAGGTTCTGGAGGGAAGCGGAGGCGGCGGTGACGATATGGGCCTCCACCTCCAGCCGGCCTCCCACCATCCCCACCGGGTCCTTGACGCCGTCGTACCCGTCCACCTCAAACTCCCGGGGGATGATGTGGAGTACCTCCCGGTCCGGGGTGAGGTTGATCACCCGGGCGGCGTCCAGCACCCGGTGGACATCCTCGCCGGTGATCTCGTGATCGGGGCGGCTGACCGCAACCACCCCGCGGTTGTTGAGGCTGCTGATGTGGCTGCCGGAAACGCTGACGACGGCACTGGTGATCTCAACCCCGCTCATGCGCTGGGCCTGCTCGACCGCCTGCAGGATGGCCCGGCTGGTGCCCTCGATGTCCACCACGACCCCCTTGCGGAGGCCGCTATTGGGGGCCACCCCCAGCCCGATGATGCTGGGCTCCTGCCCGCCGGCGATCTCCGCGACCACCACCGCCACTTTGGTGCTGCCGATGTCCAGTCCGACAACGGCCTCGCGCAACTGGTGTCTCCTGGCCAACGTTCCGGCCTCCCTGTCACTTCCGGGAGAGGCGCTTGCCCGGTAGAAGCTGGAACCTTCGGGACCGGGAAGCCTCGGGAGCCACTTTCTGGGTCAACCTATTCAATTCAACGCCGTGAATGGGAATCCTGCCGCGGCCTTGACAGAATCTAGGATGAGGGGTTAGAAGCAGACACAAAATCCGCCTTCCGGAACTGGCCGGAAGGCGGTGGGGTTGTGTACGCGGTCAACCCGCCGGCCGCTGGGGCGGGGAAGGAGCCTCGGGAGAGCCGGTGGACGAGGGGCCGGGCTCCTCCCGGCCTGTCGCCGACCGGATCACCCCCCACCGCTGGAAGAGCAACCGACGAATAATACCCATATTCTGAAAGAGGCGGATCCCCATGCCTGCCACGGCGGCGAGGTACAGGTCCCGCACCCCCAGCCGGTCGCCGACGAAGATCAGGCCCGCCGCCAAGAAGATGTTGGTGAAGAAGCCCGTCACGAAGATCGCGCTGTCGTACTTGCCCTCCAGGCTCGCCCGCAGGCCGCCCAGGGCAGAATCCAGGCTTGCCAGCACCGCGATGGACAGGTACCGGGCATAAGCCACACTGGGGACCAGCGGCATGGCAAAGCCGGCCGCGAACCCCAGCAACAGACCGACGGCTGCAATCACCATCCACCTCAAGGATCATCCCTGCTTTCCGGCCGTGCGACCCCAACCTGTCAGGGTCGGATTCCCGGCCTGTCAGGATCGGATCAGGGGTTCACCACGGGCTTGCCGTACTCGAACTGCAGGCTCCCTTTGTACGGAGGGATGACCAGTTCCGGCTTGCGCTCGATGGTCACACGGATGCTGTACATGGTCAGGAGGTCCACCACACCGCCCCGGAGCCGCAGCCCCTGCTCCAGGTTGTGGGGATCCCCCAGGGCCAGGATCTCCACCGGGGTGGTGGTCCGGACCCCGTTGACCATCACCACCGGGCCGACGCAGCGGATCTCGGACCGGCCCGTCAGCCGCTGCCCGTTGACGGCAATGGCCTCGGCGCCGCTGGCCCGGAGTTCGTTGACCACCCGCAGGATGTCCTCGTCGTGGATGATGAAAGCGTTCGGGTTCTCCCCCGGGCGCCAGGGCCGGTCGGAATCATCCAGGACCACCCGCACCCCGGGACCCTTCAGCGCCGTCAGCCCCGCGGCGGCCCGGAGCTCTTCCAACTGCTCGGCCAGGCCGGTGTAGACCGCCTGCTGGCTCGTGAGGTCGGCCACCTGCTGCCGGAGGGTTTCTACC
The DNA here is from genome assembly GCA_021890795.1 of Bacillota bacterium. GTDB lineage: Bacteria > Bacillota > Sulfobacillia > Symbiobacteriales > ZC4RG38 > ZC4RG38. The sequence goes on along the minus strand of JAKKUO010000020.1, from coordinate 14,036 downwards.
TCCTTGGCCAGGGCCTCCCGCTCCTGCTCCACCTGCCGGAGCTGGGCGGTGAGGTCCTCGGCGCGCTGCACCGAGACGTTCTGGGCCGCCACCCGCTCCTGTACCTTCAACTGCATCGCCAGCATGAACCCCAGCACGACGGTCACCAGGGCCAGGGGCCAGTAAGCGCTGCGCTTCACCCCTCCGCTCACCCCTTCTGGCCCAGTAGGGCCAGGACTGCCCCCATTATAGCACGCCCCCTGCCGGACCACCTGCCCGCCCGGCTGCTGCGGCAGCAGCCAAAAGCCGCCCCCAGGCCGCCGCGGCGATTGGGGTCCTTCCCTCGCATCCGGGCCCTGCCGCAGCCCCCCGGGCGCGGCCGGGCACCCCAAAGGCCTGAAGGAGCCGGTTCCCCGGCCCGGGGTTCAGCGGCCCGATGACCAGGGCTGGAAGGTCGGTCGGTCGGGGTTGACCAGGTTCAGGTCATACCCCTGCCGCCGGGCCACCTCCAGCAGCGGCAGGCCGTCCTCCCAGACGGCCGGCAGGGTCGCGAGCTTCTCCTCCAGCCGCTGGGGGGGCCCCAGGAAGACGGTCACCGGGCCCTCCAGTATCAGCTCCAGTTCCCCGAGGGGCGTAACGTGGATCTCCGACACCTGGTCCGCCACCTCCCGGGGCAGGAGGGCAGCCGCCCGCAGGGCCCCGGCGAGGTCGGGATGCTGGACCCGCTCCCCCCTGAGGGCCCGGGGGAGGGAGATCCCGGAGATCACCGGGAGCCGGTACTCGTCCAGGGTCGCCGCATCCAGGACGACCCCCTCGGCATCGAGGACCGCGTAGAGGTTGTAGTAGGGCAGGAGGGCCACCGGCCGGCGCTCGGTCACCGCGATCCGCAGAAGGCCCCCCTGCCAGGTCACCTCAGCCTCCTTTACCCAGGGCTCCAACCGCAGCAGTTCCCGGCGCAGGACCGCCACCGGGTAGCGCCACCGGGGCTCCCCCTTTCGGAGGCCCAGGATCTGCTCCACCTCCGCCGGCGTGATCCGGGAGGCACCCACCAGCTCCAGCCCCTGGTACCGGAAGTACCCCGTGTAGAGCGCCGCGTACCCGGCCAGAAGGCCAAGGCCCAGAAGCGCCAGGAGGACAATCCCTGCCATCCCCTTGCGGACCCGGGAGTCGCCCTCGCCTCTCACCCTTCACCACCCTGCCTGTCCAACCAGGCCAGGCAAGGGCGGCATGCCGCCGCCCTCACCGCTAGACCCGGAGGATTTCCGCCCCCAGCCCCCGGAGTTTCTCTTCCAGCCGCTCGTAGCCCCGGTCCACGTGGTGGGCCCCGCATACCTCCGTCACCCCGTCCGCGGCCAGCCCGGCGATGACCAGGGCCATCCCCTCCCGGAGGGCCGGGGCGGTCACCGGCGCCCCGGAGAGCCGCGGCACGCCCTTGACCACCGCGGTCCGGCCTTCCACCTTGATCTGGGCCCCCATGCGCCGGAGTTCCTCGGCCACCCGGAACCGGTTCTCAAAGATGGTCTCGGTGATGACGCTCGTCCCCATCGCCGCCGCAGCCACCGCCATGAACTGGGGCTGCAGGTCCGTCGGGAACCCCGGGTACGGCAGGGTCTTCACGTCCGACGCCTGCAGCCCTCCCCGGGAGCGGACCCGCAGAGAGCCGTCCGCCTCCTCTTCCACCCAGACGCCCATCTCCCGGAGCTTGGCCGCCGGCGCCTCCACGTGCTCGGCGATGACGTTCTCCAGCTTGACATCCCCGCCGGCTGCCGCCACCGCGGCCATGAAAGTACCTGCCTCGATCCGGTCCGGCGCGACGGTGTGCTCCGCGCCGTGGAGCCGCCGCACCCCCTCGATCCGGATCACGTCCAGGCCGGCCCCCCGGACCCGGGCTCCCATGGCGCAGAGGAAGCTCTGGAGGTCGACGATCTCCGGCTCCCGGGCGGCGCCCCGGATCACGGTGGTGCCCTCGGCGAGCACCGCCGCCATCATCAGGTTCTCCGTCGCCCCGACGCTAGGGAAGTCGAGGTAGATCTCCCGGCCACGGAGCCGGGTGGCCGTCGCTTCGATGTATCCGCCCTTCTCTTCCAGGTGCGCACCCAGTTCCTGCAGCCCCCGGAGGTGCAGGTCGATGGGCCGGGGCCCGATGGCACAGCCTCCCGGGTAGGCCATCCGCACCCAGCCCACCCGGCCCAGGAGCGGCCCCATCAGAAAGATAGACGAGCGCATCTCCCGGGTCAGTTCCTCGTGTACCTCCGCCGTCGACAGGCCGGAGGGGTCCAGGACCAGGGTGAGCCCGTCAAGCCCTGCCTCCTCCCGCACCCGGACCCCCAGGCGCCGGAGGATGGTCAGCATCACCTGGACGTCCCGGATGGCCGGAACCCCCCGGATCACCACCTCCTCGGGGCAGAGGACGGCGGCTGCCAGGATGGGCAGCACCGCGTTCTTGGCCCCACTGATCCGCACGGTTCCGGTGAGCCGGCGGCCGCCTGTCACCCGGAACCGATCCCTGCCCTGTTCCACTGCCATGACCTCCCAGGATTGGCGGAACCCTTCCCGGTCTGGGACTACCGGAAAGGATTCGGCCCCCAGATCCGGACCTCCGGCTCGAGGCGCACCCCAAACCGGCTTTCGACCGCATCCCGGACCTTAAGCGCCAGGGCAATGACGTCCCGGGCTGTGGCCCGCCCCAGGTTGACGATAAAGTTCGCGTGCTTCTCCGAGACCTGGGCGTCGCCCACCCGCCAACCCTTGCACCCGGCCGCCTCGATCAGCCGGCCGGCGTAGTCCCCCGGCGGGTTCCGGAAGATGCTGCCAGCGTTGGGCAGCCCCAGGGGCTGGGTGGCCTTGCGCCGCTCCAGGAGTTCTTTGATCCGGGCCGCCAGTTCGTCCCGGTCCGCCGGGTACAGGTCGAAGACCACCTCGGTCACGACGGCGGAGGTCCCCAGGAGCCTGGTCGTCCGGTAGCCAAAGCCGATCTCTTCCGGGCGGAGCCGCTGCACCCGGCCGTCCTCCGGCCAGACCACCTCGGCCTCGGCGACCACCTGGCTCATCTCCCCGCCGTGGGCCCCGGCGTTGATCACCAGGCCGGCCCCCACGGTGCCGGGGATGGCGCAGGCGAAGTGCAGCCCGCCAAGCCCCATCCGGGAGACCTCCACCGCCAGCCGGGGCAGGTTGCACCCGCCGCCGGCCACCACCCGGGTCCCCTCGATCCGCCGGCCGGCAAGCTCGCCGCCGAGGATCAGCACCACCCCCGGTACCCCTTCATCGGGCACGAGGACGTTGGAGCCGTTGCCCAGGATGTGTAGCGGCAGCCCGTACTTCGTCACGACCTCCAGCACGCCGAGGAGTTCCGCCATCGTATGGACCTCGACCAGAAACTCCGCCGGGCCGCCGATACGGAAGGTGGTGCGGGGCGCCAGGGGCTCCTGCGGGCGCACCCGGTCCGGGTCCCGCACTATGTTACGTAGGGCCGCTTCCACCGGTGACTTCACTGCTGTTCCGTCCCTTTCCGGGCGCCCCAGGGCGCCAGAATCCCGTGAGATTACCGCTCTGCGTTTCATGCTATGCCAGGGATGGCCGGCCAAGGCTTGTCCACCGGCCGGGACCGCCCCTACCGCCGGCTCCGGGCCAGAGCGAGGACCTGGGCGGCGATCTCCTCCCCGGCCCGGTCCCGAGCCACCTCCCGGAGCGCCCGGGCCATGGCCGCCCGGCGGTCCGGGTTGTCGAGGAGCTCCAGCAGGGTCTCGGCGAGGCGCGTCCCGCTGAGTTCCGCCTCCCGGATCATCACCACCCCGCCCCGGTCGGCCAGGGCCCGGGCGTTGTACTCCTGGTGGTTGTGGGTGGCGTAGGGGAAGGGAATCACCACCGCCGGCAGGCCCCGGACCGCCAGCTCCGCAGTGGTGGTGGCCCCGGCCCGGGTGACCGCCAGATCCGCCGCCGCGAGGGCCAGGGGCATCTCGTGGAGGTAAGGCCGCACCATGAGCCCCGGGGTCCCCTCCGGGTCCATCCCGGCCTGCCGGTAGAGGCCGATCACCTCCCCGTGCTGCCGGGCGCCGGTGACGTGGAGGATCCGCACCTCCGGCCGGGCCAGGAGCCGGGGCGCCGCCTCCACCATCGCCCGGTTCAGTCCCCGGGCGCCGATGCTCCCGGGCACCACCAGCACCAGCCGGTCCCCGGGCCCGAGGCCCAGGGCGGCCCGGGCCGCCTCCCGGTCCGCTTCCAGCACCTCCCGGCGCACCGGATTGCCCAGAGGGAAGAGCTTCACCCCGGGCGGGAAGTGCCGCCCGGCCTCCGGGAAGGGGATGAAGACCGCCCGGGCCCAGCGGCTGAAGAGCCGGACCGTGGCCCCGGGAAAGGCGTTCCCTTCCCAGAGGGCGTAGGGAATCCCCAGGAACCGGGCGGCCAGGAGCACAGGCCCGCTGACGTAGCCGCCGGTGGCCAGGACGACATCCGGGCGGAACCGGCGCAGGTGCCGGACCGCCTGCCAGACCCCGACAGCCATCTTCAAGGCCCCCCGGAGCCGCTGGACCAGGGAGGTCCCCACCAGCCCGCCCGCGGCGATGGTGGCAAAGGGCAGCCCCGCCCGGGGGACCAGGTCGGCCTCAATGCCCTGGGCCGTTCCCACGAAGAGAAACCGGGCGCCGGGCTCAAGCCTGCGGATCTCATCGGCGATGGCGAGGGCAGGGTAGACGTGTCCGCCGGTCCCGCCCCCGGTGAGGAGAACACGCATCGGATAGGCCAGCCCTCCTTCCAGGGTCTCAGCCGTAAGTCCGGTAGCGGCTGACCCCCAGGAGGATCCCGACCCCGGCCAGGGTGACCAGGAGGGAGGATCCGCCGTAGCTGATGAAGGGCAGGGGGATGCCGGTGGCCGGCATGGAGGCGGTCACCACCGCGATGTTCATCACCGCCTGCAGGGCGATCATGGTGGTGATGCCGGTGGCCAGAAGGGAGGCGAACCGGTCCGGTGCGGCCGCAGCGGTCCGGTATCCCCGCCAGGTGAAGAGCAGGAAGAGGAGCAGGGTGACCAGGGCGCCCAGGAACCCCAGTTCCTCCCCGATGATCGCGAAGATGTAGTCGGTGTGGGGCTCCGGGAGGTACCAGAACTTCTGCCGGCTGCGTCCCACCCCGACGCCGAAGAGGTGGCCCGAGGCCAGGGCGTAGAGCCCCTGGAGCACCTGGTAGCTCGATCCCAGGGGGTCCCGCTCGGGGTTGAGGAAGTTCAGGATCCGATCCCGCCGGTATTCGGCGCTGAACGCGTAGTAGGTGGCCGCCGCCGCCCCCGCCAGGGAGAGCCCGCCCAGGTGCCAGAGCTCCGCCCCGGCGGCGAAGAGGAGGACGAAGACCGTGCCCGCAATGGCCAGAGCCGTCCCCATGTCCGGCTCGAGCATGATCAGCACGAAGACCAGCCCCAGCACGGCCCCGGGGAGAAAGAGGGTTCGGAGCCGGCGGAAGTCCCGCACCCCGGCCAGGTAGTCCGCCATGAAGACCACGATGGCAAACTTCATGAACTCCGAGGGCTGAAAGCTGGCAGGACCGAAGCCGATCCAGCGCCGGGCCTCGTTGCGAACTTGGCCGATGCCGGGGATCAGCACCAGGACCAGCAGCGCCAACCCGGCCAAAAGGAGCGGCCGGGCCAGCCGGCGCCACTGGCTGTACGGCACCCGGGAGGTGAGCCACATCACCCCCAGCCCCAGGGCGACGAAAAGGGCCTGCCGCTTGAGGTAGCTGAAGGGATCCCCCAGTTGGTCCTCGGCCCGGGCCATGCTGGCGCTGAAGACCATCACCACGCCGATGGACAGGAGGGCGATGACCGCCAGGCTGAGCCCCGGGTCCCCGGACCGGCGGCTCGGTTCGAACTGCAGGTTGACGCCCCCTTTCCCGCCCGGCCCCGGCCCGTCCTCAGGCCGTCCCCAGCCCCCAGAGGGCCAGGAGGACCCCCGCCAGGGCCACCAGCCAGAACCGGTAGACCACCTCGTTCTCCGACCAGCCCCCGAGTTCGAAGTGGTGGTGCAGGGGGCTCATGCGGAAGATACGCCGCCCGGTGAGCCGGAATGCCAGGACCTGGAGAATGACCGAAAGGGTCTCCAGGACAAAGAGCAGCCCACTCAGGGGCAGGAGGAACTCGGTCTTGGTGAGCACCGCCAGGGCCGCCAGGGCCCCGCCCAGGAAGAGGGAGCCGGTGTCCCCCATGAAGACCCGGGCCGGGTGGGCGTTGTACCGGAGAAAGCCCAGGCAGCCAGTGGCGATGGCGGCGGCCAGCACCGCCAGTCCTACCTGGCCCTGGATCGCGGCCACGTAGGTGTAAAAGGCGAAGACGGTCACCGACGCTCCGGCCAAAAGGCCGTCCACCCCGTCGGTGAGGTTGACCGCGTTGCCGGTGCCCAGGACCAGGAAGAGCACAAAGGGGTAGTAGAGCATCCCCAGGTCGAAGGTGCGGTTGACGAAGGGCACCCAGACCCAGGTGCCCAGCCCCAGCAGACGGACGGCAGCCCAGGCAAGAACCAGGGCGAGGAAGGTCTGGAAGAAGAGCTTCTCCCGGGCCCGGAGCCCCAGGGGCCGGCGGAAGGCCACCTTGATGTAGTCGTCGGCGAAGCCCACGGCCCCGTGCCCCAGAGCCGTCCCCAGGGCTACCAGCATCGGCACCAGGTCCCGGCCCCCGCCGTCCCGGGGGGTGAAGGCCAGGGCAGCCACCGCTGCCGGGAGGGCAAAGATGATGCCGCCCATGGTCGGGGTGCCGGCCTTGGCCAGGTGGTGCCGGGGGCCGTCGGACCGGATGGTCTGGCCGGCCTTCAGGCGCCGGAGGAGGGGAATCACGCACCAGCCGGTGACCAGGGCCAGGAGGAAGGAGAGGAGAGCTGCGAAGGTGAGGCGCATCGCAGGGGTCATCGGGTGCTACCTCCCGTCGGGCAAACGGGAAAGGTGATTCTCGATGGCGGCTACGATCTCCTCCATCCGCATGCCCCGGGAGCCTTTTACCAGCACCCGGTCCCCCGGCCGAAGCGCCGCCAGGAGGCTCTGGATCGCCTCCCCCTTCTCCCGGTGCCACTCCAACGCCCCTGGGTCCATCCCGGCGTCGAGGGCGCCCTCCGCGATCCAGCGGGCCAGCTCCCCGACGGCCCAGAGCCGGTCCGCGACCCCGGCTGCCGCCTGCCCCACCTCCCGGTGGCCGGCCTCGGTGTACTCCCCGAGTTCATACATGTCCCCCAGGACCGCGAGGCGCCGGCCAGGCCCGGGCAGCTCCGCCAGCACCGCCAGGGCGGCCTTCACCGAAGCCGGGGCGGCGTTGTAGGTGTCATCCAGGATCAGCACGTCGCCGACGGCGACAAACCGCTGCCGGCTCCCCGCGGGCCGGTACGCCGCCAGCCCCGCGGCGATCTCCGCCGGGTTGAGCCCCAGGGCGAGGCCCACCCCGGCCGCCGCCAGCGCGGCCTGGACGTGGTGCCGGCCCGGGGCGGGCAACACCACCTCCGCCTCCCCCCGGTGGGTGACCAGGGTGAAGGCGGTGCCCGGCACCGGCAACCCTGGCACCTCTGCGGGCCGCAGGTGCTGGACGGTGACAAACCGGGGTCCCAGGGCCCCCTCGAGGCTGTACAGGATCACCTCCCCCGGGGCCAGGGCCGCCATGGCCCGGACCCGGGGGTCATCCCCATTGAGCACCGCCACCCCGTCCGGGGGCAGGGCCTGGACCGCCTCGGACTTGGCCCGGGCGATGTTCTCGATGCTGCCGAGGAGCTCCAGGTGCGTCGGCCCCACGTTGGTCACCACCGCCACCCGGGGCCGGGCGATGCTGCAGAGATAGGCGATCTCCCCGAGCCCCCGCATCCCCATCTCCAGCACCGCGGCCTCATGCTCCGGCCCGAGCTCGTTCAGCAGCACCACCGGCAGGCCCACCTCGGAGTTGAGGTTGCCGGCGTTCCGCAGGGTGTTGTAGCGGCGGCTCAGCACCGCCGCGGCCATCTCCTTGGTGGTGGTCTTGCCCACGCTGCCGGTCACCGCCACCACTGGCAGGTCGAACCGCTGCCGGTACCGGGCCGCAGCCATCCCCAGGGCCAGGAGCGTGTCCGGCACCCGGATGACCGCCAGCCCCGGCGGCACCGGCACCGGGCGGCTCACCAGGGCGCAGGCGGCCCCCCGGACCGCGGCTTCCCCGACGAAGTCGTGCCCGTCCGCCCGGGAACCCGGGAGAGCGATAAAACAGTCCCCGGGCCGCACCTGGCGGCTGTCGTAAGCCACCCCCGCAAGGGGCGTGCCAGGGTCGCCGGCCAGGATCTCCCCCTCGACCCAGCCGGCGAGTTCACCCACCGTCATCCGGCTCAAGTGCTTCGCCTCCGTGCCATCTGTTCTGCGAGGACCTGCCGGGCCACCTCCCGGTCGTCGAAGGGAATGGTCCGGTCCTTGAAGATCTGGTACGTCTCGTGCCCCTTGCCGGCGATGAGCACCACGTCCCCGGGCTGGGCGAGGGCGATGGCCCGGGCGATGGCCCGGGCCCGGTCCACCTCCGCCTCATACCGGTCCGGCGGCAGGGGCGTAGCTCGGACCCCGGCCAGGATCTGGGCGATGATCTGCTCCGGGTCCTCGCTTCGGGGGTTGTCGGAGGTGACGATGACGTAGTCCGCCAGCCGGCCGGCCACCGCCCCCATCTTTGGCCGTTTGGCCGGGTCCCGGTCGCCGCCGCAGCCGAAGACCAGGATGATCCGCCCCTCGGTGAAGGCCCGGACCGTCCGGAGGACGTTCTCCAGCCCGTCGGGGGTGTGGGCGTAGTCGACGAAGACCCCGAAGGGCTGCCCGGCGTCCACCGGCTCCAGCCGGCCCGCCACCCCCTGGGTCCGTTCCAGGGCCCGGCGGACGGTGGCCAGGTCCACCCCCTCCACCAGCCCCACCGCCGCCGCGGCCAGGGCGTTGTAGACGTTAAAGAGGCCGGTAAGCCGGAGCCGGAGGCGGACCTCCCCCTGGGGGCTGACCAGGGTGAAGGCCGCCCCCTCCCGGCGCACCTCCACGTCCCGGGCCCAGAGGTCGGCGCCGGGCCGGAGGCCGTAGGTCACCACCGGCACCTGGCACAGCTCCCGGTACCGGGCACTGGCCGGGTCGTCGGCGTTGAGGACCGCCGCCCGGGGGCCGGGCTTGGTCGCCCCCACCCCCAGGCTGGCGAAGAGCCGGCCCTTGGTCTCCCGGTAGTCGTCCATGTCCCGGTGGAAGTCCAGGTGATCCTGGGTGAGGTTGGTGAAGACGCCGACGTCGAACTCCACCCCCCGGACCCGGTGCAGGGCCAGGGCGTGGGAGGAGACCTCCATCACCGCGTACCGGGAGCCCGCGGCCACCATCCGGGCCAGGTAGTGCTGGAGGTCTGCAGACTCCGGAGTGGTGTGCTCCACCGGGAGGATGTCATCGCCGATGTAGTTGTGGACGGTGCCCACCAGGCCCACCCGGTCCCCCCGCTCCATCAGGATCGACCGGATCAGGTGGGTGGTGGTGGTCTTGCCGTTGGTGCCGGTCACCCCGATCACCCGCAGCCGGCGGGAGGGGTGACCGTGGAGCCGGCAAGCGGCATCGGCCAGGGCCTGCCGGGCAGAGGGCACCCGAATCACCGGGACCGACAGGGGCACCGGCACCGGCAGGGGCTCCTCCACCATCAGGGCCCGGGCCCCGTTCTGGAGGGCCTCCTCCAGGTAGCGGTGACCGTTGTCCCGGAAGCCCCGGATGGCCACGAAGAGGTCTCCGGGCCGGGTACGCCGGGAGTCGTAGGCCACCCCCGTCACCACCACCTCCGGGTCTCCCTGCAGGAGCACCCCGAGGTCAAGGAGTTCCCGGACCTGCATGCCTTCGCCTCCCTGCCGGCACTACCAGCAATTCTTGCCATTCGGGCGACCGGTTAACCCGAAACCGGTCCCCCCGATGAACCGAGCCAGACCCGCACCCGCCCCCCCGGCGCCACCGTCACCCCGGGGCCGGGCTCCTGCCGCATCACCACCCCGCTGCCGCCGGGGGTCAGCTCGAGAGAGAGCCCCAGGCCCGCCAGCAGGTCTGCCGCCTCCCGGAGGGTCCGGCCCCGGAGGTCCGGCACCCTCACCCCGACCGTCGCGGGCGCGGCCCCGGCCGGCGTCCCCGGGTCCTGGGCCCGGCCCGCCCCCGACCCGGAGAGCGCTCCGCTCTCCCCGGGGCCCGCGGTCGGGGGCACCTCCAGGTACCGGAGGATGTCGCCGATGATCTGGCTGAAGACCGGGGCCGCCACCTGCCCGCCGTAGGTCAGTCCCTGGGGTTCGTCGATCATAATCAGTACGGTCACCCGGGGGTTGGGTACGGGGGCAAAACCCAGAAACGAGGCGATGTACTTACCCTCGACCTTTCGGCCCCCTTCAAACTTCTCCGCGGTGCCGGTCTTCCCTGCCACCTCGTGGCCCGGCACCGCCGCGCTCCGGCCGGTGCCGGCCCGCACCACTTCTGTCATCATCCGCTGGACCTGCCGGGCCGTCTCCGGGGAGAGGATGCACCGGCGCACCGGCTGGGGGCGGAAGGCCACCTCCCCATCGGGGGTGCGGAACTCCCGGGCGAGATGCGGCTGGACCCAACAGCCGTCGTTGGCGATCGCGTTGACCGCCGCCAGCATCTGCACCGGGGTCACCGTCAGGGTCTGGCCAAAGGCCTGCACCGCCAGGTCCAGGTCCGTCGCCCGCTCTTTGGGCACCTGGGCGCCCCGGGCCTCCCCGGGCAGGTCGATCCCCGTCGGCCGGGTGAGGTTGAACCGGTCGAGCCACTTGTAGAACCGGTCCCGCCCGAGGCGGATCCCCAGGGTCGCGAAGCCGACATTGGAGGAGTTCCGCATCACGTCGGTCAGGGTCCCGTGGAACCCCTGGTGGTTCCAGTTGCAGATCTGCTCCCCGAGGACCAGGAAGCACCCGGGGTCGGAGAAGGGGGTGTCCGGGGTGCCCAGCCCCTCCTCCAGGTAAGCGGCCATGGTCACCGGCTTGAAGACGGAGCCCGGGCTCAGCTGGTCCGCCACCAGCCACATCCGCCGGAGGGCCGGGTCCGAATTCCCGCCGGCGTTGGGGTCGAAGGCCGGCCGGGCGGCGACGGCCAAAAGCCCCCCGGTGGCCGTCTCCATCACCATGATCGCGGCCCGCCTCGCCTGGGTGAGGTCCAGGGTCCGGTCCAGTGCCTGCTCTACCACCAACTGCAGCGACTTGTCAATGGTTAGCACCAGGGTGAGGCCGGGGACCGGCGGCTCGATGGTCCGGGGCGCTTCGGGGATCTGGTACCCCCGGGCGTCCTTCTCGTAGAGGACCGCGCCGTCCTGGCCCCGGAGCTGTTCATCGTACCGGAGTTCCAGCCCCTCCAGCCCCTGGTTGTCGATGCCGGCAAAGCCCAGGATGTGGGCTGCGAGGTCCCCTTCCGGGTAGACCCGCCGGGCCCCGGGCTCCAGTTCGATCCCCTTGAGCTGCCCCCTGGCCTTGTAGGCCCGCACCTGGGCCACCTGGGCTTCCGTCGGCCGGCGGGCGATGTAGACGTGAAATGTTTTCTTCTGTAATAGCTGTAAAATATCGGATACATCCCGCTGAAGAATAGCCGCCAGAATGGCGGCCGTCCCTTCCTTGTCCTCCACGTCCCGGGGATTGGCCCAGATGGCCTCCGCGGTCACCGTCACCGCCAGAGGCTGACCGTTCCGATCGACAATCGGGCCCCGGTGGGCCCGGATCCGGGACTCCGTCCGGCGAATCGCCTCCCCCTTGCGGCTCAGTTCCTCGCCCCGGACCAGTTGCCAGTAGGCGATCCGGCCGGTGAGGCCCGCAGCCGCGGCCAGGTAGAGGGCCAGAAGCGCCACGATTCGCCGGCGGGTGGCGCGGCCCGGTACCGCCACGCGGCTCCCCCCTGCATGGATCCGACTGGGAGGGTTCTCACCGCCCGGAGGCCTGCTCCTGGGCCGGGTGCATCCACCAGCGGGCCAGGTACCCCCGGACCCGGTCCCACAGCCCCGCCGGCCGGGAAGCCGCCGCCATCTGGACCGGCTCCGGCTCCCGGTCCTCGGGCTGGGCCATCGCGGCCATGACCGCGGCCCGGTCCACCGCGGCCACCTTCAGCTCTGAGGGCGGTACCAGCCCCAGCCGCCGGGCCTCCTGGGCGATGCGCTGGACACTGGAGAGGGAGGCCACCTGGGCCTCCAGGGCCCGGTTCTCCTCCTCCAGCTTCTCGACCGCGTTCCGCAGCTCCTGGAGCTCCCGGCCCTGCCGGACGATGTTCGCCTCCCGGTTTACGTATACCACACCCAGCCCCACCAGAAAAGACCAGCAAAGGAAGGCAAGCCCAAGGACCGCCAGAGGGGGGCGGCTCCGGCGCCGGCGGAGTTCAGCGGGCCGGCGGCTCCGGTCAGGCTCCCGGTACGGGGTCCGGGGCGCGGGCGCATACGGGCCCAGGGACCACTCTCTCGCTACCTGCATGGTATGACCCCCCTCGGCACTTAGAAGAGTTGAGGCGCACAAAGGCGTGTGGGGCGGAAGCCCATCCGGGTCGGCCCTACCCCCCGAGCCGCTCGACCACCCGGAGTTTGGCGCTCCGGGCCCGGGGGTTGGCGGCTACCTCCGCCTCCGACGGGAGCCACGGCTGCTTGCCCACTGGCCGGACCAGAGGCCGGCGGCCGCAGATGCAGACCGGGGTCCCGGGAGGGCAGACACAGCTCTTGGCCCAGTCGGCGAAGGTGCGCTTGACAATCCGGTCCTCGAGGGAGTGGAAGGTGATCACCACCAGCCGGCCCCCGGGGGCGAGGATGGAGAGGGCGGCCTTCAGTCCCCGCTCCAGAGCCCCGAGCTCGTCGTTGACCGCGATCCGCAGGGCCTGAAAGGTCCGTCGGGCCGGGTGCTGGGGCTCCCGGAGGGCCCGGCCGGGCAAGGCCGACCGCACCACCTCCGCGAGCTGCCCCGTGGTCCGGATCGGCGTCCTTTCCCGGGTGCGGACGATGGCCCGGGCGATCTGCCGGGCGTACCGCTCCTCCCCGTACTCCCGGAGGATCCGGGCGAGTTCCTCCTCGCTGGCGGTGGCGACGATGTCCGCAGCGCTGACGGGCCGGTCCGGGTCCATCCGCATGTCCAGGGGCGCGTCCTCCCGGTAGCTGAACCCCCGCTCCGGAGTGTCGAGCTGGGGGCTGGAGACCCCCAGGTCCATCAGGATGCCGTCCACCGGCACCAGCCCCTCTGCCTGGGCCACCTCCGCCACCCGCTCGAAGTTGGTCCGGCGCAGCCGGACCCGGTCCCCGAAGGGGGCCAGGCGCTCCGCCGCGGCGGCCACGGCCGCCGGGTCCTGGTCCAGGGCCAGGAGCCGGCCGCCGGGGCCCAGGCGGGCGCAGATGGCGGCGCTGTGGCCGCCGCCGCCGACGGTGCAGTCCACGTAGGTGCCGTCGGGGCGGATGGCGAGGGCAGTAAGCACCTCTTCGAGCATGACCGGGACATGGTGGAACACAGGCCCCGGACCTCCCGGCGCGGAGCGGACTCAGAAGTCGATGATCTTCTCCGCGATCTCCTCGTAGGCCGCATCGGCCTTTGCCTGGTAGGCTTCCCATTCGGACTTGGCCCAGATCTCCACCCGGTTCGAGACCCCGAGGATGACGCACTCCTTCTCGAGCTTGGCGTAGGTGCGCAGGTGCTCCGGGATCAGGATCCGCCCCTGGGCATCCAGTTCACACTCCGCGGCCCCGGCGAAGAAGAACCGGACGAAGGCCCGGGCGTCGGCCCGGGTGAAGGGCAGGGCCTTCAGCTTCTCCTCCAGCCGGGTCCACTCGTCCATGGGGAAGACAAAGAGGCAGTTGTCCAGGCCCTTGGTCGCGACAAACCGCTCCCCCAACCCCTCCCGGAACCGGGCGGGAATGGCGAGCCGGCCCTTGGCGTCGATGTTGTGGTGGTATTCCCCCATAAACACGCCGGCTCACCCCCCTCACCCCAGGATCCGGGTCGGGTATGGGCGTTTGCCCCACTTTCCCCCACACTTCCCCACTTACTGGGGCTATTCGCTCCACCGGACGGATCTCCTGCTGACGATCAACTAAAATGGTCAAAAGATCCAGGGTTCCAGACGGA